>NZ_JBMULZ010000002.1:0-518327 GCF_049534875.1 Uniformispora flossi
GCGCCCCCCCCCCCCCCCGCGCGCGGCCGGGCCGCGTCACAGCCCTCGCGCCCGGGGCCTCCCACCCCGCCCCCCCGCGCGCCCGCCCCCCCCCCCCCCCCCCGCGCCTCCGAAAACCCCGGCGGCCGCGGTGCCCGCCCCTGAGGGCACCGCGGCCGCAGTCAACGTGGGACGGGGGGACGTCCGTGGCGCGGCCCGCCCGGGCGGGGCGGGCCGCGGGGGAGCGGTGGTTAGATCTCGCGGGGCGACTGGGCGGCAGCGTGGCGGCCGGCCAGGTAGCCGAAGACGGTGCCGTTGGCGATGGTGGCGCCGCCGCTGGGGTAGGCCCAGCCGAAGGCGTTGGCCGCGGTGTTGCCCGCCGCGTACAGGCCGCCGATGACGCCGCCGCCCTGACGGCGGACCTGGGCGTTCGGGTCGATGCGCGGGCCGCCGTTGGTGCCGAGCGTGCCGGGCAGGATCTCCACCGCGTAGAACGGCGCCTGCGTCAGCGGCTTCACGCGGCCCGGGGCCATCAGGCCGGTCTGGTGGCGATTGAACTCGGGGTCTTCGCCGCGCTCGGCGTTTTCGTTGAAGCGGGCCACGGTGGCCTCCAGCGCGTCCGGGTCGAGGCCCACCAGCTCCGCCAGTTCGCGGATCGTGTCGGCCTTGCGCACCCACGACGGGTCCGGCTGCCCCGGGTGCATCGACAGGATCCGCTGCGACTCGCGCACGGTCGCGTCGAACACCTGGAACGCCGGGGCGGCGTTCGGGAAGTCCAGCGTGCCCGTGTCGTACTCGCCGTACGCCTTCGGGAAGTCGTTGTACGGGAGCGCCTCGTTCGCGAAGCGCTGGGCGTGCCGGTTGACGATCAGCGACGCCGGCGCGCCGCGGCCCCACTCGAACTGCGGGATCGGCGTTCCGTCTTCCTCGGTGATCTCCGGGTCGATCATCGACGGCGTGCCCCAGTACGAGTCCAGGTTGCCGAGGAGCGCGCCCGCCTCCTGCGCCATCAGCAGGCCGTCGCCGGTGTTGTTGCGCAGCGGGGACAGCGGCTTGACGTCGTAGCCGATGTGCGCCGCGACCAACTCCGGGTTCCACTCGAAGCCGCCGCACGCCAGGACGACGCCCTTGCGCGCCCCGATCCGCAGCTCGCGGCCCTCGTGCTCCACCACGACGCCGACGACGTCGCCGTCACGTGTCACCAGTTCCCGCGCCGGAGTCTCCAGCAGCGTTTCCACGCCGCGCTCCAGCAGGCCCTTGAACAGCCGCGCGATCAGCGCCGCGCCCTTCGGGCGGATGTCCTCGGCTTCGCGGCGGGCGAGTTCGGCCACGAGTTCGGGGGTCTGCGGTGAGAAGTCCTCCGTGAGGGTGGTCGCCGCGCCGAGCGACATCAGCGTGCCGCGGCTGACGATCTTGTCCGCCCACTCCGGAAGTTCGCTGCCGACCGCGTACGGGTCCGCCTCCACGGCACGCCCCGGCATCGCGCGCTGCCCCGGAACGCCCCACGGCGAGTAGTAGTCCGGCAGCGGGGTGATGTGCGTACGGACCGGCGTGTGCTCTTCGAGGTAGGCGAGCATCTTCGGCGCCGCGTCGACGAACGCCTCGACCTGTGCCCGGTCGATCTGCCCGTTGCCCGCGGTCACCCGCTCGATGTACGCGAGGGTGTCTTCGCGGCTGTCGGTCAGCCCGGCCTTCTCCATGTGGTGGTTGCCCGGCAGCCAGATGCCGCCGCCGGACACCGCGGTCGTCCCGCCGAGCATGGCGGCCTTCTCGACGACCAGGGTCTCGGCGCCGCCGTCGTGCGCCAGCGTCGCCGCGACCAGCGCGGCACCGCCGGAGCCGACCACGACCACGTCGACGATCCGGTCCCAGGCGGGCGGGTTGGGGTTCTCAGCCATGTGCTGCTTCTCCGAGCGTTGTGAACAAAGGGGCGGGTAGGGAACAAATGGGCGCCGGGGACGCGGCGCGAAGGGAAAACGTCAGGGCCGGCCGGAAGGGGCCGGCTGTCACGAGTCGCGACGGGTGACAGGGCCGGTGGTCACGAGGTTCGCTGGTCAAAGGCCGCCGACCGGCAGCGGCTCGGTCTCCGCGAACACCGGTCCGAGCATCAGTTCGAGCAGGGCGTCGGCGGCGTAAATGCGTTCGCCTGCGAGCCCTTCGACGCCGAACAGCAGGATCCCGATGATGCCGAACTCCCCGATGCCGCCGTCCGGCAGCCGCAGCCGCAGGGTGTACTCCTGGCCGAGGCCCTCGGGCGTGCTCCATTCCGACCGCACCGAGAAGCCGACCGTCCGCGGCAGGAACTCCGCGAAGAAGTGCTCGTAGTAGCGCCGCACCGCATCCTTGCCGCGCAGCACGCGGGCGCAGGGCTGGAACTCGAACACCGGGACGTCGTCCAAGGTCCCGAGCGTCCCGGCGAGATCGCCCCGCGCTTCCGCGGCCGCGTGTGCGTGGGCGACGGCAGTCATCGCCGCATGCGCGGCGTCAGCCGCCGAGCTGCCCATGGACAACCTCCCCGCCCTTCAGCACGGCCCGCGGCGTCCCGTCCACGAGCACGGACACGTCGACGCTCGGGTCCCGGTCCAGGACCACCAGGTCGGCCAGCTTCCCGACCTCGACCGACCCCAAGTCGTGTCCCCGCCGGGCGAGTTGCGCACCGTTCAGGGTGGCCCAGCCGATGACCTCCAACGGCGAGACGCCGGCGTGCTCCGTGTAGAGCCGGAACTCCCGCCCGTACATCCCGTGCGCGAACCCGATCGCGCCGTAGTCGTCGCCCAGCACGAACTTCACCCCGGCGGCCTGCGCCTTGGGGATCTCCTCGTACATGTGCGCCAAGTCGGCCCGGATCGCGTCCGCCGCGAACCCGAGCCCGTCGCCCATCAGCTCGAGGAAATGCTTGGGGAAGTGCAGGGACGGCACCACAAAAGCGCCGGTCTCCACCAGCGCCGCGATGACCTCGTCGTCCATCTCGTCGCAGTGGTCGACGATGTCGATCCCCAGGTCGAGGGCCATCATGATGGCCGGCTTGTTCACCAGGTGCGCGCGGATCAGCGCACCCCGCGAGTGCGCGGTCTCGATCGCGGCGGCCAACTCGTCCCGCGTCATCTCGATGCGGTCCTTCGGCGCCGTGGTGCCGTGCCCGCCGGTGACGAACAGCTTGATCACCTCGGCGCCGCGCTTGATCTCCTCGCGCACCCCGATCCGGAACCCGTCCGCGCCATCGCACAACCGCACCGCGCCCGGCGCGGGCATGCCCCAGTGCCACGGCACGCCGTCGTTGGCGTGGCCGGTCGTCGACAGCTCGCGGCCCGACGGCCAGAACCGCGGACCCGGGATCAACCCGTCCTCGATCGCCCGCTTGACCCCGCCCTCGACCTCGTTCGACGCACCCGCGCCCACGACGCCGGTGTAGCCGTGCTCGAGCGCGGTCCGCAGGTTCTTCGCCGCGATCAGCGCCTGGTACGACGGCGGGTACTCGTTGCCGTACGGCACATTCGGCCGCGACCCCAGCTCGTGGTAAGTCGCGTGAAAGTGGCACGTGAACATGCCGGGTATCACCGTCTTGCCGGACAGGTCCACGACCCGATCGTCGTCCCGCCGCACGATCGCGGACGACGCGGCCACCTCGGCGATCCGCCCCTCCTCGACCACGACCGCCCGGTCCGCCGCCGCCGGGTTCACCCCGTCCAGCAGGTTCGCCCCGGTCAGCACCAGTCGGCCCATGCCCGCCTCCGTATCGTCCGGACCCGCGTCGTGTTCGGTCCCTTGCCTGGCACATCCGCCGTCGGGGCCCGTGCGACGAAGGCCGCACCGCCCCTTGACTTGGCTTACGAATATGGAATTGTGAATTCCACACTGCCGGTGCCTGGGACCGTAAGAGGGATCTGATGACGAGTCAAGAGCCATGCCAGGCAAGCCGTATGCCACACCGCCCGGGGCAGCGCACGGCGCCGCACGCGACACCCCGACCCACGGCGGTCCGGCCCCGGTGACCGAACGCGAGTCGCCCCCCACCCGCCGCGTCATCGGCGTCCTCAACCTGCTCGCCGACCACCCGCGCGCCCGGCTCAGCCTCACCGAGGTCGCCGCCCGCCTCGACCTGAGCATGCCCACCACCCTCGGCATCCTCAACGAACTCGTCGAGGCCGGTTTCGCCAGCCGCGACGACGCGAAGACCTACGGCCTCGGCCCCGCCCTCCTGCGCCTCGGCTGGTCCGCCGAGACCGGCCTCGCCGCACTCGACCTGGTCCGCCCGCACGTGCAGGCCCTGCACGGCAAAGTCGGCGCGAGCTGCGTGCTGTCCACCGCGCAGGACGGCACGATCGTGCTCCTCGACTGGATCGGCGCCCACCTCCCCGGCGACCACCGCGACCTGGTCGGCGAACGCTTCCCGTTCACCCCGCCCCTCGGCCTCGTCAACGCCGCCTGGTCGGCCGACGACGTGGTCGCCGCCTGGCTCGACCGGTCCCCGCTCGTCCCGGTCCGCGACGACGCCAACGTCCTCGACGACCTGATCGCCGACGCCCGCACCCGCGGCTACCTGCTGGAACGACTCACCGGCAACCCCACGACCGCCAACATCGTGGTCTCCAACGTCGTCGCATCCCACCTGCCGTCCTCGGTGATCGCCACCCTCCTCAGCCTGATCCCCGCCACCGACTGGTCCGAGTACGTCCTCGGCCCACCCGCCGGCGCGCACCTCGACATCGCCAACGTCAGCGCACCGATCTACGACCGCCGCGGCACCCACCGCTACACCGTGACCATCGCCCCCGAACGCACCGGCGTCCCCGAAGCCGAGTACCTCACCTGGATCGACGCCTTGACCGCATGCGCCGAAGCCGCCACCGCCGCCATCGGCGGCCACAACCCGTGGGCCGGCACGGGATAAGCCGAACCGCAGGCCGCACCACATTGCATAGGATCGAACCGACGACCGGGACACGCGGCGCGCGGCAACCACCACCCCCGCCACCCGGCTGCCGACCGAAGGGGACGGGGCATTGGCCAGGAACGACGTCCAACCCGACAACGGGTGGACGCAGATGGACGAATTCCTCTGGCACACCTGCGACATCGTCGCCGACGTAGTCGCCGGCACGCTCGACCGCCGCCCCAAGGTCGCCAGCATGGCCCGCCTCGGCCCCGGCGAACGCGTCCTCGCCACCGGCCACGCCGAACGCTTCACCCTCCGCGCCGTCGGCAACGGCAGCTACCGGCACACCAACACCATGGCGATCGGCCGCCCCGGCTTCGTCGTCGGCGCCCTCGCCGCCACCGCCATCACCAACGCGGCCCGCCGCAACGCCGCCCGCCGCGACACCGTTCCGCGCTGGGACTCCGACGGCGCCGGCGAACTGACCGTGACCCAGCAGGCCGCCTACATCGCCCACCCGCGCAACCCGCTGAGCCTCGGCTTCACCGGCCTCGACGTCATCGACCTGCCCGCCCCCGGCGTCCTCGAAGCCCGCTACCACGACATGTACGGCAAGGGATACATGTCCATCCGCGTCCACACCACCTGGGCCTCCCTGCTGTTCGCCCTGGCCGCGATCGCCGCCTTCCCGTCCCACCCGCGCCTCCTCGGCGGACCGTGGCTGCCCCCCGAGTTCGAGGCCCGCTGCGCCCACTTCGGCCGCCCGATCCGCCCCGTCCAACGGATGATCCTCGGCCAAGCCTGAACGGCCGAGACGCCCCCTACAGCGCCCGAAACCCGACCATCTGCATCCACTCACGCAGCGCCGACGACACCCACTCCGAGACGTAGCTTGCACGTGGAATCGGGGGAGTTCGCGTCCCAGAAGCACCCGTTGCCGACGCAGTACGTGATCTTGGCCCGAGTCACGACCGGCGCCACCGCCTTGCGCGAGCGACTCCTGCGTCGGCTGCGCCTTGGCGTTGAGCAGCCCGCCCAGGCCCTCGCGCACGTCGAACCGGAGGAACGCAGGATCGTCAGGTCGATGCCCGTGTAGGCGGTCTCCGCGACCGCACTGCACAGCTTGCGGAGTTCCTCGTACACGAGGTGCAACCGCTCCGGCGTCTTGACCAGCAAGGCGGTTGTCGCCACGTGCCACGTCAGGGGTTACCTGTCGGAGCGTAGGGCCCCGACCGCTCGCCGGGCCGCCGTCCCGATCGCCGCGTCCGCGTGCGGCGCGACCGCCGTCAGCGCATGAGAGCGGGTGAAGACGGCAACGGCGTAGCGTCCGCCGTCCGGATACTCGACGACGCCGACTTCGTTGCGGATCGTCGGCAGCGTCCCCGTCTTGCCGCTGACCACGACGTCGTCGTACGGGAACCCGGACGCCAGCCGGTGCGGCCACACCTGAAGGCCCATCAGCCGACGCATATGGGCGCACGCATCCGGCGCCGCCGCCTCGTCGCGCCAGATCATCGCCAGCAGGCGCGTCATGTCGCGCGGTGTGCTCGCGCTGGTGCGGGCCGGGTCGAGCGCGCGGAGCCGCGCGAGACCACCGGGTTCGTCGAGGCGCTCCCACAGGTCGGCCATGCCGGCGGCGCCGCTGTCCGCGAGCATCGAGTCCTGCAGCATACGGCTGTCGCCGACGACGCGCGTGTGCTCCAAGCCCAGTTCGCGGAGCGCCCGGTCGACGGCCGCGGCGCCCACGCGGGCGAACACCGTGTCGGCGGCCGCGTTGTCGCTGACCGTCATCATCAGCGCGGCGAAGTCGCGCAGGGACATCGTGACGTCGTCGGCGAGCATCGACGTCCCGGTCGGCCCGGCGCACCGCTCGTCCGCGCGCAGCGTGACCGGCTCCCGCGGATCGAGCACGCCCGCGGCGGCCTCCCGGTAGAACGCGACCAGCAACGGCAGCTTGAACACCGACGCGAGCACCACCGGGGCGTCGGGGGAGACACCCAGCTCGACGCCGCGGTCGATGTCGACCGCGTGCACCTGGCCGACGACGCCGGCGTCGCGGAAGACCTGCTCGACGTCCTGCCGGGCGCTCACGCGAGGAATCCCGAAGCCGGACGGAGCACGACGCGCCGCGGCGCGGGTGTCTCGAGGTCGGTCATGCCGGCTTCGCGGCGCAGCACACCGGTGGCCGTGGCGGTGAAGTCACTCACCCCTGCCGCGGGTTCCTCGCCCAGCCGCCACGCGCACGAGGTCCGCAGGACCAGCGGGCCGCCGAGCAGCGGACGCCATACCGTGCCCGCCGTCTCGGCGGTGCGCGGAGTGAGGGCAACCGCGGTCCCGGCGAGGACGAGCCCGAGGGCGAACTGCGGGTTCGGCGACTCGTGGACGGCGGCGGGCGCGAAGCCGCGGGCGCGGCACGCGGCCAGCAGCTCGTCGTACGCGCCGGGCGCCTCGTCGCGGGGGAAGACCGCGACCGCGCGGCCACCGAGGTCGGGCAGCCGGACGTCCGGAGCCGCGTCGACGGCGGCGAGCAGGACACCGACGGGCTGCGCGAGCACCGGGCCGAACGCCAGCCCGGGGGCCTCGCACGGGTGCCGCACGATGCCGACGTCCAAAGCCCCGGTGCCGAGTCGGCGCACCTGTTCGGGCGTGCCGAGCGGGACGAGGTCGAGCACCAGATCGGGTCGGCGCTCACGGAATGCGGCGATCAGCGCCGCAACCACGGCACCGTCCAAATCACCCGGCACCGCGGCCCGGAGAGTGCCGCCTTCGCGCGACCGAAGGGCGTAGATCCGTTCCACCCGGGAGAGGATGTCACGCGCTTCGCCGAGCAGCGCACGCCCCGCCGGAGTGAGCGCCACATGCCGGCTGGAGCGCTCGAACAACCGCACACCCAGCTCCGTCTCCAGACGCCGGATCCGCTGGCTGAGCGGCGGCTGAGCCATGCCCAAGCGCTCCGCCGCCCGCCCGAAATGCAGTTCCTCGGCGACCGCGACAAAGCAGGTCAGGTGCGCTACGAGGTTCATGACCGGCAACGATATCAATTCACCTATCAAAACACGGACGATATTCGTCTTGGACTTGCCGGCGGCCGGTCTGATCTTGTGGAGCCCATGACCGTTCCCCTCGAACGCCGTCGCGGCACGCGCGGCGGCATATCCCGCCGTGCGCCGTTGCACGCCGCGGTGGTCGCTTGGACCTGCGTGGCGGCGGCAGGCTGCGGCCTGCTGTCCGACGACAACGCCTCTCCGGACGCCGGTGCCGGCAGCGTGAGCGCCTCGGCCTCGCCTACCGCCTCGGCAGCCGCCGCGCCCTCGGCGAGTCCGTCGGCGAGCACGTCGGCCGTGCCGTCGTCTCCGGCCCCGACCAGCGGCCCCGGATCCTCGACGCTGGTCCCCGCGCTGCAGACCGCGGCGGAGCGGGCCGTCGGCCAGAACGCCGCCGCATCGCTGATCGCCCTCGACATGCGCAACGGCGAGATCGTCTCGACCGTGCACCGCCAAGCCGGCATGTCCGGGGCGATCGCGCCGGGGTCCACGTTCAAGATCGTGACATCCGCGCTGCTGCTGTCCAAAGGCGTCGTGACCCCGGACGGGCGCACGCCGTGCCCGGCCAACTCCACCGTCAACGGACAGAACTTCCACAACGTGCACGGCATGGTCATGCCCGACGCCACGTTCCGCCAGGACTTCGCCCACTCGTGCAACACCGCGCTGATCGACCTGCGCGGCCGCATCACCAACAGCGACCTGTCGGAGTTCTCCACCAAGTACTTCGGCCTCAACAGCGACGCCTGGAAAGTCGGCACCGGCCAAGGCTCCGTGGACGGCGTCGTGCCGCCCGCGACGAGCGAGAACGACAAGGCCGCGCAGATGATCGGCCAAGGCGCGCTCAAAATGAACCCGTTGACCATGGCCTCGGTCGTCGCCACCGCGGTCACCGGCACGTTCCACCAGCCAGTGCTGGAACGCGGCATGACCGTGCACAAGGCGTCGGCGACGCTCCCCGCGAGCGTGAGCAAGGCGATCAAGAGCATGATGATCGACTGCGCCACCACAGGCAGCGCCAAGGACGTCTTCCGCGGCATGCCCGGCGTCGGTGCCAAGACCGGCACCGCCGAGGTCGGCGACGCCACCAACGGCTGGATGGTCGCGTTCCGCGGCAACATCGCCGTCGCGGTCTACGTCGAGGGCGGCACCTCGGGCTCCTCCGCGGCGGGCCCGATCATCCGCGACTACCTGTCCGCGGTGCCGGCCGCGTAGCGGCATTGCCGCCGCGGCCGGCACCGGGGGCTACCGGCCCCTCACAGGGACCGGTAGCCGCCCTGCAGGATCCACTCCGACGTATTCAGCAGGCGGGCGATGGCGTCGTGGAATCGCAGGCATGCCGCTGCGATGACGTCCGGCTCCGCTTTGGCGTCGAGCAGTCCGAGCAAGGTCTCGCCTACCTCGTCCCGGAGGAATTACAGGATCATCCGCTCGATGCCCGCGTAACCGGTCGCCGCGACCGAGCGAGGGGAATTGCACCGCGAAGGCGACGGCCGCCCCGGACCAAGACCGAGGCGCCGACACCGTGCACTTCCGTCCAGGGGCTATCCGACGCAGAGCCGGTCCCGGCCCGCGTCGTCCACGAAGTTCTCCCAGCCGCTGTCGAGGGTGGCGCCGACGCCGACGCCGACGCCGACGCCGCGGTTGAGGAAATTCGCGCCGCCACGACCACCCTCGCCAGGGCTCGCGGCACGTGGCCCGATTCCGACGTCGTACCCAGGCCGGCGTACAGGCGCGAAGAGTGGACGGTGGGGGAGGAGGTCGGCAAGGCTGGCCGCGAGAACGTGACACACATGAGCGCAACGGACACGTGACCGGGCTCATCGGCGCACCACAGCAGCCACCCGTCTTCCCCACCTCAGGAGCACCCGTGCCCACCCACGACGAGATCCGCTACGGCACCGCGGCCAGCCAGTTCGCCGAACTGTGGAACGCCGAAAGCGACCGCCCGCCCCGCGGACTCGTCGTGATGCTGCACGGCGGCTGGTGGCGCGACACCTACGACCGGCACCTCATGGACGGCCTCAGCGCCGACCTGGCCGCACGCGGCTGGACGGTCGCCAACGTCGAATACCGGCGCACCGGCACCGACGGCGGAGGCTGGCCGCAAACCCTCGACGACGTCCTCGCCGCGGTCGACGCGGTCCGCAACGCCCGCCCCGACCTCGCCGTCCTCCCGTCCGCATCCGTCGGCCACTCCGCAGGAGGCCACCTCGCACTGATGGCCGCCGCCCATCACCGCGTCGACGCAGTCGTGGCACTCGCACCCGTCACCGACCTGCCGCGAGCGGTCGCCGAACGACTCAGCCCCGGATCCCCCGAGGCATTCATCGGCGCCGGACCCGACGAGGACCCCGCCGCGTACCGGCACGCCTCCCCCCTCCACCGCGTACCGCTCGGCCGCCCGCAGCTCGTCGTCCACGGACAACGCGACGTCGACGTGCCCATCACCCAAGGCCGCGCCTACGTCGCCGCCGCCAAAGCCGCCGGAGACCCGGCCGAACTCGCCGAACACGTCGACACCGGCCACTTCCACGTCATCGACCCGGCACACCCCAGCTGGGCGAGCGCGGTGGCATGGCTGGACGCCCACGTCGCGACCGAAGAACCCGGCGCCTGACGACCGAGCATGGCCACGAATTGGCGGAAACCGGCCGCGCAACGACCGAATCCGGTCCGACGCCGGTCGGATCCCGCGACCGCCCGCCCGATAGCCTCGCCGCATGGACAAGCCGATCGAACTGGTGATCTTCGACTGCGACGGCGTGCTCATCGACAGCGAACGGCTCGCCGTCCGCGTCGACGTCATCGTCCTGGAAGCACTCGGATGGCCGATGACGGAAACGGAAGTCGTCGAACGGTTCGTCGGACGCTCCACCGCCGACTTCGCCGCCGACGTCGAAGCCCACCTCGGCCGCCCGCTGCCGGAAGGCTGGCAGGACGAATACCGTCCCCTCTACGAAGCCGTCTTCCGCGACGAACTCGCGCCCGTCGACGGCATCGAAGACGCCCTCGACCGCATCACCCTGCCCTGGTGCGTCGCCTCCAGCAGCACCCACCACCACCTGCGCACCAACCTCGGCCAAACCGGCCTACTCGAACGCTTCGACGGCAGCATCTTCAGCGCCGACGAAGTCACCCACGGCAAACCGGCACCCGACCTCTTCCTCCACGCCGCCACCCGCATGGGCACCGACCCGGCCGCCTGCATCGTCGTCGAAGACAGCCGCCACGGCATCGCCGCCGCCCGCGCCGCCGGCATGCGATCCCTCGGCTACAGCGGCGGCCTCACCCCCGCCGCATGGCTCGAAGGACCAGGCACCACCGTCTTCGACGACATGCGCGACCTCCCCAGGCTCATCGCGGAAGCCTGACGAAACCCCGTGCCCGCCAACACCGGCACCCCGCCACCCGACTGGACCCCACCGGAACAAGCCCTCTGGCACGCCTACCGCACCGGCCGCACCCTCGACCTCCGCACCGGCGACCCCACCCGCGACGACCCCGCCACCGCCGCACACTGGCCACCCGCACGCCGCATCCGCGCCACCACCATCGGCCGCCTCCTCCTCGGCGGCCCCGAACCCGAACCCGGCCACACCGCCCGCCTCACCCTCCGCGGCGCCCGAATCACCGGCAACCTGGACCTCACCGCATCCCGCATCGACATCCCCGTGTCGATCAAAGACACCGCCTTCGACGAAACCCTCGTCCTCGACCACACCCAGCTCCCCTCCCTCGACCTCGACGGCTGCACCCTCCCCGCACTCGAAGCCGAAGGCATACGCGCCGACTCCTGGTTCGGCCTCCGCAACGCCCGCATAGCCGGCGAACTATGGCTGTTCAACGCCCGCATCGGCGGCGAAGCCGACCTGCGCGGCACCACCGTCGGCGCCACCGCAACCCTCGGCTCCATCGTCGTCGACGGCACCC
The DNA here is from genome assembly GCF_049534875.1 of Uniformispora flossi. NCBI lineage: Bacteria > Bacillati > Actinomycetota > Actinomycetes > Kitasatosporales > Streptomycetaceae > Uniformispora > Uniformispora flossi. The sequence continues at coordinate 11,833 of NZ_JBMULZ010000002.1, forward strand.
TGCGCCTCTCCGACGGCTTCACCGTCACCGGCGAAACCCGGCTGCGCAACGCCCGCATCACCGGAGACCTGTTCCTCCACCACGCCCGCCTCGACAACCCCGGCCACACCGCACTCGCCGCCTCCGGCATCGTCGTCGAAGGCGGCCTCCTCGCCCACGGCCTCCACGTGTACGGCGAAGCCAACTTCATCGGCGCCCGCATCGCCACCGCCCTCACCTTCGTCGACGTCCACTTCGACCACCCCGACGCCTGGGCACTGCTCCTCATCGAAGCCACCTGCACCATGCTCACGCTCCGCCCCGCCCCCGGCTCGACCGGCCGCATCAGCCTCCGCGACGCCCACACCGCACGCTTCGTCGACGACGTCCTCGGCTGGCCCGACCACCTCACCGTCGAACTCGACGGCTTCACCTACCAGCGCCTCACCCACCGCAGCGACGACCACGCCCGCCCCACCGCCGAACAACGCCTCGCCTGGCTCGACCGCCAGCACGGCGCCGACTTCGGCACCGGACCGCGCCCCTTCGCACCCGCCCCCTACGAACAACTCGCCGCGGCCATGCGCGCCGACGGCCGCGAAGCCGACGCCCGCCACGTCCTCCGCGCCAAAGAACGCCTCCGGCACCGCGCCCTCGGCCGCGCCGCCGGAACCTGGGGCGCCCTCCAGGACGCCGCCGTCGGCTTCGGCTACCTCCCCGCCCGCGCACTCACCTGGATCGCCGTCCTGCTGGCCGGCGGCACCGGCTACTTCCGCTGGGCCGGCGCCCCCGCACCCGTCAAAGCAGGCGAAGCACCCACCTGGGACCCCTTCCTCTACACCCTCGACCTACTGCTGCCCGTCATCGACCTCGGCCACGAAACCGCCCGCGACCCCACCGGCGCCGACAAAGCCGTCGCCCTCGTCCTGATCGTCGCCGGATGGGTCCTCGTCACCACCGTCATCGCCGGCGTCGGACGCACCCTCAAACGCTGAAAAACGACGGCCCCGCCGCCCGCGGGACAGCGGGCGTCGGGGCCGGGACAGATTCCGGTGGGGGAAGTGCGGCGGGTCAGCCCTTGGCGGCGCGCTCGTCGTCACGGGCCTTGAGCCGCGCGGTTTCCTTCCGCACCTCGGCCTGCGTCGCCCGCTCGTGCTGCAGCCACAGCGGGTTCTCCGCCTTGATCTCCTCGATCTCGTCGGTCGTCAGCGCCTCGGTCACCCCGCCCCGCGCAAGCCCGGAAATGGACACGCCAAGCTTCGCGGCGACCACCGGACGCGGGTGCGGGCCGGTGCGCCGCAGCTCGCTCAGCCACTCCGGCGGATCGGCCTGCAGCGTGTCCAGCTCCTCGCGCGACACCGCGCCCTCTTGGAACGCGGCGGGCGTGGCCGGGAGGTACACGCCCAGCTTCTTTGCCGCGGTCGCGGGCTTCATGGTCTGGGTGGTCTTGCGCGACGTCATGCCCCAAGCCTATCGAGCGGCGCAGGGTGCTCCGGTCACGCCCGGTAGCCTGACAGCGTGACCGGCACTACTGCACCTTCGACTTTCCGGCTCGGGTACGTCCCCGGCGTGACCCCCGCCAAGTGGGTGCGGACCTGGACCGAACGGCTTCCCGACGTCCCCCTGGAACTCGTGCCGATGGCACCCACCGACGCCGCCGACCAGGTCCGCGCCGGCGACGCCGACGCGGTCCTGCTCCGCCTGCCGTGCGACCGGACCGACCTCAGCGCCATCCCGCTCTACACCGAGACCACCGTCGTCGTGGTCCCCAAAGACCACCTGGTGACCGCCGTCGACGAGGTCACCGCCGCCGACCTGGCCGACGACGTGGTCTTCCACCCGCTCGACGACACCCTCGCGTGGGAAGCCACACCCGGCCGCCCCGCCGTCGAACGCCCCGCCTCGACCGGCGACGCGATCGAACTGGTCGCCGCCAACGTCGGCGTCCTGATCGTGCCCCAATCCCTCGCCCGCCTGCACCACCGCCGCGACCTGACCTACCGCGTCATGCTCGACGCCCCGCAATCGCAAGTCGCCCTCGCCTGGCGCGAAGACGCCACCACCGACCTCGTCGAGGAATTCATCGGCATCGTCCGGGGCCGCACCGCCAACAGCTCCCGGGGCCGCACGCCCACCCCGACGAAAGACACCGGCAAAGACACCGGCAAGGACACCCGCAAGACCCCGGCAGCCCGAAGCGGAAAGCCCGCCGCCGGGCGCGGACAGGGCGGCGGCGGAACCGGACGCGGGGGCACCACCGGCAAGGGGGCCGCGGGCAACCGCGGAGCCAAACGGACGGGGCGGCCGCGCGGGAAGCGGTGACATCAGCGGTGCCCGCCGCACCGGAACCGGAGCCGCGCGGCGTCCTCAAGTCCGCTTCAGAGCGCCTCGCTGCGCTACACGTACGCGTCCCCAATCGCGAAATCCCGGCCGCAGCGAACCCCCGCACACCGGCAGGGTGAGGGCGTGGCGAGAACATGTGCGGACGTACGCCGGGGTACTTCGTGCCCGCCCGGGCGACGGAAGCGGGCCCTGCCGAGGTGATCGAGCGGCAGACCCGCCTGGCTGGGCCTGCCAGTTCAGCCGATGCCTTCGACGATGCGGAAGTCGCGCTCGAAGCCGTTGGGCAGGGCCACCAGCGACTTCTGGTACGCCTCGCTCTCGTACGCCGCCGCGGCCTGTTCAAAGCTGTCGAACTCGACCAGAACGACACGTTCGGAGATCCCGGCCTCGTGGCCGATGACGCGACCGAAACTGGACAGGACGCGCCCGCCCCCAGCCCGGACAGCCGGACCCGCCAGCGCGTTGTAGTCGGTCAGCGCCTCAGGGTCGGAGATGACGGGGTAGACACTGACCCAGTAGCCCTTGGCCATGAAAACCTCCTGCGTGCGGCCGGACACACCCGGCTTCGAATGGACACTCGGATCGATCGATCCCGCCGACGTACTGCCGTCGGTCGAATCGGCATATGCGCAGGCTAGGGCTCGATGTGCGGCCGAGGGAAAGACCGGTGCGGGATAGACTCAGAACCGATCGTTAGCAATCGGCAGGGGGGCGCGTGGCGCCGGATACCGTGAGCCTGCGGTACTTCCTGGTACTGGCACAGGAGTTGAACTTCACCCGCGCGGCCGCCCGGATCGGCATCGCCCAGCCCGCACTCAGCGCCCGGATGCGCCGGTTGGAGGCGGAACTCGGTACGCCCCTGCTGGTCCGCAACACCCGCAGCGTCGTATTGACCACGGCCGGTGCGGCGTTGGCGGAGTCCGCGCCACCCGCGCTGGCGGCGCTGGACCGGGCATGGGACACCGCTCGGAGTGCGGCCGCCGGCGAACTGGGCACGCTCCGCATCGGATACAGCCTCAGCACCGGGGCCGAGACGGCACCGGCCTTGGTGGACAGGCTGATCAGCGGCCACAGTGGACTCGAGGTCGGCGCGGTCCCGATGGCGACACCGGAGATCTCCCCCGCGGTTGCCGACGGCCGCATCGATGCCGGTATCACCCGCGGTGAACAGCCGGGCCGCGGCGTGCGCCGGTTCCTGCTGCGGCGTCAGCGGATCGGGGTCCAGTTGGCGCAGCACCATCCGCTGGCCGATGACCCGGAGATCGAGATCGCCGACGCGGCCGCGTATCCGCTCCGACTCCCGTACCGTGCGGCCAACCCCGTGATCCACGATCAGATGGCCGCACTGTTCCGAGACGTGCGACCACACCCCCGATTCCACACGCCCGCAGTCTCCTTCGACATGTCCCAGCACGACCTGCGCGACGGGGTCACCCTCGCCCCGGCCGGAGAAGCCGCAGCCACTTCACAACCGGCCGGTCTCACGTGGCGACCGCTGCGGGGCGCGCCCAGCCTGACGATCCACCTGGTCCTTCCACGCGAGCAGTCACCACTGCACCGCCGCATCCGTGCCGTCGCCAAAACCTTGGCGCACGAGCTGAACTGGCTGCCGGACTGACGCGCAAGAGGTCAAGAGGCGGACGTTTGCCGAGGTGGAGCCGCGGACGTTCGCCGGCCGACTTCGCGGCGAGGGCGACGACGGCGGTCTTTCGAGGTGCCTCCCGAGCGGCAGTACCAACAGACCCTTGGATATCGGTCAGGAGCGCCTGCGTCCTGGGCCGCCAGAGCATCAAGACAACGTCCATGCCCGCGACCAGGCATCGACGCCGGCAAGCGCATCGCCGGACTCAAACCGTCGACACCATCCAGCAGCGTTGCCGGGAAAGCGACTTCGAACTGGATCAACGAACCGCCCACATGCACCACAGCCGCCCCATCCCCGGTGAAGCCACGGTTCCGTCGACGTGGTGGTCCCGCCCCGCCGCATCCGGAGCTCGGTCGGGCCGTGGCGGCGCAGCAGTCGTCGAGCGTTCTTCCGGTTCGGCAGGCGATCGACGGTGCGTGGGGTTGGCAGGGTCGGATGCCGGTCGTGACGGGCTCGGGGCAGGGCGTTCGTCCAGGGGCTCCTGCCGCTACTTGCGCAACTCCCGGACGACCTCGGGGCTTACGGCCAAGTCGACCTGCTTGCTGTTGACCTGAGTCCCGGCCGCCCATCCGTCGCTCCGGGACAGCATTTGGGAGCGCTCCAGCTTCATAAAACCGACCGCCGCCACCGACCGGGAGTCGGTGCCAGGCCCGGCGGCCGTCCTGCCCGGCGGAGTTGCCGGTCGGCTGGGCGCCTGGGAACTGTTGATGGGACCGAGGCGTCCCGGCGTCGGTTTCGGGATTTGCGCGACGCGTTGGAACCATCGGGGCATGAGACGCGACTCGAGCCTGCTGGCAGGAAATTCCCTTTGATTCCTCTCACGCTCAGCCTTCTGCCGCTCCTTCTCCTGGTGGGCCGCTGCCTTCGTATTCTGGGTCAGCGGGCGAGTCCCGGGAGTTTTTTCTATTTCCTTCTCCAGGGCCGACGGTGCCCGATCGGACACGATTCGGACCATGTGTTCGGAAATAACGTCCAAGAATTCTCGGCCGACGCTGTTCCGGGACAACTCTGTTTCGGCGAGTGTCTCCACTCGTTCGGACAACTCCGGATCGCGTTGTCTCTCAAATTTCGCGAGCGTCTCGCCCGCATGGATGGAGCTTCCCGCGAGGAACAATTCTGCCACTTTGCGCAAAGATGCGTTCCCGCGGGCAGATTCTTTGGCCAGCGTCACCGTCGCGTCCAGCGAATCCCGCACCCATTGCGTTACCCTGGGATGCTTGAGCAGTTCCGAACTTCCGAGGGAAATCAAACCATTTCCCTCGGCGTTCGCGCTGTACTCGTGCTGAAACAGAGTGTCCCAAACAACGCCGGCGTAAGTTGCGGACGGTGCCGGGGCGAGCGTGCCGCCCGCAGCCGGTTCCGGGAGGAGCTCCGATCTTGCCTTCCTGGACTCTGCGGCGAGTTCCGAAATCATCGAAACATAGACTGACGGCATGTCCCGGTGATCCGTCGCGTAGTTCGCATGGATATTCCCGGCAACCCATCGGCGTGCGGCGCTCTCGGATTTTCCATGCTCCGCATGCATGTATTCGCGAAGAGTTTCCATGCGGGCGACCCACGCCTCGCGGGCTCCCGCGGCGAACATCGAAGAGATATCCGGCAGGTTCGCGGCCAAATAATCGAGATCGACCACCTGGGACAGAAAGGACAGTTCTATTTCCGCGGCCTTGGAGTTGACGAACGAGTCGAAGAATATTTCCGCGTCCGCGTCCATGACGGTCTCGCCTCCTCATAGTCGACGGCATCAGGAAGGACAAGCGTCGAGTGCCGATCCTGACAGACAGCATGGGACCGCACAATATTCGGGACGACGCCCCGGCCCGATCGGGTCCCCAGGACGTTGACGCGTCCTCAGGCAAGAGCGAGCGCGGCGTGGACGTGGCTCATGCCGTCGACGCGTTCGCCATCGCCGAACTTCCGCGCGTTCGGGTCGCAACGGATGCTGACAACTGACGCGGCCACGGCAGACTGCGGCGACCTCGCGGCGGGCCCAGTGCTGGCACGCAGCACACTCACGACGCGTCGTCGTGCCGCCAGACACACCCCAGCTGCTCGGAGCGGCATCGTCGGCATCGGGCGGGGCGGCCGCGGCGGCCGTTCGAGCGTTGATTTCCGGCGCTCACGGCGTCGAAGACCCTTTTGGTTCCCAGCGGGTCGCGTCCAGCAGGCGACGACGCCGTGGGAGGCGGTGCCGCGGTTGCCGGGCTTGTCGTAGTCGGCGAAGGCGAACCACAGCGCGGTACCCACGCCGTCTTCCTCGAAGATGTCGAGCAGTTCGTCGGGGTGACGCACTTGCTCGTCCTCGCCCGGGATCGCTCCTCGCGGCAACCGCCAGGCCATGCCGTCCATATCGCCCGCGCCTCGGTAGGCGCACGTGCTGCACTCGGTGGCGGCGACCGCCTTGCTGACGGAGAAGGCCTTGCACAAGTCGGCGCGGAACGCTTCGGCGTTCTGCGCGACCCGATTCGGGCCGGCGCTCCAGAGACCCAACGCACCCACCGATACAGAAATCGCGGAACGCCCCGGCCAGGATGAAATGCTCTGTTACCGGTCACGTCCCGAAGCCCGGTCGGGGTTCCAGTGGATCCGATACGTGTGATCCCGCCGGATGATCCGCCACGTCGCCCCACGCGACGGCCGACGGGGGAGCGGGCTGCCCGTGGGATAGGCGGAGATCTCCAGGCCGGTCGGGTCGACGTCGGGACAGTCGGCGAGCCGCGACATGACGTCGTCCGCGACGCCCGGGTCCCCGTGGGACGTCAACCAGCCGTCGATGGCGATGACCAAACCGGCTCGTCCGGCGTCGTACGCACCCCACGCGGCGGGCGCGCCGTGTGCGTCCGTGAACAGGACCGTGCGCGGCTCGGACAGCGTCAGCGCCCACCAGCGGCGGTCCGTCAAATCCGGGACCGGCCCCGCGGCCATCCCCTTCCGACCCGCCAGGAGACCGATCGTCTCGGTGTCCGCCCCCGACAACGCCTCGCCGACCACCCACAGGCCGGTCGCGCCGGCACTCAACGGTCGCGCATGCGGCCCGGCCGCATGCGGGCCACGCAACTGGAGGAAACCGCAGCGCGCGACGGACACACTGCGCAGGACCGAGCCGTCGCGGCGCAGCGCCACCGACAGCTCCAGACCCGGCCGCAGCCACAGCGGGGCGACGAGCAACCCTCCGTCCGCCAGCTGGGTCCGCCACGTGGGCGCGATGTCGTCGACACCGACGGTGGCGTGAATCCGGTCGTAGGGGGCGCCGTCCGCCGAGCCGCGCCAGCCATCCCCGCGCCGCAGATCCATCGGCGTACCATCGCCCGGCCCCAGTTCCGCGAGCCGCGCGGCCGCGGACGCGACCAACCCCGGATCGAGTTCGACGGACGTGACACGGCCCCCCGCACCGGCGAGTTCGGCGAGCAGCGCGGTGTTGTATCCGCTGCCCGTGCCGATCTCCAGGACACGGTGGCCGGGGCGCACATCGAGTTGCTCGAGCATGATGGCGACGATCGACGGCTGGCTGAGCGTGCTCGTCGGCACTCCGGCCGCGTCCGCGGCAAGGACGGCGACGCGATCGGCATACGCGGCATCCACCGGCGTGCCCGACGGCGCGAACAGCTCCCGGGGCACCGCGTCGAACGCCGCGGCCACCGCGGCCGAGCGGACCAAGCCGTCGCGGCGCAGCGCGGCGACGAGGCGGCGCCGATGACGGGCCGCGTCGCCGGGGGAGACCCCGGCTCCGCCGCCGGCCTCGTCCGCGGCGACGCCCCCGCACGGAGAGGCGTCGTCGGTCGACTCCCCGTCCCCTGGCTCCCCGCCGCAACCGGCCTCCCCACCACCCGCGGCGCTTCTGCCGCTTCGGTTGTCGGCGGATGTCCCCGCGGTCGCGTCCTGCGGAGCATGCGAATCCCTGGCGCTGTCCTGGCTCACGGTCGACTTGTACCCGAATCCGCTTGCGTGTACTAGCGGCTCGTCTGTACCGAAATGCGGAGCGGGGGTGCGCCGACGTGATGAGTGATTTCAGCGGCCGTCGAACGGCTGCGGGCATACGCCGTCCTCGGCGCGCCGGGCGTCGACGATCCCGAGCAACTGGAGTGCGTCGGCCGACGGCGTTCCCGCCTCGGCGGTGAGCACGACGAGGAGCAGCCCCCGGTCTTGCGGCGGGCTGAACGCCTCGTACGCCAAGGTCAGTTCGCCGACCACCGGATGGTGGTACGTGTGCGCCCCGAACGCCGCTGCCCGCACCGACGGCTCAGCCCACCAAGTACGGAACTCGGTGCTGTTGAGCGAGAGTTCCCCGACAATCGACGCCAGCCGCGGATCCTCGGGATCCCGCAGGGCACAGGCCCGGAACGCAGCCAGGACGGTTCGCGCGGCACACTCCCAATGTGCCCCGAACAACGCTCGCATCTCGTGGTCGCGGAACATCAGCAGCGCCGCGTTCCGCCGCTCCGCAGCCACCCGCCCCAGACGAGAAAACAACGCGGCCGCGAGCGGATTCCACGCCAGCACATCCCCATGGCGGCCCAGCAACACCGCGGGCGACCCGTCGAGGGAGTCCACAAGCCGCCTCAGCCCCGGCCGCACCGGCTCCCGGGCCGCCTGCAGCCTACGCCCGCGCGGCGAACGCGTCGGCGCCGCACCGGCAGCCCCGGCCCCACCACCGCGCTCCACCACCGTCGCACCGCCCGCGGCGTCGGCGAGATCACCCAGCAGCGCACGCTCCTGCCGGTCCAACTGCAGCGCCTGCGCGAGATCGTCGAGGACCTCCGTGGAAACCCGAGTGTGGCGGCCTTGTTCCAGGCTCGCGTAGTACCCGGCACTGATCCCGGCCAGCGCTGCCAGCTCCTCCCGGCGCAGTCCCGGCACCCGTCGCGGGCCCGCGCCGGACAGGCCGACATCGCCCGGCTGCAAAGCCGCCCGCCTGCCGCGCAGAAATTCTCCGAGATCGGTGCGTCGTTCCACGTCCAGCAGTATCGACGCCCGGCGGGATCCCATCCTGGGCCTGCTGATCCCAGGACTGGCAGTGCCCGGACAAGCGCGCTGCATCGATCGGGATGCCGAGCAGTCCGGGCGGGGCAACGAGGCCGTAGAGGTCGTCCACCCACTGGGTCGCCCGCCATGCCGCACCGCGGTCGAGCCCGCACACTGGCGCGTCCGGGACCGGCGGAGATCACCTGTTCATGGCGTGCGGTATTCCGGCTCGTCGGTGGGGAGTCAAGGCAACGTCCGCGCAACCAGGGCGTCGGGTGTCCGGCCGCAACGCTACGTTCATGGCCGACGTGTTCAAGGGGAAACGACGGGGTTGCGTGGCTGACTTCGAGGACCGGCTGGTAGCCATGCTCGCCGAGTTGTGCTCGACCGAGGGAATCGCGGTGGCCAACGCAGACGAGGGTCCCTCGCCACGTGGCTCACGGGACCGGACCAGGCGCGTGACGTGATCGCGTGACGTGATCCGGAAGGTCACGGGCGCTCCGATCGGCCGATCAGCCGATCAGCTACGTGTTTGACGGCGCCCGGTGTCGCAGCCGAGGCGTTTCCGCACGCAATTCCGCCCCTTCGCCCGCAGGTCACACGCTTCCGCCCGCCACCGCGGCAAAGCGCGCGTTCACCTCCTCGACGAGCACGGCATCGGGCGCGGTCCAGCTGTCGAACCGGCCCCCGACGGCATCGGCCACGATCCGCTTCGCACGTTCCTCGTTCATGCCGTGGTAGGCCAGGAACCAGGCGAGCACCTGCATGCAGTGCCCGTACCAGCCGCTCTGGGCGCGTGTCCGGTCGGCGACGACGGCCACCAGACGAGTGCAGGCACGCTCCCAGTACCAGGGGGCCACCGCGGATTCCGGCATGTCCTCCGGGGGTCCCAAGGTCGCGAAGCGTTCCGCCAATTCCTCGAGCCAGCGCCGCCATTCCTGCAAGGCCGCGACCACCCGCGGCGCGGTCGCGTCCGCCGTCGTCACCGAATCGGACGCACAGCACCACGCCTCGACGACTCCGCCGTCGAGGTCGCCCTCACCGACCGACCAGTTCCACCCGCAGGACCACCGCCCGCAGCGCTCCACGAGCAGCCGGGTCACGGCGTCCAGGGACCTGCCGCGGGACTCCGCCGCGACCTCGGCGGTGGGCAGCAACGGTGCGACCAGCTTCGCCAGCTCGACGGCCGCGTTCCAGTCCAGCGTGAACGGATGGCGGCCGGGGTCGACGTCCGACCACTGCAAGGCCAACGGGCGCACGTCACTCACCGCGCCACGTTGCCGTGGGCGGCCATCGAGGTCCAGCGACTCACTGTCGACTGCACCTCCTGTCGCGCCCGGCTGCGGTTCCGTTTGCCGCCGCCGCAGCACGCGACCCCGTCGGCGGGTGATTTCCCCGCGGTGTCTGCGGGGCTCGGCGGTGCGGGACGAGAAGGGTCCATCGGCGAGAGGCGGTCACTGCTGCGCGGGCGCGCGTCCAGAGCGCCGCAGCGCGCTTCGACACACCGGCGGCGAATCGAGCAGCCGATCGGGTCACCGCGGCCGTGACCCTGGCGTATGCGGTCCGATAGCGTTCCCTCCACTTGTTCTGACGCTGTGTCAGGCCTGTCTTGCGGAGGCTGTCGTGGCCGCACCTCGGCTCGGTGATCGCGGCGCGCGAGTTGCGTCGGCGTTTCTGCGTGGGGTCTTTGCACTTCCCGGTCCGCTGCTGCGTCCGCTCGCCGGACCGCCGATCCGGTCGGCCGACGGCCGGCACGAAATTCCGGTGTCGAGCCGCGCGGTCATGCGGCTGATCCGCAACCAGATGCCGACCGGGCTCGCGCAGCTGGAACGGCTCCGGACCGACAGCGGACGCGGCGGACCGATCCTTGCCGGGCGCGAGGGACGTGACCTGCGGATCTCCGACTACACGGTTCCCGGCGCGGCCGGCCCGCTGCGGGCCCGCCTGTACGAGCCTGCCGCGTCGCCGGCGCCCGGACCGCTCCTGGTGTTCTTCCACGGCGGCGGATGGGTGCTCGGCGGCATCGACAGCCACGAGCCGGTGTGCCGGTTCCTGGCCGCGCGGTCGGGAGTGCGGGTGCTGTCGGCCGAGTACCGGCTGGCGCCCGAGGACGCGTTCCCGGCCCAGTTCGACGACGCCGCGGCGGTCTTCCGGCACGTGTGTGCGGATCCGTCGCGGTTCGGCGCGGTCCCGGGGCGCATAGCCGTCGGCGGGGACAGCGCCGGCGGCAACCTGGCCGCGGCCGTCGCCCACGCCTCCTTGCGCACCGGCGCCGCGCGACCGGCGTGGACTCTGCTGATCTACCCGGCAACCGACGTTCTGGGGGACTACCCCTCGCGGGCGGCGTACGGAAAGGGCTTCGTCATCGACACCGACACGTGGACGGGTCCCGAAGGGCTCATCGCGTCGCTGCTGCCGCATGCCGACGACCCGCGGCTTTCGGTAATGCGGGACCCGGACGTCGCCGGGCTTCCGCCGACGTACATCGCGACGGGAGGGTTCGACCCGCTGCGCGACGAAGGGGAGGCGTACGCCGAACGCCTGCGCGAGGCCGGCGTCGATGTGAAAGCACGGCGCTTCGACCGGCTGTTCCATGGGTTCGCGAGCTTCGCTCCGGTGGAACGGCATTGCGGTGCGGCGCTGGACGAGATCGCGCAGGAACTCCGCACGGCGATGGCGACCGAGCCGGCCAAGTACGCGCCGCAGGAACCGCAGCCGGCCGAGCCCGCGCCGCATGAGCCGGCCGCACCCGAGTCGACCGCCGACGCGGTTGCGGAGCAGGGCTGAGATGCCGCGTAACGTCCGCCTCGGGATCGCGGCCGGGCTGTGCCTGGTCGCCGCAGTGGTGTTCGCGGCTCTGGGCCGGTGGGGTGACGTGGAGACGGCCGAGCAGATCGCGTCGCTCGGGTTGGGTGTGGTGGCGCTGGGAAGCGCGGTGCTGGTCATGTACCGGATGCTGCCATCGGACGACGCACCCGGCGGCGACTGAACCCGTCCGGCTGTGGACAACCGGTGGGCCCTGCCAGCAGCCTGGGCAACGCCGTCGCTGTCGCCGGGCTGCCCGACTGCCGCCCGCGAGCGCAGCCCTGGGCATTGACGGCGAGCGAGGGCCGGATCCATGGTCGGCTGATGGCGATATCCGCTCGGGATGGTGAGCGCGACCGGGAGTGGCAAGTCATGCTTGACGCCTGGCGGCCACCGTATCCACCTGGGGACTGGGTGAGCTCCGCGCTGGGGGAATTGCTGCGGCTGGCAGCCCAGGAGCCGGTGCTGCGCATCCTGTTTCCATGGACGAGCATGAACCAGTTGCATGTCTCGGCGACTGGGGACTTCCGCGATTACGCCCACGAAGCGTTCCCGGCGATCGCTGCGTCGCGTCAAGGCTTTGTCGTGATGGCGCACCCGTGGGGTCTCCGAAACACGGTGCTGGAGACCGCAGACCCGGCGGCGGCGCTCGCATGCATGGTGCGGCTGCTGCACGTGGAGGGCGCGTCCGGCCTCAGTGCGCAGGCCGGCTCCTGACGGAACCGTTCACACGCGGCCCGGGTGAGTTCGTACTCCACTTCGCCGTGTTCGGAACCGGGGATGGCGTCGGGCCAGTCGCCGGTGAAGCTCCGGAGGAACGACAGGCCCGCCTTCTCCATGACGCGCCGAGAGCCCGCGTTGACCGCCATGGTGTTCGCCGTCACGCGTTCCACGCCGAGGTCCGCGAAGCCCTTGCGGATCAGGGCGCGGGATCCCTCCGTGGCGTATCCGCGGCCCCAGGCGGCCTTGTGATCCGTGCTCGACGATGGGGAACGCCACCGGTCGCCGGTCCCGGCCGGGGTGGATTTGTTCATGAGAAGTGAGAGCACCTCGACGGGTCTTCCGGTGCGCGCCGGGAGCCGCCAGTGGTGATGTTCATGAGTTCTGGGATCAGTTGACCCCTTGCGTAGCCGGGAGGGCGCCTTCTGCTGCCCCGGCATGGGTGTCCCACGGGGGTAGCCAATGCTCCAACAGGGTGGTCTCGGGGTGCCGGGCGCGAAGTGTGCGGCCGCGTCGGAGGGTTGCCGCATGGCCTGGCGACAGGATGGTTGGTGACCTGTGCTCCCGAGTTCCAGGAGGATCCTTGTCTGTGTTCCGGCGCCTGCTGCCTGTCGTGTCCGCTGTCGGGCTCACCGCTGCGCTGTGCACCGCCGTTCCCACGCCGGCGGCCGCCGCATCCGAAGCCCCCATCGTCGTGGCAACCGGCTGGTCCGCGCCGGGCGAAGTGGCCACAGCGACCTGCCCCACCGGCACGGGGCTGGTCGGCGGTGGCTACCAGGTCAATCCCTACGCCAACGGCCTCGGCCAAGTCGTTGACTTCATCCAGGGCAACACCCCCAGCAGCACAACCCCCAACTCCTGGTCGGTCAAGCAACTGATGGGCCAGTCGGCGGCGTTCGCCATGTGCGTCGAGGGTGCCCCGACGCCGACGGTCATCCACTCCGACTGGTCCGAGAACGGCAACGCGGTCACCGCGACGTGCCCGGACGGCCAGAACATGATCGGCGGGGGCTACGCCTCGATCCCGGTCACCAACGGCGTCGGCCAGAACATGGACGAGATCCAGACCAACACCCCCGTGGTCGGGCACTCCAACACCTGGGCGGCCGGTATGAAGTACGGCAGGGCCATGGCCTTCGTCATGTGCGTCGACTAGCACGTCCGGCCGCCGGACAAGCAGCCCTCCGCCGAGGGCTGGACCGCGCCGGACGCGGCCCCGGCCCCCAGCCCCCGGGCGCCCATGGACACACGGCGTGGACATCAGAGCGCGGGGGCACGCCAGTGCATGGGGGGAGCGGATGCTGGTGCTCGGGTCGGCAGGTCTCGCGTCTCTCCGTACGGCTCCTGCGAGGTACGTGTAAGCCGACACCGCTGCCGTCCACGGTGGACTGGCGTTGTTCATGAGAAGTGGTTCTGGCTCAAGTTCTGTGGAGTGCGCGAGTCGAGTCCCGGGACTGCGTGTCAGAGCCCGGCGGCTCGGAGAAGGCAAGCGCGCTCGTCGTCGCGCAGCGGGTTCTCGGTCAGCAGTTCCTCGTCGGCGAGCAACTGCGCCACCCATGTGGCGTTGGCGGCGAACGCCGCGCGGCACAGCGCGCGTTCAGGGTGCTCGTCTTCGGGACCGCTGACGGCCACATCCCAGGCGTTCGCGGGGTCGGTCGGCTCGGAGAGTGCAGCAGCCGCCAGCACCAGACCGAACAGTTCTCCCCGACACGGCACCCGGGGATCGGCCGCCAGGCGCAACAGGAATGGCACCACAGCGGGCATCACCGAGCTGATCTTCATCGGCCCCGCCATGACTACCCGGCCCAGCACACGCTCGGCCGACCGCGCCGTGTCGGGGTGCATCAGTCCGCGCAGCACGGCCGGGAGGCCGGCGGGGCATCCGGGGATCGTCGACCACTCCACGTCCTCGACACCCGCCAGCACAGGGTCCACCGAGTAGTCCTCCGCCAGGTGCGGGTGCGCCGTGACGAGTTCCGCGATCGCGGCGACCGCCGCGTGCTGATGATTCACGTTGCACACCGGGCGCTCACCTACCTAGTCCTCGTATGCCTACAAGCAGGTTCTGCGAGGGCAAACGCGCAAGCCGCCGACGCGCCATTCCTCCGGACCGAGCCTAGTTCCAGCCCCAACAGGCCTGCGGCAGGAAGGCCTTGTTGCGCTCGGCGTCCGAGCACCACAGAACTTGAGCCAGAGTCTGAGAAGTGAAGGCGCCGGTACACCGGTTCGGGTGTCGCCAGGATTCGCCGGCGGGTGATGTTCACGGGCTTTGAAGACGGTCGGGTGGTTGCGGTGTGAGCATCGACGTGCTCTTCGTGTGGGGTAGGTGCCGATGTCGCGTGAGTCGAAGGCCGCGTTGTGCGTGGCGATCCGGCGTGACCACTGTGCGGGGGCTGTCGACGCGCACGATCGTGAGCAAGCACGGGGTGAGTTGCCGGACGGTCGGGCGGCGGCTGGTGTCATCAAGGTTCCTTGTTGAGGATCACGACGGGGATGCGGCGGACCGACTGGGCTTGGTAGGTGTCGTACATCGGGAAGATGGCGGCCATTCGCCGCCAGAGCAGTGGTGTTTCCTGTGCGGTGGCGGTGCGCGCTCGCACGGTGAAGGTCTCCGCGCCGATTTGAACGTCGGCCTGGGGATGCTTCGCCAGGTTGAGGTACCAGGCGGGGTGTTGCGCGGCGCCTCCGTTGGATGCCACCAGCACGTAGCGTTCGTCGTCGCGGCCGTAGATGAGAGCGGTGCGGCGCAATTTCCCGGAGCGGCGCCCGCGCGTGGTGAGAAGGAGAGTCGGCCAGCCTTGGTAGAGGTGGCCGTTCGTTCCGCCGGTGTCCAGGTAGGCGCGAATGTGCTCCGTCACCCATGGAGTCGGGCTGTCGAACACTTCGTCGTCGAAGGCGGTCATCGCTCACCCCCGAGCAGACGCAGACGGGTTCCGGCGGTCTTCCGGAAGACGGGGATCAGCACGGCGCCGACGGCCACGTGCGCGAGCGCGAGCACGGTCTTCGTGCCGACGCCGGCCTCGACCGCAAATACCGGCACGAGGGACACGGCCAGCAGCACCACGGCGGCGGCCGTCCAGATCCGTCCCGCCAGCGCGGTCATCCGTTCCAGTCCGGCGAGCAGCGCCCATCCGAGCAGTGCGGGTACCAACGCAAAGATCCCCATGGCCGCGGCCCCGAGATCCCGGGTCTGCCCCTTCTGCCGGACGACCAGGTCACATCCGAGCAGGGGATCTCCGACCGCCCACACCGCGAGTGACGCCGAGACCGCACCTACGACTGCGAGGCCCCGGGCCCGGTGCACATCTCTCAGGCTGCCCGCTGTCGGGCGGGTGTCCGTGGTCGGCGTCATGGCGGCTCCTTGAGATCATGGATAGTTCAGCTGCTGAACCATCCTGTCCGGCAGGAGCATACGTCATTGATTAAGGAGGTCAATCATCGAGCAGCTGAACCATGTCGTAGGCTGTGGCCATGAGCGAATGCGGCGACGAGGCGGATCCGGTCGTAGCCGACCTGAGCACGCTGGTCTTCGAGGTCACCGGCCGGCTTCGCGCCCAGTTCAACGCCGCCGCGGCGGAACTCGACCTGCCGCCGGCTCAGGCCCTCGTGCTCACCAAGCTGACGCACCCCGCTCCGATGCGACAGTTGGCCGAATGGCTCTCCTGCGAGCCCTCGAACGTCACCGGCATCGTCGACGGCCTGGAACGCCGGGGGTTGGTGATCCGTGCGCCCGCGCCGGGTGACCGCCGGGTCAAGCACGTCGTCCTCACCGACGCGGGCCAGGAGAAACTCGCCGAGCTGCACGCACGCACACACGTGTTCACCAAGACGTTCTTCGCCATGCCCGCAACCGACCAGCACACCCTGCGCGACCTCTTGGCGCGCATCCTGGACAGCCCGCAGGTCCATCCGGCTCCGGCCTACCCCAGCCGGCACCGCTGACGCGCCAACCCGAACAGCAAAGACAGGAGAAGACAGGCACGGCCCATCGGTACCCGCTGTTCCATCGATCGTCTGCGGGGCGGTGGCGGCCCCGCCCGACGACCGGCGATCCCATGTTCCGAGGTCGGCCGTCGGAGTGATGAGGACCGGAGACTCAGACGGCGCCATCACCGGAGCCCCGGCGCCTTCAGAACTCGCGAGCCTCCGCCCCACGATCACGACTCAACCGTCTTCCAGACTCGCGGACGAACGCCTTCACGCGAGTCGCGGACATAGCCAGTGGACGGACCTGCAGACGGGTGTTCCTGCTCCTCGTGAATTTCAGGGCACGGGCGATGCCGCGATCGATCCCAGAATTGGCGAACAAACCGTCTCACTCCTCGCGGTCAAAGCCAGCCGGGGACTGAGCCGAACCGTCCTCATCGCGGTGCCGACAACGTGCCGCGGGCGACACGACAGGCCACCTCCCACGGCGAGGCCCGCAGCGCGAACCGCCCCGCAACGGCCTCCGCCGCGGCCAGCACCGCCACAACCGCATCCGCCAGCGACGCACCGACCGTTCCCACCGGGGGCACCGGATCCTCCGCCACGGACACCAGCACCGTCGTGAACAGCGACCGCAGCGCTTCCGCGCGCACCACGACTCTGCGTACCCAGCCGCGGACCGTCCCCTCCGCCCGGCCCAGCGCAGCGGCGATCCGCCGGTGCCCCATGCCCACGGCCGCTATCTCCAGCCCACCGATCACCGCCACCGCGTCCGCCCGGCGCGGCAGCACCCACTCAGGCAGCCGTACGTGGGTGGCCCGGCACCCCGAGCACCTCGTACGACGCGGCCTCAACGCCAGCTGTGCACCTATCACCCCGCGCACCCAACGCGGCCGACCGTACCCCCCACGGCGCCAGTGCATCCCCACACCCCGGACACTCCAAGCCGCCCCGACGCATCACCCGTTCCACCGCCAGCACGTCCGCGCCCACCACCAGCACCCAGCGTCTCCCGACCGCGTTCGTGTGCACGACGGCGTCGCACACGAAGCAACCGAGTCCTGCGCCACCACACGAACGTTCATGTTCACCCAGACTGACGCGAACCCCACGTTCATGGGCACGCAGAAGGACGCCTAACACCAGGGGCCGGAACTCGAACCAGCCGAGGAACGCCCGGTGGTCTTCTCCAGCGCGGCCCAGTAGCCGCGGGTCCCGGTGCACCGATGGACGTGCAGGAACCTGGGCAAGGTCCGTGCCCGGATCACCTCGCGGCTCGTCGGCCGACCACCGCTGATGAAGCGCATGACGTCGGCGTCGCCGTCCAGTGCGACGAGACGCTCCACGTCCGCTTCGGTGAAAGCGCGAAGCACGAGCCGCTCGTCTCCAGGAAGATATGCACTCCGCGATCTTCACCGCCCACAGCCGCCGCAACCACGGAATATCCGCGTCGGGCGCCCTGCCCCTACCGCTTCAGATACGCCACCACAGCATCCGCGAACCGCTCCGCCGCGCCCTCGTCGTAGCGCAGGAACAGCGACGGCTCCGTCAGTTCCAGTTCCAGCAGCACCGGGTGGCCGTCCGGTCCCGGGATCAGGTCCACGCGGGCGTACAAGAGCCGCTCGGCACCGCCGGGGACAGCGGCCAACGCCAGCTGGGCGGCGTGGAGTTCGCTGTCGGAGGCGGTGCGCGGGCGGATGTCCTCGACCTTGTACAGGCCGACCTCGTCGGCCGGGCCGTCCAAGAGCGCGCCCTTGCGGATGGCATGACTGTAGTGGCCGCCGAAAAAGAGCACCGCAGTTTCACCCGCTGTGTCCACAGCCTCGAGGTACGGCTGCACCATCACCGTGCGACCCTCGGCGAGGATCTGCGTCGCGAGGCCCGCGGCGAGGGCGCGCTGGGCGGCGTCCGCCATGTCGTACAGGCCGGTGTTGCGCGAGCCCAGGCTTATCGCCGGCTTGACGACGTAGCGGCCCTCATTCGGCAGGGTGAGGGTGCTGTCGGGTTCGATCCAGATCGTCGGCACGACCGGGACACCGGCCGCGGTCAGGTCCCGCAGGTACGTCTTGTCGCTGTTCCACCGCACCACGTCGGCCGGGTTCGCCAGCCGCGGCACGGTCTCCGCCCACGCCACGAACTCCGCGTGGTGGTCGGTGTAGTCCCACGTCGACCGGATGATCGCCAGGTCGTACGCGTCCCAGTCCACCGACCGGTCGTTCCACACCGCAGGCTCGGCCGCGATGCCGCGGGCGGCGAGCGGGGCGATGGGGACCGACTCGTCCTCGTCCAGGCGGGGCAGCTCGGCGCACGTGACAAGTGCGACGCGGGCGGTGACGGCGGAGTTCTGAGCGGACATGCGGTCACGATATCCGGATGATCCGATCAATCCGCCGCCGCCCCGCCGAGCACGCGGAACGCCGCCGGAAGGCGGACGAGACGGCACCCAAAGGGCGCCGTCTCGGACGGGAGACACCGCAAAAAGCGGGGGCCGACGACCGGGCACGGGGGAGTGATCCCGGCCGTCGGCGCGCGTCGCCGCTCGGGGCCGCGGCGTCCGGGGTGTCAGGGGCCCTGGACGTCGACCAGCAGCTTGAGTTCTGTGCCCCGCTCCAACGCCGCGAAACCCGCCGCGACACCCTCCAGCGGGATCGGTCGGACCCAGCCGTCGAGCGGGTACGAACCGTTCACCAACCCATCGATGACCGCCGGAAAGTCGTTGCAATACGCGCAACTTGCGACGATGTCGACCCCGCCCAGAAATGCCGCCATCGGGTGGAACGTCACCGGCTTCATATACACCGCGACCGTCACCGCACGACCGCCCGGCCGGGTCGCCGCGATCGCCGCATGGAACGCCGGCTCGACGCCCGCCGCGTCGATCGACGCGTCCACGCCCTCGCCGCCCGTCAGCTCCCGCACCGCCGCCGGCACGTCCACCGCCGCCGGGTCGAGCACCAGGTCCGCGCCGCCGCCCGTGAGCGTCGCCAGATGCGCGATCGCCGCCCGCCGGTCCGGCGACGGCTCCGACACCACGATCCGCTCCACACCACGCGCCCGCAGATCCAGGAACACCGCGATACCGATCGGCCCCGCGCCCAGCACCAGCGCACTGCCACCCGCCGGAACCTGCGCCTTCGACACCGCGTGATGCGCCACCGAAATCGGCTCGACCAGCGCACCCTGCACCGCCGTCAGCGACTCCGGCAGCACATGCACCATCGACCCCCGCACCACCGTCAGCGCGGACATCCCGCCGCCCTTCGGCGACAAGCCGTGCCACACCATGTTCCGGCAGAAGTTGTACGTCCCCCGACGACACGGCGCGCACTGCCCGCACGTCCACATCGGCTCGACCGACGCCAACGCGCCCGGCCGGATCGCCGGATCGTCCACACCCGGACCGACCTCGACGACCTCCGCGGAGAACTCGTGGCCCAGGATCAGCGGATCCTGCACCACCCCCCGCAACCCGCCCTCCCAGAAATGCAGGTCCGAACCGCACAGCCCGGCGAACCGGGGCCGCACCAGCACCTCGCCGGGACCCGGCGACGGCTCCGGAACATCCTCGATCCGCAGATCCCGCGCCTCGTACAACACCGCAGCACGCATGCTCGTCACTCCCGTCCCAAACGCTCGAACGCGCCGATCAGATCCGGGTAGCGGCCCGTCCGGGCACCGCCGTCCACGCCGTACAGACTCCCCGACACGAACCCGGCCTCGTCGGACGCCAGGAACAACACCACGCTCGCGATCTCCTCCGGCTCCGCGAACCGGCCCAACGGCGCGTTCTCCACGTACTCCTCGACCACGCCCGGGAGTTGCCACATCGGACCGGTCGCCTGCGTACGCACCAGACCCGGCGCCACCGCATTGACCCGCACCCCGTGCCGGCCCATCTCCAGCGCCGCCACCTCGGTCAACGCCACCACACCGGCCTTCGCCGAGCAGTACGCGGCCATCCCGCGCCCCGCCTGCACCGCGTTCAGGCTCGCCATGTTCACGATCGACCCGCCGCCGCGTTCCGTCATCACCCGGCCGGCATGCTTCACCGTCAGGAACACGCCGTTCAGACACAGGTCGACGATCCGCCGCCACTGCGCATAGTCGTGCGCGACCAACTCAGACGACCCACCGCCGCCCGCATTCGCCACCGCGATGTCCAAGCCGCCGAAACGCTCGACGGCCAACGCCACCAGCGCCTCGACGTCCGCCTCGTCGGTCACGTCGCAACGCCGGCCCGCCGCGGCCTCCGGGCCCAGCTCGTCGAGCACGGCGTGCAACGCCTTCTCGTCGATGTCGCCGAGCACCACCCGCGCGCCCTCGGCAACCAGCCGCTGCGCCACCGCACGCCCGATCCCGGCACCCGCGCCGGTGACCAGCGCGACCTTGCCCGCCACCCGGCCCCCGGTCACGCCGACGCTCCGTCCGTGCCCGAACCGAGCGACGCCGCGGCCTTGTCCGCCGCATAGTCCTTGACCGCCTTGCCGAGCGCCTGCGCCGTCTGGTCGCGCCACCGCTCCGACAAGCCGACCTGCCAGTCCTGCGACCCGAGCGGACCCGCCGACTGGCCGGTGAAGTGCGGAATCACCTCGCGGGCGATCAGCTCGTACGACCGCTTCGTCGCCTCCGGGTCCGCGAAGTCCGCACCCATGAACAGGTACGTGCCGAAGCCGCCGGACTTCTGCCACAGCCGCTCGATCTGCGCCACCGCCATCTCCGGCGTCCCGCAGATGAACGAACCCGACGCGTTGCCGTGGTCGATCCGCTGGTCCAACGTCGCCGAAGCGTCGTAGGGGATCGGCAGCACCTTCGCCTGGTAATCCTGGATGTCCCGCAGCCCGTACGCCACCTCGCGGCGCGCCTGCTCCTCGGTCTCGGCGATGTGCATCATGCCCATCAGCCGCCACTTGCGCCGGTCCATCGACTGGCCGTACTGCGCCGCCACCTCGTTCGCGACACCCCAGTGCGACCCCAGCGCGTCGAAACCGCCCTCCTGGCTCGCCGCGATCGACAGCAGACCCGCCCCGAACCGTCCCGCGGTCCGCGGCCCGGCCGGCGAGAACGTCGCCGCCACCGCGATCTCGAACGACGGGTCCTGGAACGGCCGCAGCTGCAACTGCGCGTCCTGCAGCGTGAACCAGTCCGTCTTCCGGCTCACCGGCTCGCGACCCGCCAGCAGCGCGTCGATCGCCGCCAGCGACTCCTCCATCATTTCCCGCTGCCGCGCCGTGTCGATGCCCAGCATGTGCGCGTCCGACGCCAACTGGCCCGGACCCACACCCAGCATCACGCGGCCGCGCGTCAGGTGGTCCAGCAGCACCATGCGGTCCGCCACGTGCAGCGGGTGGTGGTACGGCAGGGACACCACGCCCGTGCCCAGACGCAGGTGCTTGGTGCGTGCCGCCGCCGACGCGATGAACAGCTCCGGAGAGGCGACGATCTCCCACCCACCCGAGTGGTGCTCGCCGACCCACGCCTCGTCGTAGCCGAGCCCGTCCAGGTGCTCGAGCAGCCGCAAGTCCTGCTCCAGCATCAGCGTGGGGTTGCGGCCGGCCTTGTGGAAGGGGGCGAGGAAGACCCCGAACTTCAGCGGCCACCGCTCACCCGCAACGACCTGCCCGGCAATTTCGTACGCCGACACGCGGCCTCCTGACGTTCTGTCACCCCACCGGGCGACGTTGTGCGAACACCGCCGAACCGATCGTGCTCCGACGTGCCGTCACCTTGACAGGACGCGATACGCGAATCAAGAGTCGCACTATGCGAACAGGTGGGGCGGATGCGCTACGCTGCCGCCCACCATGAGCCGACCCTCCCCGCAGACCGACCGCCTCATCGCCCTGGTCGACCTGCTCGCCGCCCGCCCCGCCGACGACTTCAGCCTGGCCGAGATCGCCCGCGGCCTCGGCGTCGGCAAGGCGACGGTGCACCCCATGCTCACCACCCTCACCCGCGCGGGCTGGCTGCTGCGCCACCCCGTCCGCCGCACCTACCGCCTCGGCCCCGCCTTGGTCGCCGCGGGCCGCGCCGCCGCCGAAGGCGACCCCGCCCTCGAACTCGCGCGCCCGGTCATGCGGCGCCTCGCCGCCGACACCGGACTCGGCGTCCTCGCGCTCGTCCCCGGCGGCGACGCGGCCGGCGAGGACGACCTGCGCGTCGGCGAACTCGTCCGCACCCGCGGTACCGGCACCACCCTCGGCATGCGGCTCGGCGACCGCGTCCGCCCCCGCCCCCCGCTCGGCTCCGTCACCGTGGCCTGGGGCGGGCCGCACGCCGTCGACACCTGGCTTGCCCGGCTCGACACCGAGCCGACCACCCCCGGCGCCGACTCACCGGCCGTCTCCGCCGCCCGCACCGCCCTCGAACCCGCGCTCGCCGGCATCCGCGCCCGCGGCTGGGTCGTGGAAACCGAGAGCCGCATGCGCGACCGCCTCGACAGCCTCGTCGCCGACCTGGAAATCGAACTCGGCACCGGAGACTGGGACTCCACCGGCCACGCGGCCGCCCTCCGCCGCGCCATCGCCGACATCGGCAGCACCTTCGACCCCTCCGACGCGCTGCCCGCCAAGGTCGAACCCGACACGGTGTACCGGGTGTCGTCCGTCAACGCGCCCGTCTTCGACCCGGACGGCCAGGTCGCCGTCGCCCTGTGCCTCATCGACCACCCCGACCCGCTCACCGGCCGCGACGTCACCGCCCTCGGCGAACGCGTCCGCGCCGCCGCCGACGAGGTCACCGCCGCGCTGCACGGACACGAACCCGACGCTCCGCCGCCCGCAACCGGCTGAGACCGGTGGAGACCCGCGCGGCCACGGACCGAATCACGGCCCGCCTCTGCCCGACCTTGTCGGGTTTCTTGCGATGGTTGACCGGATTTGGGGTTCCACCCCGGGCTGTCGCCCTCTCGGGGTAGCGTGAAAGCTCCGCTGAAAGGAGCCGCTCCATGGAGCACGCCCTGCGCACCACCGTGCGCGGCAGACGGGTCGAATTCCCCGGCACCATCGACGATATCCGGGCTTCCCTCCCCGCAGAGCAACGTGCCGAATTCGACCGGGAGATCGGCGCCGCACCCATCATGGACGTGCCGCTCATCGCGTTCCGCTGGAGCTACCCGCCCGAAGCCCGGGAGGAAGACGACGAGATCGTCGCGCGTATCAAAGCGGGGGAGTTCGCCGGAGTGACCTACCTCGATGTGGACGGCGACGCCTCGGCGGCCCCATGAGCCGCTTCCGGATCGAGTTCTCCAACGAAGCCCGCTCCGCTCTCGCCGTTCTCCCCGCCGACCGCCGCCGCCACTTCGACCGCGGCATGACCGACCTCGCCGACGACCCGTACGGTGCCAACTCCCGTGCCATAAAAGAACACGACTACCGCGAAGCGCTCGTCGCCGACTGCCTGGCCGTCTACTACATCGCCGAGGGCGTCCTGGTGGTCACCGTCGTCCGGGTCATCCCGGCGCCCTAGCCCGGCCGCATGCGCATATCGCCCGACCACCGTGCGGGCGGTCCGGCCACCCACCGGCCCGCCCGCACCGCACACGCCACCCCCTCCCGGCGCTCCCCGCCGGCCCCGCCCGCACGCCGCTCCGGCGATATCCGCTGGCGTCCCGCCTCCGCGCGCGATAAGAAGTCCGGATACATCCACACCACCCGGATTCGGAGTACGCGCGCCGTGGGGCATCTCGACATCAACACGGTGAGCTACTCACTGCCCGACGGACGGGTCCTGCTCGACGAAGTCGGCTTCCGCGTCGGGGACGGGAACACCACGGCACTCGTCGGCGCCAACGGAGCCGGGAAGACGACCCTCCTGCGGATCGTCACCGGGGAGATCAAACCCGACGCGGGCGCCGTCACACGCAGCGGCGGTCTCGGCGTCATGCCGCAGTTCATCGGCCGGATCCGCGACGAATCGACGGTGCGCGACCTGCTCGTCTCCCTCGCGCCGCCGCGGATCCGAGACGCCGTCCACGCCGTCGACGCCGCCGAGCTGGCGCTCATGGAAACCGACGACGAACCCACCCAGATGGCCTACGCCGGAGCCCTCGCCGAGTTCGCCGACGCGGGCGGCTACGAACTCGAACCGATCTGGGACCAGTGCTGCACCGCCGCCCTCGGCATCGGCTACGACGTCGCCAAATGGCGCCGGATCACCACCCTCTCCGGCGGCGAACAGAAACGCCTCGCCCTCGAAGCACTGCTGCGCGGACCCGACCCCGTCCTGCTCCTCGACGAGCCCGACAACTACCTCGACGTCCCCGGCAAGCAGTGGCTCGAAGGCGCCCTCCGCGACACGTCCAAAGCCGTCCTGCTCGTCTCGCACGACCGCGAACTGCTCGCGAACGCCGCCGACCGCATCGTCACCATCGAACTCGGCGCCGCCGGCAACACCGCCTGGGTCCACGGCGGCTCCTTCGCGACCTACCACGAGGCACGCGAAGCCCGGTTCGCCCGCTTCGAAGAGCTGCGGCGGCGCTGGGACGAAGAACACGCCAAGCTCAAGGCGCTCGTGCAGATGTACAAGAACAAAGCCGCTTACAACGACGGCCTCGCGTCGCGCTACCAAGCCGCCCAGACCCGGCTGCGCAAATTCGAGGACGCCGGACCGCCGCAGAACATCCCCCGTGAGCAGAACGTCAAGGTACGTCTGCGCGGCAGCCGCACCGGCAAGCGCGCCGTCATCGCCGAATCCGTCGAACTCACCGGACTGATGCAGCCGTTCGACCTCGAGGTCTGGTACGGCGACCGGGTCGCCGTGCTCGGCTCCAACGGCTCCGGCAAATCGCACTTCCTGCGGCTCCTCGCGGCGGGCGGCAGCGACCCCGACGTCGAACACCGCCCCGTCGACGCCACCGCCGTCGCAGCCGTCGCCCACACCGGCAACGCCCGGCTGGGTGCCCGCGTCCGACCCGGCTGGTTCGCGCAGACACACGAGCATCCCGAATTCGACGGCAAGACCCTCGCCGACATCCTGCACCGGGGCGACGCCCACCGCTCCGGACTCGGACTGGAAGCGGCCGCGCGCGTGCTCGACCGCTACGAACTGGCCTACGCCGCCGAGCAGACCTTCGACACCCTGTCCGGCGGCCAACAGGCACGCTTCCAGATCCTCCTCCTGGAACTGTCCGGCGCGAACCTGCTGCTGCTCGACGAGCCGACCGACAACCTCGACCTGGTCTCCGCGGAAGCCCTCCAGCAGGCACTCGACGTATTCGACGGCACCGTGCTGGCCGTGACCCACGACCGCTGGTTCGCCAAGGCATTCGACCGGTTCCTCGTCTTCGGCAGCGACGGGCACGTCCGCGAATCCGACCAGCCCGTATGGGACGAGCGGCGCGTGGCCCGCAAACGCGGCTGACCGGCCGCACTCCGGGGTATCCGTCCGCGGAACCACCGCCGACCCACCCCGGAGCCACCGTGACCACCGCGCCGCCCGCCGGCTACGAGGACCTCACCGCGCTGTACATCAACTGCACCCTGAAACGCTCGCCCGAACGGAGCAACACCGAGGGGCTCGTCGCGATCAGCCGGCACATCATGCGCAAGCACGGCGTAACCGTCGACGAGTTCCGCGCCGTCGACCACGACATCGCCACCGGCGTGTACCCGGACATGACCGAGCACGGCTGGGCGAGCGACGCGTGGCCCGGCCTGTACGAGCGCGTCATGGCCGCCGACATCCTCGTCCTCGCTGGCCCGATCTGGCTCGGGGACAACAGCTCGGTCACGAAACGCGTCATCGAACGCCTCTACTCGTGCTCGAGCGAGCTGAACGACGCCGGGCAGTACGCCTACTACGGGCGCGTCGGCGGCTGCCTCATCACCGGCAACGAAGACGGCATCAAGCACTGCGCCAGCAACGTCCTCTACAGCCTTCAGCACATCGGCTACACGATCCCGCCCCAATCCGACGCCGGCTGGATCGGCGAAGCCGGCCCCGGCCCGTCCTACCTCGACCCCGGATCCGGCGGCCCCGAGAACGACTTCACGAACCGCAACACCACCTTCATGACATGGAACATGCTGCACCTCGCCCGCCTCCTCAAGGACGCCGGAGGCCTCCCCGCCTACGGCAACCAGCGCACCGCCTGGGACGCCGGCACCAGGTTCGACTTCGAGAACCCCGAGTACCGCTAGCACCCGCACTCGCACCCGCCGCGGGCGGACCCGGTCGTCGCGACGCGCCCGGGCAGCAGCCCGGGCGCGGACCGGGTTCGCCCCCGTTTGGGTTACCCTGCCGGGATGTTCACCGTGACCTCGATCAACGTCAACGGCCTGCGCGCGGCCTCCGGCAAGGGCTTCACCGCGTGGCTGGCGGGCACCTCCGCCGACGTCGTCTGCCTCCAGGAAGTCCGCGCCGAGCCGCACCAGCTCGCCGACGAGGTACGCGAGCCCGAAGGCTGGCACACGGTATACGCCCCGGCCGCCGCCAAGGGCCGCGCCGGCGTCGCGGTGTACTCGCGCATCGAGCCGTCCGCGCACCGCGTCGGCTTCGGCTCCGCCGAGTTCGACGGCGCCGGGCGCTGGATCGAGATCGACCTGCCGCACGTCACCGTCGTCAGCCTCTACCTGCCGGCCGGCGAAGCCGAGACGCCCAAGCAGGACGAGAAGAACCGGTTCATGGCCGAGCTGGGCGCGCACCTGGTCGTGCTGCGCGAGAAGGCCGCCGCGGACGGCCGCGAGGTCGTGGTGTGCGGCGACTGGAACATCGGCCACACCGAAGCCGACATCAAGAACTGGAAGGGCAACCTCAAGAAGAGCGGGTTCCTGCCCGAAGAGCGCGCCTGGCTCGACGGCGTGTTCGGGTCCATCGGCTACGTCGACGTGGTCCGCTCCCTCCACCCCGGCGTCGCCGGCCCCTACTCGTGGTGGTCCTACCGCGGCAAGGCCTTCGACACCGACACCGGCTGGCGTATCGACTACCACGCCGCCACCCCGGGCCTCGCCAAGACCGCCGCCACCGCCGTGGTCGAACGCGCCGCCACCTACGCCGAACGCTGGAGCGACCACGCCCCGGTGACCGTCGCCTACGACTTCACCGCCGAGTAACCGAGCCGCGGGCGGCCGGGCCGTCCGCGAATCCGGCGAGGCTGCCCTCGACAGCGGACGCCAAACGTGCTGCTCACGTGACGCGAGAGAAGCCGGCATCGGTGTGAGACTGGGCACGGAGGGAGTGATCCCCGTGACGGACCCACCACCGCACCAGCCGCCCGGTCCCGGCCCCGCCATCGACGAGAGCCGACTGGACCGACTGATCAGCGAAGCGCAGACCGACCGGCCCGTCGACCTGCCGCGCCTGGCGAACCGGTGCGCCTCCGCCCTCGGACTCGACGCCGCGGCGATCTACCTCGTCGACCTGCAACAGCAAGTGCTCATCCCCCTCGACGAGACCGCGCAGTCCCTGCCGGTGGACGGGTCGCTGGCCGGCTGGGCGTACCGCACGGTCTCGCCGCGGGTGGCCGAGGCCGGCGACGGCCTGGTCGCCTGGATGCCGCTGCTCGACGGCGCGGAACGGCTCGGTGTCCTGGCGGTGCGGACCGCTTCCCTCGACGGGGTCCGGATGCGCCGCAGCCGGATGCTGGCCCACCTGATGGCCATGCTGATCACGTCGAAACGCACCTACAGCGACTGGCTCGCCTCCCGCATGCGCGTGGCACCCATGCAGCTGCCCGCCGAGATGCTGCGGGCCTTCCTGCCTCCGCGCACTATCGGCACCGTCAGGTGCGTTTCGACCGCGGTCCTCGAACCCGCCTACGACATCGCGGGGGACGCGTTCGACCACTCGGTGGTCAAGAACGTGCTGCACACCATGATCCTCGACGCCATGGGCCACGACCTGACCGCGGGCCTGACCTCGTCGGTGGCGATGGCGGCGGCGCGGAACGCCCGCCGCGGCGACGGCGACCTCGCCGAAGTCGTCGGCGCCGTCGACGAGGCCATCGCGCACTGGCGGCCCGACCAGTTCTGCACCGGAGTGCTGTGCCGCTTCGACGCCGAGACCGGCGTGCTGCGCTGGGTCAACTGCGGCCACCCCGCACCCCTGCTGATCCGTGCCGAGCGGGTGATCACCGGGGCTTTGGAAAGCCCCCCGCAACCGCCGATCGGCTTGGCCGGACCGCTCGCCTCGGCGGCGTGGCAGGTGCACGAAGCGACGCTGGAACCGGGCGACTGCGTCCTGCTCTACACCGACGGCGTCGTCGAGGCCCGCGACCAGGACGGCGCCGAGTTCGGCCTCGACCGCTTCACCGACTTCATCATCCGCTCCAAGGCCGCCGGCGAGCGCCCCGCCGAAGTGCTGCGGCTGCTCATCCACGCCATCCTCGACTACCAGCGCCACCGGTTGCACGACGACGTGACCATCCTGCTCTTCGAATGGCACCCGCCGCAGTAGCGGCCCGCCGCCACAGCCGACCCGGCACCGGCACGGGCCGCCTCCCGGCCGTCCCTCCGGAAGGCAGCCCGCGAACCCGGGTCAGCCCTCGTGGACCAGGCTCACGTGCACCGCGTCCTCGCCCGCGGCACGCCGCTCGAGGAGCGCGATGCCGTGCTCGACGTCGTCCAGGCCGACATGCGTCCCAGCCATCGTGCGCGCGATCTCCGGGCGGTCGGCGAGCAGACGCACCGCCTGCTCCATCGACGACGGAGTCGAGCCCGCGCAGCCCTGGATCGACATGTTCTTCAGCGAGATCAGGTCGACCAGGACGCCGTCGACCGGGGTGAAGTGCTTGAGCCCGGCCAAGGCCACCCGGGCCCCCGACAGCGCGGTCAGATCGAGCGCCGTGCGGAACGCCGCGGGCACCGGCGTCAGGTCCATGACGACGCTCGCCATGCTGCCGCCGGTCAGTTCGCCGACGCGGGCGACGACGTCCTCCGCGTCCACGTCGACCATGTGGTGCACGCCGAGCGCGAGTGCGGTCTTCAGCCGCAGCTCGTCGGCGCCGGTCCCGGTCACGATGACCTGGCTCGCCCCGCACGCCAGCGCCGCCGCCGCACACAGCAGGCCCTGGTGGCCGGGGCCCTGCACGACCACGCGGTCGCCGGGGGAGACCCGCACCGACGCAACCCAGTTGAGAGCGTTGGCGAGCGGCTCGAACACGGTCAGCTCGGCCGCGGTCAGCGACTCCGGCGCCTTCATCAGGTGCGTGTTCGGCAGCAGCCGCAAGTACTCGCCGTAACCGCCCCACAAGCCGCCTTCATGGTCGGCGCCCATCGTGTAGCCGTACAGCTGGAGGTTCGTGCACAGCCCGGCACCGGCCAGACACGTCTTGCAACGCCCGCACTTGACGATCTCGTCGACGCACACCCGGTCGCCCTCGGCCAGGCCCCACGCGGCCGCGGCCTCCGGGGTGATCGCGTGGATCCGGCCGACGATCTCGTGCCCGGGCACCACCGGGCTCGCCTCGCCCGGCACGTGCTTCTGGCCGTGGAACTGCATCACGTCACTGCCGCACATACCGACGGCCTCGACCTTGAGCACCGCACCGCCGGGCGGAGGCGCGGGGACCGCGAACTCCCGGACCTCGTATGTTCCGTCCCCGAGGAAAACCGCCGCCCGCGCCGTGCCGCCCATCGCCGCTCCTCCGCTCGCCACACCCTGCAAAACCGATCACGCACGTCGAGTTGTCGAACGTGCGTGACGATTATTCGAAATATCGGCGGCGAGCGCCAGCCCCGGACCGCACCCGGCTCAGTCCGCCGGACCGATCCCCAGATACCGCTCCAGGTTGCGGTGCGTATTGATGACCCGCTTCTCCTCCTGCGACAGCACGATCTCCGTCAGCCCCGGCTGGTTCAGCCCCCGCTGAATCCCGGCCAGCACCGCCGCGTCCTGGTTCAGCACATAGCCCAGGTCGAGGTCCTCGAACGCGACCCGCAGATCCACCGGCTTCGCAAACGGCGCGCCCGCCGACGCCCGCCGGAACGCGAAGATGCCCATCTCCGCCGTCCCCGGCGCCGCACCGGGCCGCGCCACCAGCGCACTCAACGTGTCCGCCGTCACCAGCACCGAACAGTTCGGGAACAGGTTGTACTGGTGCAGCCGCATGATCCGGTCCGTGTCGAACCCCGACAAGTCCGACCCCTGGGTCGCCGCATGCGCCCGGATCCGCGCCGCGATCACATCGGCGACCGTCGACCCGTCCGGCACCTCCGGCACCGAACCCGGCTCGGACACGCCCATCCGCCCGCCCTGCGTCACCACGAACGAATCCCACACCTCGGCATCGCTCAGACCGTCCGCGAACCGCGGACTCGCCAACCCGTACAGCTGCTCCGACTTGCCGGTATGCCCCCACAACCGCTGCGGCGCGTTCACATCGTCGATGTTGCGCAGCAGTTCGGGATGCAGCGTCTGGATGTGATATGTCTCGCTGAACCCGTCCGCCACCGTCTTCCAGTTCGCCGCCACCTCGCCCACCACCGACGCCGTGCAACGGAATTCCTCCAGCCGCGCCCACGACACGTCCGCCGGCACGCCCTCCAGATACACGTCCAGACCGGGAGCCTCGAGGTCGAGGTTGACGAACACGAACGGCCCCCACGTGTCGACCTGCGCCGACAGCAGCGGGAATTCCGACAGCTTCAGCGAACCGAAGCCCTTCCGGCCCGGCACCCGGCGCAGCTGCCCGGCCAAGTCCCACGTCCACCCGTGGTAGCCGCACTT
Source organism: Uniformispora flossi (assembly GCF_049534875.1). Taxonomy (NCBI): domain Bacteria; kingdom Bacillati; phylum Actinomycetota; class Actinomycetes; order Kitasatosporales; family Streptomycetaceae; genus Uniformispora; species Uniformispora flossi. The sequence goes on from NZ_JBMULZ010000002.1 coordinate 42,875, forward strand.
CAACTCCGCAAGCCCCGAACCGGAGCCGCTGCACAGGCTGTTCCCGCGGTGCCGGCACGCGTTCTGGAACGCCCGCAGCGTCCCGTCGCCGTCTCGCACGATCAGCACCGAGAACGGGCCGACCCGGTACTCGAACCAGTCCCCGGGCTCCGCGACATGGTCCACACAGCAGGCCAGCTGCCACGTCCGCGGCCACAAGCGGCGCAGCTCCAGTTCCGCGAACTCCGCCGAGGTGTAGCGGTGCGCCGGAATCCGCACGAGACCGGCCCCGGGGTCGACCGGCCCCGTCGCCGTGCCGTCGTCCTCCCCCTGGTGCAGCCGTGCGTCGGCGATCGCCGGGTGGTCCTGGGTCGCGGTCATCGGGGCCTCCTGCCGCGCCGCGTCGGGCGCGCGGCGCTCGCGGGGCGCAGAGTGCCACGGGCTCGCGGAGCGTACAAGGGTCGCGCTGTGCGACCGCGCAGGTCGACACGTGTGCACCTGGCCATCCGCCCGACAGCAGGCCCATCCGCACTAGCCACACGGCAAGTAAGAATCCCCGAAGAATAAGGGATCCCAGCAAAATTGACGCAGCATCAGGCTTGTCATCCGGCAATCCACGACGTACGTTCTGACACACAGCCCCACCGCACGACCCACCCGCACACGACCCGGGGGAGAGAACCCGCGATGGCCGCACCGGCACCCGAAGACACCTACGGCAAGGTGCTCTCGGCCGCCGTCGACCTGTTCGGCGAACACGGCTTCGCCGGCACCTCGCTGCAGGCCATCGCGGACCGCGTCGGCGTCACCAAAGCCGCGCTGTACTACCACTTCCGCACCAAAGACGAACTCCTCGACGCGCTCATGCGGCCCGCCCTCAACGACCTCGAACGCGTCCTCGACGACGCCGAACGCCGCAAAGGCGACGCGGCCCGCCAACGCGTCCTGTTCGAGGGCTACGTCGACTTCCTGCTGCGCTACCGCGCGCTCGCGGTGATCCTCCACCACGACGTCTCGGTCGGCACCCACCCCGCCGTCCGCCCCCGCCTCGGCTCGATCACCGCCCGCGTCGACGGCGTCCTGCAGGACCCCGCCCGGCCGGTCGAATACCGCGTCGCGGCAACCGTGGCCCTCGGCGGCTTCTACTCCGCCATCGCCACCTTCCCGCACCTGCCCGACCCCGAACTGCGAGCCGTGCTGCTGGACATCGTCCGCCGCCTGCTCACCCCCCGGCGCACCCGCAGCACCGCGCCCGCACCCTCCGTGCGCGCCGTCCCCGCGCACGGCTGACCGTCTCCGCCGCCCCGCGGCACCCGCGCGGCCCGCGACGCACCGCGGCCGCGCCCCCGCACATCCGCTCCACGGCTCCGCAGCTCCACGGCTCCACCGAACGCAGATCCACCGATCCACAGGTCACACCGACCGCCCCGGCAACAGGAGGCTCCCATGACGTGTCCGGTCATCCCGGCAGGCTTCGACCCGACCGACCCGGACCTGTACATCGAGCGCCTCCCGCTCGAGGAGTTCGCGTCCCTGCGCCAGACCGCGCCGGTGATCTGGGTCCCGCAGACCCCCGAGGTGTCCAACTTCGGCGACGACGGCTACTGGCTCGTCACCCGCCACGCGGACGTCAAGGAGGTGTCCACCAAGCCCGAGCTGTACTCGACGAACCGCAAGACCGCGATCATCCGCTTCGCCGAGGGCATGGACGTCAGCTCCATCGACGCCCAGAAGCTCATCATGATCAACATCGACCCGCCGGAGCACACCCGCCTGCGGTCGATCGTCCAGCGCGGCTTCACCCCCCGCGCCATCAACGCCCTCAAGGACGCCCTCACCGAGCGTGCCGCGCGCATCGTCCACGATGCCCTCAAGGAAGGCAGCGGCGACTTCGTCACCCAGGTCGCCTGCGAACTGCCCCTCCAGGCCATCGCCGAACTCATCGGTATCCCGCAGGAAGACCGCGGCCGCATCTTCGAGTGGTCGAACCAGATGCTCGGCTACGACGACCCCGAGTACGCCGCCGACTCCTCCGTCGGCGCCCAGGCCGCCGCCGAGGTCATGATGTACTCGATGGGCATGGCAGAAGAGCGCAAGGCCTGCCCCGCGCACGACATCGTCTCCAAGCTTGTTGCCGCGGAATCCGAAGGCTCGCTGTCCTCCGACGAGTTCGGCTTCTTCGTGCTCCTCCTCGCGGTCGCCGGCAACGAGACCACCCGCAACGCCATCACCCACGGCATGCTCGCGTTCTTTGACAACCCCGACCAGTGGGAGCTGTACAAGCAGTCCCGCCCGGACACCACCGCGGACGAAATCGTCCGGCACTCCTCGCCGGTCATGTCCTTCCAGCGCACCGCCACCGCCGACACCGTCCTCGGCGGCCAGGAGATCAAGGAAGGCCAGCGCGTCGGCATCTTCTACAGCTCCGCCAACTACGACCCCACCGTGTTCGAGAACCCGGAGAAGTTCGACATCACCCGGGACCCGAACCCGCACCTCGGCTTCGGCGGCGGCGGCCCGCACTTCTGCCTCGGCGCCAACCTCGCCAAGATGGAGATCAACCTGATGTTCGAAGCCATCGCCGACGCGATGCCGAACATCAGCAAGGCGGCCGAACCGCGCCGCCTCCGCCACGCCTGGATCAACGGCATCAAGGAACTCCAGGTCAACTACGCCTGACCACCCGGCCCGAGACGCCCCGCGCCTCACCCCGGAACCCCGGCCCGACCCGGCCGGCCCCATGAATGCCCCTCCGCCTACGGGAGCAGCGGAGGGGCATTCGTGTGCCCGCGAAAGCTATAAGTAACTGGCCCTTGCTGGCCTATCCCATAACCAACCCCCACAACCCCTCACCAGCAAGAAGAAGGGGAATCGCGCGGCGGGCGGCTCCGCGCGCCGGAGCCTCGCAACCTGCCGGGTGGCGGGGTCTCCGGCACACCACCCCGCTCGATGGCTCCGCCGTCGGCGGGTGTTCACGCGGAGGAGCGGGCGGATGTGTTGCGGGCGTCGGTGGCGACGTGCCGGGGCGGCGGAGGCATCCGAAGGCGAGCGCCTTGCCCCCCCGGCGACCGCCGGAATGTGTTTGTCCGCCCGTGCCGGCCCCACTAGCGTGCCGACGTGGACGATCTCTTCTCCCCGTCGTGGGCAGCCCTGCGTGAAGCCGTCGCCGCGCTGGAAAAGGAGGACTTCGCCCGGCCGTCGGGCTGCCGCGGCTGGCTCGTCCGCGACCTCGTCTGCCACTTGGTCATCGACGCGCAGGACGTCCTCATCACCCTGGCCACCCCGGCGGACGGCGCGCCGACCCGCGACGCGGTCACATACTGGAGCGTCACCCAGACGCCGCCCGACGGCAGCGACCCCCTCGACGCGCTGATCGTGCGGCTCGCCGCCGCGTACCAGGATCCTGCACTGCTCGCCTTCCATCTGGACGACATCGGCTCCGCAGCCGGCCGCGCCGCCGAACTGGCCGATCCCACGCTGCGCGTGGAGACCCAAGGCCACGTGCTCACCGCCCGCGACTACCTGGGCGCGTATGTCCTGGAGTGGACACTGCACCACCTCGACCTGGTCGCCTACCTGCCCGACGCCGCTGCGCCGCCCGCGCCGGGCCTGGCGCGGTCCCGCGCCATGCTCGAGCAGATCGCGGGAGCTGCCTTCCCGGCTTCGTTCTCCGACACGGACGCCCTTCTCGTGGGCACCGGGCGCCGCACCGCGACCGCGCCCGAGGAGGCCGAACTGGGGGAGTTGGCAACGCAGCTGCCGTTCGTCGTCGGCTGAGGTGCGGCACGTCAGGACGCTGCGGGATGATGCAGCCATGGCCGACTCGCCTCCCGAGGAACCCCGGTACCGCGCCCGCGACATCGTCGTGCTTACCGACGCGCACGAGGTCGTGCGGCGGCGCATCGGGATGTTCTTCGGTGCAGAACGCGACGACCCGCTGCTGCCGCTCCACGTGCTGCGGCACGCCGTCGACGACGCGCTGTCCGAACAGCCCGTCGGACCGGTGCTGCACGTCGACGTCGTGATCGCGTCGGACCACCGCTTCCACGTCGCCGACGACGGCCCCGGATTGCCGACACTGCCCCGCGCTGACGGAACCCCGTGCGCGGTGGCGATGTTCCGCCAACTGCTCACAGGCATGAACCCCCCCGCGGCATGGGCTTGGCGGTTCCGACCGCGTTGTGCTCGGCGGTGACGGTCTCGCTGTGCCATCTCGGTCGGGCTTATCGGCTCGACTCGGGCTACCGGCGCGGCACCGGGCTCGCCGATCTCGGCCCTGCCGAAGGGCACGGCACCGCCATCGAGTTCGTGCTCGACCGGACCTTCGTTCCGGACGGCTTGCCGGGGGACGCCGCGGACGCTCTCGCGAGCCCCCGCCCCGAAGGCGAGGGGTGTATCAAAGGCCGTGTCGATCTCCGTATCGAGGACCGCCGTTCGGGCGTGCGCTTGACGCGTCATCTGCTCCCCGGGTGGTCCGACCGCGCGTGATCCGTCGTTCCGTTCGGGGACATCGCGGACAAGCCGGGGCGCTGTGCCGCGTTCCGCGGATTGACGCATCCGGCGGCGCGGGTGGGCGCGTCTTGGAAGGGGATGTGGGGGGCCGGGTGCCCGGGCGGGGCGGGTGGCGGCGTCGCTAGGGTTTGCGGACGGCCCGGTGCGACGGGCGGCCCCCGGGCGGTTCCGGGGCCTCCGGGACCGACAGTGGTACGAGGAGATGCAGACGATGCGTGACCATGCCGCAGGCAAGGCGGCGGTGCTGATAGCCGCTTCGACGTTGCTTTTGGCCGGGTGCAGTGGTGGTTCGGGCGGGTCGAAGACGACGCCCAAGGCGGCTGCGAAGGACACCCCCGGGCAGGGCGGGGCGCAGGTGATGGTGGAGCTTCCCGATTTGACCGGGAAGGATTTGGCGGCGGCGACAGCGACGGCGAAGCAGTTGGGGTTCGCGTCGATCGGCTATCACGATGCGGTCGGGAAGAACCGGGCGCCGGTGCCGGACAAGACGTGGAAGGTGTGCGACCAGACGCCGAAGCCGGGTCCGTCGAGTGTGCAGGACAAGGTCGATTTCGGTGCGGTGCCGAGCAAGGAGAATTGCCTCGCGCAGCCGACGGTGAGTGCGCAGAAGTCGACGGGTGCGCCGACGAAGGCGTCGCCGACGGGTGGGGTGACGACGCCGCCGAGGAACGAGCCGACGCGGCCGGATCCGCGTCCGACCACGAAGAACCCGTTCCCGACGACGATCGTGTTCTACCGCAACTGTGCCGAGGCGCGGGCAGCCGGTGCGGCGCCGCTGCATGTCGGGGAGCCCGGGTATTCGCGGATGCTGGACCGGGACGGCGACGGGGTGGCGTGCGACCGCGGCTGAGTCGCGGGTTGTGTCAGGCGCGGCGGGTGCCGTGGTGGAGGACGGCGGCTGATGCGGTGGCTGCGAGGGATGCGGCGGCCATGCCGAGTGCGGTGATCCATGCGGCGTGGCCGGCGCCGTTGCCGGCTTGGCCGAGGTAGAGGCTGCCGAAGACGGCGACGCCGAGGACTTGCCCGAATTGGGTGACGGTGGCGAGGAGTCCGCCGGCGTCCGGGGCGTCGCCGGGTGGGACTTTGCGGAGGCCGAGGGCCATGACGGGGCTGTAGGCGGCGCCGAGGGGGATGCCGACGGCGGCGAGGGCGGCCATGACGACGGCTTGGTTGGCGTGTTCGTGCTGGGCCCAGCCGAGGGCGAGGTAGGCGGCGGCGACTATGGGCATGGCGAGTGCCGGGAGCAGGGCGTGGAAGCGCGCCGGGATTTTCTGCCAGTTGAGGCTGACGAGGGCGAAGGCGGCGGCGCCGGAGACGAAGACGAGTCCGGCGTGGAGGGCGGTGTAGCCGCGTCCGTTGTCGTGTCCGGCGGGGCCGGTGCCTTGGAGGTAGAGGGCGAGGGTGAAGAGGAATCCGGCGTAGGCGGTCATGGTGAGCAGCAGGGTGACGGCTGCGGGGGTGACGCCTGGGGTGCGGAGGAGGCGGCCGGAGACGAGGGGTGTGCCGCCGTGTTTTTCGGTGGTGTGTTCGATGCGGGCGAAGACGGCGAAGAGGATGCCGCCGGCGGCCATGGAGAGCCATCCCCAGAGGGGCCAGCCGTGTTCGTGGCCGAGGACGAGGGGGACGACGGTGAGGAGCATGGCGGGGGAGACGGCGAGGAGTCCGGGGAGGTCGAGGCCTCGTAGGCGGGTTCGGGTGGTGGTGGGTGCGGGGGTGTCGTCGGGGAGGAGTCGGGGGGTGAGGGTGAGGAGGGCGAGTCCGACGGGGACGTTGACGAGGAAGACGGGGCGCCAGGACCAGCCGAAGAGGTCGGCGCTGACGAGGAGGCCGCCGAGGATTTGGCCGGCGACGGCGCCTCCGGCGATGACGGCGGCGTAGAGGCCGAGGGCGCGGGCTCGGGCGGTGCCGTCGAAGGTGCGTTGGATGAAGACGAGGACTTGGGGGACCATCAGCGCTGCTCCGGTGCCTTGGATGGCGCGGGCGGTGATGAGGGTGGCGGTGCCGGGGGCGAGGCCGCAGGCGAGGGATGCGGCGGTGAAGACGGCGAGTCCGGTGAGGAAGAGGCGTCGGGTGCCGAGGGTGCGGCCGAGTCGGGCGCCGGTGACGATGAGGGCGGCGTAGGCGATGGTGTAGCCGGAGACGATGAGTTGGAGTGCGGATCCGGTGGCGTGGAGGTCGGTGCGGAGGGTGGGGCCGGCGACGTTGACGACGGAGACGTCGAGGAGGGCCATGAATTGGCCGGTGAGGACGGCGGTGAGGAGGAGTGCGGGGCGGGTGCGTGGTGGTGTGGTGGTGGGGGTGGCCGGGGTGGTGAGGGTGGTCATGGCGGCCACTTTTGCGGGTGGCGGGTACCGGTAACAGGAGTGCGGTTATCCGGGTATGGGCGGTACCTGGATGGCGGGTCCTGGGTGGGTGAGGATGGCCGGTATGAGTGCGGGTGAGCGTGGCGTGGCGTCGGGTTCGGTGGTGGGGTCGGCGGTTGGTGGGGATGTGCCGGTGGCGGGGCATGTGGTGCGTCGGGGCGAGTTGTCGGCGTTTTTGCGGTCGCGGCGGGAGCGGATCGGTCCGGCGGAGGTGGGGTTGCCGGTGGGGTCGCGGCGTCGTACGCCGGGTCTGCGGCGTGAGGAGGTCGCGCAGTTGGCCGGTGTGGGGGTGACTTGGTACACGTGGTTGGAGCAGGGGCGGCCGATCAAGGCGAGTGCTCAGGTGTTGGATGCGGTGGCGCGGACGTTGCGGATGGATGTGCCGGAGCGGGAGCACTTGTATCGGTTGGCGGGGATTCCTTCGGTGGCGTTGCCGGAGGTGGGGGATTGTGTGTCGGCGGAAGTGCCGGTGATTTTGGCGGCGTTGGATCCGTTGCCGGCGGCGGTGTACAACGCGCGGTGGGATGTGCTGGCGTGGAATGCGTCGTATGCGGCGTTGTTTCCGTCGGTGACGATGGCGCCGCGTGGTGAGTGCAATGTGATGTGGCATGTGTTTACGGGGTCGTTGTGCTGTAGTCCGTTTGTGGATGCGCCGGCGGAGATGCCGCGGTTGGTGGCGTCGTTGCGTCCGGCGTTCGGGCGGCATATCGGGGAGCCGGCGTGGTCGGCTTTTGTGGCGCGGTTGTGTGCGGCGAGTGGGGAGTTCGCGGCGATGTGGGCGCGTCAGGATGTGGCGGCGGCGGAGTCGCATGTGAAGCGGATGCGGCATCCGGATTTGGGGGAGTTGCGGTTGATGTCGACGCAGATGGCGTTGGCGGTTCCGGAGACGCGGATGACGGTGTACACGTCGGTGGACGAGGCGACGCGTGCGGAGTTGTTGCGTTTGCGGTCGGTTCCGTGGTTGCGGACGGGGTGTCCGGAGCACGGGTATCGGCGGTATCGGAATCCGGTGGGTCCGGATGCGGATGGGGCGGCGGGGGTGGCGCTGGGGGTGTCGGCTGCGGTGGCGGTGGTGTGAGCGGGCGTGTCGTCGGGTCGCGGTGGGGTAGTGCCGGTCCGGGGGTGGCGCGGCGACACTGCGGGGCGACATCGCCGGATCGGTGCCGTTGTGGCGGGTCGGCGCGCTAGCCTGCAAAGACATGGCATTGGGCCGCGTCCCGGCCCGTCAGCCGCTGTTTCCGGGGAGGGCCTATGGCCACCGGTGTCACCCCAGGCTCGCAGACGCGCGGCCTTGTGATCTGCACGCTTGTTTATTTGGTGATTGCGTCGTTGTACAGCGCGTTGTACGAACCCGCTCCGTGGATGTGGTTCGGCTGGAGTGTGATGGCGATCGTTTCGGCGGTCTTTCTGGTCACCGAGCGCGACTGACGGCGACCCTCCGCAGAAACGATCGTCCATGTCGGCGGGGAACCCGTCCGGCGGTATCCGTGTGCGCGCGGGCCGCCGGTCTTCCGGGGGTCACAGCACGAGCAGGTCGAACAAGCGGTCGAGTTCGGCGGCCGGGTTGGCGGTGAGGCCGCCGTGTACGGGCCCGGGCTGGACGACGGCGCTGCGCGGCGCCGTGAGCCAGCGGAAGCGGCGGCCGAGCGGTTCGGTGCCCGCGGGTCCGGCGCCGGGCGCGCCCGCGCAGACGAGTTCCCAGGCGGCGAGCGCGGCGCGGGTCTGCACGGTGTCCGCGGCGGGGTCGAGCACGCCGAGGCGGGCCACGTCGAGGTGGGTGCGTGCGCCGAGGAAGTCGAACGCCTGGCTGTAGAGGACGACGCCGGCGTTGATGCATTCGCCGCGGTCGACGCGGGGGATGAGCCGGATCAGCGCGTACTCGAAGAACTCGCGAGGCCGGGCCGGGGCTTCGGCGGTCAGCGTGGCCGCGGCGGGCGCGGTCGCGGGGACCGTGGCGGGCAGGTCCGGGACACTGGGGGTGGTGCGTGTGGAGGTCATGCGGCATCGACCTCGGGGAGCCAGGCCGCACGGTGGTCGATCCGTGCGAGCAGATGGTCGGAGTACGCGGCGCGGAGCGCGTCGGGGGAGTCGAGGCCGAGCGCGATCTCGCCGTCGCCGGGCTGCAGCCAGGCGTCGGGGACGAGTGCGGTGACCTCGGCCAGCAGCTCGGGGGTGATCTGCGGGGCGAGGACCTTGTCGGCGTCGTGCAGGTGCCCGGCCGCGGTCGGGGCGAGCACGTGGTCGGACGCGTCGTAGGGCCGCGCGGCGGCGGCCTTCGCTGCCGACCAGGCGTGGTGGAACCACAGCGCGGCGCCGTGGTCGATGAGCCACAGCTCGCCGTGCCAGACCAGCAGGTTCGGGTTGCGCCACGTGCGGTCGACGTTGCTGGTGAACGCGTCGAGCCACAGCACGCGTGCCGCGGTGACCGGGTCCGGCTCCCACGCGGCCGGGTCGAAACCGACCGCGCCCGGCAGGAAGTCCATGCCGAGGTTCAGCCCGCCGGACGCCTGCAGCAGGTCCTGGACCTCCTCGTCGGGCTCGCTGCGGCCGATCACCGGGTCGATGTCGAGACCGACGAGGTCGGGCACCCGCAGACCGAGCCGGCGCGCGAGTTCACCGACGACGACTTCGGCGACCAGGACCTTGGGGCCCTGGCCGGCACCGCGGAACTTGGCGACGTACGTGCCGAGGTCGTCGGCTTCGACGATGCCGGGCAGCGAGCCGCCTTCGCGCAGCGGCGTGACGTAGCGAATGGCGTGGACGAGGGGGAGCACGAGGCCAGCCTAGGGCGTTCCGGGGTGATCTTGATACCGCCGCGGGGGGCGGGGCAGTGGTGTGAAGGCGGCGACCGGGGTGGGGCGGCTCGATGGTGGTGCCGGGCCAGGGGAGCGCGGCGTTGCGGGCCGACTGCTGTGCCGGTGCGGAGTTGCGGGTGGTGCCTGGTGCGGGGCGGGGATTCCCTCGGGCAGGGTCCGATGTGTGGCGGCGGGGTTGCTTCGAACCTCGGGCGTGCTGGGCTGTCATGCCGCGTCATGGGCGGTCCGGCGGGCCGCTCCGCTGCCGTCCGCGCCGACTGAGCGCTTTCCCGTGCCGGCCCCGCGGCAGCCCCGCAATTTCGCTTTCCCCGCCCCGCCGGGTCCGTCACCCTGGCGCCATGTCCGTTCTCGTCCTGGCTCCGCGGAGTACCGAAACCGACCGGCAGCTGGTGGGTGCCGCGCTGCGCCGCGGCCTGCGTGCCGAGCGTTTGTCCGGCTGGCGTGTTCCGCGGGAGCTGCGTGGTGTGGCGGCGCATGTGTACGCGGGTTCGTTGTTCGCCGATGCGGTGGCCGGCGAGCTGGGTGTTGCGCTGCTGGAGGTGCCGGAGACGTGGCTGTCGGGTGTGTCTGCGGAGTTTTTGGGGCGGCGGGTGTGGGCGGCCACGCTGGCGGAGTTGCGGGCCGGGTTCGCGGGCCCGCTGTTCGTGAAGCCGCCGAACGAGAAGCGGTTCGCGGCCCGCGTGTATGCGGATGCCGGGGCGTTGCCGTCGCCGGAGCTGGTCGACGCGGGCGCGCTTGTCCTGGTGTCCGATGTGGTGTGCTTCGGTGCGGAGTTCCGTGCGTTCTGCCTCGACGGGCGGGTGGTGGCGGTCAGCCGCTACGCCGTGGACGGCGATCTGGCGGTGGTGCCCGCGGACGAGTGCCCGGACGGTGCGGAAGCGTGGGCGTTCGCGCAACACGTGCTGGACGCGGAGGCGGGGCGGCTGCCGAGTGCCGTGGTCGTCGACGTCGGCCGCATCGGCGCGGCGGAGCCGGGGCTGCCGCAGAGTGCCGGTGTCGGCGGGTGGGCGGTGGTCGAGGCGAACGCCGCCTGGGCTTCCGGCGGCTACGCGTGCGATCCGGACGCCGTGCTGGAGGTGGTGCTGCGTGCGGCCGGTCCGGCCGGGGAAGTGCGTGCCCGTGACGCGGGCTTCGTGCGTGCGGCGGCTGTCGTGGAGGGCTGAACGCCCGCGGCGGGCCCGGTGCCGGGCATGCCGCGGGGGCGCGGTCGGTGACCGCGCCCCCGGGTTGTGTGCTTGCGGGTGTGGTGGGGTCAGCCCCGGCGTCCCAGGCGGTCCATGATGAGCACGCCGTCGTTGCTCAGCAGGAGTCCCGCGGTGTTCTTGCCGAAGTAGGCGGTGATGCGGCCTTCCTGGTACGGCCACAGGGGCACGTCCTGGGCGAGCTGCTTGGCCAGTTCGGTGTACGCGGCTTGGCGCTGCGCCGGGTCGCTGGTCTTGCGGCCCTGGTCGAGGGCGGCGTCGGCCTGGGGGTTCTTGTAGGAGAGGAAGTTGCTGGGGCTGGTGGAGTACAGGTAGCTGTACACCGTCGGTTCGACGTCGGAGACCGTCCAGTTGTGCATCGCGGCCTGGAAGTTGCGCTGCACGCGGACCGTGTTGGTGTACGTGACGATCGCCTGGGTCTCGGTCTTGACGCTGATGTTCTTGAGGGTGTTCAGCTGGGTGAGGATGTACTCGCCGGTCTTGCCTGCCTGGTTGTTCTGCGGGAGCAGGTAGGTGAAGCTCAGCGGCTTGCCTTCGGCGGCGAGTTCGTCGAGGAGGCGCTGGGCTTCGGCGCGGTTGGCGGCGGGCATGCCGGGGGTTCCGGGGGCGACGAGGGGGCTGTCGCTGGGGAAGATGCTGGTGCCGGGAACGCCCTGGTTGGTGAACGCGATCTTGTTGATGTCGTTCGGGTCGAGGGCGAGGGCGACGGCCTTGCGGGCGCGCGGGTCGTCGAACGGCGGGCGCGAGGCGTTGAAGACGATGGCTTCGCCGACGATGACGGGGACCTGGGTGATGCCGAGTCCGCGGTCCTTGGCCTTGGCGGCGTCGGTGGAGCTGACGGTGACCTTGAGGTCGCCGCGGCCGGCGGCTATGCCGTTGAGGGCCTGCTCGCTGTCGCTGAGGACGCGAAAGGTGACCTTGTCCAGGAGCGGCTTGCTCGGACCCTGCCAGTAGGTGGGGTTCTTGGCGAGGGTCATGTGGCTGTCGCGGACCCACTCGCTGATGGTGAACGGCCCGGCGCCGACCGGGTGCGCGGCGAAGCCCTGCGGGTCCTTCTGCAGCGCGGTCGGCGAGGGGATGAACGCGAGCGACGACGCGACGACGCGGTCGAAGTTGGCGTTCGGCGCCTTGAGGGTGACCTTGAGGGTCAGCGGGTCGACGACCTCGGTGGAGGCGATCGGGGCGGCGGCGCCGGCGACGAGGGAGCGCCGTTCGGGGTTCTTGTGCTCGTCCCAGGTCCACTTCACGGCGGCGGCGTCGTAGGGGGTGCCGTCGGTGAACTTGATGTTGGGCTTGATCTTGAGCGTCCACACGGTGCCGGTGGGGTCCGCGGTGAGGCTTTCGCCGGTCTGCGGAATCGCCTTTCCGGTTTTCGGCTCGCTGTAGAAGAGCGAGTCGTAGATGGCGTTCAGGCGTGAGCTGTCGACGTAGTAGTTGCTGATCGCGCCGAACGGGTCGATCTTCGCCATGTCGGTGACGGCGATGATCTCGAGGGAGCCGCCGGGCTTCGCGGCCGCGGTCGCGGCGGCTTCGGCGCCGGCCGGGGAGCCGCTGTTCTTGCTGCTGCCGCCTCCGCCGCAGGCGGTGGCGACGAGGGCGAGGGCGGCCACGCCGGCGGCCAGGGCGCCTGCTCTGCGCTTGCGGCGGCGTGGGGTCGGTGCGTGGTGCATGGGACGTCCTTCCGGGAGCTGGCGCACGCGGCCGGGGATGCGACAGATACGGAACCGGATATTCCGTTTCCGTGGCATGCCGCAGGAGCCGCGCTCTCAACTGTTCGGGCATGCCTAACTGACGGAGCGTCAGAAGTCCAGATCCCGCGCGGATGCGAGCAGTTGTTGGCACGCCGTGCCAGGCCGCGGGCCCGGAATCGGCACCTATTCCGGGCCCGGCAGAGGTCCCACGGGGCGGGGCGCTACGGTTTGCGGCCCCAGATGTACACCTGGTCACCGGTACGCGTCACCGAAAACAACGCCTTCGCGTCCGAGTAGCGCATGTTCACGCAGCCGTGCGACCCCGGCGGATCCGACATCGCGCCCGCGTACGCGTGGAACGCCTGCCCGCCGTCGAAGTACTGCGAGTACGGCATCGACACGTTGTACAGCGTCGACCACTCCTTGACCTTCTTGGCGTAGATCTTCTTCATCCCCGCACGCGTGGGAAAAGCCTTGCGGCCGCTGCGGATCGGCACCGGCCCGAACGTCCGCTCGCCGGCCTTGTCCTGCACCCACATCGTCTGGTGCGTCAAATCCACACACACGATCCGCACATACCCGCGCGGACACGACTGCGGCGGAGACGCCGCCGCCTCGGCCGCCGGAGCCAACGCGAACACCAACGCCCCGGCCATCGAAGCCGAAACCAGCGCATGACGCCACGGCCGAGCCGCGGAACGCGCAACGAGACGCATGGGAAACAACTCCAAAACTCGCACTCGCAACCGACAACACGATCCCGGCCTCGGAACAGCCACCCGAGGCGGCCCCGGCCGGAAAGGCCACCAGCATCGCGGCCCGAACCGGCCTGACGCACCTCGGCGTTCACCCGCATGGATGACGTTCGGCCAGTCGGCGGCGTGATCCGGCCGAGACCGGGACCGAGGCCAAGGCCGGGGGAGGAACGAGAGGCGGGGCCGCGCCGAACCCGAGACAGGCCGAGCCTGTGCGGAGTCCAACGGAAACGAGTCGGGGGTGGTACCGGGACGGGCGACCGGCGGGCCGCGGCCGGCCCCGGGAGCTCGACGGGGCCTCCGTCGGCGACCCGCCCTGCTACTTTCGTCGGTCCACGCGTCGACCTGCGGCCGTAGTCGCCACCGGGCCCCGCGGCCAGCATGGAACCATGAAAAAGCTCCTGGAAACCGCCGGATTCGTCCTGGCCGTCATCGGCCTGGGCGGCATCGTGCACCACTTCTTCGGCTGGTTCCGGTTGTGGACGGTCCTGCACCACATCCCATTCCTGCACGGCACCGTGCTGCTGTGGTCCAACATCGTCCTCGTCGTCATCGGCGCCGCCCTGATGATCGCCTCCGACTCGGTCGGCGACCGCACCGACCGACCCCGCCCCTCCATACCGTGAAAACCCCTCGCGCCCTTGCCCGGCGGCCTGGCACCGTCGCCGGATGACCGCGCCGTACGAGATCCGCGCCGACCACGACAACCGCACCATCGTCGTCTACCAGGCCTACCCCGCCGCCGTCGCCGACGGCGCACTCGCCGCCGGCCGCTTCGTGCCGCCCTTCTCGTTCGGCCGCATGACCTGGATCAAACCCTCGTACCTGTGGCTCATGCACCGCAGCAACTGGGCCCGCAAGCCCGGCCAGGAACGCATCCTCGCCATCCGCATCACCCGCACCGCCTGGGACCACGCCCTGACCCACGGCACCCTCACCACCCGCCACCCCGAGGAGGTAGCCCGCGCCGACATCCACATCCAATGGGACCCCGAACGCTCCCTCCGCGGCGCCGCCCTCAACCACTACAGCATCCAAGTCGGCATCGGCCGCACCCTCATCCGCGCCTACGCCGACGACTGGACCACCGACATCACCGACCTGACCGCCCGCACCCGCACCATCGCCGACCTGCTCCGCACCGGCCGCCACACCCAGGCACGCCGCCTCCTCCCACCCGAACGGCCGTACCCGAACCTCCCCGCGAGCCTCACGGACGGACGCTGACGACCGCGGCAACTCCGCACAGCGGTCGGCCGGGACAAGCAGCGATACGGCCTGCAACGGGAGAGGGGCGTGCGTTGCACAGGGAACGGCGCGGGCCGGCAGATTCCCGCGATGAGCATGAAGGAGCGTGCTAGCGCCGCTGCTGAAAGGAGGCACTCATCCGGCGGGGTTCGTGGGGGCCGACCAAGCCGGGGGCGGTATGTGCGCGGGCCCTGCACGGTGGCCGGCCTGGCGGCCCTCCGCCGCGCAGCCGTGCACCGCAAGATGCGGGCCTGACACGCCCGGACCGGTACGCGGTCGGACGCGCACGAGCCCGCAACGCCGCCTTGAGACTTCGGAATCCGTGGACGCGGTGGTGACGCTTCCGGTGGCTCCGGGCAGGGCGCGGACGCGATGCGCCGGCTGGACGCGCGCAATTGCGCTGTGCCTCCGGTGATCCATCCTTCGCTGTCCGGGGTTTCTGAAACGGGCAGCTCGCGACACGGAGCCGCACCATCGCGGGACGCATGGCCTAGCCTGCTGGACGCCGTTGACCAATCGTGCTGTTGGAGGTTCTTGCCGTGCTCGTCTCGGACCCCTTTGCGCCTCCGCCGGAGTCTGCACGCGAAGAGGCGGCCGCTCGCCGCAGGTCGCGGCGGTGGCTTCTCGGGGCCGCGCCAGGGCTGCCGGCGGCGGGGGTGGCGGGGGTGGCGGGGGTGGCGGGCCGGCGGGCGGTCGAATTCAGGGACGGCACAGGCAGCGGTCCGTCCATCGCGGGCACCCACGAGAGTGCGGGACGCTGGTTCGAACGTCACCGCGGCGAGTATGCGGACGTCCTCGCCCGCATCCAGGCGGGTGAGTTGGGGGCGCCCGAAACGTGGGACTACTACGGGCCGCGACTGCCGCGAGGCCGCCGGAATCTGTCCGTCACCGGCAGGGTTTCGCAGCTGGGGGGCGCGGACCGGCAGTCTTCGGCGCGGGCCTCGGGGTTCTTCTTCCCGACCTGGACCGGCATACCCGACGACGCCGTCGGCATCGCCTGGCTGGACGCGGTACCGACGCCGAGAACCGAGTTCGACGGCTACGGCATGCTCGTCTATCCGCACCTCGACCTCGACGGCGGCTGGTGGTACTTGGACAACGCCCTGGACTGACCGCGCCCCGCCGCGTCCGCCGGCAACCCCCAAGGCCGGCTCGGCGCCGTGCTCGGCGAGCTGATGGAGACACACGGCGAGCCGTTCCCCGCCCTCACCGCGGCCCTCGCCTCGGCAGCCGGGTCCGCGGACCAGGACCCAGGCCTGGGACTTCGGCCGCGACCGCATCCTCGTCGGCCTGGCCACACTGATCGACGTACGCAACCGGTAACCCCCGCGGAAGCCGGGCGGTCCTGCCTTCATGCGTCCCGAGTGCGGTGCGCAAGAAGGCAGGCCGCCGCCGGGGTACGACGCGGCCGCACAGGGCCCCCACGCCCCCACGCCCCCACGCCCCCACGCCGTCGCACTGCCGGGTGGCCGCCGGGTCGGCGCACCCCGGCGCGGCGCGGGCGTTTCCCGCCGATCACACCCGGGCCGACACCGCTCCCTCGCCGTCCGCCGCCCACTTCGCGCACACCGCGGTGACCGACTCGAACACGCGCAGGTGCTCGTCGCTGTGCGAGAGCGGCCCCGGCTCGCTCGAGAACTTCGCGATCACGACGTCGGAATCCGGGGCAAGCCACAGGTACTGGGCGAAGATCCCTCTGCAACGTCCTCACCTGCATCCCCGAACGCGAGGTATACGACGTCGTGTTCCGCCTCGTAGCGCGACGAGGTCAAACCTGCGGCGACTCCGAAGGCGACTCGCCCGCGGACGGGACCCCGACGTGCGCGACCAACGCCGCGTGCAGCGGCAGCCACGCCGCACCCGCGCACCGAGCCGCGACCTCGTCCGGGGACAGCCACGCGGCCTCCACGGCCTCGGTGCCGGACGGGGGAGCGGTCGGCGCCCCGACACCGTCGAGTCGTGCCGTGTGGAACGCCAGGAAGTCCCGCTTCGGATAGCGGTGCCCCGGCGGGGGAGCATCCAGCAGCTCGATCGTCTGGCCGCCGAACAACCGCAACGCGTCCGACGGCAGCTCCAACCCCGTCTCCTCCGCGAGTTCCCGCGCCGCGCCCTCGCACGGCGACTCCCCAGGCTCCAGATGCCCGCCCGGAACCTCCCACGCGCGACCCGGCACCGCGACCCGCGTCACCAGCGTCCGCCCCACCGCATCCACCACCAGCGTGAACGCCGTGGTCACCGCGAACCCGTCGGGAACCGCGTCACAGACCATCACTTCCATCCGATGCGGCAACGCCAACCACGGCACCGTCCCCGCCGCCAACACCCGAGCCCTCACACGTCCTCCCGCCACCATCAACCGGGGCGCCCCAAGCGCCCGCACCGAGATCCCTTCCCGACGCCCCGACCACCGCACCGACCACCGCACCGAACCGGCAGCGTGCTGCGGCCGTTCGATGTCGGACGCGCGGCCGCAGCGCGATCGCGGATCGTGGTCTCCCGTCCCGCCTGCACGATCGGAAGCCGTTCCTGCAGGCTGGAGCGGCGCGGCCCACGGCCACACGGAGCCCGAACACCGCCACGAGCCCAGACCGGGCCGCGGCCCCGGCCCGGCGCGACCGAAAGCCCGCCCCCGGCCTACTCCCGCCCCGCCTCCGCCGACGCCGCCCCAGCGGCCCGCTGCGTCAGCCCCGCCGTCAGGTGAATCAGCTGATCGGTCAACTGCTCGATCCGCGTCCGCGAACGGTCCGCCTCCCCGCGAGCCGTGTCCAGCGCCGCCTCGGTCGCCGACAAACGCGCCTGCAACGCGGCGAGTTCCGCACGCGCAGCGTCCGCGTCCGCACGGACCCGTGCCGCGTCCGCGGCCAGCCGCTCCGCCTCCTCACGCGCCGCCGCGGCCTGCCCCACCGCAGTGTCACGCTCGGCCAAGGCGTCCCGCGCCGCGGACTCGGCCGCACCCCGCGCCGCTTCCGCGTCGGCCGCCGACACCTCCGCCGCAGCCTGCGCACGGGACGCCTCCTCGGCACGCGACCGCGCCGCGTCACGCTCCACGCCCGCTTCCCGGGCCGCCGCCTCGGCAGCCTCCGCCCGGGACTCGGCCTGGCCGCGCGCCTGCTCGGCGTGGTCCGCGCGCGCCGCCGCCCGCGCGGCATCGTCACGCGCCTGCGCCGCACGCGACTCCGCCTGCTCGCGCGCATCCCGTTCGGTGGCGGCGCGGGCCGCCGCCAAGTCCCGCTCGGCACGTGCGGCTTCGGCTGCCTCCGCGGCGCGGTCCGCCTCCAGAAGCGCACCGTCACGCGCGGTCTCCGCGGCCGCGGCCTCGGCGCGCGCCGCGTCGGCAGCCGCCTGCGCCTCGTCGCGTTCCGCGTAGGCCAGCTGTGCTTCCGCGCGGGCCGCCTCGGTCTCGGCGAGCGCGGACCGTTCGGCCTCGCGGGCCGCCTCCCGCCCCGTGTGAGCGGCGGCCACCTGGCTCGCGGCCTCGGCACGCACCTCCGCGATCTGCCGTTCCACACCCGACGCACTCAGTTCCCCGGACAGCGCGTCGGCGAGCGCGTCGGCGAGCTGCTCCATGCGCTCGACCATCTCCCACGTACGCGCCACCTGCCCGGGCAGCCCCGGCGCGTACCGCTGCCGCTGCCGGGCGTTGCGCGCAGCCTTCAAACAGGCCCCGTCGTTGTCCTGGCAGTACCGGAACGGCCGCCCCGCCCCCGGCTTTTGCACCACAGGCCGCCCGCAATGGGCACACGGTCGCGTATCGGTCGTCTCGTCCACGGTGATCACCCTAGAGCCTGCGTCCCCCGGCTCCCGCGGTACGGCGCAGGACCTCCCGCGCCCGCGCCCTGCCGGCCGACAGCACCTGAGCGATGCGTGCACCCGCAGCGCGAGACGGGCCGGAACCGCTCCGCTCCCAGGAGGCCTGCTCGCCGCCGTGTCCGCGTGCTCCCGGGCGGCACCGCCGCCGCGGCCGCTCGACGAGTCGGCCCGTTTCGGGAGCGCGAGCGCTGGGGGACGGACGACGGCACCTCCCGGACCAACCGGTGATGCGGCTTCCGGGGCCCGGGGAGACGCGCGTGCAGTCGATCGGGCGGGCCCCGGAAGCCCCGCGTACCCCTACCGCCGGGCGGTGAAGTCCGCGGCCGCGCATGCCCCGGAGAACGCGGCGGCGACAACACCCGAAGGGCGCACCGCCCACCCGCCCGTCGACCCCGCCGCCGCGTCTCCCCGGTCAGGCCGCAGTCAGACCCCCGTCAGACGGCCGTCACCCCACTCGGTACATCCCCCCGACCCCGCCGACCCGTCCCGCCGGGCCGCCGTCCGCGACCGCCTCGCGCAGCAGCTTCGCCGCCACCCCCGTACCGTCCCCGCGCACCGTCCCGGCCACATCCGCCGCCCGCGCCCGCATCTGCCCGGCCAGCGCCGTGTCGAGTGCCGCGGTCAGGGACGCCGCGGTCGGCGCGGGGCCGTCGTGGGCCACGCCGATCCCCAGATCCGCCACCCGACCGGCCCAGTACGGCTGGTCGGCCAGCTGCGGCACCACCACCTGCGGGACGGCCGCGCGGGCCGCCGTCATCGTGGTGCCCTGCCCGCCGTGGTGGACGGCCGCGGCCACGCGGGGGAACAGCGCCTGGTGGTTGGCCTCGCCGACCACGAAGCAGTCGTCCGCGCCGTCCGCCGCCGCCAGGTCCGCCCACCCGCGGCCCAGCACCAGCCGCCGCCCGTGCGCACGCGCCGCGGCGATCGCGGCTCGGGCGACATCGCCCGACCCGTTCAGCGGCATGCTGCCGAAGCCCACATATACCGGGGCCTCGCCCGCATCGAGGAAAGCCGCCAAGTCGTCCGGCAGCGGTCGTTCGTCGGGCAGGATCCACGACCCCGTCTGCACCACGTCCAGGCCCGGCGTCGCAAACCACGGGTCCAGCACCGGGTCGGTGGCCAGCCACGGCCGGGCACCGACGACGTATTCGCGTACGTCGTCCACCGGCGCCAAGCCCAGCGTCTTCCGGGTGGCGTTGAGCGCCTGACGGAACAGGACGTTGTTGCTCTCCGCGTCCATCTCCCACAGCACCGCGGTGTCCGTCACCTCCGGCGGGAACGGCCGCCCCCCATAAGCCAACGGACGCCGCCGCAGCGACGGCAGCGTCAGCTGCTGGAACGTCACCGACACCGACCGGATCCCGACCTTCTCCGCCACCGACAACGCACCCGCCGCCGCCGGCACCATCCCGGTCGCCACCAGCACGTCACAACCCTCGGCGACACCCGGCAGCACCTCCGCCTGCCCCGCCATCAACGCGGCCGCACGCTGCGGCATCGACGACGGCGACGGACCCGAAAGGGTCAACGCCCGCGCCGACGGGCCGACCGGCACCAGCGGTACATCGACGTCGGCCAGCCGCTGCGTGAAGTCGTCGTCCGGCGGCGCGCAAACCCGTACCTCCGCGCCGAGTTCCCGCAACCGCACCGCCAACGCCACCAGCGGTTCCACGTCCCCGCGCGACCCATAGGTCGACAACAACACACGCACTTCGAAGCACTCCCACGTCGCCTTGATCCGGCCCTCGGCCCACGATTCTCCGCGACGAACAGCCCCTTGCCACAAGGCCCCTGGACCGCGATACCTTGATCGGGGCGGGAAGCGGCAAACTTCCCGCCTTCGCCGTCACCCCGGAAAGAACCCGCGCAGGACGCCGCGAACCACGAAACTCCGTGACAAGCGAGCCGAGTTGCCACCCGGCAACCCGACGGATCACGCGAGCGGCCACGTCTTCCGGAACGATCGGCCGACAACGCCTCCACCGCCGCGAGCAAGCCCCGGGCGAACGACCGGGACTCCGCATGCAGCGACCGCCCGCCCCCCGGCGCCGCACGGCCCGACACGCAACCACCAAGTCAGTGCCCCCGGTTGCCGTGCCCGCCGTGGACCCACGTCTCCTCGTCGTTGGCGCCCTTGCAGCGCAGGCCGAAGTCCCGGGGATTCGAACCGAGTACGGGTCTGCACCGGGACAGTGAAGCGGACCCCGCGGCGGAGGCGACCAGACCGCCGCCCCATGCCCGTACGACGTCGAACGGCCGAGCATCCGCACCGTGCCCCACTGCACCGCTCACCCCGGCCTCGTCGCCGGACGGCGCTTTGCCCGCACCAGAACAAGGCCTTCTTGTCCAGGCGGAAGAACTGTTCCGGCTCCCCGGGCGACGGTTCGGTTGCGAACCGGCCGTAGCGGGCCTCTCGCTCAGCAGACAGGTCCTCGACACGCATGCCGAGGACCGCAGAGCCCGCTGAACAGGCAAAACCGGCACGTCACCGAACCGGAAGCAAAATCGTCCCGCTACCGCTAATGCCCGTTCTGGTACTCCCCGAGGGCCGCTAGGGGACCGCGCCTGCTACCGCACCACCCGATGGTGGAGAAACAGAGCTCCCGACTCGAACGTCCGCGACTCGACCAGCTCCAAATCCACCCGGCGTTCGTCACGGGCGAAGTACGGCTGCCCGCCGCCGAGCAGCACCGGGAAGACCCGCACCAGGTACTCGTCGATCAAATCCAGCTCGGCCGCTTGCGCGGCGAGCGTGGCGCCGCCGATGGCGATGGAGCCCGCGGCAGGATCGACGCGCAGCTTGGCGATCTCCTCGGACAAACTGCCGGACGCCAGCCGGGCGTTGCCCTCCACCGTCGACAGCGTGCGGGAGAACACCACCTTGGGGACCGCCTTCCACAGCGCCGCCCACGTGAGCCGGTCGGCGTCGAGCGACGGATCCTGGTCGGCGGTCTCCCAGTACAGCATCGTCTCGTACAGCCGCCGCCCCATCAGGTGGACGCCGACATCGCGGATCTCCGCGATCGAATGCCGGAAGATCTCGTCGCTGGGCGTCGTCCACCGGAAATCGCCGTCCGGCCCGACGACATAGCCGTCGAGGGACATGGCCATCGAATAGGTCACCTTGCGCGTCGCAGACATGCGGAACCCTCCTCGGAAACACGTCCGACCCTACGGCCGCGGCACCCCCGACACCCGCCGCGACGCGCCCCGAGACGCCCACCACGCGCCGCGGACCCGGCAGTTCGTCAGCCGTCGCCGCGCGCGGCCGCACGCCGCTGCCGCTTCGCGAGCGGGGCCTGCGAAAGGTCCTCGTACTGCGAGCGCAGGTTCTTGTAGCCGTAGCCGCGCGCGTCAAGCCACGCCCGCGCCTTCTCCTCCGCCCGCTCGGCGGCCTCGAGGATGTCCTCCTCCGCCTCACCCGAGTCCGCGAACCGGAACGTGAACGCCGGGCGCACCGCGATGTCGTACGACAAATGCCCCTCCGGCGTGAACGCCGCGCGCAGAACGTCGTGGTCCGCCGCTTGCGCCTGCAACTCGGCACGCTGCTCGGCGGTGAGGCCGTCGAAGACCCCGCGGACCATGATGCGGAACGTACGAGTACTCATACCCCGGACCCTATGCGCCCCCGAGCCCCCGCCACCAACCGGTTTCGACCACACACCACCGACCAGACCAGACCCGACCGGCCCGATCCGACAAGCTCCGGTCCGTGTGCGGCCGTGGGTACGGATCACCGGCCCCTGATCGCGCTGCGACGCGACCCGTTCGTGGGGTACCGCAGCTGGCCGAGCAATAGGCCGCGGCGAGTGGTGGCTGCGCCCCGTCATCTCACCGGACGGCGTACCCGTCCCACAGCGGACCGCCGGCCCGGTCCAGCACCTGGAGTACGACCGCCGAGAAGGCCGTCGCGTCCCCCGCGAGGGCACGCGCGGCGGATTCGGACAACGCCCGGTGCACTGCGGGGTCGGCCGCGGCCAGCCGCCATACGTTCGCGCGCCTCGTCCTGGAGCGCGACGCCGAGGCCGTCCGCGTCCACCAGGAGCATGCCGTCGGCGCACATCGCGAGGAGCGGCGAACTCCGCTTTGCGGTCTCCTGATCGGCGAAGCTGTGCCCGTCGGTCTCCGTCTGGAGGAACAGCTCCACCGGCCGGCCGCGGTATGCCAGGCTCTCCCGGCTTGGGGCGGGCGGCCCCGCCAGGAGAACCACGATGTCCAGATCGGACGTCGGTGCTCGGTGCTCGGTCGGCACGCTGCCTGGGAGGAAGACGGCCCGGGCATCGGGAAATCGGTGCTGCACTAGTTCGCGGGCGGTGTGCACAGGGTCCTCCATGAACTCACGACCTCGCATCTCACAGCGAACACGTGCAGGCGGGCGCCGGCAGCACCCCGGTACAGTCGACCGCATGGACACCCCCGACCCGTACTGCGCAACGCCCGACCGTCCCGAGCCGGGGCCGGTGGCGGCGGGGGAGCGGTTTGCCGACTGCGTCCTGTGCGGGAAGGCCACCGAGTACCCGGCCTCGCATCCCGGTGCCACGTTGTGTCCGGTGTGCGCATGGCAGGAAGACCAGCGCGGCGCCTGCTCGGGCTGACCGGACAGACAGGCAAAGCGCGCCAGGCCGCCGCAGGCCGCGCCGGATTCAGCGCCGGGCGTTGCCCGCGTCCGCCACCCAGAACTCGTTGCCCTCGGGATCGACCAGCGCCGTGCCCGGCTCAGCATCAGCAGCAGTGTCCTCGTCCGCATCCGCCACGAGCGTTGCGCCGGATGCCACGAGCCTCCGTATCGAATCCTCGACCGGGCCGTGCGCCGCCGACAGGACCAAGCCCAGTCGGTTCGGCCCCGCCTTCGGTGCCGCCGGTGGTCCCATCACCAGCGTGGGTGCGGTGTCTTCGCGGCCGGAAAGGCGCACCGCCCACGCGTCGCGGACCGCGAACGTCCACCCTGTGGCTGCCGCCCAGAACGTCTCCTGGCGGTTCATGTCGGCGGCGTCCAGGCAGATCTGGGCCAGCCGGCCGACGCCGCTTTCCCGGGGCGGTCCGGCGTGGGGGAGGGGAGGCCGCGGGAGGACGCAGAACTCGTTGCCTTCCGGATCGGCGAGTACGCGCCACGGCACGGCGCCTTGGCCGATGTCGGCGTGCTGCGCCCCCAGGACGATCAGCCGCGCCGCTTCGGTGTCGACGTCACCGTCGGGGGCGTGGTCGAGGTCCAGGTGCAGCCGGTTCTTCGCGGTCTTCGGGCGCTGCGACGCGGTGAACAGCAGATCCGGAACCCCGGGCGCTGCGGACCTTACGGCGGTTCCGTCGGCGTGCCATCCGAGGGCCTCGGCCCAGAATCGGGCCAGTTCCGTGGGCGCTGCGGACTCGACTCGGATTCCGACCAGTTGCGTCGCCACGCGCACCCCCTGTTTCGCATGGCCTTCCGCGGGCGGCCTGGACAGGCCACGCACCCTAGCCCGGACCCGGGGACGGCTACCACCGTATTTCCCGTATCTTCCACCGGTTTACATAACGGGCCCTTGCTATCTCCTGTCTGTCCACAAGCGGAAACCACGCACCAACAAGCAGGGAGCAAAGCCCGCGCCTGCGCACCCGGTTCGCCGGTTCCGGGTTCCGCCGGTGCGACGCGGTGCCTGCCCGGGCGCCGGAGTCGGGACTGCGGGGGTCAGTAGAGCGGCAGTGTCACCCATACCGTCTTCCCGCCGTCGTCCGCGTCGGGTTCGATGCCGGCGGTGCCGCCGCATTCGTCGACGAGGGCTTTGACGATGTGCAGTCCGCGGCCGCTGTCGTCGTCGACCGGTTCGAGGAGCGCCTTGGGGCGGAAGGGGTGGCGGTCGTGAACGCCGATGCGCAGGTGGCCGAGTTCGTCGAGCCGCATGACGATGTCGATGCGGGGGGAGAGCATGCCCGCGTGCTTGACCGCGTTGGTGACGAGTTCGGAGACGATGACGCGCAGGGTGTCGGCGCGGTCGTGGTCCGGCGGGAGGCCCCATTGGGCGGCGATCTGGTGGGCGGTGCGGCGGGCGTGGGGGACCGCCGCGTACTCGGGTGGGATCTCGAAGCGGCAGGACGGCGTCGCGGGCATGGTGCGCATGTGGCGCAGCGTACCGCCGGATACGCGACGGTGTGTGCTGTTTCGATTACTCGGTGTAGGTTCCCGACCGTAGTGCGGGGGCTTGTTCGGGGCGCGAGTGGTGCGCCCCGTGCCCCGGCGTGCGTCAGCGCAGGGACGCGCGCCGGGGCACGGGGTGTGCCGTGTGGTGCGTGGTGGTTCAGCGGGTGAGGTCGGGTGTGTGGACGCTGTCGCCGACGAGGTGAGGCCGGACGAGGACCTTGACGTGGTCGTCGGGGTGCTTGAGCGTCTCGATGGCCGCGGCGACGCCGCCGTAGCCGACTTCGCCGGTCACGAGCGCGGCCGCGTCGACGGTGCCTTCGGCGATGCGGCGCAGCGTCGCCGGGTACTGCTCCGGCGGGTAGGTGAGGCACATCTTGACGGTGAGGTCTTTGTAGATGCCGACGACGGGTCGGAAGGAGTCCATGGTCATGCAGACGCCGATGAGCATGACGGTGGCGCCGCGCGGGACTTTGTAGAGGACGTCGTTGAACATGCCGGCTTTGCCGGAGCATTCGAAGACGGTGAGGGGCTGGCCGGGTTCGGCGGCGGCGCGCCAGGCGTCGAAGGGGTCTTGTTCGGCGGGGTCGACGACGATGTGGGCGCCGAAGAGGCGGGCGAGTTCGCGGCGGCGGGGGGAGGGTTCGGAGACGATGACGGGGGCGACGCCGCGTTCGATGAGGCCGCCGATGGCGCCGAGGCCGATGGGGCCGGAGCCGATGACGATGGCGCCGCCGCCTTTTTCGGCGCCGGAGCGGGCGACGTTGCCGAAGCCGACGGCGAGGGGTTCGGTGAGGGCGGCGACGGGTGCGGGGACGTGGTCGGGGACCTTCACGAGGGCGGCGGCCTGCATGACCATGCGTTCGCCGAAGCCGCCGGGGAATTGGTTGGAGTAGCCGATGGTGCGCAGGGTGCCGCCGGTGTCGAGGGCCCAGGGGAGGCCGACGACGACCTGGCCTTCGGTGAAGCCGTCGACGCCGGGGCCGGTGCGGATGACGCGGGCGGCGAGTTCGTGGCCGAGGACGAGGTCGGCGTTGGGGTCGAAGATGAAGGACGGGGTGTCGGAGTCGATGGAGGCCTGGAGGAATTCGGCGGTGTGCTTGTAGGCGGACAGGTCGGATCCGCAGATGCCGCAGGCGACGGTTTCGACGAGGACTTGGCCGGGGCCGGGGGTGGGTTCGGGGATGTCGTCGACGACGAAGTGGCCGTTGCGGAGGACGGCGGCGCGCATGGGTTCTCCTCGGGGGTCGTGCGGGGTTCGGGGCGGGGCCGTGGGTCCGGGTGTGCGGGGTGTGTGGTGCCGCAGCCGGGGGGCTGGTGCCGGTGTGGGGTCAGTCGTCGGTGCCGTGGTGCTGGGCGAAGGCGGCTTCGACGGCTTGGCGGAGTGCGCCGATGAATTTTCCGCTGTTGGCGTTGGCCCAGGCCATGGAGGCTTCGCGGGGGCGGTTGGCGCCGGTGAAGTGCGGGACGACGTATTCGGCGAAGAGTTCGTAGCTGCGGCGTTTGGCGGCGGGTTCGGCGATGGGGAGGTCGAGGAGGAGCAGGGTGCCGAAGCCGCCGGACTTTTCGGCCATGGCTTCGATGCGGGCGATGGCGTCGTCGGGGGTGCCGATCATGGCGACGCCGAAGGTGGGGAAGCCGTCGGTGGTCCATTGGCGGATGGCTTCGGTGGCGGTGCTGCCCCAGGGCATGGTCATGCCGGAGAGGCCTTCGATGTAGCGGACGAGGTGGAGGACGCCGTATTCGGCTTGGCGGCGGGCTTCTTCCTCGGTGTCGGCGAGGTGCATGGGGACGACGAGGCGCCAGTTGTCGCGGTTGGGGGTGTGGCCGTGGTCGGCGCTGGTTTTGGCGTAGATGTCCCAGTTTCCGGCGAGGGCTTCGAAGCCGTTGGGGTCGGAGGCGGCGAGGGAGAGGAGGGAGAGTCCGTGGGTGCCGGCTTGGACGCTTCCGGAGGGGGAGACGGTGGAGGCGCAGGCGATTTCGATGCCGTGGGGTTGGTAGGGGGCGAGGTGGAGGCGGGCTTCGTCGAGGGTGAACCAGTCGGTTTTGGCGGTGACGGTTTCGCCGCGGAGGAGTGCGGTGATGGCGGCGAGGGCTTCGGCCATCATGCTGCGTTGCTTCATGGGGTCGATGCCCATCATGAAGGCGTCGGAGGCGAGTTGGCCGGGGCCTGCGCCGAGCATGATGCGGCCGCGGGACTGGTGGTCGAGTTGGACGATGCGGTCGGCGAGGACGAGGGGGTGGTGGTAGGGGAGGGAGTTGACGCCGGTGCCGAAGCGGATGCGGCGGGTTTTTTCGGCGGCGGCGGCGATGAAGAGTTCGGGGGAGGCGATGGTTTCGTAGCCGGCGCTGTGGTGTTCGCCGATCCAGGCTTCTTCGTAGCCGAGGTCGTCGAGGTGGGCGACGAGGTCGAGGTCGCGGCGTATTTGCAGGGTGGGGTTGCCGTTGATGCCGTGGTAGGGGGCGATGAACGCGCCGAAGCGGGTGGGGCGTTGCGGCGTGGTGGGGTTGGGCACGGGGTGGGCCTCTCGCTCGGTGTCCGGGACGGGGCGGCGGGGCCGGTGTGGGGGTGCCGCGCGCTGGTCATTGGACGTAATCTTTGATTGATCTGTCTTATGTCCTATCGCTGGGGGCGTGGGGAATCAAGGGGCATCCGGGAGGTTGCTGACATCGCGGCGTGGATCGGGGATCATCGTCGGGCCCCGATGCCCCCGTCCCGGCCAGGAGCGCCATGACCACCGCACCGCGTACGCGTCGCCGCAGCGACGGCAGCCCCAGTGCCCGCACTTTGTTGTTGACCGTGCTCGGTGAGTACGTCGGTTACGCGGGTCGTGACCGGGTGTGGTCGGCGGCGGTGGTGGACGCCTTGAAGGCGTGCGGGGTGGAGGAGACCGCGGCGCGGCGCGCGATTACGCGGTTGACGCACGAGGGCTGGTTGGAGACGGAGCCGGCGGGGCGGTTCACGGTGCTGGTGATGCGGCCGCGCTTGGTGCGGTTGCTGCACAGTTGGACGGCTCGGTTGCGGCGCGCGATGGAGGAGGAGCTGCCGTGGGAGGGGACGTGGCAGCAGTTGCTGCTGCGGATCCCGGCGGCGGCGCGTACCGAGCGGACGGCTGTGGAGGAGCAGCTGGCGTTCCAGGGCTTCGGTGCGCTGGGCCAGGGGGTGTGGATCGCGGCGGATCCGGGTGGTGTGGGGGCGTTGCGGGAGTTGGTCGCCGAGCTGGGGTTGGCCGGTCATGCGACGTGGCTGACGTGCCGGGCGGGTGGGGCGGGCGCGGATGCGGCGTTGGCGGCGCAGGCGTGGGATTTGTCCGCGGTGGCGCCGCTGCATGTGGATTTCCTGGCGCGGTTCGGTGGTGCGGTGGTGCCGCCGGCCGGGGGGTGGTCGGACGAGGAGGCGTTCGTGCTGCGGACGCGTCTGGTGCATGCGTGGCGGTTGACGTTCGAGCGTGATCCGCGGTTGCCGGATGTGCTGCTGCCGGAGGGGTGGCCGGGCCGGGAGGCGACGGCGTTGTTCGTGCGGGCGTGGCGTTCGTGCCACGAGGCGGCGGACCGCTGGTGGGAGCGTTTGGACCGGGACCCGCGCGGCGCGGGCGCCGGTGTGGCGGCCCGCGCCTGACGTTCGGGGCGGTTGTCCTGGTTGGTGCGCGGCGTATCGGCGCAGCGGGAGAGGCGCGGCGGGTTCGGCTGAGCGGCTTTCCGGACGGGGTTTCCCGGTCCGGGGTCAGGCCGTGTGGTCTTGTTGCCCGGTGCGGGCGCGGCGGCGGTGGGCGGGTGTTTCGGCGGCTGCGGTCGCGGCGACGACGGCGGCTGCGGCGGCGAGCAGTGCGGGGACGGGGACGTGCGGGGCGAGGCCGAGGAGCGCGAGGGTGGCGGCGGCGCCGGTGAGGCGGACGAGGACGGCGGTTTCGCGGGGTCCGGTGAAGGCGGCGCGGATGAGTGCGGTGGCGGTGAGGTAGAGGGCGACGCCGCCGAGGAGGCAGGCGGCTGCGGCGTTGTCGAGGTGTCCGGTGGGTTGGGCGACGGCGGTGCCGAGGGCGGAGGCGGCTACGGCGACGCCGAGTTGGGCGGGCAGGTGGCCGAAGACGTAGGTGTCGCGCAGGCGCCATTGGGTGGCGATGCCGTCGTGGGCGCCGGGGCGTTCGAGTCCGGCGTTGAAGTAGGTCCACCACAGTCCTGCGCACAGGGCGAAGGCGGCGGCGCCGGTGGAGGCGGTGGTGGCTTCGGCGCGGGTGCCGCCGACGAGGCCGGAGGTGAAGCCGAGGACGGCTTCGCCGATGACGATGATGGTGAACAGGCCGAAGCGTTCGCGCAGGTGGTCGATGTCGACGGGGGCGGCGGCGACGCGGCGGCGGGCGAGCAGGGGGAGGGCGAGTTCGCCGGCCATGGCGGCGGCCCACAGGGCGTGGCGGGCGGGTCCGGAGGGGAAGGCGAAGGCGCCGGTCCACAGGACGGCGGTGGCGGCGGATCCTGCGGCGAAGGAGCGGAGGATGGGCCGGAAGAGGGCGTCGCTGCGGGCGGCGACCGCGTAGGCGAGGGCGATGGCGGCGCGGGCGGCGAGGTAGGAGGCGACGAAGCCGATGTCGGCTCCGGTGCTGTGGCCGACGCTGCCGACGAAGACGGCGACGCCGGACACGGCGGCCATGCCGGCCATGGTGATGAGGCGGTGGGTGGTGTCGTCGGGGTCGAAGCGGTTGGCGCGGACGGCGTTGAGGACCCACAGCCACCACACGGGGACGAAGAGGGCGGCTGCGCCGGCTGCGGATGCGGCGGTGGGGTGTTCGCCGACGCGGTGGGTGACTTGGCCGACGGCGGCGACGAAGACCAGGTCGCAGAACAGTTCGAACCAGGTGGCGCGGCGCTCCGCGGCGGGTTCGGCGGCCGGTTCGGCGGCGGGTTGGGCGGGCGGCGGGGGTGCGGGAGTGGGGTGTGTGGCGGCGTCGGCGGTGGCGAGGTGGTCCGGCGGCGTGGCCATGCGTGTGTTTCCCCCAACGTGTCCCGGTGGTTCCGAACGCGTGTCCGAGCCGCGGTCGGTGCGACGGGGACCCTATCGCCCTTGCGGGTGAGGGGGGTGCGGCGCGGGGTGGGGTCGCGTTCAGGGGCTGAGGGCGAGGACGACGTAGGCGGCGAACAGCGCGATGTGGACGCCTCCGTGCAGGACGGTGGCGCGGCCGGGGACGATCGTGAGGATGCCGACGGCGACGGTCATGGCGAGGAGTGTCATGTGGCTGGCGCCGAGTCCGAGGACGAGGGGGCCGGACAGCCAGACGGAGGCGAGGGCGACGGCGGGGATGGTCAGGCCGATGCTGGCCATGGCGGAGCCGAGGGCGAGGTTGAGGCTGGTCTGTACCCGGTCGCGTAGGGCGGCGCGGACGGCGGCGATGGTTTCCGGGAGGAGGACGAGCAGGGCGATGACGACGCCGACGACGGAGGCGGGCAGTCCGGCGTCGGCGACGCCGCGTTCGATGGTCGGTGACACGCCTTTGGCCAGGCCCACTACCGAGACGAGGGCGAGGCCGAGGAGGGCGAGGCTGGTCGAGGCGGTTCGTGCGGAGGGCCGTTCGGCGTGGTCGTCGTCGACGATGTCGCCGCCGAGGGTGACGGGGAGGAAGTAGTCGCGGTGCCGGACGGTCTGGGTGGTGACGAACAGGCCGTACAGGACGACCGAGGCGATGGCGGCGAACACGAGCTGGGTGGGGGAGAACTGGGGGCCGGGTTTGCTGGTGGTGAAGGTCGGCAGGACGAGGCTGAGTCCGGCGAGGGTGGCGACGGTGCCGAACGCCGCGCCGGTGCCTTCGGCGTTGAACACGGCCAGGCGGCGGCGGATGGCGCCGAGGAGGAGGCAGATCCCGACGATGCCGTTGGTGGTGATCATGACGGCGGCGAAGACGGTGTCGCGGGCGAGGGTGGCGTTCTTCTCGGCGTTGTCCGTCATGAGGGTGACGATCAGGGCGACTTCGATGACGGTGACGGCGACCGCGAGGACGAGCGAGCCGTAGGGTTCGCCGACGCGGTGCGCGACGACTTCGGCGTGGTGGACCGCGGCGAGGACGGCCGCGGTCAGGAACACCGCGACGATCGCGACGAGATAGCCGGGCAGGTCGCGGCCCCATGTGAAGGCCAGCAGGACCAGGGCGAGCGGCGGCACCACGGCCGTCCAGCGGTCCAGGTGCAGGCGCGAGGCGACACGGCTCATCCCTGCACGGTGCCAGAGGGGCCCGGCCCGTACCCCTCGGCGACACGCGCGGTAGGCCGCACGGGGAAATACGAGGTCACCCGCTCGGGGCGCAGCGGGAAGAACAGGGGGCGGGTCGGGGGGCGGCCGGGGTCAGGCGTGGGGTGCGGGCTCTCCGGCCGGGTGCAGGTGCAGGACGCGGCGCATGCGGTCGTCGTCGACGACCGTGCCGTGGGGGGCGGTCGTGGCGATCATGTCGATCAGTGCCCATAGGCGGGCGCGGGGGACGAGTGCGAGGTTGAGCCAGGCGCTGCGGCCGTCGCGGTGGCGGAAGCCGAGGACGGGGTTGGCGGGGCGGCCTTTGGTGGTGACGGTCGGGGCGTAGACGGCGGCGAGGTCGGCGTAGGGGATGGCCAGGGCGGTGCGGAATTTGCGTATCCGGATGCCGGCGGCGTTCGCGGTGACGTGGTGTGTGGCGGTCCACACGGCGAGAAAGACGAAGAAGGCTGCTTCGGCCGCGATCAGCGGCCACCGTGCCCACGCGCGCAGGTCCGATCCCGGCAGCACGGCGTTGAGGAGGGGCGCGGAGGTGAGCAGCAGCATGATGCCGGCGACGCGCCAGAAGCTGGTGCGTATCCGCAGTCCGCGGATCGGGAGGACGCCCGGGCTTGGGTTGGTTCCGGGGTCCGTGCCGGTGCGGGTGTCGTGGGCGGCCGGGGTTCGCGGGTGGGGGAGTGGCCGGTGCGCGGTTGTGTCGGTCATGAAGACCTCTTCCACGCCGGTGAACAGTTCCGGGAGGGTGCGGCGCAGTTGCAGGGCGGCGCGGGTGTCGGGGTCGGCGCGGACGGCGGCGTCGATGCGGTCGTGGGCGGCCTGGTCGTCGTACTCCCAGACGGCGACGACGCGGGCGTCGTCGGTTTGCCGGCGGCCGACCAGGCGTGCGCCGTGGCGCCGTTGGACCGGGAGGAGGTGGTCGCGGAAGAACGCGTGGAAGGCCTCCAGGTGGTCGGGGACGGCCTGGTGGGTGCGCATGCGGTAGATCACGCGCGGGAGCATCCCGCGACGGAACCGTTGGGGGGAACTCGGCGGGGGCCAAGTCCGGTCCACGACATGGCAAACGTTCCGGGCGGCGGTGCGGCGAGGCGTGCGGGGGTGCGGCCGTTCGGGGGAAGCGGGCGGGTGCGGCGGGGTGGACCGTTGCGCGGGGATACCCCCTCCCCGTACCCTCGTCGTATGAAGACCTGTTCAGATGTCAGGGCGGCGGCTGCGCTGCGCGCCCGGCCGACCACGCGGAGCAGCAGATGACCGCCGACGCCGCCCCCCACGACACCGACGCAGGCTGCGGCGTCCGCATCGTCGACGCCGACCGCGTCCGCACGGTGCGCGCCGCACTCCCCGACGACACCCGCGTCGCCGACACCGCCGCCGTCTTCGCCCTCCTCGGCGACCCCGGACGCCTCAAACTCCTCGTCGCCCTCCTCGAAGGCGAAATGTGCGTGTGCGACCTCGCCGCCGCCTGCGGACAAGGCGAGTCCGCGGTCTCCCACCAACTGCGCCTGCTGCGCGCCCACCGCGTCGTCACCGCCCGCCGCGCCGGCCGCATGGCGTACTACCGCCTCGCCGACGCCCACGTACGGCTACTGCTGGACGTCACCCTCGCCCACCTCGACCACACCGGCCCCGACACCCCCGACACCCCCGAGACCCCGGGCACGCACCGGCCCGACCCGGCCGCGCCCGCCGCCGCCTCCGGAGGAACCGCACGATGACATCCGCGCACGCCCCCGGGGCGACCCACGACCACGCGCACGGCCCCCACGACCCACCCGGCCCCGGCACCGCCGGCCGCGGCAAAGACTCCGGACACGGCCGCGGACACGGACACGCGCACGGCCCCGGCGGACACGACGGCCACAGCCACGGCGTCAGCGCCGACGCCGACCGCCGCTACCTCACCGCCGCACTCGTCCTCATCGGCGCCTACATGGCCGTCGAGGTCGTCATCGGCGTCATCGCCCAGTCCCTCGCCCTCATCACCGACGCCGGGCACATGCTCACCGACGCGATCTCGATCGTGCTCGCCCTCGTCGCCATGCGCCTGGCCGCCCGCCCCGCCCGCGGCCGCTGGACCTACGGCCTCAAACGCGCCGAAATCCTCTCCGCACAGGTCAACGGCATCACCCTGCTGCTCCTGGTCGCGTGGTTCACCTACGAGGCCGTCCGCCGGCTGATCTCCCCGCCCGACGTCGAAGGCGGCCTCGTCGTCGTCACCGCACTCACCGGCATCGTCGTCAACGTCATCGCCGCCTGGCTGATCTCCCGCGCCAACCGCACCAGCCTCAACGTCGAAGGCGCCTACCAGCACATCCTCAACGACCTGTGGGCGTTCATCGCCACCGCCGTCTCCGGCATCGTCGTCCTCACCACCGGCTTCGCCCGCGCCGACGCCATCGCCTCCCTCGTCGTCGCCGCACTCATGCTCAAAGCCGGCCTCGGCCTCGTCCGCGAATCGTGGAAGATCCTCCTCGAAGCCGCCCCCGCCGGCCTCGACCCCGACGAAATCGGCGGCGAACTCGCCGCCCAACCCGGCGTCTCCGAAGTCCACGACCTGCACATCTGGACCATCACCTCCGGCTTCCCCGCCCTGTCCGCCCACGTCCTCGTCGACCAAGGCGACGACTGCCACGCCGTCCGCGGCCGCCTCGAACACCTCCTGCGCGACCACTACGGCGTCGAACACACCACCCTCCAGGTCGACCACACACCCCCCGGCCTCTGGAAGATCGCCGACGCCCCCGGCACCACCACCGACACCCACTGCAGCGACCCCCACGGCGCCGTCCACCGCCCCAACCCCGCCACCCCACGCAGCAGCAAGAACGGCGCAGCGCCGGCCGACACCGACAGCGACACAGACAGCGACACCGGCGGCGAACACCACGACACACCACACGAGCAGCACGGACACCGCACACCGACCGAACCCCAGACAGCGACACCGGGACACAGCCACTGAACAACCGCACCCCACACACCACCGCAGACCGGGGCTTGCAGGATCATCCGATCCCGCGGGCCCCGGTCTGCTCGTGCCCGGACGGTCTCCAGTCCGACGGGGACGGCCGATGCAGGTGCGGCGCAGCGGAGTGCGTCACGACAGGGCCGGGGAGTCCTCGAGGAGGTGCTTGGGGTTGAGGACCATCGGAACGAATACCGGTGCTGGGGCTTCCGGAGGTCGTGGGCGGGCGTCGAGGGTGTCGGGGTGATCGGGGCCGAGCACTCTGGTGCAGTCGGCGACGACCACCTCGTGGGGGGGAGCACGGTGCCTTCCTGCCCGGCCTCCTGAGCGCTGTGGTCAACCCGATGCGGCCCGCCGGCAGTTCGGGGTGGCGTCAGGGTGACGTCCGCGTGGTCGTCGGGTCTTGAATCCTCCGCACCCGCCCATCAGGGCAAGCGTCGGCCCGGACCATCAAGGGCGGTCCGGGCCGACGTCGTCTTGGTTGAGGTTCTGGTCCCAGTGCCCCGGCAACCGCAGGGCAAGCAGCAAGCGCTGGTGAGTCAGGAATCAGCTGCTGCTTGCGCCTGTCCAGGCATGAGCGGTGTCGCACGATGCGGGGTCCGGCTTCGCCTCGACGTCGGCACGGTAGGCCAGAAGCGTGTTGTCCGGTGTGCGGTAGCAGAGCGGGGTGGCCGAGTCGGGGATCTTGTACAGTTCCTTGCCGGCCGCGTCGTAGGCGGTGACGATCGGAATCTCGTCAC
This sequence comes from Uniformispora flossi, assembly GCF_049534875.1. NCBI lineage: Bacteria > Bacillati > Actinomycetota > Actinomycetes > Kitasatosporales > Streptomycetaceae > Uniformispora > Uniformispora flossi. The sequence continues at coordinate 77,297 of NZ_JBMULZ010000002.1, forward strand.
GAGCGCGCTTGGGGTCGGCGAAGGCAGCGGCTGGGGTGCTTGCGAACCAGACGCCGTCGCGGACGACGGCGTCGACGACCGTTCCGCCCGAATATGTCACAGTGACCCTGACGACGTCGGGGATGGCGCGTCCCCAGTTGGTGTCTGCCAGCAGCGGGAACTCCATGTCGGCGTCCATGGGCGCGGAAACTTGAAGGCGCTCGGCTTCGATGGGCTCGTAGAGCCACGGCGTACGCGCAACCATGGCTGGCACGTTCGGGCGCGCCTCAGGCCCGCGGCAAAGCAGGAGGCCTGGTCCGTCCGCCTTGGCGAGCACGTACGGGTTGAGGCCACCGGCACCGTCCGACTCCCAAGCCGTGAAGAACGGGCGGTACGACGATTCCGCTTCGGGAAGGTCCCACGGCCCGTGTGCGCCGACGAGGAGGTTGCGCATCGTGCTCGGTCCCGTGCGATTGCCGCCGTCGATGCCGGTGCTGCTAGGAGGCGATGCCCGGAACTGCGGAAAACGGGGGACCTCGGGGAGTCCGGAGGGATCCGGGGGAAGGCTGCCTGGCGACGCCGGAAGGGCAGTACTGGAACCAGCCCCCGCCCCATTCGGCACGGACGCGGTCCCGCCCGTGCCCGTAGGCGAGGTCCGGGTCGGAACGTTGGCTATGCCCGTGCCGGAGGGGGTGGGCTGCGGCGGGCCTTTGACGACCTCGTCTGCGAAGCCGAAGCACGTCTTGAGGACCTGTTTGGCGACCGCCATCGGGACCGGGTCGCCGGGCCGGGCATGTTCCTTGTCCACCCCGGCCGTGCTGCCCTGCCCCGCCGCGCCGGACGTCGGACGCGGGGTGCCGGCGTCGCGGTCCAGGGCGACGAATCCGACGGATCCGGCGACGATGACGGCGGCAGTGGCAATTGCGGGGGCGGCGTAGCGGTGCCGCCGGGTCCTGCTGGTCTCCAAGTGGTCGATGGCAGCGAGCAGTTGGAAGCGGTGACGGTCCCGGTTGGGAAGGGGCGTGGTCTCCTGCATCATGTCGGTTCCTCGATGAGCATCGTGGCGAAGGAAGAAGCGAGACGTCGACGTGCGCGGTTGAGGCGGGATTTGACGGTCCCGACGGGGATGCCGAGGGCGGTGGCTGCGGCTTGTTGGTCGAGTCCGCCGAGCCAGCACAGTTCGACGGCCTCGCGTTCCCGCTTGGGCAGTGCGGTCAGTTCCTCATGCAGGATTCGTGCCGCGCGCTGGTTGTCGATCCGCCTGGCGATGTCGTCCGCGTGATCGGGGGTGTGGGGCGGTAGCGGGAGGCGACCCATCAGCGCGCGGTGGCGGCGCAGGCTCCGGCGGCCGTTGGCGAGGGTGCGGTTGCCGATGCCGAGCAGCCACGGCAGCGCGCTGTCACGGTCGAGCCGAATGTCGTTTCGACGGCGCCACGCGGTGAGGAAGACGGCTGACGTGAGGTCTTCCGCCTCCGTCCAGTCGGCCGTGCGCCGGAGCAGGTGGCTGTACACGGCCGAAGAGTGGCGATCGAACACGATTGCGAATGCGTTGCGGTCTCCCGCGCGTATGCGTTCCCACAATTCGCCGTCGGCGGGCGAGGGTTCGTCGGGCATGGTCACACCCTGTCTGTGTCCGACGCGAGGCGGGCCGTTCGCAAATCCGCGCACCGCATTGTCCCGCCCGCCAGGGGCCTTACGGCTGAGGCCGTACGGAGGGCTACCTGCTGGTTAGTTGCCGGTCTGTGTGTCCGTGGTTAACGGCACCCCGCATCCACGCGATGACGCGCGCCGACCAAATCCTGACCCCCAGCCCGGAAACGTCCCCGGAATAGCGGACATTCCTTGTCGGGATTTCCCGCGAGGCTGGTCCGCATGAACGACAACGCCACCACACCTGCGGCCACCCCGGTCACCGCCGACGCCGTCCCCGCGCCGAGCCTCGCCGGTATCGCCCCCGACGTCGATCTGTCCGGTACCGTCGCGCTCGTCGCCGGGGCGACCCGTGGCGCCGGGCGCGGCATCGCCACCCGGCTCGGCGAAGCCGGAGCGACCGTGTACGTGACCGGGCGCAGCACCGCCGGCCGGCGTTCGGAGGTCGACCGGCCGGAGACCATCGAGGAGACCGCCGCCCTGGTCACCGCCGCGGGCGGCCGCGGTGTCGCGGTCGTCGCCGACCACCTCGTGCCCGCGGACGTCGCCGCGCTGGCCGCGCGAATCGACGCCGACCACGGGCGGCTGGACGTCCTGGTCAACAACATCTGGGGCGGTGAGCACCTGTACGACGCGAGCGCCAAGGTCTGGGAGCACGACCTCGACAAGGGCCTGCACCTGCTGCGCCTGGCCGTGGACACCCACCTGATCACCAGCCACCACCTGCTGCCGCTCGTCATCCGCCGCCCCGGCGGACTGGTCGTCGAAGTCACCGACGGCACCGCCGAATACAACGGCGAGCGCTACCGCATGTCGTTGTACTACGACCTGGCCAAGGCCTCGGTGCTGCGCCTGGCGTACGCGCAGGCGCAAGAACTCGCCCCGTTCGGCGGCACCGCGGTCGCGCTGACGCCGGGCTGGCTGCGTTCGGAGGCGATGCTCGACGGTTTCGGCGTCACCGAGGACACCTGGCGCGACGCGGTCGCCATGCAGCCGCATTTCGTGATCTCCGAGTCGCCCGCCTACGTCGGCCGCGCCGTCGCCGCGCTGGCCGGCGACTCGGACCGGGCCCGCCACAACGGCGCGTCCCTGTCGAGCGGCGGGCTCGCCCGCGACTACGGCTTCACCGACCTGGACGGCAGCCGCCCCGACGCGTGGCGGTACCTCGTCGAGGTCGTGGAGCAGGGCAAGCCCGACGACACCACCGGCTACCGCTGACCACCCTGCTCCTGAACCCGAAGGCGTGCGGCGGGCGTTGCCGGATCCCTTGTGCCCGGGGGGACGCCGGGCACGGCCCGGCTGTCCCGGTACACGAAGCCGGAGAACGTCCGCCGCTCCTTCGAACCGTCGCCCGCCGCGATTGCCGAACCCGCGAGCCTGCTCGGCCCCCGGGCACGCCCGGCGCGCCCACGGGCACGGCGTCACGGTGCCGAGGACCTGTCAGGCGCAAGGCGTTGCGCCTGCGTGCGGGGGCACAACGGAACGAGGCGACCGGTTAGGGTCGCTGCCGTGGACCTCCAGCAGCGCATCAGCGACCGCGCAGGTGAGTTTCTGCTCTTCGCGGTGACGCCGCCCAGGCAGACGACCACCCCCGAACGAGCTCAGGAGATCGCCGACATCACCCGCACGCGGCTCGACGGCCTGAAGCCCGACGGGCTCGTGCTCTACGACATCGACGACGAAAGCGACCGGAACCCGGCCGAGCGGCCGTTCCCGTTCACGCCGACGATGGACCCCGCCGCGTACCTCGCCCGGCACTTGGGAGCGCTCGACCTGCCGGTCGTGGTCTACCGGGCGGTCGGCAAGTACGACGAGAGCGACTTTCGAAGCTGGCTCACCGAGCAGCCCGACCGGACCCTCTCGGTCTTCGTCGGCGCGGCGTCGCGGGAGACGCCGGTCGCCACCACGTTGTCCCGCGCCCAATCGCTGCGAGCCGGACTCAGGCCCGACCTCCTGCTCGGCGGCGTCGCAATCCCGGAGCGACACAGGCACACAGGCACGGAGCACCTGCGTTTGCTCGCGAAGCAGGAGACCGGCTGCTCCTACTTCGTCACCCAGGTCGTCTACGACGTCAACGCCGCCAAGGACCTGGTTTCGGACTACCGCTACGCGTGCGCCGCCCGTGATCTGGCGCCCGTCCCGATCGTGTTCACGTTCTCGGTCTGCGGGTCGATGAAGACGCTGGAGTTCCTGAGATGGCTCGGCGTGGACGTGCCCCGCTGGATCCACAACGAACTCCGGCACGCCGACGACACGCTGGAGGCATCGTTCGAGCATGCGCTGGCGACCGCCCGCGAGCTGATGGCCTTCTGCCGACGGCTCGACGTGCCGTTCGGCCTCAACGTCGAGAGCGTATCCATCCGCCGCGAGGAGATCGAAGCGGCGGTCGACCTGGCCGCCCGGCTCCGGTCCGAACTTCGCCGCTGATCGCCCGCGCGATGCAGCGGCATCCGGACGAGACGGGCGATGCGGACCCGGCCGCTGAGACCGGGCCCGGGCCGGGGCAGGTCCGGGGCAGGTCGACCTCGCGGTGCTGCGGGTTGATTTCCTGCAGGAGCGACAGCGCACGACCGGCTGATTCGGGGCACCGCGAAACAGAGGAGAGCCCCGTGGGCACGGCGGTCATGGACAGATCGGTGTCGGTGGACGGCTTCATCGCGGACGAGCATGACCGGCCCGGACCGCTTTCGCGTGGGTGACCCGTGGCGACGCGTAGTTGGACGAGAGCGGCGTGCTGAAGGTGTCGCAGACGTCTACGACGACGTCCGGCCGTAGCCGTCCGCCGCGACAACCTGCCCAGCCTCCACACTCTCGCCGCCCGCATCGACCGCGACCGCGACGCCGTCAACGCCGGACTCACCCTGACCTGGAACTCGGGCGTGGTTGAAGGGCACGTGAACCGAATCATTCTGTGGAATCTGAATTGTCAAGGTCATGGAGTTATGCGAAGTTGCGTCGTCCACTCGCGCTGCTCGGCGGTGTCGGGGACGGCGAGCCCGCGCGCGCGTTCGATCAGGCTCCAGGAGATGTCCGGGCCGACGCCGCTGAGAATGAGGAGTGCGGCGGCAAGGAGGGACGAGCGTCCGATGCCGGCTCGGCAGTGCGTGACGACGTGTGCGCCTTCGCGGAGTTGATCGGCGAGCGTGTCCAGGGCGGGAAGGACCGTGGCGAGCTCGGGGACGGTGCGGTCGGGGATAGGGACGGCCACGAACCGCAGCCCGGCCGCGACAGCTGCCTGCTGCTCCTCGGCGAGGCCGAGGTCGTGGAGTTCGGGCCTGGTAAGCGCGCAGACCAGGATGTCGACGCCAGAGCGTCTCAGTGCGGTCATCTCGTCTTCGAGCCAGTCGCCGCCGCGGGGTCTGGCCATGGTGCTCACCCATCCGGGGCCGGGGAAGTCGATGGTGAACAGGGTTGGTCGCATGTCAGCAGTGCTTTCGGCCGGTGGGGTCGGGTGGTGAGTGCACGGCCGGCGGCGGGAGCCGGCCGGGTTCGGCTCGGCGTTCGTTCGGTGTCGGGCCGGCCGACGTGGCCACCGCGGCGAGGCGATCGAGGAGGCGATCGAGTGCACTCTGGCCGTCGTCGATGGCGGCGCGTTCCTCGTCGGTGAGCGGAATGCTCACGAGCATGCGCTGCAAGAACGTGGTGATCCCAGGCAGCCGGGTGCTCCACCTGCGCTTCCGGGTGCGCCGCCGGCCGATCCGTCGCCCGTGGTGCCGGGCCTGCCGGGCGACTTCGGCGGGCGGACCCGGGCGGGCCCTACGCTGAGCGCGGCACATGCGCCGCCCGGATCCCCGTGCCCTGCGCACGGGCCGGACGGCACCCCGACCGGCCCGGCGAGGAGCACCCAGCGTGACGACCGTCCGAAAGCACGTCTTCGAACTCACCCCGTGGCCCTGGCGGACCCTGGCATGGGTGCAGGTGCCCGACGGCCTCGAGACGTTCACGATGTACGAGATCACCACGATCGAGTTCGGCTCGCCCACCCGCGTCGAGGCCACTCCCGCCGAAGAAGCGCAGTGGTACCAAGCGGCGCAGGCGTTCGAGGAGGAACTGCGCGCCGCGCAGAGCCAGGTGCGGTGGGACCACGGCGTGCGTACCCGGCCCGGGTTCATGGTCGACGTCCGCACGGTCCGGCGCCGCCGCTACGACCTGGTGCCCGGCCGCCGCAAACGCTCGCGTGAAGCCTGGGCCCGCTGCGAAGCACGCATGCGTGCCGCGGAGGAGGCGTACCGGCCCATACGCGAGGAGATCGAACAGCGCATCGCCCAAGCGGCGGCCGCCACGGGGGAGTAGCCCACGCGGCGGCCGCCGTCGGGCGTGCGGCCCGCCCTGGGTGCTACTTCAGGTGCCGGGTGAAGAACGCGGCCGCGGCGTCGCCCGTGTGCTGCGGGACGCCGGCGTGCCCGCCCATGTTGGCGACCAGGGTCTTCTCGTTGGTGCCGAACGCGTCGAACAGGTCCAAGGACGCCTGCCGGTGGCCGCCTTCGTCGTCCCACTGCAGGAGGACGTGCAGCGGAATATCGACCTGCCGGGCCTCCTCGACCACGGCGCGCGGCACGAAGCTCCCCGCGAACAGCACGGCGGCCCGGATGCGCGGCTCGACCACCGCCAGCCGGGTCCCGACCGAGATGATGCCGCCTGAATACCCGACCGGTCCGCCGATCTCGGGCAGTGCCAGGAGCGCATCCAATGCGGACTGCCATTCGGGGACGGCCCGGTCGACGAGCGGGAGGACGAGCCGGTCCACGAGGTCGTCGTCGACGGGCTCCCCGGCCTGCATGACACGGCGCAGATCGGTGCGCGCCCGGTCGAGGACGTCCCAGCGGGGCCGGTCGCCGCTGCCGGGCAGTTCGATGGTGGCCGCGGCGAAGCCGTCCGCCGCCGACCGCCGGGCCCGGTCCAGCAGCCGCGGGTGCATCTGGCGCAGTCCGAGCGGGGGGAGACCGAGCAGGATCAGTGGCGCGGGAGCGGCCGGGGTTGCGGATCCGGGCGTCCACAGGATGCCGGGGATCTCGCCGAGGGTGAAGGCGCGTTCGACGAGACCGTCGTCGTAACGCTGTTCGGAAGTGAAGTCCATGGTCGTGTCCTTCGGGAGTCGCGTGGAACGGCGCTCCCGGACGACCTGGCTATCGTCCGACCGTGACCCCGGAGGGGAGCACCCATGTCGATACTGCGTTCACGGGTACCACCTCCTCGTTCTCTCGCACGGCCTCCCGGAACCTAGCAGGAGCCGCGGCCGGTCCGCCAACGCGATTCCGCGCCGTCACCCTCGGGGAGGTCGGGGGAGAGGGAGTGGTGGGGTGCCGGTGTCGGGGTCGCGCAGTGCGACCACACCGCGGTCGCCGACCGTGAGGCGGGTGCCGTCCGGGGACAGGCGTAGCAGGTGCCCCACCGGTCGGTGCGGTGCGGATCAAGGACCGCCCACGCCAAGGCGCCGGTGTCGAGTGCCATCGCGAACGGGCCTTCGGCGAACCCCGTTGCGGGCAGCAACCGCTCCCGGCTTTCGCCGCGGGCGTGGGAGGTGTTCCTCGGTGTTCCTCCTCGTGGTCGCCGCCGGCGTCTCGACCTCCTCAGCACCACCGTCACCAACGTCGCCGCGCAGGGCAGCTTGCCGACCAGCAGGGACGCGGTGGCGTGCCCGAGCTTCAGCGACCGGCCAACCCCAGCAGGTCGTCCCACCGCCCGATCTCAGGGGACCGCCGCAGCCCCTCCAGGCCCGCGTCCGTGAACACCGGAGCCGCCACGACCGGCAAACCCCGCCCCAGAACCCCGAAGATCCCTGGTCAGGAGCCTACTCACCCACATCCGCCCTTCTTTCCCGAGTACTACGGGGATCCCAGCTTCGCGTCGCCTGCGGGGCGCCTCAGGGGCTGAAACACGCCATCACACCAACCATGACCCTCAAGATGAGGTTGAAGGTTTCCTGAGGGTGTCCGATGTCCGCTTGCGTGCGCCCTACGGAAGGCGGAAACGCGCACCCGCACCTGCTCCGGGCACGGTACGAGACGGCGGCACGGACGCCCGTGGCGGCATCACCGACGCGACCGCCCCGAAGCCGCCGCTGCGCCGCCGACGCTCGCGCATCCGCAGGACGCCCACCGCCACGCGGCGGTTCCCAGACCGATGCGAGGCCGGGAAGTCCCCGGGCACGACATGGAGCTGTTCGACGCGAGCATCGCAGACTGCGTCTCGCCCGCACTCGCCGGACCGCTCGACCCGCGGTGCACCGCGATCCCCGGCCGACTGCGCAGCAGCGCTCGACGCGAGCCTCCCCCGTATCGACGCCCCGGACGGCCGGGAGTGCGGGGCGCGGCGCAGCCGCGCACCACGGCCGCACTGGTGCTCGGCCCGGCGCAGCCCCGGCAATCTTCGTTCACGCGGCGCCGCACCTAGACTCCCCACGTGGAGCCAACGCCCGACACCCGGACCGACGACGGCCTCGCCGCGCCCCGCAACGCCGCCGACGGCAACGACGCCGCCGGTGCGGTCGGGCGCGGACATCGCGCGGACACCGAGGCCCCGGCCCCGGCCTCGTCCGCGGAAGACGCCGCGCTCGATGCCCTCGGCGCGTTGGCCGATCCGGTGCGCCGGGCGCTGTACCGGTACGTGGCCGCCGCGTCGGAGCCCATCGGCCGGGCCGAGGCCGCGGAAGCCGTCGGTGTGGGTCGCACCCTCGCCGCGCACCACCTGGACCGGCTCGTCGACGCGGGCTTCCTCGACACCGAGTTCGCCCGCCCGGCCGGGCGCGGCGGGCCTGGGGCGGGGCGCCCGGCGAAGGTGTACCGGCGGGCGGCGGGGGAGACCGCTGTCGCGGTGCCGCCGCGTGCCTACGACACCGCGGGCACCGTCTTGGCCGCCGCACTGGAGCGTCTGCGCGCGGATGCCACGGTCGCCGCCGTGGCCCGCGACGAAGGCCGCGCCGTCGGGCAGGCGTTCCGCGGCGCCGCGGACGATCCCCGCGGACGCCTGCTCGCCGCCTTGACCGCGCAGGGCTACGAGCCGTACGCCGACCCCGCCGCCGGCCTCGACGCGCTGCGTCTGCGCAACTGCCCCTTCCACCGGCTGGCCGACGAGTTTCCGCCGCTGGTGTGCGGCATGAACCTGGCCCTGCTCGACGGCCTCGCCGACGGCGCCGACGCGACCGCCTGGCACGCGCGTATGGACGCCGCCCCGGGCCGCTGCTGCGTCACCCTCGCCCGCACCGAACCCCCGGCCGCCGACGACGATGCGGACGGCACGGACGGCACGCGCAGCGTGGACGGCGCAGCGGACGCCGCCGATTCCGGGATCTGACACAACCCGGGGTAGCGCCGAGATGCGGGCCAAAGAGGCAATGAGTTGAGCTTGATGCCCTGGGCGCCTCGATCCCGTCACCGGTTCGGCTCGGTCTCGTTGGTCGTGATGGTGTTGTCAGGGCCCAAGGCGGGGTGGCCTCGATCGAGCGGACCGCGCACCCGCGGTTCAAGCGGCCGATCACCGCGCACTTGCGGGAGAAGTCCCTCGAAGGACAGGCGCGCCGCCCGCGAGCGCGGCCGGCACGCCGGACGCCCCAGGGTCGACGACGCCATGGCCGCAACTCCGCCCGCAGCCTGCGGGCCGACGGTGTCCCCGTCCCCGAGATCGCCCGCAAGCTCGTCATCACCTCGGGCAAGAACCGGGGCGAACGCCCCTCGGTCGCCACCGTCTACCGCGTCCTTGCCGGGATGAAGCGGAGAGCTGAACAGTCATCAGGGCTTCAGGATCACCCCATGGCCCCTTTGGCCCGTATCTCGGCTGACCCGTATCTCGGCGATACCCCAACCCCGCGCACCGCGTTTCTTGCCCGGCTCAGCCGCTCGGCGGCCGCACCTCGACGATCTCGGCGCTTGCCACGGCCGGATCGGCCTCGTGCATGGTGATCACGTCGCCCGGGGTCAGATGCCGCCACCGTTCGGGCCGCAGGGGGGCCAGGCGGACGCCGGCGGTCTCGCCGGGGCCGAGCTGCGGGGCGTCCTCCACCCAGAGCCGGGCGATGTCCAGGTCGCGGCGCCCGTCCCCGGTGCGGTGGCCGATGTCCCACAGCGGCCTGAGCCGCCCGTCGCCGAAGAACGAACCGCGGCGTCCGCCCTCGTCGGTGCGCAGCAGGGTGAGCGTGGCGCGGACGGTGCCGTGCCGGGCTTCCCAGGCGCGCCACGTGCACCAGCTGCGGACGGGGTCGAGCGCCATCTGGCGTGCGGCTTCCGCGAGCATCTCCCAGAACGCGGAGGGCGCGGGATGGATGTCGCCGATCTCCGCCAGCAGGTCGACGGCCAACTCCCACTCCTGGCAGGCCATCTCCGCGCGGACATCGCCGACCGTCTGCCCGTGCGCGGCGGTGATGTCGTCGGGGAGGAGGGCTGCGGCTCGGCGCAGCAGTGTGAATGCGTCATCCATGCCGGGATTGTGGCCCGGTCCGGAACCTGCCGTCGGTGCCCGGCCGTTCAGCGTCCGCCCTCCACCTTCTAAAAACAATCAGGATTGACATAGAGGGGCGGGGGATGGTGCCATGACGCCATGCCGAACACGCCTGCCACCCCCGCCCCGACGACCGACGCACCGGCCCCGGCCGCGCCCGCCGCCGGCCACCACCTCGCGCAGCTCAACGTCGCACGCCTCGTCGCCCCCATCGACTCCCCGCAGCTCGCCGAGTTCGTCGCCGCGCTCCCGGAGATCAACGGACTCGCCGAAGCCGCACCCGGGTTCGTCTGGCGCCTGCTCGAAGACCCCGACGACCCCTACGCCACCGTCCCCCCGGCCGTCTTCGGCCCCCAATACCTCGTCAACCTGTCCGTGTGGCGCGACGCCGACAGCCTCTGGGACTTCGTCTACCGCAGCAACCACATGGAGATGCTGCGCCGCCGCCGCGAATGGTTCACCGACCCCGGCCGGCACTCCCAGGTCCTGTGGTGGGTCCCCGCCGGCACCCAGCCCACCGAACACGACGCCGCCGCCCGCCTCGACCACCTGCGCACCCACGGCCCCACCCCGGAAGCCTTCACCTTCCGCACCCGCTTCCCCGCCCCCGACACCGCCGAACGCTAGCGGCCCCGCGGACGCCCGGCCGCGGCGTCATCCGGCCCAGCGGCCCGACAGGAACGCCACCGCCACCACCGTCCCCACCGGCGCGACCACGGCGGCATACCCCCACGCCACACGCGGGCGGCGCATCGCCCACCGGGCGAGCAGCACCCACAACGGCCACCACAGCAGCGACGCGCGGGGCACGGACATGTACCAGTAGGACGTGCCCAGCGCCCACAGCGTGAGCCCGACGTACACCGCCTCCGCCCACCACCGCCGCCACAGCAAAACGGCCAGCAGCACCACACCCCCCGCCATCGCCAGCAGCTCGCCCTGCCACTCGACGGCGTACCCCGTCGGATACGCCCCGCCGAACGCCGCCTCCCACGTCGTCCGCCACGCCCGCCACGGCGCATGGAACTCCCGGTGCCAGCCGCGTTCCTCGGCATGCCGCCACGCCCACCAGTCACCGGTACGCGCGTACAAGAACCCCGCAAACGCCGCCACCGGCACACCGGGCAGCACCAGCCACCCCGCCGACCGCCACCGCGCCCGGGACGCCCCCCGCCTCGACGCGCCCGCCCACGAAACCGCGAACTGCACCATCAACGCCACGGCCAAGAACAACCCGCTCACCCGCACCGCCGACGCCCCGGCAGCCAGAAGTCCCGCCTGCGCCCACCGTCCGCGCAACGCCGCCGACCACGCCGGCAGCGCACACGCCAGGAACAGCGCCTCGGTATACCCGGCGGCCAGGAACACCGCACACGGCGACACCAGGAAGAACCCGGCCGCATACCGCCCCACCACCGCACTCCCACCCGCGTAATGCCGCGCGATCCGGGCCAGCGCCACCACCGCCACCGCCCCGGCCCCGAACGACACCAGCAGCCCCGACACCGCCCAACTCGGCACCACCGCATGCACGGCCCGCAACACCAGCGGAAACCCCGGAAAGAACGCCTCCCGGTTGTCCCAGCCCGGCGACCCCGGACCCGCCCCACCAGGGAAATAGCCGTCCCGCGCGATGTGCAGGTAGTGATCCCAGTCCCACCGCTGCCACCCGTCCACCACCGCCCCGGCATCCCGCGCCTCCCGGTCGTCCGGGAACAGCCACCGCGTGCAGTACGCCACCACCCACAACCCCACGCGCGTCGCCACATACATCCACAGCACATCGCGATCACCCCGGTCGGGAAGCAGGCACCGCACCACCCGGCGCAGCGCCGCGGCGGACCGGGCGGACGGAGCAGCGGCAAGCGAACGTCCGGCGTACGCGCCAGGCTTCGGGCCGCGGCTGAGCTTTGCCGGGCGGACTTGCGGCCGGGGCGCAGCGGGCGCGCGTGTCGGTTGCGCCCCGGACCCTGTGCCGCTCCTCGCACGCGAGACGGCAGGCAACGGATCCCCTTCGCCGGGAAGGGGCTGCGCGCTCGGGGCCTCGACCGCCGCCGCGCTGCGGTCAGGCCCAGGAGCGCGGAGTGGGATCCCGGCGGGTCGTCCGGAGATCGGGCGGTGCGGCGAGGTGGGCGTCACGCTGCTGCTCCTTGTCGGGGTGGGCGGGGCCACGGGAGGTTCACGGGTGTTCTGCGGGGCTCGGCCGGCGGTGCCGGGGTGTGTCGGGGCAGGCGCCATCGCCCGACGGCGCCGCGGCGGCAACCGCGGTCCCGCGCCGGTGGCGAAGCGGGGGTGTCACAGATCGTGCGGGCGTGTCACGGAACAGGTGCCGGTCGAGAACCGGAAACCGGCGACCCGGGAGACGGAGGCACCGGTGTCCCGGTCACGAGACCCGGGGGCCATCGCGCCGCTACCGACCGGCAGCCGTTCGTCAAGCCGTCCTGGTCATGCCGTCATGCCGTCATGCGGTCGTCCGGCGTGGATCGCCTTGCGAGGGACTGGTGGTCTGTGTGGTCGTGCCTACCGGAGCCCCCGGCAGGCCGGTGGACGTCATCCCGGGCAGCGGCCCGTCGGTCGCGCCGGACGTCGAGGACGCCCCGCCGTCCCCCGGATCCCGGGTCGAACCGGGCGGCGCACCGGAGGCATCCGGCCCGGGCGCGGTCGGAAGCGGCTGCGGCCACCCCGTCGTCGGCGGCGCCGACGGCGAACCCCCGGGTGGTGCTGCCGGACCGCGGCCGCCGTCCGGGGCCAGCGCGGCCACGGCGCCGCCCACCCCGCCCAGCACCAGGCACACCGCCACGGCGAACCCGACCGTGCGCCGACGGCGCAGCCGGTCGCCGCGCGCCGTCACTTCGCCCACCGGTAGCGGGCGCGCCGCCGCGGCGGCGTCCTGGCCCGCGCGGTGGAACGCGGACCGCAGCGGATCGGGCCGCGCCCCGGGGCCGGGCGTGGGGGACTCAGACACCGGGGGCCTCCTCGATGCGGGGATCGTGCAGGATCCGGGCGAGCGCGGCGCGTCCGCGGACCAGGTGCGTCTTGACCGTGCTCGGCGACACGTCCGTCTCGGTGGCGATCTGCTCCACCGACATGTCGCACAGGTAGTGCAGCGTGAGCGTGCGGCGCTGCCGCAGCGGAAGTTCACGCAGCGCGGCCACCAGCGCGACCGTCTCCGGACCCGGCCCGTCGAACGGGGGCGGGGGACCGCTGCGCCGCCACGCGGCATCCGCACGCCGCCGTCCGCGCCACCGGCTCACCGCCAGCCGCCACGCGACCGTGCGGATCCACGCCTCCGGCTGCCCGTTCCGGTCGAGCTGACGCCGCCGGCTCCAGCCGCGCACGAACGCCTCCTGCACGACGTCCTGCGCCTCCTGGGCATCGCCCAGCATCACGTACAGCTGCCCGGTCAGCCGGGCGGCCGCGTGCGCGTAGAACTCTTCGAACTCCTCGACGGTCAATCACGGCTCCCGCATCGTGCGTACACACCGCGCATACGCCCCCGGACCCGCCCCGGGTCGACACGCTGCCCACATCAGCGGCCGTGACCCCGGTCACACAAACCCGCGGGGTGCGCCCCGCGCACCACCGCCACCACACGGCAACACCCGCGGGCGGCGCCCGCCCAGGCGCACTCGGCGGCGCGTCGCACTGCTGCTCCGTCTCCCAGGCGGGGCGAACAAACGCGCCCATCGCAGACAGTCCTCTGCAGATACTCCTTTGCAGAGAGTTCTCTGCAAGGCTAGCCTCGCCCCATGACCTCCCCCCACCACCCCGTCGGCGTCCCCTCCACCCCCGACCCCTACCGTCCGCTACGCCACCTCGACGCCCGCGGACTGCGCGCCCTCGCCCACCCCCTCCGCGTCCGCATCCTCGAACTCCTCGACCGGCACGGCCCCGCCACCTCCACCACCCTCGCCCGCCGACTCGGCGAGAACACCGGCACCGTCAGCTGGCACCTGCGCCACCTCGCCGACCACGGCTTCATCACCGAAGACCCCACCCGCGGCACCCGCCGCGAACGCTGGTGGGCCCCCACCCCCTCACGCCTCCACCTGGAGACCGCCGACCTCGCCGACGACCCCGAAACCCGCACCGCCGCCGCCGTGTACGTCGACGCCCTGCTGCGCCGCGCTTTCGACCGCGCCGCCCGCTCCTACGCCGCCGACCCCGGCGACGCCTGGCGCCGCGCCCGCACCACCAGCGAACGCACCGACCTGGCCATGACCCCCGCCCAACTCGCCGCCCTCAACACCGAACTCGCCGACGTCGTCGCCCGCCACGCCACCGCCGCAGCCGACGCACCCGGCCCCGAAACCCGCCCCGTCGCCGTCCAAATCCAGGCCTTCCCCCTGGCCCCCGACGAATCGGCCCTGGACAACCCGGATAACCCAGATAGCCCGGACAACCCGAATAACACAGCCCCCGACACCCCCGACGACACCTCCCCGGACCCCACCCCGTGACCACACAGACCCCCAGCCCGACCACCCGACCGACAACAGCAGCAGCAGCAGTCCCCCAACCGCGCAGCCTGCTCCTGCGCCACCGCGACTTCACCCTCCTGTGGTGCGGCGAAATCGCGGGCAAATTCGGCGCGTCCGTCACCGGCATCGCCATGCCGCTGACCGCGATCACCGTCCTGCACGCGGACACCCTCGAAGTCGGCGTCCTCGCAGCGGCCGCATGGCTGCCGTGGCTGCTCATCGGACTCCCGGTGGGGGCGTGGGTCGACCGGTGGCCGCGCCGCCCGGTCATGCTCGCGTCGGCCGGGTTCTCCACAGCGCTGTTCGCCGCCGTGCCCGTCCTCGCGCACACCGGCGTCCTGAGCATCGGCGTGCTCCTGGCCGCCGCGTTCCTCGGCGGCGTGGCCGCGGTGTTCTTCCAGACCGCCTACACCGCCTACCTGCCCGGCATCCTCACCCCCGAGGACCAAGCCGAAGGCAACGCCAAACTCCACGGCAGCGCATCCGCCGCACAACTGGCCGGACGCGGCGCGGGCGGACTGACCGCCCACGCCGCCGGCACCGTCAACGCCCTCCTGGTCAACTCCGCCACGTTCGCCGCCTCGGCGGCCTGCCTCGCCGCGATACGCCACCGCGAACCCGCCCGCCCCCGCACAACCCGCCCACGCGGCGCACTCGCCGCGGAAGTCCGCGAAGGCCTCACCCTGGTCTTCCGCGACCCGTGGCTGCGCACCCTGGCGCTGTTCTCCACCGCGTCGAACGTCGCCCTCATCGGCCTGCAAACCCTCCAGGTCGTGTTCCTGGTCCGCACCGTAGGCCTCGACGAACGCACCGTCGGACTGCTCATCGCCGCCACCGGAGCCGGCGGCATCGCGGGCGCGTTCGCCGCCCGCCGCGCCGCAACCCGCCTCGGCACCGCCCGCGCAAGCCTGGTCTTCGAACTCGGCGTCGGCAGCCTCACCCTCCTCACCCCGCTGACCACCGCCGGCTGGGGCCTGGTGTGGTTCGCCGCGGGAGGGTTCGCCACCTCCGCGGGCGTGGTGGCCGGGAACGTCGTCAAAGCCGGCTTCCACCAGGCGTACTGCCCACCCGCACTGCTGGGCCGCATCGGCGCGAGCACCGCGTTCCTCAACTACGGCATCATCCCCGTCGGCGCACTCCTCGCCGGCACCCTCGGCACCGCCCTCGGTCCGCGCACCGCCGTGTGGATCACCGCCGCGGGCGTACCCGCGACCGCACTGATCCTGTGGTTCTCCCCGCTGCGCACCGTCCGCGACCTGCCCACCCGCAACCCCACACCCGCGCCCGCCTGAGCCAGGAACCGAACCCGGGTACGGGACCCACAACAGCACCGGCACCAGCACCAGCACAAAAAGGGGCAGAAAAAGGGGGCCGGGGCCCGGGGAGAACCTTCTCTCCCCGGACCCCGGCCCGGTGTGCTGCGTACGTCGTGCTGCGCCGTCCGTCGGCGGCGGCCGCGTCAGGCCGTCGTCGACCGCGCCGCGCGCAGCCGTTCGGTGCGCAGCTGCTCGTGCCACCGGTCTTCCAGCGGCGTCAGCGGCACGCCGGTCGCCCACGTCAGCAGCAGGTCCGCCAGCCCCGGGTTGCGGGACATGACCGGGCCGTGCATGTACGTGCCGATCACCCGGCCCGCCCAGGCGCCTTCGGTGCCGTCGTCGGTGCCGTTGCCGAACCCGACCGTGGTGCGCGCCAGCGGCTGCGCGTGCCGGCCGATGTAGGTGACGCCCTGGTGGTTCTCGAACCCGGACAGGACCGGCAGCCCCAGCTGCGGGTCGACGTCCGCCAAGACCTCGCCGACGCAGCGCCGGCCGACCGGGCCGCGCCCGGACTTCACGTCCAGCAGCCCCAGACCCGGTTCGACGCGGTCCAGGTCGTCGACGAACTCGTGCCCGATGATCTGGTAGCCCGCGCACACCGCCAGCAGCGTCGCGCCGCGCGCCACCGCCTGGCCCAGGCCCGGATCGCGGCGCAGCCGCTCCGCGGCCAGGCGCTGCGGCCGGTCCTCGCCGCCGCCGATCAGGTAGATGTCGCCCGACGTCGGCACGGGCTGGTCGGAGCGCACGTCGACGCGTTCGACCTCGATACCGCGCATCCGGGCGCGCCGCTCGACGATGAGCGCGTTGCCCTGGTCGCCGTAGGTGCTCAGCAGGTCCGGGTAGATCCACACCAGCCGCAGCTTGCTCATGCCGATCACGCCTGCGCCTCCTTGACCGTGCGCCGCAGCTGCTGGAACGCCGTGTAGTTCGCGATGACTTCGATCTGCCCGGGCGGGCACGCCGCCACCGCGTCGGCGAGGTGCTCGTGGACCTGGAACGTCAGCCCGGCGACGTCGAGACGCACCGCGAGGTCCAGGCGGCGCTGCCCGAGGACGAACAGGGGGCGGCCGGCGAGCTTGGTGTAGTCGACGTCCCACAGCCAGGAGGTGTCCTTGCCGTCCGCGTCGAGCGCGTTCACCGACAGGATGACCGGGGCGGGGGCGGGGTCGATCAGCGAGAACGTCTCCAGCCACCCGGCCGGGTTCTTCGCCAGGAGCATCCGCAGGTGACGGCCGCGGTAGGGGAGGACGTCGTAGCGGCCGGCGACCGCGGTGACGTTCTTCATGCGGGCGAGCGCGGAGGCGGTGTCCACGCCGAACACCGACGCGACCGCGGCCGCGGTGGTGGCGTTGGCACGGTTGGCACGGCCGGGCAGCTGGAGCTCCAGCGGCCACACCCGCCCGTCCGGGTCGACCATCTCGTCGCCGACGAGCGACCAGGTCACCTGGGGGCGGCGGAAGTCACACTCGCCGCAGTACCAGTCGTCGCCGGGCCGGTTCATCACGCCGCCGCACGACGGGCACGACCAGGAGTCTTCCTGCCACATCTGCCCGGCGGCGACCCACACCACGTCCTTCGCCGACGAGGCCGCCCACACCACCAGCGGGTCGTCCGCGTTCGCGACCAGGATCGCCTCGGTGCCGCGCAGTCCCTCGCGCCACTTCTCCGCGAGCATGCGCGTCTCGGCGGCCCGGTCGAGCTGGTCGCGCGACAGGTTCAGCAGCACGATCGCCAGCGGCTCGGAATCCCGGGCCACACCGGCCAGGTACTTCTCGTCGACCTCGATCACGCCGTAGCGGGCGTCGCCCGCCCCGGCGAGGGCCGAGGTGATCCCGGCGGGCATGTTCGCGCCGAGCGCGTTCGACACGACCGGCCCGGCCGCCCGCATCGCCTCGGCGATCAGGCGGGTGGTGGTGGTCTTGCCGTTGGTGCCGGACACCAGCACGACCTGCAGGTGGTCGGCGAGCTGGGCGAGGAGATCGGGCGCGATCCGCAGCGCGATCTTCCCGCCGATCACCGAACCGCTGCCCTTGCCGGCCCGGCGCGAGATCGCCGCGGTCACCCGGTTCGCGGTCACCGCCAACTTGGCCCGCGGCGGCAATGCCTCGGGCCTGCGCGCAGGCCCCGAGTGGCCCGGGGCGGGGGTACCTGTCATCGGATGCGTGCCCTCCAGCGGTCTCGCACTGCCGCGCGACCAGGCCGGCGGCCGTTCCCAACTCGACAACCCCGGAGCCCGGTGACACCACCGAAACCCGAGGAAACCCCCGCACGGCATGCCGGAACGCGGCGCCCTGCAGGGGAATCGATTACGTCACACCAGCCTATCGAGAACAGCCCCCGCAGGCGCGAGCCCGCCCACCCCACACGCCGACCTGTCGACGAGTCGGTACACAAACGGCTCCCCGGACCCACCCGCGGGCCGGACCCAGATCACCCCGGCGCAGCGGGATGCGGCGAGGCCTTCGCGGGTGCCGGAGACGATGAGTTCGCGGATGAACTCCGCCGGCGCCGCGAAGACGTGGAAGACCAGGCGCCCGCCCGGGGTGGTGGTGTCGAGCCGCTCGTGGAGCGAGGAGAAGCCGATCTCCCGGCGGCGGAGCCTGCGGCGCCTGCGGAGTCCGGCCCAGCAGCCGAGCCGACCGGGCCGCGGAACCCGCAGGCGCCGGCCGCCGCGCAGCCGCACGCGACCGTCACGCGCCGTCGTCCTCCGCCCCGCCCAACGCCACCGCGACCGCCGTGTCCGCCGCCGCCAGCAGGCCCAGCAGCACGATCCACGTCTTCTCCCGCCGGTCCAGCGCCCGCCAGCGCCCGGCGGTGCCCGCGCCGTCCGCCACGTCGGCGGCGACCTGCAGCCACGCCCACTCCGCCGCGCCGCGCCCCTGGGACAGGGCGTGCAGGCAGCCCGCCGCGACGACCGTGTCGCGCACCCCCAGGCCCCGTGCCGGAACCGCCGCCGGGTCCTTCGCACCCGCCGGGCGCGCCGGCAGCCACCGCTCGGCCGCCTGCGGCACCACCGCCTGCGCGACCCCGACCGCGATCCGGCCCGCCGCCAGCAGCCGCGCCGCCCGCACCGCACCCCGCGGCACCCGGTGCGACCGCGCCGCCGCCGACACGCCCGCCGCGGCCCCCGCAGCCGCACCGGCCGCGGACAGCACCGCGGCCGCCGACACCGCAGACGCACCCGCCCCCGGCCCGCCGGGTGCCGCGCCACGCGCCCCGGCGCCCGTCGGCAGCACCCGCAGACCCGCCCCCGTACGGCCGCGCGACCGCAGTACCGCGCCGCGGCGCAGCGCGTGTCTGCTGCCGGGCCGGACCAGATCCGCGCCGGCCGCCACCGACATCGCGCTCGAAACCCCGCGTCCCGCCGCGCCCCCGGCTGCCAAACCGCCCCCCATACCGCCGCCCTTCAGCCAGCCGGCGGCGCCGCGACCTTGCCGCAGCGCCCGCGCACGATCCCCGTTCGCCGCCCACTGTGCCGAACATCGCGGCACCGGCGCACCCGGATTCCCCTCACCTTGATCCGGAACCCCCGCATCCGTCACCCCAGGCTCACGCCCGCCGGGCCCCCGCGGGCCGGTACACGACCACCCGGCGGCCCTTCGCCACCCGCAGCTGCGACGCGCCCGGACGCACCTCGCCGTCGACCGCGAGCGGGGCGCCCGCCTGGATCTCCGTGAGCCGCATCGCGCGCGCGGTGGTCGCCTCGTAGACGCGCGAACGCCCCAGCGTGCCCGACAGCACGGCCGCAACGAGCCGGGTGCGTGCGGCGGGCTTGGCCGCGTCGACCAGGCGCACGTCCAGCAGGCCGTCGTGCAGGTTCGGCCGGTACGCGGGCGCGAACCCCGCCGGCGCATACGCCCCGTTGCCCAGGAACAGCAGCCACACCGACCGGGCCCGCCCGTCCACCCGCAGCTTGACCGGACGGGCCTCCTTCAGCACCGACACCAGCCCGACGAGCATCGCCGGCCACTTCCCGATCCGGCCCTCCAACGCCTCGCGCGCCCGCACCAGGTCCGGATACACCCCGATGGAGAACGTGTTGAGGAAGACCTCCGGGTCGGTCTGCGACATGGGCCCGAAGTCGAACGTGCGGTCCCGGGCGATCTCCGCCACGTCCACCAGCACCGCCTCGCCCGCGCGCACCGCACGGGCGGTGTCCTCCAGCCGCTGCAGCCCCAGGTCGCCCGCGAAGTGGTTGAGCGTCCCGGCCGGGAACACCGCGAGCGGCACGTTGAACTCGAGGGCGACCCTCGCCGCCGCGTTGATCGACCCGTCCCCGCCCGCGACCCCCAGCACCACCGCTTCCTCCGCGGCCGACCGCAGCAGGGCCTCCAGGTCGGAGCCGCCTTCCAGATCCGGGTCCGACCCGGCCGGCCGCGCGCCCCGCTCGACGATCTTCGCCGCCGGCAAAAGCTCCCGCAGCCGCGGCGCGACCTCGCCCTCCGGGCCCGCCGACGCGTTCACCACCACCACGACCCCGTCGCCGTCCGGCAGCACCGGCACGTGCACCTGCGGCGCGGGCGCGAACGCCGCCGCGACCGGGCGCCGCGGCCACCACCGCAGCGTCACCGCCGCCAGCCCCGCCCCCAACGCCGCACCCGCCAGCACATCCCCCGGGTAGTGCACGCCCGTGTACACGCGCGACAACGCCACGCCGCCCGCCAGCACACCCGCCGCGGCCCCCAGCGACCGCGACTCCAACGCCACCCCCGTCGCGAACGCCGCCGCCGAAGCCGCGTGACCGGACGGGAACGACGTCGTCCACGGCTGCCGCGGCAACCGCCGCACCTCCGGCACCAGGTCCAACACCGGACGCGGCCTGCGCGCCGCCCGCTTCATGACCGCGTTCGACACCGTGGACGCCAACGCCACCGACCCCAGGCCCCGCAACGCCGCACGCCGCCCCGCCCGGCCCCCCGACAACGCCATCGAACCCGCCGCCACCATCCACAACCGCGAATGGTTCGCCGACCGCGACAACGCCGGCAACGCCCGGTTCGCCCACGGCACATGGTGCTGCGCCAACCACGCGAACGCCGCATGGTCCACCGCATGCACCCGCCCCAGCACGCCCGGCCGCGCCCCCTCCTGCGCCAACGCGGCCGCGACCAGATCCGCGAACACCCGCCCGTGCGACCCCGTACCCGTGCCCGTCACCGGCCCTCACCCCCCGCCACATCCGTACCTGTGCCGGTACCTGTGCCCGCAACGCCCGCGGCCAAGCCCGCCGACACCCGCTCCAACTCCTCGCGGTACTCCACCACGCCCGCCCACGCCTGCGGCCACGCCGCCATGCCGTACGCGGCACCGGCGAACGCCCCCGCCAACGCCGCGATCGAATCCGAATCCCCGGACGTCATCGCCGCCCGCGTCAACGCATCCACCGGCGCATCCGGGAACAGCAGGAAACACAGCAGCCCGGTCGCCAATGCCTCCTCCGCGATCCAGCCGGCACCGGTGATCCGGCACGGATCCGCCCGCCGGTCACCGAGCAGCAGCGCCGCGTCCAACCGGTCCAGGACACCGGCGCACTCGTCCCATCCGCGCGCGATGAACTCCTCCGGCGACGACGCGAACGGACCCCGCCACAGCTCGTCCCCGAGCCAATCACCTCGATACACACCGCGCTGCTGCCCCACATGCGCCCGCAAATACCCCGGCAGGTCCCGCGGCGCCACACCCACCCGCAGCGCATGCACCGCCGCCGCGGTCAGATCGGACGCGGCCAACGCCGTCGGATGCCCGTGCGTCAGCGCCGACTGCAGCTGCGCCGCCCCGCACCGGTCCGCCTCCGACACCCCGTCCAGCAACGCCACCGGCGCCACCCGCATGTTCGCCCCGCAGCCCTTCGACCCGCGCCGCGTCGCCGCCTCCCACGCACCGCCGCGCGCCAACGCCTCGCACGCCTGCATGCACGTCGTGCCCGGCGCACGGTCGTTGTCGGGGGACTGCCACCACGCCAGATACCGGCCGCGCAGCCGCGGCGTCAGACGCTCCGCCGACAGCGCGTGCCCGTCCTCCACCGCCGCCAGCAGCGCATCCGCCACCGCCAAGGCCATCTGGGTGTCGTCCGTCACCATCGCCACACCGCCGTGCACCGGCAGCTCGCCCGCACCCGGCGCATCGTCGGGCACGTCGAATCTGCGGACGATCTGCGCGTACGGCAGAAACTCGGTCGGCGCCCCCATCGCATCCCCGTACGCCGACCCGAACATCGCACCCGCAACCCGCTCGTACGCCACGCACGCCCCTAAGCCTCGCCAGCCACACCACCCGCAAGCCCGGCCCTGCCGCCCGGCCTCGGGAACGGTCCCGCCGCAGCGTAACGCCCCTTCCCGGCCCCCACCTCGCGCATAACCCCCGCGGGACTGGGCGAAGACACACCCATGGACGTCCTCGCCGGCCGCCTGCTCCTGCGGCCCACCGACCTCGAACGCACCCGCGCCTTCTACCGCGACGTCCTCGGACTCGCCATCTACCGCGAGTTCGGCACCGGCCCGCACCGCGGCACCGTGTTCTTCCTCGGCGGCGGCTACCTCGAAGTCTCCGCCGGCAGCCCCGAGCCCCCCACCGCCGCCACCGAACTGTGGCTGCAAGTGCGCGACCTGCCCGCCACCGCCGCCGAACTCGCCGCCCACGACGTCACCGTCCTGCGCGAACCCCGCCGCGAACCCTGGGGCCTGGACGAAATGTGGATCGCCGACCCCGACGGCCTGCGCATCGTCCTGGTCGAAGTCCCCGAAGACCACCCCATCCGCTACCGGCCCTAGGACGGGCGTTCCGCAACGACGTGGCGGGGCGCGGACGGGACGGCGGGGGGGGTTGCCCCGTGTCGTACTGCTGGCGACGCGTTGAGTGCACACCGCCGTGCAACACGGATCCGGGCTCTACCGGGCTCTACCGGGCTCTACCGGGCGCTGCCGGGCGTTGCCGTCAACGAAGAGGCGCTGCTGCGCCGCTACTGCGCCTGATCGGCTCCGTCCGCGGCCTTCGCCGACTCGGCGGCCATGGTCAAGGCGGTGGGGAGCGCGCCCCACAGGAGTTCGGTGAGGTAGACGGTCAGCTCGGCGCGTTCGCACGGGTGTTCTTCGAGCCACCAGTCGCCGCAGGCCTGGACCATGCCGACGATGCCGTGCGCCCAGGCGCGGGCGAGGACGCCGGTGGCGCCGACCGGGTCGAACGAACGCGCGAGTTCCTCGCCGACGCGGCGCTGGTAGGCGGTCACGTGGCCGTGCACGTCGGCCGATTCCGCTCCGGCGCGGTGCAGCAGGAACCGGTACACCTGCGGGTTGGCTTCGATGTGCGCAAGGTAGGTGTCGATGGTCGCCTGGATGCGTTCGCGGGGGGAGTGGCCGCGCGCCGGGTCGACGGCGGCGCGGATGGCGAGGGCGAGTTCCTCGGTGTGGCGTTCGGCGAGCGCCCGGTACAGGCCGTCCTTGTCGCCGAAGTGCCGGTACAGGATCGGCTTGGTGATGCCGGCCTCCGCGGCGATGGTGTTCATCGACGCGTCGGGGCCGTCGCGCATGACGACGCGGTCGGCGGCGTCCAGGAGTTCGAGGCGGCGCAGCGCGGAGCGGCCGCTGCCGGGCCCGCCGGGGGTGCCCGGGGTGCGGGCGGGGGTACCGCCCGCGGTGTTGCCGCTGGTCCCGGCGGCGGTGCCTGCCGGGGTGGTCTCGTTGTGCGCCATGCGACCCTTCGCCGACCGTGCCGTGCGGCGCCGGGTGCCTGGGGCGTGCGGCGCTGCTTTGTCCCCGTCTTTCTACCGCGCCTTCCCGCGCGTGCGGTGCCCGGCACACCTTGACAGGCATTACCGGGAGTAACACACTGCCGGTTACCCGTCGGTAACAGCGTGGTGAACCCCTCGCACGCCCACCCGACGGACCCCGGCACGGCATCACACCACCCACCACCGCCAGGAGCCAGACCCGATGACCGCGTTCACCCCATTCTCCCTCCAGCTCACCGACGACCAGCGCACCGTCCAAGACTGGGTCCGCACCTTCGCCTCCGACGTCCTGCGCCCCGCCGCCGCCGAATGGGACGAACGCGAGGAAACCCCCTGGCCCATCCTCCAAGAAGCCGCCAAAATCGGCCTCTACTCCCTCGACTTCTTCTCCACCCAGGCCTTCGACCCCACCGGCCTCGGCATACCCCTCACCATGGAAGAACTCTTCTGGGGAGACGCCGGACTCGGCCTCGCCATCACCGGCACCACCCTCGCCGCCGCAGGCGTCGTCGCCAACGGCACCCCCGACCAGGTCGCCACCTGGGCCCCCCAGATGTTCGGCACCCCCGACGACGTCAAAGTCGCCGCCTTCTGCTCCAGCGAACCCGACGCCGGCTCCGACGTCTCCGCCATGCGCACCCGCGCCACCTACGACGAAGCCACCGGCGACTGGATCCTCAACGGCGTCAAAACCTGGGCCACCAACGGCGGCATCGCCCACATCCACGTCGTCGTCGCCACCACCGACCCCGCCCTCGGCGCCCGCGGCCAAGCCAGCTTCGTCATACCCCCCGGCACCCCCGGCCTGACCCAAGGCCAGAAATTCAAAAAGCACGGCATCCGCGCCTCCCACACCGCCGAAGTCGTCCTCGACAACGTCCGCATCCCCGGCGACTGCCTCCTCGGCGGCAAAGACAAACTCGACGAACGCCTCGCCCGCGCCCGCACCGGCACCACCGCCGGCCGCGGCAACGCCGCCATGGCCACCTTCGAATCCTCCCGCCCCGCCGTAGGCGCCCAAGCCGTCGGCATCGCCCGCGCCGCCTACGAATACGCCCTCGACTACGCCCGCACCCGCCACCAATTCGGCCGGCCCATCATCGACAACCAGGCCATCGCCTTCACCCTCGCCGACATGCGCACCCGCATCGACGCCGCCCGCCTCCTCGTCTGGCGCGCCTCCTGGATGGCCGCCACCGGCCAACCCTTCGAAGCCGCCGAAGGCTCCATGTCCAAGCTCTACGCCGGCGAGACCGCCAAATGGGTCACCACCAACGCCATGCAAATCCTCGGCGGCAACGGCTTCACCCGCGAATACCCCGTCGAACGCATGCACCGCGACAGCGCCATCTACACCATCTTCGAAGGCACCAGCGAAATCCAACGCCTCGTCATCGCCCGCACCATCTCCGGCGTCCCCATCCGCTGACCCACCCCCACCCCCACCCGCCCCCGGCCGTCGGCGGGGTTCCGCCAAACCGCGCAACCCCGCCCACGGACCCGGAAACCCCGACACCCCAGCCCCTTGCCCACCCCGGCCCACCCGACGGACAGTGGAACAAGGAGCGCCCGCACCCCGCCACCCGGCACGCCCGCTCCGCCCAGGGGGGAAACCACCCCCAGGAGATGGAAACCATGGCCTTCGTCCAAATCGTCGACTGCAAGACCAGCCGCATCGACGACATGAACCGCCTCATGGACGCCTGGGTCACCCAAACCCAAGGCAAACGCACCGCCACCCACGCCATCGTCGGCACCGACCGCGCCGACAACGCCCACGTCGTCGAAATCGTGGAATTCCCCTCCTACGAGGAAGCCGAACGCAACTCCCACCTCCCCGAAACCGACCGCATCTTCCACGAAATGGTCGCCCTGTGCGACGAACCCCCGGTCTTCACCGACCTCGACGTCGTCCGCGACGAACAACTCAACAAAGCCGCCGTCACCCGCCTCTTCGAACAAATCAGCGCCGGCAACCTCGACGTGATACTCGACCTGTGCGCCGCCGACTACCACGACCACGACCAGGCCAACGCCATCGACACCGTCGGCGCCGAAGGCTTCCGCCGCGAATGCGCCGGATACCGCGCCGGATTCCCCGACTTCGCCTTCACCATCGAAACCCAGCTCGCCGACGGCGACCAAGTCGCCACCCGCTGGACCTGGCGCGCCACCAACACCGGCGAATACAACGGCATGCCCGCCACCGGCCGCGCCGTCGAAGCCACCGGCACCACCACCTTCCGCATGGCCGACGGCAAGATCGCCGAAGGCTGGTGGAACTGGGACAACCTCGGCGTCATGCGCCAACTCGGCATCATCGACGTCTGACACCCGACCGACACACCCGCTCGCACCCACACACGCGACACGACACAGGGCCGGCCCCCACAGCAGGGGACCGGCCCTCGGCACGTCCTCACCTCACCGGCACCGACACCTCAGCGCCCGACACCCGGCAAACCCCGAAAACCCGGCCAACCCCCCGAACCCGGAAACGAATCCGGCTCCGGACCCGGACCGTCCGGCTCCGGCGCACCCGGATCAGGCGACGGATCCGGCGGCAACGGATCCGGAAAAGGATCCGGCAACGGCGACGGACCCGGCGTCGGCCCCGGCACCGGAAACGGCTCCGGCGGCCACGGACCCGGCGAACCCGGACGCTCCGGATCCGGCCGATCCGGCCCCGGACCCGGCGGACGCCCCGGCGGCCTCGGCGGATGAGTCACGGCAACCTCCCACACACAACCCCACCGGCCAACACCCCCGCACCCCGCCGAATACCCGCCCACCCCACACCCGACCCACCCCACCACCCCGCGCCACCCGAACGACCGCCCCCGACCAACCCCCGAAAAGCACACCAACCTCCCCGGGGGAGCATCGACCCGGCTCACCGCGCCAACGGCGACCGCCCCAACGCCTCCGCAGCCGCCACCGACGACGGGTCCAAATACACCGACGTCGTCGACACATCCCCATGCCCCAAGATGTCCGCCACCGTCCCCACATCCGCCCCCGCCTGCCGCAACAACACCGTCGCCGCCGTATGCCGCAACCCATGCGGCGTCACCGACTGACGCAACCCCGCCGGCATCAACGCCACATGCCGCCGCACCATCCGCTGCACATCCCGCGCCGACATCCGCCGCCCCCGCACCGTCACCACCAACGCCCGCAACGCATCCGCCCGCTCCTCCGCCGGATCACCCGCCGGCGGCACCGGACGCTCCCGCTCCCGATATGCCCCCAACACCCCCACCAGCGCATCCGACAACGGCACATCCCGCGCCTTGCCCCCCTTGCCCCGCCGAATGTGCAGCACCCACCCCCCACCCCCACCCAGCCGCACATCATCGGAATTCGCCGCACAAATCTCCGACACCCGCGGACCCGTCTCCGTCAACAACCGCAAGATCACCTCATCCCGCAACGCCAACCGCTGATCCGCCCGCACCCCACCCACCCCACCCCGCGGCACCGCCCCCGGCGACTCCCGCAACGCGACAGCCTCCTCCACCGACAACCCCAAACGCGCCCCCTTCGCCCGCGACGGCACCCGCACCCCCGCCACGAACTCCATCGGATCCGCCCGCACATAACCCACCTGCTGCGCCCAACGGAACAACCCCCGCACCGACGCCAGCCACCGCGCCCGCGCATGCAGCCCACGCCCCGGCACGTCCTCCCCGTCCGCCCCGATCTTCCGCTGCCGCGAGAACCGCGCATCGGGAGCATTGGCGATCCGCACCACCGCCAACTCCACATCCCCCGACTCCACGTCGTCGAGCACCACCGACGGACCCACCAACCGCGCGAACTCCTCCACATCGCGCACATACGCCGCCGCACTCGACGCCGCCAACGCCCCCATCGCCACCCGCAACGCCAGCACATCCGCGTACTCACGCACCGCCGCACCCACCTCGACCCGGCTCAACTCCCGCGGCGCCGCCACACCCGCACCCCTTCACACACCAAAGCCACCCGACACAACCACCACACACCACACCACGCACAGCTCACATCACAACAGCCGCAGCCAACCACCCACCACCGACACACCAACCCGCACGAAACCCCCCAAGCCCACCCGACAGGAGAGCCCCACCGCAGAACCACCCACCAACCCTCAAGCCCCCGGCACCGAAGCCACGAACAACGACTGCGCCACCGAACCGAACAACCCCGCCTCGTCGAACAACCGCGTCCGCGCCACACCCACCCCCGCATCACCCACCTGCGTCACCGAATCCACACACACCCACTCCGCCACCGGCATCCGCACAAAATGCAACGACAGATCCACGTTCGGCCACACAAACTCCCGCCAATCCAACGCCGCCCCGATCCCCGACCCCGAATCCGCCACCAACACCACCCGCTCCAACGCCCCCATACCGCCCTCACCCGCCACCAACGGACGCCCACACCGCACCCACGCCACCGCCGGACCCGGCACCGCAAACGAACCCGACACAAACCGCCAGTCCATCGCCCGCCCGTACCCGAACCGCCCCAACGGCCCCTGCACCCCACCCGGCACCGCCCCCGGAGCCCCCGGCGCCACCACCGCACCCGACGGCAACCCCGCCACCTTCGCCGCCCTCACCCGCCACAACCGCGCCGACAAACACACCCGCCCATCGACACTCAACTCACCCTCCACCAACTGCACACTCCGCCCATCCCGCACCACCCGCACCGCAACCCCCACCACCCCCACCGGCACAGGACCCAAAAACTCCACCGTCAACCGCGCCGGCACCAACTCCGGCCGCAGCGCCAACCGCGCCATTCGCCCCGCCAACAACGCCGACGGCGGACCACCATGCTGCTGCTCCGCACTCCACGGCCCCTGCGTCCACTCCGACGCCGCATACCGCTCACCACCCAACGGCACAAAGAACGCCTCACCCTCACCCAGCCCCTCGCCGCCACGCCCCTCGGCGACCCCGAACGCCCCGTCACCCACCACGCCGCACCCACCTCTCCACCCGCAACCGAACCGGGACCCGGCCACACACGACACAGACACCACCCGGGCAACACCCTGCGTCACCCTGGGCGACCGCATCCCATCACACGCACACCCCACCCGCCCCACCGAACACACCCGCCGAGACCGTCCACCGCCTAACCTGACACCACAGCGCCCCACCGCCGCCGCAACGGGACACCCTCCCGCCCACAGGAGCCCCCGATGAGCAACAACACCCCCATCGAAGCCACCCCGCTCCCCGGCATCGGCACCCCATACACCCGCGAAACCCAAGGCGGCCGCGCCCTCAGCATCGTCGCCGCCCGCGACGGACACCGCAGCCTCGCCATCTTCGACATCGACGACCCCGACGCCTGCGGCCCCGGCGTACGCCCCACCCAAGCCGAAGCCAACGCACTCGCCGAACTGCCCACGGAAGACTGACCGGCGGCGGACGACCGGGGGAGCGCGGCGACGCGGGGACGACCCCCTCGAAAGGGACACCCGCCGCTGCGCCCCATCGCGGCGGAGACCGGGCGCACCGGAGGACCGTTCGGCACACCTGCAGCAACGTCCGGTCGGGCGTGGGGTCCATGGGAGGAGCCGCCCAGGCGTCGGCTGCTCCCAGAGGCCGCTTCCCGTAAGCGGGGGGGGGCGGGATCGCCGACCCCCGCCTCCGAGCGCGTCTCGCCCCAGTCTCGCCCCCACCAAGCCGCGCTGCCCGAGAATGCGCGCTCCCGCGAACACGCGCACCCTGGAGAAAAGCCTTCCGGCTCCCGGGGCGATCAGCCCCGGCCGAAAGGCCGCGGCACTGCACGGTGTCCACCCTTCCGGCGGACGATGCCCGTGCGGCGAAGGGACGCGTCCATGCCTCGCCACCCACACCACGCCGACCCCGGCCCCGCAGCCGGCCCCCCGGGAGCCCACGACCGCCCCGCACCGCCACCCCAGCCGGACACCCCCGCCGCGCCGCCGCCCGGCACCGACCCACCGCCCCCGGCCGCCGACCCCCGCCGCGGAGTCCTCCTGCCGCTCGCCCTCGCCCAGTTCATCTGCAGCTTCGCCGGCTCCAACATGAACGTGATGATCAACGACATCAGCCATGACCTGGACACCACCGTCCAAGGCGTGCAAGTCGCCATCACCGTCTTCCTCCTGGTCATGGCCGCCCTGATGATCCCCGGCGGCAAACTCACCGACCGCTACGGCCGCAAACGCTGCTTCCTCGTCGGACTCGTCATCTACGGCATCGGCGCGCTGCTCAGCGCCGCCTCCCCGGGACTGGGCGTCCTCATCCTCGGCAACTCCATCCTCGAAGGCGTGGGCACCGCCCTGCTCATCCCGCCCGTCTACATCCTCACCACCCTGTTCTTCACCGACGTCACCTCACGCGCCCGCGCCTTCGGCGCCGTCATGGCACTCGGCGGCATCGGCGCAGCCGCCGGACCCCTCATCGGCGGACTCATCACCTCGGCCATCAGCTGGCGCGCCGCGTTCGTCTTCCAAGCCCTCGTCGTCGCCCTGATCGTGCTGCTCAGCCGACGCATCCGCGACCCCCTGCCACCCGACCCCGACCGGCCGTTCGACATCCAAGGCGCGGTGCTGTCCGCCGTCGGGCTGACGCTGCTGGTGATGGGGATCCTCGCCGCCGACAACAACCTCTGGCTCACCCTCGGCCTGCTCGTCGCCGGCGCACTCGTGCTCGTCCGGTTCTTCCTCACCGCCCGCGCCAAGGAACGCGCGGGCGAGGAACCGCTGCTGTCGCCGTCTCTGTTCCGCAACCACACGTCGAACCTCGGCCTGGTCACGCAGAACATCCAGTGGCTCGTACTGATGGGAACGTCGTTCGTCGTCGCGACGTACCTCCAAGTCGTCCGCGGCTACGACGCCGTCGCCACCGGGGTCATCTTCACCGCGGCCACCCTCGGCCTGCTCGCCTCGTCCCTCGCCGCCGAACGCCTCGCCAGGCGCCACGCGCAGCGCACGCTCATCGTCACCGGCTTCGCCGTCACCGCCGTCGGAATCGGCGCCCTGATCGGCCTGGCCGGCAGCTCCACACGGGCGATCGCCTACACGCCGGGGCTCCTGCTGATCGGCCTCGGACTGGGACTGATGCTCACACCCTCGGTCAACATCGTGCAGTCGAGCTTCCCGGAGGACCAGCAAGGCGAGATCTCCGGGCTGTCGCGCAGCGTCTCCAACCTCGGCTCGTCCCTGGGCACGGCCGTCGCGGGCACGATCCTCGTCGCCAACCTGACCAGCCACGCGTACGCGGCGGCCATGGGCACGCTGGCGGGGCTGGCGGTGGTCGGACTGATCGCGGCGACACGGCTGCCGCCGGGGGAACCGCCGGGCGTGCGGGCGGAGGCGGAGGCAGCGGCGGGGGAGTGAGGGGCCCGGGTTTTGCGGCTGGGCCGGCCGAGAACCGCGGGCATTCGGGCCGACGCCGGCGGGGGAGCGTGACCCCAACCGGGTAGTGGTCGTTCACGGCCTGGACACGCCCGCCTTGTCCTGATCTGCTCACGTGTGTCCGGCCACCGACCCGCCCCCGGCAGGTCCCGCACCCGGCCCCAGCCCTGCCCGCACCCGCGATTCCTGCCGACCGGGAGCCGCGTACGCCAGCTCGGCTCAATCATCCTGGGCCTGAGCCTCCTCGGACGCATCGCCGCACGCTTCGGCATGTCCCCGATCCCGCTGTACCTCCTCGGCGGCCTCGCCTTCGGCCACGGCGGCGTCCTGGCCCTCTCCGCAAGCGACGGATTCATCGAAGTCGGCGCCGAGATCGGCGTCATCCAGCTCCTGCTGCTCCTCGGGCTCGAGTACAACGCGGGGGAGCTGGTCTCGAACCTGCGCGCGGGTGCGCCGGCCGACCTGGTCGACCTCGTCCTCAACGCACTGCCGGGGCTCGCCGCGGGATTCCTGCTCGGCTTCTCACCGGTCGGGGCTGGCCGGCGTCACGTGGATCTCCTCGTCGGGCGTCATCGCGAAAGTCGTCGGCGATCTCGGGCGGCTCGGGAACCGCGAGACACCGGCGGTGCTGTCGGTCCTGGTGCTGGAAGACCTGGCGATGGCGCTGTACCTGCCGATCCTCACGGCCCTGCTGGCCGGCGTCGGGCTCGTCGGCGGGACGGTCACGGTGCTGGTCGCCTTGGGCGCCATCGCCGTGGTCCTCGTCATCGCGCTGCGCCACGGGCCGCTGGTGTCGAAGTCGCTGGCGAGCGACGAACCCGATTTCCTGCTGCCGGGCGTCCTCGGGGTGAAGATCCTGGTGGCGGGGGTGGCCGACCAGCTCAAGGTGTCGGCCGCGGTCGGCGCGTTCCTGGTCGGGATCGCCATCTCGGACGAGGTCGCCGAGCACGCGCAGACGCTGCCGGCGCCGCTGGGGGATCTGTTCGCGGCGGTGTTCTTCGTGTTCTTCGGCCTGTCCACGGACCCGGTGGACCTTCCTCCGGTGCTGCTCCCGGCTGCCGTCCTTGCCGTGGTGACGGCGCTGACGAAGATCGCCACCGGCTACTGGGCCGCGCGGCGCGTCGGCATCGCGAAGCCGGGTCGGTACCGGGCCGGGGGGGCGCTGGTGGAGCGGGGCGAATTCTCCATCGTCATCGCGGGCTTGGCGGTCGCGGCGGGGCAAAGGCGAGGCTGGGGCCGCTGGCCACGGCGTACGTGCTGATCCTGGTGGTGGCGGGGCCGCTCACGGCACGGTACGCGGAACCGGCGCTGCGGAGACTGTTCGGTCCGCCGGGGGTGAGACGGTCGGCTCCCGTGCCGGATGAGGCGGATTTGCTTCCGTAGGACGGGAGTTCAATTGCCGTGTCGTGTAATCCCCATTACACGACATGGTTAGGGTGAGGGGAAGTGGGCCCCGGTGAGGGGCTGTTGGTCCCAGGGTGGCAGGGGTGGGGGTGGGGGGCTACGGGGAGGGGACTGATGGGGTGATGAGGGTGGGGGTGCGGGCTTGGCCGGGATGCCAAGGCTCTCGGTGAGGTGTGTGTCCGGGGGCGGCGCGGCTGGGGCTGCGGCGTTGCGCGCGGTGGCCGCGTGGCGAGGCGACGCGACGGCGGCGGGTGGACGGCTGGGGGTTTGCTTGCGTCGCGCCGGCACTCTGGGCCCGTCGTCGACGCTCCAGAACTCGACCGACATCCAGTGCGGACCCGAGGCGCCGCGTCGCCGCACGGGATCCGACGCTGATGCCGCGCACACAAGCCTGCCGGCGGCACGCCCAACCTCCAGATCACGACTGCTTGACGCACCTCGAAACCCCCAGCGATTCCACGGCGTTCAGGCCCCTTCTGCCCCCTCCCACAGATCACCGATAATGCACATTATGTCAAGTAGCGCAGGTTGACCCCTGCCCCCTGCCTTGCCGACCGCCTTAGCCCACGGGTCTGTCGGGACGTCCAGCTCCTCGCCGCGGCGAAGGGTGTGGGCGACGAACTCCTCGAGGTAGTACGCAAGCCCACTGCGGTCGGATGCGCACGCCGTCCGTCCCCCGGCTCGCCACTTGCCCCCAGACTCTCGCCACCACTCACCCACCCCGTCCAACCCCAACCAACTCCCCCTGTGGATAACTCAAAGCAACACCCCGTAACTCCTTGACTTCCTCCTTCCCCATCTCCTGGCACTTTCGGGGGGATTTCTCGGCTTCGCCTACCCGGACCACCCTGGCCGTTCTATCGTCGGCCCGATCGGAGTCACCCGAGGGAAGGGGCCTGACGTGACCCGACGGGGTTGGGGAGTCGCGCGGGTGGGTGAAGCGTTGGGGCTGGTCCCCCGCCAAGTCCGGCTGGCCGCGCGGGCCGGGCTGTTGGATCAGCACGAGGACGGTTCCTTCGACGCCGACTGCGTCGCCCGTGCCGCCGCCGATCAGCGCCGGTTCCTCGACGCCCTGCACCGTGAAGAGCCCCTCAGCGCCGCCAAGGCCGCGCAGCGCCTGCACATCAGCCGTGCGCGCTTCGCCCGCGTGGCCCGTACCGCGGAACTCCCCGTCGTGGAACGCCAGTGGCTGCGCCGCAACGGTGCCGACGTGGCCGTGTGCTACTACCGCACCGCCGACGTCGATGCCCTGCTCCCCCACGTCGTCGCCGATATCGAGCTGCGGGCCGCCGCGGCCGCCGTCGCCCGGTCCCAGGCTGCCGCGAAGGCCGCCCGTACCCGCGCCTACAACCGGGAACGCGCGCAGGAAGCCCGCCAGTTGCTGAGCGTCCGCCGCCCCGGTGCGGACGGCGACCCGGTGGAGACCGTGCTGTGGGCGGTCGCCCTCGGGACCGCCGCCGGCTACCTGCCCCCGCGGCTGCGCCGGTTCCGCGACGACACCCGTGCCGCCGCCCTCGCCGATCTGGTCGGCCAGGCGCGGTTGCGCCCCGGCGAGCTCGCGGCGCTGGCGCAGGATGCGGTCTCCCCCGCGCTGCGCGTCCTCCCGCTGCTTGCCGCGCCCGGCGAGGTGGCGTCCCGTCTTGGGGTGCCCGCGCTGCGCCTGGCCTGGCATGTCCCGGCCGTGCACGGTTACGTCGCCCGCTCCACGCTCGACGAACTGGCGTCCGAACCCCCGGCCTGGCTGGTCCAGCTGCGGGGCGATCTGGAACTCGAACGCGTGTCGGCCATGTGGAGCCGTGAGCAGGAGCGCGTGTGGGAGGCCGCCCGCGGACGCGCCGATGCCGTGTTGCGTGATGCCGAGCGTGTCGTGGCGCGTGTCCCCGACGAGGCGGTCGCCGAACTCTTCGGCTTGGACTTGTCCGTCGTCGAGGCCCTGCGTCCGCGCAGCGGCGGCTGGACGGCCGGCTACGTCGCCCGTCTGCTGGCCACCCGCCCCGCCTGGCTTGCCGACGACCGGAAGGCCCGGGCGGAGGCCGAGCGCCGTGCCGCCTCGGCGCGGCGCCGGGCGGCAGCCCGCCAGGCCCGCGGCCAGGAGCAGCGGCGGGATTCCCGCCGGAAGAACGATCACGACGCTTGAGGGGTGCGGCTGCCCGCTACTCCTCCGTCATCAACTCCGCGGCCACGAGCGCTCCGAGGTCGGTGC
Organism: Uniformispora flossi; assembly: GCF_049534875.1. Classification (NCBI taxonomy): domain Bacteria; kingdom Bacillati; phylum Actinomycetota; class Actinomycetes; order Kitasatosporales; family Streptomycetaceae; genus Uniformispora; species Uniformispora flossi. The sequence goes on from NZ_JBMULZ010000002.1 coordinate 111,879, forward strand.
AGGCTTCGCGTGCGGGTTTCGTGATGGTGCCGACGACTTCGACTGCGGGGCGGACGCGTCGCAGTCCCATCACGTTCGCGGCGCCTTCCACGGCGCGGACGGCTCCGGCCGTGTCGCTGCCGCCGTGGACGTAGAGCCCGTAGGGCTTGTGCTGGTTGGTGCCGGAGTCGACGTAGAGGACTTGGTCGAACCAGTGTTTGAGGGCGCCGGACATGTAGCCGATGTTGGCGGGGGTGCCGAGGAGGTAGCCGTCGGCTTCGAGGGTTTCGGCGGGTGAGCAGGTGAGGGCGGGGCGGACGCGGATGTCGACGCCGGTGATGTCGGGGTCGCGGGCGCCGGTGAGGGCGGCTTCGAGGAGTTCGGCGAGGGTGGGTGAGGGCGAGTGGTGGACGACGAGCAGGACGGTCACGTGCGTGGTCCCCTTTCGCGGGCTCCGGAAGGGTCATGCTCTCAGCCGTGGGGCACACGGCGACGCCCGCCGCCCCGGGTGTTCGGGAGCGGCGGGCGTCGGTTTCCCGCGGTGCGGGTGGTGTTCAGTGGCCGGCCGGGGCGGCGGCGTGGGCTGCGGCTTGGGCCGGCAAGCCGGTGCGGCCGGTGAGTTCGGCGGTGCAGTAGGCGCAGCGGGTGGCGGCGGCGGGGATGAGGCTGAGGCACTCGGGGCAGTCGGTCTTGGCGACCGGCTCGTCCTTGATGGGTTCGAAGCGGGACTGGAGCCTCGCGACGGGGAGGACGACGGCGAAGTAGATGACCGCGGCGACGAGGACGAAGCTGACGAGGGCGTTGACGAAGGCGCCGTAGGGGAACGTGGTGTCCGCGACGGTGAAGGTTTCCTTGCTGAAGTCGCCGACGGCGCCGGTGGCGACGCCGATGAGCGGGGTGAGGAACGCGGTGACGAAGCCGGTCACGACGGCGGTGAAGGCGGCGCCGATGACGATGCCGACGGCGAGGTCGACCACGTTGCCGCGCAGGAGGAAGGCGCGGAAACCCTTGAACACCGGGTACTCCAGGGGGGTGTAGTGGGGGGTGTGCGGGCGGGTGGGCCCGGGGCGGCCGTGCGGTAGCCCGGCGGGCCATGCTGCCGATCTCGGCGTCGCGGGTCCATCCGGGTAACCGTTACGAGTGATATGTCGTATTGATCGTTGGGTGTTCGGGGGTGCGGTCGGGCCGGGTCGGCGTGGTGCCGGCCCGGCCCGGTGGGGACGCGGGGTGTGGGTCAGTCCTTGGGGATGTAGGCGTCGCAGGTGGAGAACGCGTTCTGCTGGACGCAGAGGAACAGGGCGTTCCACTTGCTGCCGGTGTCCGCGACGGCCTTGGCGAGGGTGTCGGCGCAGGTCTGGTCGGCCAGGCCCCAGAGCGATCCGTCGGGCCAGCCGGCTTGGGCGGTGCGGCTTTGGATGGTGTCGAGGCATTCGGTCGACGGGTCGTATGTCTTGATCTGGTTGAGGAACTCCAGGTACTGGGGGTTGGTCGGGGCGGCGGCGAGCGCGTTGAGGGTGTTCTGCGCGGCGGCCTTGTCCTGGGGGGACGCGGTGGGGCTGTTGACGGTCTGCAGTGCGGTGGTGGTCTGCTGCATGACCTGCTGGATCTTTTGCTTGTCCTGCGGCTTGACCGGTGCGCTCTTGGGGTCGGCGAGGGCGACGAGGCCGCCGCTGACGATGTTCAGGGCGTTCAGGAGGCGCTGCCGGTCGACGGCGGAGAGCTTGGGGTCTTGGAGTTGGGCGGTGGCTTCGGCGATGCTGCGGCCGACGCCGAGGTAGAACTCGCGGTCGACGGGTGAGGTCTTGGGGTCCTGGGCGAGTTGGAGGGCGGCGCGGGCGCCGTTGACGATCTGCTGGTAGCCGGCGCGGTCGGCGGCTGGGGTGTTGGGGTCGTTGAGGGCTTTCATGGCCGCGTTGACGCCGTCGATGATCTTCTGGTTGGCGATCTTCTCGGCGGCCGGGGTGGTGGGGTTGTTGACCGCGGCGACGGCCTTGTCGAGGGCGTCTTTCAGTTTCTGCTTGTCGGCGGCGGAGATGTTGAGTTTCGCGATGCCGTCGTCGATCTGTTGCTGGGTTTCCGGGGGCACGAGGTTTTTGATGCTGCCGGTGGCGGTGCCGCCGGTGGGTGTCTTGGTGCCGGTGCCGGTGCTGCTGTCGGGGGGCTTGTAGGGGTTGGAGGGGGTGCCGGTTCCGCCGGTGGCGGTGCCGCTGCCTGGGGGCTTGTAGGGGTTGTTGGGGGTGTTGGGTTGGCCGGTGGTGCCGCCTCCCCCGCCTCCGCCTCCGCCGCCTCCGGTGCCGCCTCCTCCGCCGGTGGGCGGTGCGGTGGGGTCGCCTGGTGCGGCGGGCCGGTCCTGGACGGGGGCGCCTACGGCTGCGGCGGCCGCGGCGGGGAGGGCCATGGCTGCGGCGAGGCAGGAGACGCCGATGATGCGGGGGATCCGTTTCCCGGTGGTTTTGGACATGCGTGTTCCAGGTGCGTGCTGGGCGGAGTGTCCCTGTCCGGGTTCACCGCCGCTGCGGGGCGGTGTGGCGGTCACCGGAGGTGTGGGCCTCGAACGGTGCGCGTGGGACAAAACCCACTCTTCGCCTCTGGGAGGGCGGTCGCAACTGCTGGGCTGTTCGGGCTTGGTCGGACACAAGTGCTTGGTGTGTACAGGTTGTCCGCGGGTTCGCCGAGCGCAGTCCGATTAGCGACAAATACCCCCATTTGGTGGCTCCCCAGAGCGTGAGCAATTTGTCACGATAAGACCACTTTCTGTGATGTTCGTGGCGTCGTGTGACCGTCGTCGTCCCCCGCACCAAGTGCACCCCCGCGTGCACCGCCCCCAGGAGTCACCGTGGTTCTGTCCATCTCCGGAGTCCTGCTGCTCGGCGTCATCGCCTTCCTGTTCTTCCGCAAAGACGGAATGAAGGCATCCCACGCCATCGTCTGCGCACTCTTCGGCTTCTACCTGGCCAGCACTGCGATCGCGCCGCACATCAAGGCGAGCGGCAACAGCCTCGCCAGCCTGCTGTCCGGCATCAACTTCTGACGCGCCGCCCCCGGCTCGCTGCCGAAGCGGCACCCCGAACCCTGTCCCCGCCCCGCGGCACCCGCCGGCCGGTCCCCCGGCCCCAGGCCCCGACTCCATGGCGAGCCGGGGCCTGACGGCGTCCCCGCCCCCCGCTTCGCACACCCCTTCGATCGCACATCCGTACCGATGGGAGACCCGCTGTGCCTGCCCCCCTGCCGCCCACCACGCCCGCGCTGTCCCGCCGCATCGCCGACGCCACCCGCACCGGCCTCGGCCACGCCCGCACCGGACTGGCCGCCTCCCGAGCCCACGCCGGACGCGTCCGCGGACACGCCCGCGACATGTTCGCGCCCCTCCTCCATCTCGGCCGCGGCTTCCGCCGCGAAGTCGCCTGGGCCCGCACCTGGTGGAAGGAAGCCACCCCCGACCGCCGCAAAGGGGCCCTCGTCGGCGCCGTCGCCGTCGGCATCCTGCTCTACTTCCTGCCCTACGGCCCCCTCCTCGCCCTCGGCGCCCTCATGGCCGGCGCCGCCTGGCTCGGCCGCGACCGCACCCCGCCCCCGCCGCCCGGCCCCCCGCCCGGCGACAACCGCCTCCAAGCCATCTACAACGGCCTGGTCCCCCACCTCGCCGACACCCACGACCCCGACGCCCGCTTCGAAGCCGGCGCCGCCCACAGCAAGGCCTTCGAACACCACGAATTCGACGGCGACCAGCTCACCCGCCTCGAACTGCGCTACTCCCCCTACTTCGCCGACGACGACCCCGAAGCCCGCCACCGCGTCGAACGCGTGATCGAAGCCAAGGCCGGACGCGCCCGCGAATACCTCTACGGCTGGGACACCGAAGCCAACCGCCTCACCGTCGCCGCCCTCCCCCCGCTCCCCGGCCCCGTGCCCGCCCAGCCCTACGTCACCGCCCCCTGCGAAATCGTCCTCGGCTTCACCGACCCCACCTCCACCAACCGCCTCATCCCCGTCACCACCTCCACCACCGCCGCCGCCGACCCCGACGGCACCCAACTCCCGCCCGTCGTCTGGCGCACCGGAACCCGCACCAACGCACCGCACCTCCTCGCCGTCGGCGGACCCGCCTCCGGCAAGACCACCCTCCTGCGCACCATCGCCGTCCAGACCCTCCGCGACGGCGACGTCCTCGCCGTCGACGCCACCGGCTCCGGCGACTTCGCCTGCCTCGCCGGCCGCGCCGGCGTCCTCCGCGTCGAAACCACCCAGAACGGCGCCCGCGAAGCCCTCACCTGGCTCCGCGAGGAAACCGCCCGCCGCGCCGCCGCCATCGCCGAAGCCAAACGCTCCGGACGCGCCGCACCCGAAGACGCCCGCCGCCCCCTGTGCGTCCTCCTCGACGAACCCGCCGACCTCGCCGACCCGGACGTCCACACCCTCCTCGACCTTCCGCTGCGCCTCGGCCGCACCACCCACATCAGCATCGTGGCGACCGCGCGCCCCGCCCAGCTCGACCGCCTCCACCCCGGCTTGCTGTCCGAGACCCACACCCGCGTCGCCCTCGGTCCCCTCGACGCCGCAACCCGCGCCGCCGCGCTCGGCTCCGCCCCCGGCATCGCCGGCGGCGAGGGCGTCCCCGCCGGCCGCGGCTACGCCCGCGTCGGCGGCGGCCCCGTCATCCGCCTGCAGACCCCGTACACCCCCGACCCCCTCGAAGACGACACCCCGGACGCCGACCGCGCCCGTGTCCTGGCCCTCCTGCCGCCGGTCGCGGCGCAAGGCGTGCTGCCGGCACACGGGACCGAGACGGCAGCCGCGGCGACCGCACCGTCGCTGGTGAAGACGATCTGACGAAGACCCCGGTGCGTCCGCGAGCGCACCCGGGCGACGACACCGTGGAGCCCCTGCCGACCGGACGTGGTCGACAGGGGCTCCACGGTGTCCATGCGGCCCCAGAGCCGACTGGAACCGGCACGCGAACGACGCAGTCCCGACCGGCGCCGGCCCCGCGTTCTGCCGCTGCGCCGTCCGGACCAGTTCAGACGATGAGACCGGTAAGCCAGGGCGGGGACTTCCACCCGCACCCCGCACCGCCACGGCCCGCACGGCGCAGCGGAAGCGCGAACACCCGGCGCGGCGGCGGCCGTTGGATCAGAGCCTGTCCTCGGGACGCAGCAGGGCCGTGAGCACGATGTGTTCGTGTTCGGCCATCTGGTCGAGGAGGTGCAGGGCCCGGCTTCGGACGGGCACGTCGGGCAACGTGCCGCGGAAGTCGTAGTCGGCTTCCCAGCCCGTGTAGTGCTCGACAGCAGCCGCCATGGCCGCGTTGTCGCCGTGGATCATCACGGCAGCGAAGTCGAGGTAGTCGGAGGCGGTGCTGTTCCGCAACCGGTCGGCCAGTGCGCGGACGCGGTGCCCGGCCTCCGGTCCGGCTTCCCGGGGGAACGCGGCCGCGAGTTGGGCCAGGGCGATGCGCACGGCGGTGCATTCGTCGTCCCATCGGGCGAACACGTCCTCGACGACTGCTTCCACCGCTCGGTGTGCGCGGGCTTCGGCGGCGGGGTTCGTGTGCGGGGGTCGGTCGGGCCAACTGGTGGCAGTGTGCCGCTCGCCGACTGTTCCTGTGGCGAACAGGAACTCGACCAAGCCCATCCGATTCCGCGCCGGCACGCGGTCGTCGACGGCCGGCCAGGCCACAATCTCGACACCGTCGGCCGTGGAAGGGCTGCAAGTGTCCTGATGCAGGATCTCGTTGGTGAAGAAGCCGAGGAAGTCGCGGTTGTCGTGGAACGGGCCAAAGGCGGGGTCGTACAGCACCAGTGCGCTTGCGGGGATCGGGCCCGTGCCTATGCGGTCGTCGGCGACCCGGCGGAAGACGCGGCGTATCTCGGGCCCGAGTTCTTGCTCGAGCAGCCAAGCGCGGTCGGCTGGGGAGACGGGTTCGTCGGGCACGGGCGGGAGCGTAGCGGGCGGCCGTGTGTCGGCCGGGGGCCGGGCAACAGGCGTGACTCTTTCGGGGATGGGCTGTACGGGTGATGTCTGGTGGGGTGTGTGCGCCGTGGGGTGCGCCCCGCGTACGCCCATTGGGGCACGAATGAGCCAAACGTCGCGCAAGAGGCCTTGGTGGGGGCCATGATGGTGCCGCACGAGCGGCGGCGCGGCCTGCGGAACGGGGGCGTGTGCGGCTGTGTGGCCCCGCGCGCGGGGGCCGTTGCCTGTCGATTATTTTGAGCCCGACGATCCGCCGGTGCCTGGCGCGCGGTGCGGCGCGTGCGGCCGGCCGGGGGCGGGGCCGGCAGCCGAGGACGTGGCGCCGGTGTTCGACCTCGCGAAGCTCTCCCCCAGCGACGTGGTCGTGTGCGGGTCCGATCTGCGGCAGGCCGCGGCGCGGGCGTCGACCGCGGAGGAGGCCGCGGTGTTGGTGGCCCGCCAGTTGCGTGCGGTGTTTCTGGAACCGCCGGTGGAGGCCCCGGAGTCCGTGCCTGCTGCGCCGGCCGGTTCTGTGCCGGCCTCGGGAGCCGACGCTACGGCGGCGCAGCCGGGGAGTGCGGACAGTGCGCTGCATCCGGCGGTTCCCGCTCCGCCGACGGGGTTAACGGGTGTCGGCGGGGCCGACGTCCTGCCGCGGCCGGTGCCGGGCGGGACCGAGGGCGGGGGCTTGGCAGGCTCTGCCGACGCCGTCGTCGCTGATTCCGCGGGCGTGGCGGTCGCACCCGGGCCGCTCGGTGCGACCGCGCCGGGAAGCCGGCCCCCGTCGGTGCTCCGGGCATCGTCCTGGGATGCTCCCGCGGTGTCGGCTCTGGCCGAGCCGGTGTTCCCTCCTGCACCGTCCGCCGTGCTGCCCACGGTGTTCCCTCCCGTCGCTCCCTCGCTTGGTGCCGGGTCCTTCGCGGGTCCCGTCTCTCACCAGGTCGCCTTGGCCCGCGTCTACACCACCGTTCGCGAGGAGGCGGGTACCCGCGCTCTGGTTCTGCTGGCCGGCGACGGTGGCGCTCCCGAGCCGACGCATCCCGGGTTTCCTGCCCGGATTGCGTTGTCGGGTCCTGGTGCGCCGCAGGCGGTGCATCCGGCGTTGGCGGCGGTGTTGGACCGTCTTGGTGTGGAGGCGTGCGGGGGTGCGGGGTGGGAGGCGGAGCGGTGTGCGATCGCGCATATTCCGGATCCGCATGCGGCGGTGCACGGGGTGCGGACGGTGGTGGGGTTCGGGGGGCCGTTGCCGGACGGCGAGGTGTTCGCGGTGTTGTTGTTCTGCGGGGTGCATGTGCCGGTGGGGGCGGGTGAGGCGTTGCGGGGGTTGGTGCCGGCGGCGCGGTTGGCGTTGATGCCGGCGCCGTGGGCTCCGGTGCCCTCGCCGCGGGGGACGACGGGTGTGGTGGCGGTGGAGTCGGGGGTGACCGGGGCCACGGGGGTGGTGGACGGTTTTGCGGCGGCGGCGCGGCTGGACGCGTTGGAGCAGTTGCTGGCGGTGGCGGAGGACACGACCGTCGAGCAGGCGCGGACGGTGGAGACGTACCGGGGGCGGGTGCGGACGCAGGCGGAGCAGCTGCGGTTGAAGCAGCGTCGTCTGGAGCAGGAGACGCAGATTGTTCGGACGCTGTACCACGTGGGTCAGAAGTTGTCGCGGAAGTTGGATCTGGACGAGTTGGTGCTGGCGGCGACGGAGGCCGCGGTGTCGGTGATCGCGGCGGAGCACGGGTTGCTGCTGTATCGGGATTGCGGTGCGGAGGAGGGGCCGGACGGGGACGACACGATCCGGTATGCGTCGGCGTCGCGGGACGAGCCGGGGGACGGCGGGGTTTTGCATCCGTTGTTGCCGCCTGCGGGCTTGCGGTTGCTGCCGTCGCATTTGCTGACGGATGTGGTGCGGTCGGGGGATGTGGCGGATTTCCCGGGGGTGTTCGCCGGGGAGGGGCATCGGGCGCCGTGGGGGTCGGCGTACGGGGGTGGGGTGCGGTCGTATTTGGCGGTGCCGGTGGTGTCGCGGGAGGGGGATGTGCTGGGGTCGTTCGCGTTTTCGCATGCGAAGCCGGACGTCTTCACGGAGCGGGACGAGCAGTTGGCGTTGGGGATTGCGGCGCAGGCGGCTGCCGCGATCGAGAACGCGCGGCTGTACCGGAACGTGCGGGATATGGCGGTGCGGTTGCAGCGGTCGTTGCTGCCGCCGGAGGTGCCGGATATCGACACGTTGGAGATTGCGTGCCGGTATTTGCCGGGGGCGCGGGGGACGCAGGTGGGGGGTGACTGGTTCGACGTGATTCCGTTGTCGGCGGGGCGGGTGGCGTTGGTGATCGGGGATGTGATGGGCCGCGGGTTGGGGGCGGCGGCGGTGATGGGGCAGTTGCGGACGGCGGTGCGGGCGTATGCGGTGATGGATTTGCCGCCGGCGCAGGTGATGCGGCATTTGAACCGGTTGGTGGCGGGGATGGGGGCCGAGGATCAGATCACGACGTGTGTGTATGCGGTGTACGACCCGGGGGCGGGGTCGATGCGCTGGTCGAATGCGGGGCATCTGCCGCCGGCGTTGGTGAGTGCGGGCGGCGGGGTGCGGTTGTTGGACGACGATCTGGGGGTGCCGTTGGGGGTGGCGGCGGCGTCGGAGGGGACGGCGTTCGACGATGCGGAGGTGTCGTTTGCGGCGTCGGACCGGCTGCTGCTGTACACGGACGGCCTGGTGGAGCGGCACGACGTGTCGTTGACGGATCGGCTGGGGGATTTTGCGGCGCAGATGGGGGGCGCGGCGCGGCGGGTGGACGGTGTGCAGGACACGTGTGACCGGTTGTTGGGCGGGATGCTGACGGGTCGGGAGCACGACGATGTGGCGTTGCTGCTGGTGCGGGCGCGGGAGGGCCGGGACCGGGTGGCGTCGGTGGAGTTGCCGCCGACGGCGAAGGCGGCGCGGGAGGGCCGGGCGTTCGTGCGGTCGGTGATGGCGCGATGGGGGGTCGCGGACCGGGCTGCGGGTGCGGGGCTGTGGGTGGATGCGGCGTGTTCGGTGGCGACGGAGTTGGTGGCGAACGCGGCGGAGCATGCGCGGACGCCGATGGAGTTGGGGCTGCGGCTGCGTCCGGGGTGCCTGGTGGTGCAGGTGGCGGATCAGGACGGGCGGTTGCCGCGGCGGTTGGCGGCGTCGGTGTCGGAGGAGCGGCACCGGGGGTTGGCGATCGTGGGGGCGTTGGCGTCGGACTGGGGGGCGCGGCCGACGGATTCGGGGAAGGTCGTGTGGGCGGAGTTGCCGGAGCCGGGGGTGCGCCGGGCGGGGTGACGGCGGCGGGTCGGGTGGTGGTTTTCGGTGTCGGGGGCGGCGTGGGGGTTTGGTTCGGTTCGTACGGGTGATCGATGAGGGGGCGGTGGGGCGCGCGGTGGTGTGGAGGGGGTGAGGGACGGCGCCGCGGCCGGGCCGGTGGTTTATCCAAAATGTGATGAAAAGCCCGAATTGGGGTAGTACCTGGGCGGTGCAGGCCGGGGTGCCCACCGCGCCGCGAGGACGCGGGGAACACCTCCGGAACATCCCGGGAATCTTCGGGCCCTGCCGCACGTTGATCGAGCGTTATCAGAACCAGGCAGCCTCGGGCTGTCGCAGTGGACTTTCAAGCCCAGGAGGCACGATTTCATGAGTGAACGAGCTCTCCGCGGCACGCGCCTCGGTGCCACCAGCTACGAGACCGACCGTGGAATCGACCTGGCCCCCCGCCGGACCGTGGAGTACGCGTGCCCGCGCGGCCACCGGTTCGAGATGCCGTTCTCCGTCGAGGCGGAGATCCCCTCGGTATGGGAGTGCCGCAGCTGTGGCCTCGTCGCCCAGCTGGTGGACGGCGCCCCGCCGGAGGAGAAGAAGAACAAGCCCGCGCGTACGCACTGGGACATGCTGATGGAGCGGCGCACCCGCGAGGAACTCGAGGAAGTCCTCGCCGAACGCCTCGCCGTACTGCGCTCCGGGGGTATCGACCTGCACCACGACCCGCGCGACAACCGCAAGACGGCCTGACCGCCGGCCGCGCAACGAGCGGTACGCGCAGGCACCGACCACAGACGCACGAACACAACGTCGAACGGCGTGGGCCGCACCCCGGGCAGGGGGTGCGGCCCACGCCGTTTCCGCATGCCGGCAACAGCCCGACAGTTCGACAGCCCGGCTCGGCGGCCAGGCCCGGGCGCAGCGCGTGGGGCGGCACGGCGGGCGGGCGACGCGGCGGCGCTACCATCCGTCGATGGTCCGCCGTGCGAAGAAGCCGCGCCGTCTCACCGTCGGCACCGACACCTACCTGTGGTCCGTACGCCACGCCCACGGCCCGGTGACGCGCGACGCGGCCGGCGCGTTCGTCCGCGTCGGCGAAGACGCCTGCCGCGAGACCCTCGCGCTGCGCCCCCTCGGCCGCGCGGGCGGGCTGCGGATCGAGTTCCGCAACGGCCCGGGACGGCTCGTCCCCGACGGGTGGCTGCCGTCCGGCACGGTCGGCACCGACCTGGACGCGCTGCTCAACCTCCACGAACCCGGCACCGTCCGCGCCCTCCTCGACGAAGCCCTCGCCGACGGCTGGGACCCGGACCACCCGCGCGTGGCGTTCGTCGACGGCTGGACGCTGTTCGACGGCGCCCGCACCCGGCGCAGCGCGGGCGCCGCGGGCTGACACGGGCTTACGCCCGTGCTGCTCCCCCGCCAGGCCGCGGGGCCCCGGGGTTACGGCAGGTAGTGCGGTCCGCCGGTCGGCCCGCCGTGGTTGCCCGGGTCGCGGCGCGGCGTGCCGTCGGGGTCGACGACGTCGCCGTGGACGACCTCGCCGGACACGACCTTCCCGTCCGGGCGGTGCATGCGCATCTGCTCCTGCGCCTGGCGGGCCTGCCCCATCGCGGCGCCGAACCGGGTCCGGCGCGCCACCTGGCTGCCGACCGCCCCGCCGATCAGCTTGCGCACCAGCGGCCGGGTGAACGGCAGGAGGCACAGCAGACCGGCCACGTCCGAGATGAACCCGGGAATGATCAGCAGGATGCCGCCGAGCACGACCAGCCCCGCGTCCGCGGCGGCCCGCCCGGTCCGGGAGGCGTCCACGCCGGGTCCGGCCTGGCCCTGCGCCGCGGCGGATTCCGCGGTGGCGGCGTCGCGCAGCCGGGTCAGCGCCCGGCGGCCTTCGTAGCGGATCGCGAGCGAGCCGGCGATCACACCGGCCAGGAGCAGCAGCACGGTGTCGCCCGCGCCGATCGCGGAGCCGACCCGGCTGATCAGGTAGATCTCGGCGATCGGCCAGGCGATCAGAGGAATCAGGACTGCGGCGCGGCGCATGGGGTGCGGGTTCTCCTTCCGGCCCGGGTCCGGGGCGGGCCGCGCCGTGCGGGGCGCGGACCTACCGGATCGGGCTGCCGCCACGGCGGGCCTTGCACGGTCCGTGTGGCGGGTGATGCGTGGGGGGACGGTGGTGCTGCCGGGACGCCCCGCGTCGTGCCGGCCCGGTGCCGGGTGCGGGATGTCCTTGATGAGAATGACGCCCTGGGAGCGCGGAGTGTTCCCGACACGGCGGGTCGGGCGCTTCCGAGCGCGGCGCCGGGGGCGGTGCGGCACGGGGCGGGTGGGTGCCGGCCGGAGTGTCGGTCGGGGGTGTCAGCCGGTGTCGGAGGCGGCCAGGACGGCCAGGCGGCGTCCGTCCGGGGAGAGTGCGGCCAGGCCGATGTCCCAGGCGACCTGCCAGTACCAGGCGGTGTCGGCGTCGAAGACGAACCAGGTGCAGGCCTGCGCGCGCGTTTCGATGGCGTCGAAGGGGGCGTCGTCGGGGCAGCCGGCGAGTGCGGCGATGGACTGCCACGCGGCGAGGCGGCCGTACGCGCCGTAGACGCCGGAGTTGTAGGCGCCGCCGTTGGCCGCGGCGCCGAACAGGATGCGCCAGGCGTGCGCGGGCGGCTGCGCGGCGATCGCCCAACCGGCGCGGTCGTGGACGCCTTCCAGGCAGGCCAGGCCCAGCGCGGGCAGCACGGCCGGCACCGCGGCGGTGTCCAGCGGGCGGGCGAAGGCGAAGACGCGGGCTTCGGCACCGCCGTTGGACTCGTCGGCCCAGTTCGCCACCGCCGCGGCGATCGCGTCGGCCACGGCAGGGGTCGTGACCTCCGTGGCGGGTGGGGTGTCCGCCGGGGCGGCGGGCGGGCGTTGCGTGTGGGCCGACGGGCCGAAGGCGATCTCGAAGCTCAAGCCGCCGACGCTGTGCACCGGCACGTCCGGCTGAGCCTCCGGCTCCCCCCGGGTCAGCGGCAGCCGGGCCAGCGGGTGGTCGCGCCACTGCGGCGACGTCAGCCACGCGGCGATCCCCGGGGTCCGGGTGACGTCCACGTCCCGCAGCACCAGCTCGTGGACCAGGCACGTGCGCAGTTCGACGGACCCGAGGCCGGGCGTGGGATCCGGCGGGGGGTCGGGGAACACCGCGGCGAGGTCCTCGGGCGGGTGGCCGGAGGCGAGCAGTGAGGCCAGGTAGCGGTCGCCCCGGCGCGGGTCGCCACCACGGCGGGCGGCGGCCAAGCGCAGCAGGAGGGTGACGCTGTCCTGACCCGGGGTGGTGCCGAGGAGGCGGACGACGTGGTCGACCGTGCTCGCGTACTGCCACACCCGCGGCTCGGTGGCGCGGGCGTCGGCCTCGGCGGCGGCCAGGGCCAGGTCCGCGACGAAGCGGACGTCGCCGTCGGAGGCCCGCTCGTTGAGTGCGGTGAGCAGGTCGCCGATGCGGTCGGTGCCCGGCAAGCCCGCCACGATGTCCGCTATCCGCTCCCCCGCCATGGCCCGAGCGTACGCGGGCCGAGGACGCGCGATCACCCGAATATCGCCGGGCGCGGCTACCCGCCGGACAATCCGGACGGGGCCGGCCCGGGGTGGGCGCGGCCCCGTCGGTGAGGCGGGCTGGGTTACGGGCGTTCGGCGGGGCTGTCCGGGCGGGCAGCGGACGCCGTGGCGGCCGATTCGGTGGCGTCGTCGCCGGTGGTACCGGTCGCCTTGGCGTCAGCCTCAGCGTCGGCGTCGGCCTTGGCTTCGGCTTCGGCCGTGGCGGGCTTCGCCGACGCGTCCGCTGGGTCGTCGGCCGGGGCCGGGTCGCCCTGCACGGCGTCGGCGGCGGTGTCCGCCTTGGCCGGATTGGCCGGAGCAGCCGGCTTGGCTGCCTTGGCGTCCTTGGCGGGCTCCTTGACGAGGCCCTGGACCGGCTCGTGCGGTTCGGCCGCGGGTGCGGTCGGCGCGGCGGTCTCGGCGACGGTGTCCGTGCCGGGGAGCGCGGTCGCGGTGTCCGGTCCGGTCGTCTCGTCGTCCGGCGCGTCCGCGTCGTCGGGCTTGCGGCCGCGGACCTTGTCGATGCCGCGGCCCGCACCCCAGGCGGTGACCCGCCACAGGGCTTCGGCGAGGATCGCGCGGCTCATCTTGCTGTTGCCGCGTTCGCGTTCGACGAAGGTGATCGGGACCTCGACCACGCGGAAGCCGTTGCGGACCGCGCGCCAGGCCAGGTCGACCTGGAAGCAGTAGCCCTGCGACGCGACCGAGTCCATGTCGATGCCGAGCAGGGTCTCCTTGCGGAACGCCCGGTAGCCGCCGGTGACGTCGCGAATGTCCAGGCCCAGCATCATCCGCGAGTAGGTGCTGCCGCCGCGGGAGATGAACTTCCGCGACGCGGGCCAGTTCACGATCGCGCCGCCCGGCACCCACCGCGAGCCCAGGACGAGGTCCGCGTCGCGGATGGCCTCCAGCAGCCGGGGCAGCTGCTCGGGCTGGTGCGAGCCGTCCGCGTCCATCTCGACGAGGATGTCGTAGCCGCGGTCGATGCCCCAGTGGAACCCGGCCAGATACGCGGCGCCGAGGCCTTCCTTGCCCTTGCGGTGCATGACCTGCACGTGCGGGTCGTTCTCGGCGATCGCGTCCGCGATGGCGCCGGTGCCGTCGGGGCTGTTGTCGTCCGCGACCAGCACGTCGACACCCGGCGCGGCGGCGCGCACCCGGGCGACGATCCCTTCGACGTTCTCCGACTCGTTGTACGTCGGGATGATGACGAGGACCTTGCCCAGGTCGCCGAACTCGGCCGCGCCGTCGGCCGGGGCTGCGGGCTCGTGGGCGCTCACATCGTCTCCTTCGTCACGCGGCCGGCCGGGACGGTCCCCGAGATACGGCGTACCCGGCCCGGGGCCGGGGCGGAGGCGGCAGGACGGTGCGGGGGCGCTGCTCCCCGTGCGTGCGTCACGTCGTGGTCTTCCTCGTCGTCTTCGTCGCCCCCGTGCCGCGCCGTGCGGCCGCGTCGGAGGCGTGGATCGCGGTGGTGCCCCGCCCCGGACACCGCCGGCCCGCGCCCCGCGGCGAACCCCGGGCACGGCCCGGCGCCGTGCGCGGCGGGAAGGCCTGTCGGCTGTGACGGTACAACGTGCGGGCCCGCCGTGGGGTTTCGCGGTACGCCACGCGCCGCGGCACCGGACCCGCCCGGCCCACCCCGCCGACGGACACGTTGGCCCGTGGAAAGGCGGCATGGTCGGTGGGGCCTTGGCGCGGCGGGAGATTGGGCCGGACCGGGCCCGCGCCGGCGCGGCAGGGCCGGGATTGCGGGCGGTGGCGGCGCAGCGGGGATCGGGCGGGTTTGGGCGGTCCCGGGCGCGACACGCCGCCGTTGCGGTGTTCGCGGCGGATGGGCGAGGTGGGGGCGTGGGGTGCGGGCGGGGTGGCGGGGGCGTGTTCGAGGGCTGGTGTCGGGTGCTCGCGTGGACCGCGCGGATGGGACAAGGCTGTTGCGTAAGTGCGCCCGAATGGAGCAACACGGAGGAGTGGTGGCCGGGTGTGGGTGGTGCGGCGCCGGTGGGGTGCGGTGTGTGCGGCGTGGGTCGGGCTGCCCGCTGTCCACCGCTGCGCCGGGCGGTCCGTCCCGCCGGACGTGGCGGCTGCGGTGCTCGGCCGACGTCGGCGGAGTCTCGGGCTGTCTTGGCGGCGCCGCGGTCGGCCCGGGGCCGGACCCGGGGGAGGTGGTGCCGGGCGGGCGGCGTCGGGATTCCCTCCGACGACCGCAGTTGCGAGGCCTCGTCGGGGGCGTCTACCTCTCCCGCCGGGCGACAGACGGATCCGGCCGGTCGTCGACGGGGCTGCATGGGTCGGCGGGAGACGCCGGAACACCGGTCCTCCGGCCTCGGGCCCCTGCTCCACGCCGCGCGGCCGTCGGCGGCTGTGCACCGGGGCGTGGCGGGCCCGAGGCCATGTGGACGGAGGCGTTCAAGGGGGCGGCGGTGGCGCGGACGACGGTGCCGTCGGCGTACGCCGGTCGTGACGGACGGGCGGGCGGGCGGGCGGGGCGCAGCGTGGACGCGGTGGGTGACGGCTCCGGCCGCCCTTGTCGCGCACGCCCCACCGGCGGCGTGACGGCGGCGCGTGACGGCGACAACCGTGCCGGGCCACGCTCGGGCCTTGCCTCCCGGGGCCTCGGGTGTGGGCCTTCCCTCGGCGGTCTGCGCCTACCGGATGCTCGGCGAATCGACGGGGAAGCAAGCGGAGGTCGGTCGTCTGGTCATCCGTTGCCCGACCGCAGACGGCCCGCAGTCGGGGTTCCGGTGTCGGGGGGGGCTGCCGTTCGGGCTGTGTGTGTGGGGCTCCCCGTGTCGGGGGTGCTGCGAGTGGGTCCCGGCCGTCCTTCGGGCCGGCCCCGGACGCCGCTGGCTGCGGGTCGCGGTGGCCGTTGTCTACTGGGCGGCCGGGTACCCACCCGGGTCGCACCGTCCGCCGGGTTCCGCCGCGCGCGTCGTGCCGGGGCGGGCGCACGGGTGCCGCCCCGGTCCGGCGCGGCCGCGCGGGGCGGCGTCCCGGGCGGTACGCGCGCGGGGCCGGGTCTGGCTGTCGGCGGCAGGTGCCGTCGGGCCCGGTGGTGCGCGTGCCGTCCGGGGGGCGTGGCCCGGTCGGTCGTCCTGCGGTGGACATGAGCGAACGTAGTGGGCCGGGCGGGCGGGGTGTCAACCGTGCCTTGACCTGCGAAGTTGTGGTGTTTCGCCTGGTCAGGCGGGTGAGGGGCGGGGCGTGCGGGTGGTGGGCGGAAGGGCATCCACCCGCCGGTCGGCGTAAGCGCCCACCCGTTCGGGGGCGGGCGGGCTGCGGGACGTGCTGCCTGGGGCGAAAGGCCGCCCGGCCTGCAGGGATCCGGGCACGCTGCCGGGCGACGAATCGGTTGCGCCGACGGGCTCGGTGGTGTTCGCTGACCGCCGACCCGACGGGCCGCCGATGCCATCCGTGTCCGTCGGCCGCCCCGAGAAGGGGTGCCCCTCGGAGCAGCCGACGGCTGTTGTCGGCGGGCCTTCGACCCGCCTGACTTTCGCGCCCTGGGGGCCTCCGTGTGGACGGTCGGGTCAGGCGGCGAGGGGCCGCCCGGCGCGGGGGCCCAATCCCCGTTCGTGCGCGTGTGCTCGTCCTGGGCCCTGCCGCGCGGCAGTAGCTCGTTGCCGCGCGGGGTCCGGTGCGCGCGGCCACAACAGCGACCTGATCGTCCGCTGGTTCGCCGATGCGTTCCGCCCCGCCTGGTCGGAGCTGTCCGCAGGACACCCGCTCGCACGGCCGCCGACCGGTCCGCGGCCGTGCGGTGTCGGTCCTGGCGGGCAGCGGCACGCGCGTCGGTGCGGCGTTCGGCTTGTGGGTTGGTCGTGGCGGGACCGTCGGCGAGGCCTCCGGCCCCGCTGCGCCCCGCCCTTCCACGCCTCCTCAGGCCACGCACCCGGTGAATGCCGGTGTCAGCCCCCCGTCCCCGCGAGCGCGCCCGGTTTCCGCGGCGGCGAGCGTGAGGCGGCGGACGGCTTCGGTGAGGGTCGGGGAGTCGAGGGTGTAGGGCAGGCGGACGTGGCGTTCGAAGGCGCCGGTGGTGCCGAAGAGGGTGCCGGGGGCCAGGCGCAGGCCGTGGCGGGCGGCGGCTTCGGACAGGACGGTGGTGGAGAGGTTGTCGGTGCGTACCCACAGGGACAGGCCGCCGGGCGGGTGGTGGTGGGTCCAGGTGGGCAGGTGGGTGGCGAGTTCGGCGGCGAGGTGGGTGCGGGCGGCGCGGACGGTGGGGATGCGGGCGTCGAGTATGGCGTCTTCGTGGTCGGCCATCAGGTAGTGGACGACGAGTTGGTCGAGGACGGGTGCGGCGACGTCGAGTCCGGCGCGGGTGGCGGTGAAGCGGCGGATGAGTTCGGGGGTGGCGCGGATCCAGCCGATGCGCAGGCCGCCCCAGAAGGACTTGGCGGCGGAGCCGAGGGTGACCACGGTGCCGGCGCGGTCGAATGCGGCGACGGGTGCGGGGTGGTCGGGGTGCGGGGGCCTGGGGGTGTCCAGGGCGAGGTCGGCGCAGGTTTCGTCGACGACGAGGACGGTGCCGGTGGCGCGGGCGGCGTCGACGAGGGCGCGGCGGGTTTCGGCGGTGGCGAGGTGGCCGGTGGGGTTCTGGTAGTCGGCGATGACGTAGGCGAGGCGGGGGCTGGCGGCGCGCAGGGCGTCGCGCCAGGCGGGCAGGTCCCAGCCGTCGTCGGCCATGGGTACCGGGACGGGGCGGCCGCCGCCGGCGCGGACGGCTTCGATGGCGTTGGCGTAGGTGGGTGATTCGACGGCGACGCGGTCGCCGGGGTGGACGAAGGTGCGCAGCAGCAGGACCCACGCGGACAGGGCGCCGGAGGTGACGAGGATCTGGTCGGGGGTGGTGGGGGCGCCGCGGCGGGTGTAGCGGGCGGCGATGGTTTCGCGCAGGAGGGGCAGGCCTGCGGGGTGGTAGCCGTGGGCGGTGGTGTAGGCGGGCAGTGCGTCGGCGGCGTCGGCGACGGCGCGGTGCAGGGGGCGGCCGGGGCCGGGGAGTGCGGCGACGCCGAGGTCGATGATGCCGGTGATGGAGGACGGGACCAGGGCGCGGGTGGGCGGTTCGGGGTGGTGGTTGGGCAGGGCGGTCCAGGAGCCGGAGCCGCGGCGGGAGACCAGGTAGCCGTCCGAGCGCAGGAGGTCGTAGGCGGCGGCGACGGTGGTGCGGGAGACGCCGAGCCGGTCGGCGAGGCCGCGTTCGGCGGGCAGGCGGGCGGTGAGCGGGACCCGGCCGTCCAGGACGAGCGCGCGGATCCGGTCGGCGAGTGCCCGGTAGGCGGGGGTGGCCGGGCCGGACGGGCCTGCCGGTGCCGGGCCGGGCAGGGAGGCGGCCGCGGTGGGGGCGGCGGTGCGCTGCCAGGGGTCGAGGAGGTCGGCGAGGCGGGTGCTGGTCACGGTCAGATGCCGACTGCTCATCAGTCCACTCCTGTGCGATTGGCTCTGGATCGACAATCCAGTTTTCCGGATTCTCGCATCAGTGGCTCTTTTTCGGGAGCCTGTTTCGGGGAGGACACGAACCGGTGGACTGGTTGCTGGCACGCCGCATCGTCCAGCTGTACGCGGGACTGGCCCTGTACGGCTTCAGCATGGCGCTCATGATCCGCGCCGGACTCGGCCTCGACCCGTGGGACGTCTTCCACCAGGGCCTGCAGGAACGCACCCCGCTCAGCTTCGGCATGGTCACCGTCGCCGTCGGCGCCGCGGTCCTGCTGCTGTGGTGGCCGATCCGCCAGCGCCCCGGCCTGGGCACGGTCTCCAACGTCGTCGTCATCGGCCTGGCCGTCGACGCGTCCCTCGCGTTCCTGCCCGACGCGCACGGGATCGGGTGGCAGGCGGTGTTCATGGTCGCGTCCGTCGTCCTGAACGCCGTGGCCGGCGGCGCGTACATCGGGGCGCGCTTCGGCCCCGGCCCCCGCGACGGCCTCATGACCGGCCTGGTCGCCCGCACCGGCCGCTCGGTACGCCTGGTCCGCACCGGCATCGAGCTCGCCGTGCTGGCCGCCGGCGTCCTCCTCGGCGGCTCCGCCGGCATCGGGACCGTCGTGTACGCCCTGGGCATCGGCCCCCTCGTCCAGGTGTTCCTGCCCCTGTTCACCGTCCCGCACGGCGACAAGGAACGCGCACGGGTCGCGCGACGCGGAGACAAACGCGCCACCGGCCCCCGCACACGGCCGCACGAGACCCCGGCGGTGGCGGCAGCCGCGAGCGCAGCCGAGTAGGCGGCGCAGCGAACCGTCCCGTGCGCGCAAGGCCGCAGTCGGCCCGGGCGCCGGGAGAACACGGCAGGGGGCGCGGATGTCCGCGCCCCCTGCCGTGTGGTTGTGCCGTGCGGGTCTACTCCGCGTCGTCCGCCCGATGGATCGTGCGCCCGCGGACGACCGTGTGCAGGCAGACCGGGAGCGGTGCGCCCGGGGTGAGGTCCGGCAGGCCGGGCGTTCCGGAGCTGGGGTCGGTGGACCACGCGGACAGGCGCGAGTCGGGGGCCTGGACGGTCAGTTCGCCGGTACGCCACACCGCGTAGGTGGCGGGGGCGCCGGGGACGAGGACGCCGTCGGCGTCCCGGCCCAGGGCGCGGTGCCCGCCGCGGGTGTGCGCGGTGAACGCGGCACGGACCGAGATCCGCTCGGCCGCGGTCCGGTGGAAGGCCGCGGCGCGGACGGCGGCCCACGGGCCCAGGGGGGTGACCGGCGCGTCCGAGCCGAACGCGAGGGGGACCCCGGCCCGGTTCAACGTGGCGAACGGGTTGAGGGCGGCCGCGCGTTCGGCGCCGAGGCGGCGGGCGTACATGCCGTCCGGGCCGCCCCACGCCGCGTCGAAACCGGGCTGGACCGACGCCACCAGGCCCAGTTCGGCGAAACCGGCCAGGGCGTCGGCCGACACCATCTCCGCGTGCTCGACCCGGTGCCGCAGCGCCCGCACCGCGGCCGCGCCGTGCCGGTCCGCGGCGGCGCGGGCTCCGGCGACCACGGCGTCGACCGCCGCGTCGCCGATGGCGTGGAAACCGGCCTGTACGCCGGCTTCGGTGCACGCGGCCACGTGCACGGCGACCTCGTCCGCGGTCAGGTACGCGCGCCCGGACGTGCCGGGGCGGTCGTCGTAGGGGGCGTGCAGGCAGGCGGTGTGCGAGCCGAGGGCGCCGTCGGCGAACAGGTCCCCGCCCAGGCCCCGGACACACATCGCGGCGGCCAGGTCCCGGGCCTCGCCCGCGGACGTGACGGCCTGGCCCCAGTACGCGTCCACGTCCGGCCCGGCGCCCTCCGCGGCGATCGCCAGCAGACCGGCCAGGTCGTCCGCGCCGGAGATGTCCGGGCCCGCGCACTCGTGCACGCCGCCGATGCCGAGCGCGGCCGCGCGGGCGAGCGCGGCACGCTGCGCCGCATCCCGCTGCGCCGGGGTGACGGCGGCGAACGCGGCGGCCCGCACCGCGTGGTGGGCTTCCCCGGTCAGGGGGCCGTCGGCGTCGAAGCCGGGCAGGCCGGCCACGTCCGGCACGAGGGCGCGCAGCGCGGGCGACGCGAGCGCGGAGTGCACGTCGACGCGCGACAGGTACACCGGGCGGCCGTCGGCGGCGCGGTCCAGTTGCGCGGCGGTCGGCAGGCCGTCGGGGAACTGCGGGTCGTCCCAGCCCTGGCCGAGCACGACCGCGCCCGCGGGCTGTGCCGCGGCGAACGCGGCGACGGCGTCCAGGGCCCGGCCGGGGGCGCAGCCGGACAGGTCGAGTCCGGTCAGGGCCAGGCCGGCGCTGGTGGTGTGGACGTGCGCGTCGACGAACGCCGGGGCGACGAGGGCGCCGCGCAGGTCGACGACCTCGTCCGCGGCGGACAGGTGCGCTTCGGCGGCGCCTTCCGCGCCGATCCAGGCGACGGTGCCGTCTTCGACCACCATGGCGGTGGCGAACGGGTCCGCGGGACTGTAGACGGCGCCGTTGCGCAGGAGGATCACGGTCATGGGGGGTAAGTCTGCCGCGTGTGGCCGCGCGTTCCCGCTACGGCCCTCCGGATCCCCGCGGCGGACGCGGATTCGGGGGGCCGCGCGCCGTCCGGCCGCGGCTACCAGGCCGGGCGTGGGTCGCGCTGGTCCGGCGGGGTCTGCCGGGGCAGCGGTCCGCCCCGGTCGGTGCGCATGAGGTATCCCGGGCTGGGCGGGAATTCGTCGGTGGGCGGGGCCGGGGAATGAAACCGCTCCGTGCCCGGGAGCGGAACTTCCACCAGCTTGCCGTCCTGGAGCATCCACAGCCCGAAGCAGTCGTCTTCCTCGTCGTGGATCAGGACCTGGACACTGCCGGGATACGGCCACGGCAGCGACTCCAGATGCCGCAGCAAACCGGTGCGGTTGCGCATCCGTATGAACTCCGTGGCCCACCCGTAGGCGAACGAGCCGCCGAACTGGCTCGCGATCGGCACGAACCGCCCGTGCCAGGTGCGTTCCTCGTCGTCTCGGGTCAGCGGCTCCATGACCTCGTCGGCATGCAAGGCAAGCACGACGACCTCGGCGATTCTGCTCATGCGGGAGTATCGCCGGGCAGGCGGCCTGCGCCGCAACCGATTTCGCCGACGCAGGGCCCGGACCCTCCGCCGATCCCCTACAGGTTCGGCGGCCGTCCCTCGTACGGTGTGCTCAGCACCACCGTCGTGCGGGTCGACACGTTCGCCGCCGCACGGATCTTCGCCAGGAGCGTCTCCAGGTCGCCCGGGGCGCCGACCCGCACCTTGAGGATGTAGCTCTCCTCGCCCGCCACGCTGTGGCAGGCCTCCACTTCGTCCAGGCCGGCCAGCCGCTCGGGCGCGTCGTCGGGGGCCGCGGGGTCGATGGGTTTGACGGAGATGAACGCCGTCAGCGGCAAGCCGAGCGCCTCCGAATCCACCACGGCCGCGTAGCCGCGGATGACCCCGCGCTGCTCGAGCCTGCGTACCCGCTGGTGCGCCGCGGACGTGGACAGGCCGGTGGCCTTGCCCACATCGGTGTAGCTCATCCGCCCGTCGCGCACCAGCAGCCGGACGATCTGTCGGTCGAGGTCCTCCACGCGCCCCAACCTAGGGCATGACCGGGCCTCTCCACCCGCTCGCCCCCGCCCCGACACCACGACCGGACCACCACCGGCCGCCGGAAACCGCGATCGGCACCGACCAATTCGCGTGTCCCCGGGACCGGCCCGTTATGCGCCACTACGCTGGATGCCCATGACGACCGCAGGCCGCCCGCCCGTGCTCGACCAGCTCGACCGCGCCCTCCAACGCGCGCTCGCCCGCGACGAAACCTCCCCCGCCCGCGCCCGCCAACTGCGCTGGGTCGCCGGCGAACTGCGCCGCGCCCTGGACACCGACGGCTTCCCCGAACAGGCCCGCGACTCCCTCACCGACCTGTTCAAAGCCGGCCCCCTCACCGCGTACGTCACCCTTGCCTCCCGCGGCGACCTGCGCACCCGCGCCGCCCCCGGCAGCCCCGCCTCCACCAACGCCAGCATCCGCATCCGCCTGGACTGCCTCGACATCCTCGCCCGCGCCGGCACCGTCCCCATCGAAGCCCCCGAACGCCCCGCCCTCCCCGAACCCAAAACCCCCGTCGGCCCCCGCCAGCGCTCCCTCCTGCACGGCTGGCTCGAAGCCGGCGCCGACCGACCCGGCGCCGACCCCGGCCGCGTCCGCCTCTTCGCCCTCATCGGCGTCGTCCTCGACACCGGCGCCCGCGCCGGCGAACTGTGCGCCCTGCGCACCCGCGACCTCACCGCGGACCTCGCCACCGTCACCATCGTCCGCAAACCCCAGGCCCGCTCCATCGCCCCACCGGTCACCGAACACCACCACCTGACCGCCCCCACCCGCATCGCCCTGCGCCAATGGCTCACCGTCCGCGAGGACCTCATCCGCGAAGTCCAAGGCACCGCCACCGCCTTGTGGGTCTCCGTACGCGGCAATCACGCCGGCCTCCTCGACGCCGCAGGCCAAGCCCAACTCCGGCCCGCCGGAATGCCGTTGATGCCCCGCGGCCTCGCCCGCGCCTACACCCGCACCGTCGTCCAGGTCAACGCCGACATGCTCGGCCAACCCGGCTGGGAACCCCTCCCCTACCGCCTCGAACAACTCCGCCGCGCCATCGACCCCCACCCCGAACCCGAGACGGAACCCACACCCCCGCCGACCGGAAAGACCCGCAAGACAGCCAAGACCGCCCCCTGACCGAACCCGGCCGCAAGCCCCCTCCCGTCACCGGCCCGCCCGGGCCGACCCACCCGCCGTGCCCGCCGCGCAACTGTCCGCTGTCACCCGCACGTTCGTCCCCGCCAGGGGCTGCACAGCAGCCCACCCCGGGGGCTATGGTCGGCGCAGCGGCACCACCGAGGCCCGCCGGACGAACGGGCCTCCTCCGCGGACGCGACAGGGGGGAACCACCCGCATGAGCAGCATCGCCCTGGACATCCGCGACGCGGCCGACCACCCCGACACCCCGCCCGCCGGCCCGGCCCCCGCACCGGACGACGACGTCACCGCCAGACCCGCCACCCCGGCCGCCCGCACCGCACCTGCCCGGGTCCGCTGCGCCCACTGCGGCACCGTCCTGGCCACCGACCCGGACCGGCCCACGGACGCACGCGAGGCGACGGACACGGCAGGGGACTTCGCCGATCCCGACGTCGAACCCGACGACAACGGCTCCGCGCCGCCCGCCGAAGAAACCTCCGGACGTCGGACGGCCCCAGGGGCACGCGCCGAAGAAGCGGCCCCGACGGCGATCCCCGTCCACGCCCTCGACCCGGCCCCGGCCACCCCCTTCACCGTCATGACCTGCCCCGGCAGCGGCCGCGGCGCCGACCCGCGCACCGGCGACGTCCCCGAGACCACGCCCGACCCGGCCCCGGCACCCGCCACCGCACTGCCGCCCGGACTCCACTGGCGCGGCCAGCCGTTCTCACACCGCGGCTACTGACCGCCCGCGGCGACGGCACCCGGACACGAACCCGCGCCCCCGCACGACCCCGCCGGGCCGGTGCCGCCGCGACGGCTATATTCACCGCGTGGACGCCACCCCCCAGCCCGGCACCGACCTCGACCCCGCCGAGTTCACCGCCGCCATCGAGGACTTCAACCGCGTCTACATCCGCCTGCCCGCACTCGAACAGCATCCGTTCACCACCTTGTCCGTCCTGGACACGCTCGCCACCGCCGAGCGCCCGCTGCGCCTGACCGAACTGCTGCGCACCGAGCAGATGACACAGCCGGGCATCACCCAGCTCGTCACCCGCCTGGAACGCGAAGGGCTCGTGGAGCGCCGCCCGGATCCCACGGACAAACGCGCCGTCCTCGTGCACATCACCGACGCCGGACGCGGCATCGGCCGGTCCCGCACCGCGGACCGCACCCGCCACCTGACCCCGCTGCTGGCCGCACTCACACCCGCGGAACGCGCCGCCCTCGCCGCCGCCTTGCCGGCCCTCACCCGGCTGGCCGCACTCGGCCGGGAACGCGGCTGAACACCGTGCATGCACCCACCCGGCCCGGCACAGCCCCGGCGGCGCAGCCGGGGGTTGGCTAGGGTGCCGGTCCCATGACCACGAACACCGCATCCGGCACCCCACCCCGTGCCGGGACCGACCCGCAGCTGGCCGTCACCGCGGCCCTCGCGGGCGCCGACATCGTCCGGTCGCTGTGCGGCACGCACGTGTCCCGGGTCGACAAGGGCGCCGGAGACTTCGCCACCGCGGCCGACATGGCGGCCGAACGGGCCATCGTCGACCTGCTGCGCAGCGCACGCCCCGACGACGCGGTCACCGGCGAGGAATCCGGCCGCACCGGAGCCGACCGTGCGGAACGCCGCTGGCTCGTCGATCCGCTGTGCGGCACGCTCAACTACGCGGCGGGCAACCTGGCGGTCGCGGTCAACGTCGCACTGCGCACCGGCGACCGCACGACCGCGGCCGCGGTCGCCGACCCGTTCACCGGGGACGTGTTCTGGACGGACGGGACCGGCGCGTACGTCCGCCGCGGCGCAGCGGCGACGTTCGGCACTTCGGCAACTGCGGGCGGCGGCGCTTCCGAGACGGCGGTGCCGTCGCCCGGCACGTGCCTGGTCGATGTGAACCTCGACCCGCCGTTCCCGCACGCCCCCGCGTTCCGCGGCGTCGACCTGCTGGCCGCGCCGGGGTTCGCCGCCCGGTTCCGGCCGCGCGTGGTCTCCACGACGCTGGCGGTGGCATGGGTGGCGTCGGGGCAGCGCGCCGGTTATGTCACCGACGGCGGCGACCTGCGCGGCAGCGTCCACTTCGCTGCGGGGATCGCCATGTGCGAGGCGGCGGGCTGCGTCGTGACCGGTATCGACGGCCGCCCCTTCGGCACGAGCACGGGCGGCCTGATCGCCGCCGCGGACGCCGACACGCACGCCGCGCTCGTCGAGGCCATCCGCAGCGGGGAGCGCCGCCGGTCGGGCGCGTAGAGTCGTCGGCCGGGGAACGCGGGGGCGTGCTACGCCTCGATCATGAGGGCGATGCCGTCTGGCAGCGGCTTGAGACCGAGGGCGAGCAGGCGTCGAAGTCGAGGTCGTAGCCCTCGGGCGGCGGCCACCGGGCGGCGCTCGCCGGGTACGAGGAACGCATGCGGCCCGTCGTCGCCGGCGACCAAGCCCTCGCCACCGAGAACCTCGGCGGGACCGCTGCCGAAGGAACGCGCCACGAGCGTGATCACGCTCGACGACTGAAGCCCCGCGACGGACACCGGCCATGCGGCCGCGCCACCCTGTGGGGGAATGGGCCGTCAGGCGGGCTGCCTGGTGGGTGCCGGCCCGGGGACCGTGCGGGCCGTGCCGGTCTCGCGGAGGATCAGCAGGCCGGTGCCGGTGATCAGCACCGCGGTCAGGCCGTGGATGCCCAATCCGGCGGCGAGCGAACCGTGGTGGGCCAGGACGTTGATCATGTCGCCGAACGGGGCGACCGCCTCCATGAGCAGGACCCAGCCCAGGGCGCGGCGGTGGCCCGTCACCAACAGGATGCCGACGACCAGGCCCATCGCGAGTTCGCGGGTGCCCTTCATGACGAGGTAGCCGTCGCCGCCGCCTCCGGGCCACTTCGGTAGGCCGACGCCCTGCGTGGACGTTTCCGGGGCCAGGATGAAGGACAGCCCGAGATAGAGGGCGAACAGGGCGGTGGCGGTGGCCAGGACGGTGTTGAGGGTCTTCGGCGACATGGTGCTTCTCCTTCGGCGTTCGGACGGGGCAGGGGCGTGCGGAGCGGTGTTCCGTGAGGGTGGCGTCCGCCTCACGATCCGGCGCCGCCCGGGGTGAGGATTTCCATGAGGTGCCCGTCGGGGTCGTGGAAGTACGTGCCCCTGCGGCCTTCGGTGTGGGTGCTGCGGTAGATCCGCCCGATCCCTTGGCAGGCGGGATCGCTGTAGTGGGTGATTCCGCCGCGTCGGAGGCGGGCGAGGGCAGCGTCGAACTCCCGCTCGCCGAGCATGAACGCGTAGTGGTGCGGCTCGAACGCGTCGAGTCGGTCGTAGTCCAGGCTGATGCTGTTGGCCAGCGCGACCGGCGTGAAGTGCGCCATCGGCGGATCGACACGCAGGCCGAGGATGCCGGCCAGGAACCGCGCCGAGGCCTGCGGGTCACGGGCGGGGACGATGGTGTGGTGCAGTGCCACGGCCACGGGGGGCTCCTTGGGATGGGGGGATCAGCTCGAAGTCGGCGCTCCGCGGGCGGTGCGGCGCCGGGCATCGGTCACCGCGGTCGCCATCCATCGGCCGCCAACGACGCCAACAAGCGTTGGCCAACGTTTGTTGGCAAACGTAGGGCGGCGGATCTGGACTGTCAACACCCGTTGGCCTACATTCGTTGGCATGACCGGCAGCACGGAGAACCAGCAGGCCACCCGGCGTTCCGACGCCACCCGCGCCGCGATCCTCGCCGCGGCCCGCGAACGGTTCGCGGCGGACGGCTACGAGAAAGCGACCATCCGAGCCATCGCACGCGACGCAACGATCGACCCGTCGATGGTGATGCGCTACTACGGCAGCAAAGCCGACCTGTTCGTCGCCGCAGTCGCGATCGACCCCCGCCTGCCGAGCCTGCCCGTCGAACCACACGACACGATCGGCCGCACGCTGGCGCGCCACTTCCTCACCCTGTGGGAGGAGAACGAGGAACTCACCGCGCTCATGCGCGTCGGCGTCACCGACCCGACCGCCGCCGACCGCATGCAGAGCGTGCTGCGCGACCAGTTGACCCCCCTGGCCCGGAAGGTCGGCCCTGCGCCGGACCAGGCCTCGGCGCGGGCGGCCCTGTGCGCCTCGGCCGTGCTGGGACTCGCACTGACGCGCTACGTCCTACGGTTCCCTGCCAGCGTCGAACTCGACCGCGAAGAGATCGTGGACTGGCTCGGACCCACGATCCAGCGGTACCTCACCGACCCCACGCCCTGAACAGCGCGCAGCTCCACACCAGCCAACGTGCGGCCGGAAACCCTCGGGATGTTGCGGGGGACGGCCCGGCAGGGACGGCCATGGCCGCCGGCACTCAGGACGGGGCCGACACACCGGCGAGGACGAGCGTCGCGGAGGATCGGTCCAGGTAGGCGGCTGCCCCGTTGGACGACCACTGGGCGGGCGCGGGGACGAGCGCTCGCAACGCGGCAGGCATCTCGAGCAGTTCGGGTGCGCCGGTCGGCTGCCACGGGCCCCAGGCGTCCGCGGCGTCGGGGTCCGCGAGACGGACGACGCCGTAGAACACCCAGTCGTGCGGGCCCGGCACCGACACCCGGGACGTGCCGGGCGTGCCGAGGGCCTGGACGCACCATGTGGCGGACGCCAGCGGCCCCATGGGTCGGACCCGAGCCGCCAAGTCCGATGCGTCGGAACTCAGCGGCGCACAGCGGTGCGCCGCCTGCTCGGCGTCGGCATCCGACGAACCTCCGAAGCTGTCGTACGCGATGAGCACGCCCGCCAGCACGGCGAGCCCTCCCGTGACCGCTGCCGCCTTGCTCCTCCGCCGAGCCACATGCACGCGCCGCCCCGCTCCCACGTCGACACCGACGCCCGAGTCTGTCGCCGGAACTTCCCGCCCACATCCGACTTCGGACGTACTTCCTCCGGCGGGGGCGCAGGAGATGGCGCGGTAAATAAGGAATGGACGCCCCACACCCGAGAGTGCAAATATATGCCGCATGACGCATGATCATGCATCCTCTGGGGAGGCCTCCCCGCCCGGCACGGGCCCGCTGACCTGGCCGACAGGCTTCCGCGCCTACACCGGGCACGGCGGTCTGCGCGCGCACGGCGACGACATCTCGGTCGTCGTCTCCGACCGGCCCGCCGTCAGCGCGGCCGTGTTCACCCAAAGCCTGTTCGCCGGACCCGCCGTCGTCCTCAGCCGCACCCACGCCGCCGGACAGCGCCTGCGCGCGGTCACCACACTCGCACAGAACGCCAACGTCGCCACCGGACGCCAAGGACACGAAAACGCCGCCGAAGTCGTCCGCCGCGTCGCCGCCATCGCCCAGGTCCCCGACGACGAAATCCTCATCGGCTCCACCGGCGTCATCGGACGCCCCCTGCCGATGGACACCATCCGCGCCCACTTCGACACCGCCGCCGCACCCGGCCTCGCCGCCTTCACCGCCGCACCCCTGGACGTGGCCCGCGCGATGATGACCACCGACACCCGACCCAAAACCGCCGAACGCACCGTCGGCCAAGCCCGCATCGTCGGCGTCGCCAAAGGCGTCGGCATGCTCGAACCGAACATGGCGACCATGCTCGCCTACCTCGTCACCGACGCCGAACTGCCGCCCGCCGACCTGGACATGGCGCTGCGCACCGCCGTCGACCGCACGTTCAACTGCCTGAGCGTCGACACCGACACCTCCACATCCGACACAGTGACGGTGATCGCCAACGGCGCCGCCGGCCCCGTCGACCCGGCCGCCTTCGCCGCCGCACTCGCCGACCTGTGCCTGGACCTCACCCTCCAACTCGCCCGCGACGGCGAAGGCGCCACCAAGCTCCTGCGCGTCACCGTCACCGGCGGCCGCGACCACACCCAGGCCAAACGCATCGCCAAGAGCGTGGTGAACTCGCCCCTGGTCAAGACCGCCGTACACGGCGCCGACCCGAACTGGGGCCGCGTGGTCATGGCGATCGGCAAGAACACCGACGACACCGACATCGTGCCGGGCAACGTCACCGTCCGGTTCGGCGACGTCGAGGTATACCCGGAAGAACCGGCACCCGGCACCCTCGACACACTCGCCGCGATCATGCGCCAGCCCCAGGTCGACATCGGCATCACCCTCGGCATCGCAGACGGGGAAGCAACCGTGTACGGCTGCGACTTGTCGGCCGGCTACGTCCGCGTCAACGCGGACTACACGAGCTGACCACGCCCAGCAGTCCACCGGAACACCGGCCGGTCGCCGGGCCGGGCCGGGTCACTTCGGAGCTTTCCTGCGGATCATCGTGCGGACGGATGATCCACACCGCCACCGCCGGCACCGCCGGCGTGCCGTCCGGGACCCGAGAAGTTTCGCGATGGCGGCGATGGCGCGGCCGGGGTCGGGCAGGGTCGCGGACGGCCTGGATGACCTCAGGGGTGGCTACCGTGGGCCGCCCCCCCGGCCCGTCCGCCGGCGCGCGGGCGCGGCTGCCGAATATGTCGCGGCGCCGGTTGCCGTGCTGGTCCCGGCGCCGGCGTCCGTGCCTCTCACCCACGCCGCGGCCCTTCCCTTGGCCGGCCTGACAGCCTGGCAGGCCGTCTTCGAACACGGGAAGGTGACCGCGGGTCAGCGCATGCTCGTCAACGGCGCGGGGGGAGGGGTCGGCAGCTTCGTGGTACAGCTCGCCAAGCATGCCGGCGCCGAGGTGATCGCCACGGCCGGCGCCCGCAGCACCGAAGCGGTTCGGCGCCACGGGGCGGACCACGTGATCGACTACACGGCCAAGCCGGTCGCGGACGCGCTCGACGACCCGGTGGACACTCTGCTCAACCTCGTTCCCCTCAGCCCCCACGACGCCGCGGCATTGGCATCCGCGGTACGGCCGGGCGGGCGGATCGTCTCGATCGCGACCCCCGTCGAACCACCCGCCGAATCCGGGGTGGCGGCGATGCACATGGTCGCGCGCAACGATGTGACACACCTGGCGGCGCTCGTGGCACTTGTCGACGCAGGGAACGTCACCCTAGACATCAGCGCATCCCGCCCGCTGACCGACCTCGCGGATGTCCACCGCCTCAGCGAAGCCGGCCGAGTCCGCGGAAAGGTCCTCATCATCCCCTGAAACCGGCGCCCTTCTGCCGAGACGTCGATGCGCCCGGCCGGCGGGGAAATCCGCATCGTGTCCAGCCGGCGACGGTCCTTCGACCCGACACGAAGATCAAGCCCGGCCGGGTCTCACATGGAGTCGGCGTATGCGGCCTCGGATCCTCGGATCGACGGCCACGGTGACCCGTTGGGCCCCGCGCAGTACGCTCCTTTGATGATCACTCCCCCTGTCCACCCGCGACCGGCCCCCGGGGCAACTTCGAGCCGCGCGGGGCGCTGACATGCCGCCCTTCATCTACCGCATCACCCCGTACGACCCCGCCGACCGCAACCAGCACGGTCGCCCCCGCGAACTCCGCGGGGCCTTTCCCGACCTCGACGCCGCGGTCACCGCCTGCCTCGGTGCGCTGGGTGAGTTCGTCCGCGACATCGGCGCCGACGAACTGACGATCGACAACCCGATGCTGGACGGGTTCGCGTACTTCCACCCGCACAGCGGAACAGAGGACCACGGCCTTGCCGGCCTGTTCCCGGAAGACCATCGCGGCTACCACGACGGTGCCCGTGTCCACAGCGCCGTCGCCATGGGTCTGGTCCGCACCATGTTGCGGCGCATCGGCGCCTGGTGCCGCCTGCACACTGACGACGAATTCTTCGTCCACGTCGGACCCGACCTCGACATGTACATCGGCAGCGACCGCCGCCGCGATGCGGCGGCCGCGCGCGCCCGCGGACTCGGAGTGCGTGTCAGCCACACCGACACGTCGCCATACGACCCGGCAACCGATCAAGCCGACGAACAGCCCGCGGCCGACGACGCGTTCTGGGCCCGACTCACACGCCTTGCCGACGAACACGCAGGGGTGCTGCTGGAAGAGTGCTACGTGCGCAACGCGTCACGCTGGCACCGCCTCACCTCCACCAACATCGAAACCGTGCGGGCGAAGCTCTCCCCGCGCGCACGCCTCGCCGCGTGGCCGGACTTCACCGACGAAACCGGCGCCGCTCGCGCTGTGCCGAGCCGCGCCGGTCGGCTCGAACTCCTCGTCGTGCAGCAGCACAACGGCCGGGTTTTCACCAGGATCGCCGAGCCGTGGATGTTCACCCCGGACAACCGTGCGCGTACGTTTGTGCAAGGGGACCTGTCGACCGTGGTTCCTTTGCTGCCCGCCGAGCGGCATCCGCTGCTCGCAGCTGTGCTGCCCGACGCCGACGGCGTCGTGCGGGCCCGATGGCGGACGAACCCGACGCGCGCCGACGAACGCCGGGCGTACCTGCGGACCCTGCGCCGCGGCGAGATCCGCGCCGGCGTGGTCGCCGCGACGCCGCAGTTCGGGGTGTTCGTCGAGTTGGAGGGCTCGCGAGGCGAACCCATCGGGTTCATCAACATCCCCGAGCTCACCTGGGAGCACATCGACCACCCGTCCCAAGCCGTCCAGGTCGACCAGCAGATCCGCGTCGAAGTGCTGGGAGTGGACCTGGAACGCGAACAAGTCGCGCTCTCCCTCAAAGCGCTGCAACCGGATCCGTGGCAGCTCTGGGCCGACACCATCCGCACAGGACAGGTCATCCCCGGCACCGTCACCAAACTGGTCCCGTTCGGCGTCTTCGTCCGCGTGGCCAGGGGCATCGAAGGGCTGGTCCCCCTCACCGAACTCGCAGCGCACGACGTCGCGTCGCCCGAAGACATCGTCCGACCAGGCGACGAGATCCTCGTCAGGATCACCGAGATCGACCGTCAGCACCGCCGCATCAGCTTGTCACTGCGTCGAGCGGACCCGAGTTTCGAACCGTCGTCTCCGACCCCGACAAGCGATCCTGCACGCCCCAGCGATCCTGCACGCCCCGACACAGCTCAGGTGCGGAGCGGCCCTGCTCCGCGAGGTGCCTGAGACCGGAGTGCCGCAGCTCGTGCCGTGTGCAGCCCGTCCCCCGCCTCCCACCCGGAACCCCATCACGGCCGTACCGCCACAATCCGTTCCGATCCCCCCGCCGGCCGTCTTACCCGCGGTCGACTCCATCCTGGTCAGCCCGCCGCCGCGCACTCCTCCGCCTCCGCCAGATACCGCGCGACCGGGCCCAGGGTGAGCATCCCGCTTGCCGCACCGGCGTCTTCCGCGCGGGCGTCACGCAGGGCAGCGGCCGCCTCGGCGGCGATCCCGGGCTCGCCGAGGCGTACCGCGGCACGGGCGGTCAGACACCACAGCGCCTCCTGCATGTGGTCATGCGGCGGCGCGGGCAGCGCGGCCAACGCGGCCCGGGCTTCCTCCCCGCGGTCCCGGGCGAGCAGGAGGAGAGGCGTTGCCCAGGGCCGGTACGGACCCCAGTCGAGGTACGGGTCCGTCGGCGCGGGCCGGTCGTGCAGCAGGCGAAGTCCCAGGAGCGCAAGCGGGAACAGGCCGCGGTGCAGCCCCGGCATCCCGGCCGCCTGCAGGGCTTCCTCGGCGGTGCGGTACTGCGCGGCCACGGTCGCGGCGGTCGGTCCGCCGGGCTCGGTGCTGCGCGCGGCCGCGGCCCGGGCCCGGAACCACCCGGTCAGGACCGGGACCAACGGTGCCTCGGTGGCCGCGGCGAGCCGGTCGGCGGCATCGGCGTGCGCGGCCGCGGCGTCGAGGTCGCCGA
Source organism: Uniformispora flossi (assembly GCF_049534875.1). Classification (NCBI taxonomy): domain Bacteria; kingdom Bacillati; phylum Actinomycetota; class Actinomycetes; order Kitasatosporales; family Streptomycetaceae; genus Uniformispora; species Uniformispora flossi. Next base: position 144,494 of record NZ_JBMULZ010000002.1, read on the forward strand.
CCGCCGACGCGGACTGCAGGCGGATCAGCCGGCCGAGCACGGCGAAGGTCGCCAGCTCGTGCCGGGTGGCCACGTCGAGGATCTCCACGCCGGTTCGGTCCCGTACCGCGGCGAGACCGGGACGGGTGAAGGACTGGAGGAACACCCCGTTGAGGGCGAACGCCAGCAGCGCGGGATCGGCCACCTCCCGCGCCAGCTCCTCGGCCTGACGCGCCGCCTGCCGCGCCCGCACCAACTCGCCCTCCGCGAGATCGGCGGTACGGCTCTCCACGGCGACCGTCGCCAGCAGCCGGGCACGCAGGTCCGCGGGGCCGTCCGGGCCCAGCCCGGCAAGCGTGCGCTCGGCGGCCGTCACCACCGCACGCGACTGCTCGGGATCGTCGGCCCGGCTCCACAGCGCGGGCACGTCGTAGGCACCGATGATCCGCGCGGTCAGGAACAGGTCTCCGGTGCGCTGCGCCGCCCGGATCGCGGCGAGCCGGTCGCGCCGCGAGCGGACCAGCGCGTCGCCGCCCGCCGGTGCGAGGGTGCGGGCCAGATCCACGGTGGTCCGCGGGCCGAGCCGGACACCCGGACCGCCCCACCCGGCCTCCGTCCCTTCGGACGGCACGGACCCGTTGAGGATGTCCGTCTCCAACCGTCGAAGGCCCGCGCCGGGATCGAGTCCGAGCTGGTCGACGAGCATCGTGCGGGCGCGGCGCAGCGTGGCCAGCGCGTCGGCCCGGCGGCCCGCCCGGTACAACGCGCGGGCCAGCAGCTCCCAGGCCGGCTCACGCCACGGGTGCTCGGCGACATGGGCACCCAACTCGGCAACCAGGTCGGCTCCTTCGCCCGCATCGAGGAGGATCCGCGCACGCAGCTCCACCGCCTCCAAGCGCAGCTCCTCGAGCCGGGTCCGCTCGCGCTGCGCCCACACGGAACCGGTCACGTCCGCGTACGCGGGTCCGCGCCATCCGGCGAGTGCCGCGGTGAGGCCGGCCACCGTGTCGGGGCTGCGGCGGGCGCGGGCCAGGGCGTCTTCGAACCGCTGGACGTCCACGTCGTCGCGCGGCAGGCGCAGCGCGTACCCGGGGCCGTCGGTGACGATCAGGCGCGGCGGGGTGCGGGGCGGCCGGTCGGGTTCGAGGGCGCGGCGCAGCGCGGCGACGAACGTCCGCAGCGCGCCCACGGCGCGGGCGGGCGGGTCGGCCCACAGGTCGTCGACGAGGGTGTCGGTGGTGACCGTGCGCCCGTCGGCGGCGACGAGCCGGGCGAGTACCTCGCGGTGGCGGGGCCCGCCCAGGTCGACGGTGCTGCCGTCGTCGCGCAGGGCCCGCACCACACCGAGGACGTCGATTCGCATGCCCCCATCCTCCGTGCCGGGGCCCGGTCGCGCCGCACGGTACTGATCGGCTGCTGATCGCCGTCGCCGACGCTGGTCCGGTCAGCCACTCCCGACCGACAAGGACGGTCCGACATGACGCTCGCTCTTCCCGGCTTCGACCACGTCCGCGTGCCCGGCGCGGACGGTGTGGAGCTGGCTGCCGCCGTCGGCGGCAGCGGCAGCCCGCTCGTTCTCCTGCACGGCTTTCCCCAGACGCACCTGATGTGGCGGCACGTCGCCGAGCGGCTCGCCGGCGAGCACACGGTGATCTGCCCCGACCTGCGCGGCTACGGCGCCAGCGACAAGCCGGCCGCCACGGGTCCCGAGGTGTATGCGAAGCGGACCATGGCCGCGGATGTCGTGGCGCTGGCGGCGGCGCTCGGGCACGAGCGGTTCGCGCTCGTCGGCCACGACCGCGGCGCCCTGGTCGCGTTCCGGGCCGGGCTGGACCATCCCGAGACCGTCACGCACCTGGGCATCCTCGACGTGGTGCCGACGCTCGACATGTGGAACGTCCTGCACGGTGTCTCGGCGGCGGTCGGCTACCACCTGTTCCTCATGGCGCAGCCGCCCGGCGTGCCCGAGGCGATGATCGCCGCCAGTGCGGAGGTGTTCTTCGGCTCGTTCCTCGACGCCTGGGCCGGCGACCCGGCCGCCTTGCCCGAGGACGTGCGCGCCGAGTACCTGCGCGCGAGCGCCGCGGCCGTCCCGTCGATCGTCGCGGACTACCGGGCCTCGGCCGGCATCGACATCGCGCACGACCAGGCGGACCTGGACGCCGGGTCGCAGCTGGCCATGCCCGTCACGGTCCTCCAGCAGGACTGGGGCGCACAGCTGGGCTACGACGCCGCCGGCGTGTGGAAGGCGTGGGCCCCGGACCTCGACCACCGGCTGACCCGGGCGGGCCACTTCATGGCGGAGGAGGCCCCGGACGAGATCGGGGCGGCGATCCGGGACCTGCTGCGCCGCTGACAGGGGCGTGCTGCGGGGGCCGCGGTCGCTCCGTGCGCGTGCGCCTGTGCTTGCGAGGGACGCGTCGAGAGCGTTTCGCGGCCTCCCGCCGCTCGGTGCTCCGCGCGCTGAGCGATTCCTGGAGAACCCCCTACTTACGTAACGCAGATCAGCCATCCATGGATGCTGTTACGAAATACGCAACATAGCGGGAATTATGTTGCACGCCGGCGGAGGGGGGTCAGATAGGTGCTTCGCCCTGATTTGGGGGTTTTCCGGTTCGTTAACGTGTTGTCGTTAACGGTAATTCGATAATTGGGGTGCATGGAGGTCGGGATGAACGCCTCCGCGAGGTTCCGCCTCGCACGCGGTGACGCGGCCCCGGACTGCTATCTCTGTCCTCAGGGGCAAAGTAGCGATCTGTGATGCTCAGTCCGTGGGGTCGGTGACATCGTCCTCGGCGAGGATGCGGTAGACGGTGGCCACCGAGTGGCGTTTGCCCTGGTTCTTGCCCGCGGTGATGACCAGCTTGCGGGCGATCTCGGGGATGGGCACACCGTTGGCCCGCAGACTGCGGGCGTAGGCAGCCATGTCGTTGTCGACGACCTTGGGGCGTCCGCCGTGGCGGCTGCGATCGCGGGCGGATGCCTGGCCTTCGAGGGACTTCTCTCGGATGTACTCGCGTTCGGACTCGGCCATGCCGGCGAAGAACGCGAAGACGGCGGCGCCGCCCCGCCGAGTCGGGGGCGGGACCGCCGGTCGGAGCCCGAGCCCGCTTCCGCTCCGCCCGCGCGGGACGCCGGGCCCCGCCCCGGGCGGCAGCGGCGCGAGGTCCTGGGACACCCTTCCGTCCCAGCTGTGATTCACGTCACTGCCGGCGGCTCGGTGCAGCACCCGGCCCCGTTCCACCGTCATGGGGGCAGTGATCGGGACGGGACGAGGAGAGGAGGTCGGCGGGTGAGGTTTCGCAGGAGCGGTCCGGGCAACGGATTCACGGAGTTCGTCGCACAGCGGTCGGGAGCGTTGTTCCGCACCGCGTATGCGCTGACCGGTGACGTGCACGTGGCCGAGGATCTGGTGCAGGAGGCGCTGGAGCGGGCGTGCCGACAGTGGCGGAAGGTCGCGGTGGCGGACTCGCCGGAGGCGTACGTGCGCAAAGTGCTGGTCAACCTGGCCAACGACCGCTGGCGGCGGCTGTCGCGCCTGGGCGAGCGCCCCGGGCTGTCGGGGGTGCCCGAGACGGCCGACCCCCGGGACCGGTTCGGGCAGGTGGATTTGCGCGCGGAACTGATCGAGGCACTGCTCGGGCTGCCGATGGGCATGCGCAGCGTGGTGGTCCTGTACTACCTGCACGATCTGGACGCCCGGCAGGTCGCCGACGTCCTGGACATCTCTTCGAGTGCGGTGAGGTCCCAACTCGCCCGCGGCCTGGCCAAGCTGCGCGATTCCGTATCGGGCGCCCAGGCGCCGCACACGCCGTCGGCCGCTTTCGGAGGTACGAAGTGAGGACCACGTCGTCCGGACCGGCCCCGTTCGAGCCGGGCCTCGAAGCCGAGCTGCGTGCCGCGGTGGCCTCCTTCGCCGACGGGCCGACGGCGCCGGTCTTCGACGTGGCCGCGATCGAGCGAGTCGCCAGCCGCAGCCGCACCCGCCGGGCGCTCCTCGGCACCGCTGCGGCGTGCTGCGTGCTGGCGGGCGCCACGATGGGGTTCTCCGCGCTGAAGCCCGTGCCGCCCGCGCCCGGCGCCTCCCCGTCCCTGTCCCCACCGGCGAACGGGGCGTGCACCCCGCTCGCCACCGGCACCCCCAAGAGCGGAAGCGCCGATGCGACTCCGACACGGGAGCAGGAGCAGACCGCGGGAGCGGGCATCGCGCTGCCGGACCTGGCCGGCATGCCGGTCGAACAGGCCGGAAGCCTGCTGCGCGGACTCGGACTGAGCTGCACGATCATGCGGCACACGGACTGGAACGCTCCCGCCGGGCAGGTGATCAGCAGTGCCCCCCGGGGCGGCGCAGAACCGGTGGCACCGGGCTCGTCCGTCCTCCTGCTGGTCTCGACGGGCAAACCCGGCAGAACCTGAGCGACCGGGCCCTTCGGCCCGCGCACCGGCGGACGGCGCCCCGTCCTGCCGGGCAGGGGAGCCACCCGGAGTGGGGGAACGGCTGCGGGTGGCGGGCTCCGATGCCGTCAGCCGCGCAGCTCGCTCGGCATCGTCCGGGCCCACCGCTGGTGGGCCCGGCGGCTCGATCTTCCTCGCCCGGCACTCCGCCCGCAGGGCATCGCGCTGCCGGTCCTCCACCAGCTCGACCGGACACACCTCGTCCGCCAACCACATGATCAGCTGGTCCTCATCCGCCCGTGTCGCGGGACGGAACTTCAGCGCCTCCCGGATCTGCTTGCGGTGGTTCTCTGACTATCCGAAAGCTACCCGGTGGTTACTTTTCCCCTGGGGGAGAGGTAGGCCGGGGCCTTCTCCTACGCGCCCGACGGCATCATCCCGGCGACGGCCCAGCCGTTCGCGACGGTCGTCACCAAGGACTCCCCCGGCGACGAGGCATCGCACCTGGACCGGCCGGACACCTTCCGCGTGAACATCGCCGCCGGGAAAGAGGCGTTCATCGAGTGGACCGGCCACGCACCGCGTGAACCGGCGCCCGCCGAGGTCGACGCCGGCGCGACCGACACCGTCATCGCGCACCCCGTCTACGGCAGCCTCGGCTGGCTGGCCGTGGTCAACCCGGGCGCGCGCACCGAAGCGTCCACACGCGAACTGCTGCAAGCAGCCCACCGCCTCGCACGCGTGCGTCATGAGCGACGTGCCGAACCGACCGCATGACGACGGCCGTACGGTCCGCGGCGGAAGCGGACGCAGGCTCATCCGGGTCGCGCCGGCCGGTGTCCGCCAACCTTCCGGGGTGCGTGTCGATGATCGACTTGTAGGTTGATCGCCATGACTTCCGCATGGCCTTCGCACCTGCCCGTCGGTGCGGTCCGCTTCGCCCGGCCCACCGCCCGCTACGACGCCGTCGTCGCCTTCTACGAAGACGCGCTCGGCCTCCCGGTGCTGGGCCGGTGGCGGGGCGACGACGGGCACGCCGGGTACGACGGCGTCCTGATCGGGCTGCCCGGCGCACCGGTCCACCTGGAGATCACCCAGCACGGCAACCCGCCGCGCATCCCCGAACCCCACCCCGAGAACCAGCTCGTCCTGTACCTGGCCGGCGCGGAGGCCGTCGGCGACGTCGCCGCGCGCTTGCGGGAGCACGGGCACGAGCCCGTCGAGGCCGCCAACCCGTACTGGCCGGAACGGGGTTGCGTCTGCTTCACGGACCCCGACGGCTGGGTGGTCGTGCTCGCGCCGTGGGTGTTCGGCGTCGACCCGGTCCCGGCCCCCGTCCCGGCCTCCGCGAGCTGAACCGCCGCTCGCCGGGAGCCGGGACCGCGAGGCTCAACTCCCGGCGAGGGCCTGGCGCCAGACCGGGCCGGCGAAGCAGTGGTTGTCGTACGTCCGCGAGCTGCCCTGGATGTCCCGGACGGTGGCCTCGCCGCGGTTGACAGGGCGCTGCTCGGCGTTCGCCGTCATCGGGGTCTCCGGGGGGATGGCGGACAGGGCTGCCGGAACCGACCGGGCCTCACTGCTGCGTCTCCTTCATCCCTTTCGTCTCCTTCGCTTCCGGCGCGACCTTGGCCGCCACCGCGTCGAGGACCCAGTCCAGGCCGACCGCGAACGACTCGTCGGCTTCGATGTCCGTGCCGTCGTACACCAACTTCGACAGTGCCGGGAAGCGGCCCGTCTCCAGCATCTTCGCCAGGCGCGGTCCGGACGCGCGCTGCCACTCGTGCGTGGACAGGCCTGTTTCCCGTTCGGCCCGCAGGTTCGCGATCTCGCGCCGGATCGCGCCGGTGAAGTACGCGCTCACCGTCTCCACCGCGCGCATCGCGGTGTCGACGTCGGTGAGTCCGTCGAGCGCGGACAGCGTGGACTCGGCCACGGCAAGTCCGTTGGGGCCCAGTGCCGGACGGCCGCCGAGCAGGTCGGCCAGCCACTCGTGGCGCAGCGCGGCCTGCCGGGTGCGGTGGGCGTGCAGCCGCAGTGCTTCGCGCCAGTCGTCGGGCGGGTCGGCGGGGAGGATCTCGGCGTAGACCTCGTCGAGCATGAGGTCGAACAGTTCTTCCTTGGTGGCGATGTAGCCGTACAGGCGCATCGGGCCGACGTCGAGCCGGGCGGCGACCTTGCGCAGCGACACTTCGGCGAGGCCGCCTTCGTCGGCGAGCGCGAGGGCGGCGGCGACGATGCGTTCGCGGTCGAGCGGTGCGGGTCGGGTCGGCGGCTCGGGGCGGTCCCAGACAGTCATGGCCTCACCGTACTGTTGCGATACGTCGTCTCATGAAAATACAGTGTATCGCCATGAGACAGCGCATCGCCGTGGTCGGCGGCGGCCCGGGCGGACTGACCCTCGCCCGCGTCCTGCACCGGCACGGCCACCCCGTCACCGTCCTGGAACGCGACCCCTCCCCCGACGCCCGTCCCCCCGGCGGCACCCTCGACCTCCAGCAAGGCCTCGGCCAACTCGCCCTGGACAAAGCCGGGTTGCTGGCGGACTTCCGAAAGCTGGCGCGGCCCGAGGGGCAGGCCATGCGCATCCTGGACCCGAACGGCACGGTCCTGCGCGACTGGCAGCCCGGTCCCGGCGACCATGCCAACCCCGAGATCGACCGCGGACAGCTGCGCGACCTGCTGCTCGGCCCACTGGAGGTCCGCTGGGGCCACGGCGTGACGCGGGTGGTGCCCGAGGGCGGGGACGGCGTCGCGGTCCACTTCGCTGACGGGCGGCAGGAGACGTTCGACCTCGTCGTCGGCGCGGACGGCGCCCGGTCCCGGGTCCGCCCGGCGGTCTCGCCGGCGCGGCCGGGCTACACCGGCGTCACCTACGTCGAGGCCTCCCTCGACGACGTCGACACCCGCCACCCCGACCTCGCCCGGCTGGTCGGCGACGGCTCGGTGGTGGTGTTCGGCGTGAACAAAGCGCTCGTCGGGCAGCGCAACAGCGGCGGCCACGTCAAGGTGTACGCCCAGTTCCGCGCACCGGCGGACTGGCACGCGGGGCTTGACCTGTCCTCCGCCGAGGCGGTGCGGTCGCGGCTGCTGGCGATGTACGACGGCTGGGCGGACCCCGTCCTCGATCTGCTGCGCCGCGGCACCGGGTTCGTCCACCGCGCGCTGTACGTCCTGCCGGTGTCCCACACCTGGACCCACGTCCCCGGCGTGACGCTCCTCGGCGACGCCGCCCACCTGATGCCCCCGCTCGGCGCGGGCGCGAACCTCGCGATGGTGGAGGGCGCCGAACTCGCCGAGGCCATCGTCACCGGGCCCGGCGACCCGGACGCGGTGGTGCGCGCGTTCGAGGAACGGATGTGGGAGCGTGCCGGGCGGTGGGCGCGGATGACGACGGCCGGCCTGGAACGCCTGGTGGGACCGGACCCGGCGCAGGCCGTCGCGGTTTTCGACGACGTGCACGCGTCCTGAGCTCGTCGACTGCGTCGACCGCGGCGATCAGTCTTCGGCCGGGCGGCTCGTCCCGTGCTGCGCGGCAGGCCCGCGAAACGGCCGCCCGGGTCCGGAAGTCCGGAAGACTGCACGCATGACATCCGCTCCCCTGGAACGCACGGACCACACGGCCGCTTTCGCCGCGGCGTTCCCCCGGTTCCTCGTCGACGACGTGCTCGTGGTCGCGTCGACGATGCCGCCGCACCGGCTCGGCCCTGCGCAGCCGTTCTCGGTCGAGGTCGTCGGCGAGGGCGTGGCGATCCCCGAGCGCGTATACAACGACGAGCCGGACGCTGCGCTGACGGCGTCGTTCTCGGCGCGGCAGCGGACGGTGTTCCACTGTCTCTACTCGCGGCACCACGACGGGCGGGTGCGCCAGCGGCACGTCGAGCAGATCGTCTCGCTGACGGAGCCGTGGGTGGTGCCGTTCGTGGTGCGGCTGGTCGGCGAGTACGTGGCGCAGATCCAGCGCGTCATCTGGGACGGGCTGGTCGACATCGACATCCCCGGGACGGCGCAGCACGACGTGTACGGCGCGTTCCTCGCCGCGAACCCGGCCTTCCTGCAGCGGACGCGGCAGCAGGTGGCCAGCTACTGGGACTGCTACTACCGCAACCGGTGGCCGCGGAAGTACTACCCGGGGACCGTCATCGTGGAATCGCTGCGTGATGCCGCGCTGCATACCGTCGGCCGCGGGGGGCCGGCAGCGGTTCGGTGACGCGACGTTGGGACGGGAGGAGCGCGCTCCGACACGGGGGCACCTGTGCGGTGCGCCGGACCGTGCCGCGTGCGTCGTGATCCCCGAGCGGATGCCGCACGAGGCCGAGGCCGTCGGGGACGCGCGGCCCCGCAGCCCGACGACGTCGACGCCTTCGGCCTTCCGATGCACCGGTTCCACGTCACGGGCCCTGCCGGTCCCGAAGCGGAGCGGCTGAGAGCGCAGCGGGATGCGGCGATTGCCGAGATGCTGCCCAAGCGAGTGTTCCGGAGGGACGGCGACCGGTTGGTCGAATCCGGCGGGGTGGAGCGCGGGGCGTTGCCGAACCGGGGGTCACCGCGGCGGCTCGGCCACCGGGGGCTTGCCGGTCTCGGTGTCCGCGCCGTCCCGCTTGCGCCGGTAGTGGCTGCGGCCCTTGGCCGCGTTGCCGCAAGTGGCCATGTCGCACCAGCGGCGGCGGCCGGCGCGGGAGGTGTCGACGAAGACCCAGCCGCAGCGCAGTCCGGGGCAGACGCGGGTGCGCTCGCGGGGGAGGGCGCGGAGCAGGTCGAGGGCACGCAGCGCGAGGTCGTGGGTGAGGTAGTCCAGTCCGGACGTCGCCACGTCGAGACGGAGGTGCGGGGTTCCGCCGTCGAGGGTGAGGCGGGATCGGGCGGCGGCTTGCTTCCAGTGGTTCTCGACGCGGACAACGGACTCGGCGCCGGGCGGAAGTTCTCGGGGAGCCGGGGCGACGGCCCCCGCTTCGTCTCCGTCGCCGTGGACGACCCCCACCAGCACGTCCCGCACGGCCTCCCGCAGTTCCCGTATCCGCTCCAACGCCCGTGCCGCCGCGCCGGGCTCGGCGTCGGCCCGCGTCCGCAGTTCGGTGAGGACGTCGGGAGCGAACTCCCCGGTCAACGCGGCCCATTCCAGCAGACGCGGGTAGCCGTCCAGCCAGTCGACCGGCTCCGCGTCGCGGGCGGTGACGGTGTTGAGCAGGTCGACGACGACGTGTCCGCCGACCAGGTCGCGGGGCTGGAAGGTGTGCGCCTGGATGGTGCCTGTCACGCGTGACCGCCTCTCGTGCTCTCGTCCGGTCCCATGCTCTCGCGCGCGGGACTGTCGGGCCTTGCCGCGCTTGCGCCCGGCTTTCCAACCGGTGTACTGATGTTATCCGGTTAGATTACACCTGGCCGTGCCGAAAGGACCCCCATGCCCGTCGACCTCATCACCGCCCCCTGGAACCTCGGCCTACGCCCACCCCGCCCCGACCGCCACGAGCCCGGAACCTGGCGCGCCCCGCACACCCTCCGCGCCGCCGGCCTCGACACGCGGCTGCGCCCCGCCCGAGTGGTGGAACTCGACCGACCGCCCTACGCCTTCGACCCGCAGCCCGCGACCCGGATCCGCAACGGGGTGACCCTCCGCGAGCACACGCTGCGCCTCGCCGACGCCGTCCACGCCACGCTGGCCGAGGCCGGCCGGTTCCCCGTCGTGCTCGGCGGGGACTGCAGCATTCTGCTGGGCTGCCTGCTCGGCGCCCGGCACGGCGGACGCTGCGGGCTCGTCCACGTCGACGGCCACAGCGACTTCCGGCACCCCGGCACCTACGACGCGGGCGCAGCGCTCGGTTCGGCGGCGGGCATGGACCTCGCCTTGGCCACCGGGCGCGGCGAACTGCTCCTGACGCACTGGCCGCAGGTCGGCCGGCCGCTGGTCGCGGACGAGGACGTCGTCCAGGTCGGCGACCGCGAGGACGAAGAGGTCCCGCCCGTCACCCGGTTCACCGCGCGGGAGATCCAGCGGATCGGCATCGCCGAGCTGGGCGAGCGCGTCGCCCGCCGCCTGGCCCAGCGCGGGCTGGAGCGTGTGTGGCTGCACGTGGACCTCGACGTCCTCGACGAACGCGTCCTGCCCGCCGTCGACACCCCCGGGCGCCCCGGCCTGGACTACGACCAGCTCGCCCGCCTCGTCGAGACGCTCCTCGGGACCGGCCGCGTGATCGGCCTCGACGTGTCCGTCTACGACCCCGAACTCGACCCGGACGGCACCCACGCCGCCCGCATCGCCGACTGCCTGGCCACCGCACTCGCCCCGATCACCGCCACACCAAGCACCACCACGACCGCTGCAGCGAGCACCGCCGCAGGGAGCACCGCATGAAGACCCTGTTCGCCGACGGCCCCGACCCCCGCTACGCCGCCGAGCTCGACGAGTTCGGGCGCCTGGCCGGGGAGTGGCGGACCCGGATCACCTACCATCCCGCCGACGGCGCCCCGCCGTATTCCGTGAACGGCGCATGGGAGTTCGGCTACGCCCTCGACGGCCGCGCCGTGATCGACGTGTGGCGCCGGCCCGCCCCGAAGACGCCCCCGCCGAAGGCCGCGCCCGACCAGGAGTCCGGGTTGTGCGTCCGCATCTGGGACCCGCGGCTGCAGTTGTGGCGGTTCACCTTCCACGGCACCGCCCACGGCGACGTCGTCCCCATGTACGCGCGCCGCATCGGCGACGAGATCGTCATGGAACGCGCCCACGGCGGCACGCTCGTCCGGTGGACCTTCGCCGATGTCACCGCCGACGCCTTCCACTGGCGCAACGAGCGCTCCACCGACGGGGGACGCACCTGGCACCTCGACCAGGAAGTCCACGCCCGCCGCCGGTGAACAACGCCGCGCCCGCACCGGCAGGCCGACGCGCACCCGCCGTTGAAACGCCTGCGCACCCCGGCTACCTTGAGCCCCCGACACCACATGTCGAATATTCGACATGTAGGGCAATGCGGTCCGCTCGAGACACCACCGGAGCCCCCATGACCACCCCCGCACCCGACCGACTCGCCGACATCGAAGCCCTCAAGCAGCTCAAAGCCCGCTACTTCCGGTACATGGACACCAAGGACTGGGCCGCGCTGCGCACCGTCTTCACCGACGACGCCCACATGGACATCGACGGGTTCGGCAGCGACGGCGGCGACGCGATCATCGCCTTCATGTCCGGCGTCCTCACCCCGCTGCGCACCGTCCACCACGGCCACATGCCGGAGATCACCCTCACCGGCCCCGACACCGCCACCGGCATCTGGGCGATGTTCGACTACGTCCAATTCCCCGCCGACGGCGCACCCCAGGGCTTCCACGGCTACGGCCACTACCACGACGAATACCGCAAGCAGGACGGCACATGGCGCATCGCCTCCACGACCGTCGCCCGCCTGCGCATCGACCCGCTCCCCGGCGGCCTCCCGCAGAACCCGGCCTGAGCACCACAACCGGACCGGGCCTCGGGAAGTCGCCGACGGGGCCACGCGCCCCGCCGGCGACTCCCGGCGTTCGGTCCGGTGCCGGAAACGGCACACCCCACCCGAACCCCCGCCGCTACGCTCCCGCCGGCCACGTCGACAACGCCCGGTGCAGCGCGTCCACCACCTCCGGCCACGACTGCGCCGGACTGCGCGCCGCCAGGAAACCGCCGTGCGACTCCACCAGGACGAACCCGTGGAACGCACTGCGCAGCAGCCGCGCCGCATCGGTCACCGCCGGCTCGGACAGGCCGTAGCCGCGCAACAGGGCGTACGTCGCCTCGATCCCGCGCAGGTCGCCCCCCAACTCCGCCCAGCGCTCCGGCGCCACGGCCAACTGCTGCGCCTGGTAGCGGCCCGGGTACGTGAGCGCGAACGTGCGGTACGCGTCCGCGAACGCCATCAGCGCGTCACGGCCCGAGCAGCCCATCAGCGCGGCGCCCACCCCGTCGGCCAGTTCGCCGGCCGACCGCACCGCGACACGCTCGCGCAGGTCCTGGAGGCTGCGGATGTGCGAGTACAAGCTCGCGTCCTTCACCCCGAACCCGCGCGCCACCGCCGACACCGTCACCCGGTCGAAACCCACCTCGTCCGCCAGGTCCGCGGCCGCCTCGACCACCCGCTCCACCGTCAGCCCCGCACGCGCCAACACCGCCCCCTTCGCCCGCCGGCGCATCCGATCGCCCCGGCCCACCCCAACCTAACCATAAAAGTCATTTGCCTAGGACTCCTAGGAAACTCTAACGTCACCCCATGCAGCCCCTCACCGACCGCGACATCCGCGCCAGCTTCGTCAACTGCACCCAAGGCGAAGCCAAGCGCCTCCACACCCCCCGCGACCTCCCCCAACTCCCCTGGGCAGACCTCGACTTCCTCGGCTGGCGCGACCCCGCAGCCCCCGACCGCGGCTACCTCGTCACCCCCCACCACGACACCACCGTCGGCATCGCGCTACGCGCCACCACCAACACCCGCACCTTCCAACACCGCGGCCTGTGCTCCATCTGCCTCACCACCCACCCCGGCAGCGGCGTCGCCCTCATGACCGCCCGCAAAGCCGGCCGCCCCGGCCGCGAAGGCAACTCCGTCGGCATCTACATGTGCACCGACCTCGCCTGCCCCCTCTACGTCCGCCGCATCAAAACCACCAAAGCCGTCGGCGGCCGCGCCACCGAATCCCTCACCCTCGACGAACAGATCACCCGCACCCGCGACAGACTCGCCGCCTTCGTCAACAAAGTCCTCACCTGACACCCAACCCCCGCCGGCAACCACCCGGGCCTGCCAGCCTGAGGCAATGACCCCCACACCCCCACCCGCCGACCGGGACCTCTTCACCGCCGCGCTGCGCCTCACCCACCACGCCGCCCGCACCGCCGCCACCGCATTCCTCGACGCCGCCTGGGCCGGCAGCCGCAAACCGGACGGCACCGAAGTCACCGACACCGACCGCGCCGTCGAAGAACACCTCCGCCGCGAACTCGCCCGCCTCACCCCCGACGACACCATCCACGGCGAAGAAACCGGCACCACACCCGGCACCAGCGGCCGCCGCTGGACCATCGACCCGATCAACGGCACCGGCTACTTCACCACCATCGCCGCCGCCCGCGGCCACGGCTGCTGGATCCTCGAAGGCCCCGAACCCGACCTCGCCACCGCACGCCCCGCCCGCGTCACCACCCGCACCCGCCTCACCGGAGCCCGCACCCAGGCCCACAACATCGCCGGATGGCCCGAAGCCCTGCTCACCACCCTCCACCACCGCGTCCACCTCACCCACTCCACCGGCATCACCGCCGCCCTCGTCACCGGCCACGCCGACGCGGGCATCATCGCCGGGCCACCCATGGGACCAGAGGACCTCGCACCGATGGCAGTGATCGTTCCCGAGGCGGGCGGACGGATCACCGACCTGGACGGCAGACCCGTCCTTGCGGGAGACACCAGCGTCCTCGCGACCAACGGGCACTTGCACGACGCCTACCTGACACTCCTGCAAGGACTGCCGCCTGCCGAACGCTGCCCGGCACCACGGCGCCCACCGTCGCGGACCAGGAGGCTGAACCAGGAGGCTGAGGAACATCGGAACGAACACCGGCGCTAAGGCGTCCGCGCGTCTGCGCGGGCTTTGACCGGCGGTTCTCGGGCCGCAGCCTTCGGCAGCCGCGTTGGCCGGCCGCGCGGAGGCCCGGGGTTCCGGTGGAGTTCCGACGGATGAGCGCCCGGCGGATGCGCCGGCCGAGGTCGTCGACTACGCCGCCGAACCGCTCGGCACCGGTGACGCGTCGGCGGAGCACCCTGCCCGCGCTGCCGACGACGGTCAGCGCGCAGGGCTGGACCTGTCGTCGGCGGCGTCTGAGGGTGCGCCGGTCTCCGAGTCGGACCGGCCGCGGAGATCGCCGTATGGGCATTGGGCGGCGTGGACATGTCCGCGATACCGCCCGCCCATTGGCGGAGTTGACGCGGGACCGGGTGGACGACCGGAAAGCCTGGTTACTGCGGCGGCACGCCGACGCACGCACCTTCGCAACATTGCTGCCAACCGCGATGTATCCGGCGGAGCGGGCCGTGGACAACGCGCGGGACCTGCTGGACGTGCGGGTGGCGACGAAACCATCGGCGAAAGCCGAGCAGGACAGTTCGCAAACGACGCCGGCGGGGCCAAGGGGCCCTACAGGGCGAAGCAGGAACGGGTCAGGCCATGCCCGGCGCCCCGGCGCCCCGGCGCCCAGGTGGGCGGGTGCTCACGGGGTGACGAGCCCTCTCCGGTAGGCGGCGATGACGAGTTGGGCGCGGTCGCGGGCGGCGAGTTTCGCAAGCAGGTTCCCGATGTGGGTCTTGACCGTCTTGATGGAGATGGTGAGGGTGCCGGCGATCTCGTCGTTGGACAGGCCGTGGGCCACGAGGGTGAGAACCTCCGTCTCCCGTTCCGTGAGCGGAGGCGGGGTGCGCGGCGGACGTACGGCGGGCCGGTCGAGGTAGTGCTCGACGAGGCGAGTGAGGATGCTCGGCGCGAACAGTGATTCCCCGGCATGGGTGCGGCGGACGGCGTCGAGCAGGTCGTCGGGCCGGGCGTCTTTCAGGAGAAAGCCGCTGGCACCGGCCCGTAGTGCGGTGTAGACGTACTCGTCGAGCTCGAACATGCTCAGGACGAGTACTCGCGTGGCGGTGAGGCCGGGCTCGCCAGTGATGCGGCGGGTGGCTTCGATGCCGTCGCCGTCCGGCATGCGAATGTCCATGAGCACGACATCGGGCGCGAGCTCCCGGGCCCGGGCGAACACGTCGTTGCCGCTGGCCGCTTCGCCGACGAGGACCAGGTCGGGAGCAGCATTCACGAGCAGGGACAGGCTGTGACGCATGAGCGGCTGGTCGTCCGCAATGAGCACACGGATTGCGGTCACCGCCGCACCTCGCCCGGCCGCTCCGGCAGCCGGGCGCTGACGACGAACCCGCGGTCCGTACGGCCGGCGTGGAGCGAACCGCCGAGCGCGGTCACCCGCTCACGCAGTCCCACCAGGCCGTACCCCGCACCTGCGGCCGGCTGCCAACCGGGCACAGGGCCTCGGTCCCGAACCGTCACGACAAGCCCGTCACCCGAACCGGTGACGGACACCTCCGCGGTGGTGGGACCGGCGTGACGCAGGCAGTTGTGCAGCGCCTCGCGCACCACCGCACAGACGGCCAGCTGTACACCCGGCGAGACATCGCCGCCCGTGCCGCCGGGGGCGAGTCGGACGTCGAGCCCGGCGTCCCGGGCGCTCTGGACGATCGCGGGAAGGTCGGTCATCGATTCGACCGGGCGCAACGGGACCGACTCCTCGCCGCCCTCGCCTTCGGGACCGCGCAACAGGGTCAGCATGCGGCGCAGCTCCCTGGTGGTCTCCCGGCTGACCTCCTCGATGTCGGTCAGCGCCGCGAGGCTCTCCAACGCGTCGCCGGGCGCGGCCGCCCGGGCGGACGCGGCCCGCACCGTGATGAGTCCGAGGCCATGGGACACCAAGTCGTGCCCCTCGCGTGCGATACGCAGTCGCTCGCCCTGCGCGGCGCGCTGCCCGGCCCAGGACGTCAGACGGCGCTCGAACTCCCGTTGCTGCCGCCGCGCCCGCAGCACCGCCCACACGGACACCGTGACGGCGAGTACGACCACCGCGACGGCGGTGACACCCGCGGCCGGCCCGTTGCCGCCGGACAGGACAAGTGCGACCGCGACGCTGCCGAGAACGGCGGCCACGGTGATGCCGACACGCGAACCGCGCGTCGGCCGGACGATCTCCATCCCCCGGAGTCTAGGGAGGCCGCTCTCCCCCCACATCGGACCCAGGTCCGAGGGACCACGGACCGAACCCGCCCCGTCGAGCCCCGCCTACGGTCCGATGACTCCGCCGCCCGCCGACCGATCGGATAGAGGGCATGCTGTCCGTCGACAACCTCGTGAAGCAGCGCCGGTCCCGGACGATCCTCTCCGGCGTGACCTTCCGCTCCGCACCCGGCAAAGTCACCGCCTTTCTCGGCCCCAACGGCGCCGGCAAGACCTCGACCCTGCGCATCCTCCTGGGACTGGACCACCCCACCTCCGGCACAGCCCTGATCCACGGCCGCCCCTACCGGACCCTCCGCAACCCCCTGCGTACGGTCGGGTCGATGCTGGACGGCTCCGGCGCCCACCGTTCGCGCTCGGCACGAAGCCACCTGTCCTGGCTCGCCCACAGCAACGGCATCCCGCGACGGCGCGTGACCGAGGTGCTCGAACAGGTCGGGCTGGCGGCCCACGGCCGCACCCGGGTCGGGCGGCTCTCCCTCGGCATGAGCCGACGGCTCGACCTGGCCGCGGCGCTGCTCGGCGAACCGGAAACGCTCGTCCTGGACGAGCCGGTCAACGGCCTCGACGCCGGCGGGATCCGCTGGATTCGGCACCTGCTGCGCACCCATGCCGATGCCGGCGGGACCGTCCTGCTGTCCAGCCACCTGATGGGCGAGGTCGCGGAAATCGCCGACGATGTCGTGGTCATCAACGGCGGGCAGGTCGCCGCAGCCGGCCCCCTTCCACACGTCACCGAGGGGTACGCGAACCTGGAGGACGCGTTCTTCGCACTGACCGCGGACCCGCGCAAGGACCGGGCACGATGACGCTCCTTCGTTCGACACGGGCAGAGTTGTACAAACTCGCCTCACAGAAGGCCACCGCGACCGCACTCGTCGTCGCCGTTCTCGGACCGGCCGTCTTCACGCTGCTCAACGCGCTCTCGGCACGGAACACCCCGTCCGCCCCGGCCGACCCCGCGGAAGCGGCGTTCGCAACTGTGCCGCTCGGCACCGTCGGGGCGGTCATCCTCGCAGTGGCGGCGATCAGCAGCGAATACGCCGCGAACCCGTCCGCCGGCGGGCACCAGATCACCGCCTCGCTCACCGCCACGCCCCGCCGGATGTCGCTGTTGGCGGCAAAGGCCCTCACCGTTGTCCTCGTCGTCGCAGCCACGGCAGCCGCGGCGCTCCCCCTTGCCCTCCTCGTGGCACACACGGCCGCCGGGAACACAGAAGCCGCCCCGATGACGACTCGCGAGATACAGAACCGCTGCCTCGGTGCCGCCCTGTATTGGACACTCACCGCACTGATCGCCCTGGCGGTCACCGTGCTCACCCGCACCGGGATCGTCCCGCTGACCGTGCTCGTCACCAACAGCTCGCTGGTCTCCCTCTCGCTCCTGCTCTCCAAGATCACACCTGCCGCAGTGGCGCTGCCGGACTTGGCGGGAACCCGGCTGTTCATGAGCAAGGAGCGCGTCGCCGTGGCGAACCCACTCGATCCGCTTGCCGCAGGCCTGGTCATGAGCGCCTGGGCAGCAGGACTTCTCGCCGTCGCCACGATCGTCTTCTGCCGGCGCGACGCATGACCCCTCCCATATGCCGAGCCGCCAAGGCGGAACTGGCCAAGCTGGCCACCCTGCCCGCCTTCCGGTGCGCCGCACTCGTCATGACCGCCGCAGGGGTGGCCCTGACCACGCTGCACTCCACGGCGCCGACCGGTGAAACAACCGCCGCGGCGGCGGTCGCCCGCGCGGTTCCGTTCCTCCAGGTCGGCCCGATCCTGCTCGGCGTCCTGGCCGCGGCGACCGAGTACGACGGCGGGCAGATCCGCACAACCCTGACCGCCGTCCCGAACCGGACCACAGCCCTGACCGGAAAGGCGGCCGCCTGCCTGGCCGCAGCCGGCGCCACGACCACAGCCACCGCCGCCCTTGCGACGGCACGACTCGCCGCCGATCCCACCGGGCGCGAGCCGACGTCCCTCGGCTCCCCCTGCACGATCGTGGGCATCGTGGCCTACCTCGTGCTGATCAGCCTGCTCGCCCACGGGCTCGCCATCACCTTGCGATCGGCGATCCCGCCCCTGGCCATCATGCTGACCCTCGTCCTCATCGCCTCACCCCTGCTCAGCGAAGTCACCGACTACGCCCGCTGGTTGCCCGATCAGGCCGGGAAACCGCTCTACCAGCCCTCCCCGACCCCCTGCACCCCGTGGAACAGTGCGGTCATTCTCCTCCTCTGGACCACCGCCACCAGCCTCGCCGCCGCCACCACCTTCCTCAAACGCGACGCGTGACGGTCGAGAAACCGCACACAACCATGCGCAGCCGCCCCACGGCACTGCCATGGGGCGGCTCCCGGCCCGGGACACCAGGTCCCGAACCGGCCGCCTCCGCCGCCGGGCCCCATCGCCAACCCCGGCGTCACACCCGACCCCACACGTCCGCGTCACCCACAACCCAACCAACCTCATACGATCAACCCGCCATGACCAACCACCCAGCCCCCACACCCCTCGGGCCCATCCGCACCTACCTCGCCATCGGCGACTCCTTCACCGAAGGCATGTCCGACCCCGATCCCCACAACCCCCACGCCTACCGCGGCTGGGCCGACCTCCTCGCCACCCGCCTCGCCACCACCAACCCCGGCCTCCGCTACGCCAACCTCGCCGTCCGCGGCAAACTCATCCGCCAAATCACCACCGACCAAACCCCCCACGCCGCCACCCTCACCCCCGACCTCACCACCCTCGCCGGCGGACTCAACGACGTCCTCCGCCCCCGCTGCGACCTCCCCGCCGTCAAAGCCACCCTCGAACAAGCCGCCGAAACCCTCGCCGCCCACAGCGGCCACCTCGTCCTGTTCCGCAGCACCGACCCCACCCGGCGCCTCAAATCCAGCGCCCGCCTCATGCCCCGCATCGAACAACTCGTCGACTTCGTCGACGAACTCGGCACCCGCCACCACGCCACCGTCGTCGACCTCTTCACCGCACGCGCCTTCGACGACCCCCGCCTCTGGGCCACCGACCGCCTCCACCTCAGCACCGAAGGCCACCGACGCGTCACCGAAGCCGTCAGCCAAGCCCTCGGACTCCCCCACGACCCCGACTGGGCCACCCCCCTCCCACCCGCACCCCCCGCACCCTGGCTCACCCAACGCAAAGCCGACGCCCAATGGGCCCGCACCCACCTCGGCCCCTGGATCGGACGCCGCCTCACCGGCCGCTCCTCCGGCGACAACCGCCCACCCAAACACCCCCAACCCACCCCCTGGCCCCCCACCCCCGCAAACTGACCGGCAACAACCCGCCCCCACCCGGGTAGACCCCCTAAGAACCACCGTCCGCCACACCCCCGGGGGGCCACCCGTGACCGGACACCACAAACTCCACACCACACCCACCGACGACGACGCCATCGACGTCCCCAGCGACCTCATCGACTTCTACTGGCACCACACCGCACCCCGCGAACGCGCCCACGCCGCCGTCCGCGCCGTCGGCGCACTCGACAACACCGCCGGCGAATTCAGCTGCGCCGCCTGCACCTCCACCCGCGTCCACCGCGACGTCATCGGCGACCTCGTCTGCGCCGAATGCCAAGCCCGCTGGCGCCCACCCACCACCGCCGACAGCCCCACCTGCCCCGCCTGCGGCTCCGGCAAAGTGAACAAAACCGGCTACGGCGACTGGGTCTGCCGCGACTGCTCCCGCCAATGGCGCCCCGACTGACCCGCCCCCAAAGCCGCCGAGCTCTTCTGCTCCACGCACGTCTCCCGAGGCCTCATACAGATACACGTGGTGCCGCCGCCCCGGACACTGCCAGGGCAACGGCACCACGCATCGGGCGCAAGACTCGGAAGGACCCACACGCCGGTCCGTCCCACAGGTCAGGCGTAGACGGCAGCGAACGAGTGCACGAGCTTCTTGCCGTCGCGGACGATGACGGTGTCCGCCGCAAACTTCGCGATACGGCCTGGGTCTCTTCCACGGACATGCGTTCCTCCCGAGGCCCGCGATGGTCTGGCGCGGCGGTGCGGCCCGGGGCCCACGCCGCCGAGGCGAACACAACCGCGGCTCCACGCCTACCGCCCACGGTGGAGCACCGAACGGCGGACAACGCCGCCCCCCTCACCCAGGTGGCCGCCACGTCTCCACGGCCTGGGAATGCCGCGGACGCTCCGACCGTTGTGCTGATCGGTCGGTGAGTCCGGTGTCCCCGGGCCCTACCTATCGCCGCCGAGGAATACCGGTCCGGCCGGAGCCTCGGTGAGCCACTCGCCGAGAGGCGACCCGCTCACCGGCCACCCTTCGTCGTCGGCCCCGCGCAGCACTGCGCGGGGCCGACATGATTCAGCGGCAGCACGCCGCGCCCGCCACACGGTCGACGTAGCCGTGGAATCCCGCGAGGACCGGCAGGGCAAAGCCGGGCCCTCGCCCCCAAACCGCGCGACACGGTTGCGCGGCTCGGAGTCCGTCAGCGGGACAAGGTGCCCGACCCGGCAACTCCTGATGCGTTCACTCTGCTTCTGGTGACAGCGCGGCCATGGCGTTGATGTCGGCTGTGCTCAGCGTCCGGCGGGGTGCTCCGGCGCGGACGGTCCGGATCATCGCTCGTCCGATGCTCGTGCTGCTCGTGATGTGACGCGGGGCGATGCGGCGCAGCAGCGGGGCCGGCGGCGTCAGGACCCGGTAGAGCAGCGTGTACGCCTTGGTCTTCGCCGTCGTGCCGGGCAGCGGCGTGATCAGGCCCGGGCGGAACATACGGGCATGCGGGCTCAGTTCGAGCAGCGCGTTCTCGGTCTCGCCCTTCACCCGCGCCCACATCATGCGGCTCTTGCCGGTGGGATCGGTACCGGCGCCCGACACGTAGCAGAAGGCGGCATCCGGACTCGCCGCCAGCAGCGCGCGAGCGGCGGCCAGGGGGAAGTCGTAGGAGACCACCCGGTAGTCGGCTTCGCCCATGCCCAGGGCCGAGGTGCCCAGGCAGTAGAAGCAGCCGTCGTATCCGGCGAATTGCTCCTGCACCGCGGTGAAGTCGGCGAAGTCCTCGTGACGGACCTCGCGGAGCTTGGCGTGCGGACGGCCGGTCGGGGTGCGGCCGACGACCAGGACGCCGGTGACCGCGTCGTCACGCAGACAAGCGTCCAGTACTCCCTGGCCGACCATGCCGGTGGCGCCGAAGACGATGATGCGCACAGTGCTCCGTTCTGTCGCGGGGCCGGCCGAGTGTGGGTCGGCAGGCGTCTGAGATGCCACGCGGTGGCGCAGCGGCGGTCTCGGAAACGGCCCGGGGACAGCAGACGACCGCATCCCCGGACCCCTCACCTCGCCCGGCCAGTTACTCGGCTTCCAGCGCCCCGTCCACCCGCGCCAAATCCCGCAGCCACGCCTGCGCCGTACCGTCCGACGGCGCCCGCCAGTCACCCCGCGGCGACAACGAACCACCCGCCGACACCTTCGGACCGTTCGGCATCGCCGACCGCTTGAACTGCGAGAACGCAAAGAACCGGCGGCAGAACACCTCCAGCCAACCCCGGATCTCCGCCAAGTCGTACGCCACCCGCTTCTCCACCGGGAACCCCGGCGGCCACGCCCCCGCCCCCGCGTCATGCCACGCATGCCACGCCAAGAACGCGATCTTCGACGGCCGGAACCCGTACCGCAGCACATGGAACAACGTGAAATCGTGCAGCGCATACGGGCCGATCTTCGACTCCGTCGACTGCAACTCCTCCCCCGGCACCAACTCCGGACTGATCTCGGTGTCCAGGATCGCCCCCAACACCCGCGCCGTCTCCGCGTCGAACTCGCCGTTCCCCATCACCCACCGGATCAGGTGCTGAATCAACGTCTTCGGCACACCCGAGTTCACGTTGTAGTGGCTCATCTGGTCACCCACCCCATAG
This sequence comes from Uniformispora flossi, assembly GCF_049534875.1. Lineage (NCBI taxonomy): Bacteria > Bacillati > Actinomycetota > Actinomycetes > Kitasatosporales > Streptomycetaceae > Uniformispora > Uniformispora flossi. Next base: position 166,573 of record NZ_JBMULZ010000002.1, read on the forward strand.
GTGCACCAGCCCAACGCCAACTCCGACAAGTCACCCGTCCCCAACACGATCCCGCCCCGCTGGTTCGCCAACCGGAACAGATAGTCCGTCCGCAAACCCGCCTGCACGTTCTCGAACGTCACGTCGTACACCGGCTCACCCGACGCGAACGGATGCCCCATCTCCTCCAACATCAGCCGCGCCGTCGGCGTGATGTCCAACTCCGCGGCGGTCACCCCCAACGCCGCCATCAACGCGTGCGCATTGCCCTTCGTGTGCTCACCCGTCGCAAACCCCGGCAACGTCCACCCCAGGATGTCGCTCCGCGGCCGCCCCGCCCGGTCCATCGCCCGCGCCGCCACGATCAGCGCATGCGTCGAATCGAGACCGCCCGACACCCCGATCACGACCTTCGGCCCACCGATCGACGCCAACCGCTGCTGCAGACCCGCAACCTGGATGTTGTACGCCTCGTAGCAGTCCAACGCGAGCCGTTCCGCATCCGCCGGCACGAACGGAAAACGCTCCACCCGCCGCCGCAGCCCCAGATCCACCACCGGCGGATCCAACCGGAACCCCACCCGCCGGAAATCCCCCGTCCGCGCCGCATGCGCACGCCGGTTCTCGTCGAACGTGCCCATCCGCTGCCGCTCCTGCCGCAACAGGTCCAAGTCCACATCGGCCACGGCGTACCGGTCCGCCACCGGGAAACGCTCGGTCTCCGCCAGCAGCGCACCGTTCTCGTAGATCATCGTCTGCCCGTCCCAGGACAGATCCGTCGTCGACTCCCCCAACCCCGCCGCCGCATACACATACGCCGCCAGACACCGCACCGACGCCGCCCGGCACAGCAACCGCCGGTCCTCCGCCCGGCCCACCGTGATCGGACTCCCGGACAGGTTCGCCAGCACCGTCGCACCCGCCAACGCCGCCTCCGTACTCGGCGGCACCGGCACCCACATGTCCTCGCAGATCTCCGCGTGCACCACCAGGCCGGGGACGTCGACCGCCTCGAACAGCAGATCCACCCCGAACGGCACCGACTCCCCGAGAACCCGGATCGAACCGCCTCGCTCGTCCTCACCCGACGCGATCTGCCGCCGCTCGTAGAACTCCCGGTAGTTCGGCGGATACGACTTCGGCGCCACCCCCAGCACCCGCCCACGATGCACCGCCACCGCGCAGTTGAACACCCGGTTCCGGTGCCGCAGCGGCGCACCCACGATCAGCACCGGCAGCAGATCCACCGACCCGGCCACGACCGCGGACAGCGCCTCCTCGACATCGTCGAGCAGCGCGTCCTGCAGCAGCAGATCCTCGACCGAGTAGCCCGACAGCCCCAACTCGGGGAACACCGCAACCGCGACGCCCTCCTCCGCACAGCGCCGCGCCTGCCGCAGCACCGCCTCGGCATTGGCCCGCGCATCCGCGATCACGGTGTGACCGGTGCACGCCGCGACACGCGCAAAACCCTGCTGATAGATCGACCAGAAGTTCAACGCGACTTCCCCAAGTGGAACGGACACAGTTCGGTCCCTAGCTTGCCCGGCCGGACCCGGAACGGCGCGACCGGCTCCCGGGTACGGGACGGGTTCCCGCGGCGGGGGCGGTTCACCCCGGGCGGTGGCGGGGGTGACGCGGCAGGCAGCGCGGACGGATCGCCCCGGGCATGCATTGGCTCGGCCTGCCGCCGTAGGCCCGACAGCGTGTCGAACCCGGCCGAAGGCGAACGATCGCAGCGTGCGCACGCGGCGCGAACGCCCGAGACCGCCACGGCGGCGTCCCTCGACATGCCGGGCCTGCTCACCGCCCACCTGACCGGCCGACGACACCGCGATCCGCGCCGTACGCGCCGAAGGCCGAGCATCCGCGGCGGGAGGGCCGCTCCGTTGCGCGTCACTGCGCCGCCCGCGCTGCACCGGGCGGCGCTGAAGCCGTGCGTCGCCGTCGCCGGGGTTGTCGGCACACCGTGTGGGTGCAAGGCGTACCGCGCCTGCCCCCTGCGCCGACCGGATCCCCGCCGCAACACAGCCCACCTGAAGACAATCGGCGGATTACCGCCGACGCCGACCACGGAAGCCCGTTTCGGGCGCACGCCCGGTCGCCCCCTCAACTCCCCAACCCACCACCGAGCGACGGGCTCCCGCGCCCAGGCGCGGGTCCTTTTGGGTAGGTAAGGAGACAGAGAAGCAAGGGCCCGTTATTGATCGATTATCTTGCGATTCGATCATTTATTCGATTCAGCTCATGTCTTCATATGACAGAACGCCGTCATTGCTGACAGACCCGCGCAGCAGGAACGATGGGGGCATGTCCACGACCCGCCGTATTGTCATCGCGGTCTTCCCGGACGTCGACCTCCTCGACGTCACCGGCCCCGCGGAGGTCTTCGCGCTGGCCAACCGGGAGACCGGCGGCCGGGCCGGCTACCGCGTCGAACTCGCGGGCCCCGCGTCCGGCGTCGTCACCACGTCGGCCGGGGTCCGCCTCCTCGCCGACACGGCGTTCGCCGACGTCGACGGCGCCGTCGACACCCTGCTGGTACCCGGTGCGGTCGACATCCTCCCCGACGGCCCCGTCGCCCGCATCGACGAAGACGTGGTGGCCTGGGTCAAGAGTGTCGCGCCGCAGGCCCGCCGGGTGGCGTCGGTCTGCGTGGGCGCGCACCTGCTCGCCGCGGCGGGACTGCTGGACGGACGTACCGCCACCACCCACTGGTCCACCGCCGCGCAGCTCGCCGCCGATCATCCGGCGGTCGTCGTGGACCCGGATCCGATCTTCGTCCGCTCCGGGAACGTGTGGACGGGCGCGGGTATCAGCGCCTGCATGGACCTGGCGCTCGCCCTGGTCGCCGACGACCTGGGCGAGGACGTCGCGCTCGCGGTGGCCCGCCACCTCGTGATGTACCTCAGGCGGCAGGGCGGGCAGAGCCAGTTCTCCGTCCCGCTGAGCCGCCCGGCCTCGTCGCGCCGCGACATCGACGATCTGCGCATGCACATCGCCGACCATCCCGAGGACGACCTGTCCACACCCGCGCTCGCGGCCCGGATGTGCCTGAGCGAACGCCACTTCGCCCGCGTGTTCCGCCAGGAGACCGGCACCACACCGGGCGCGTACGTCGAAGCCGTCCGAGTGGAAGCCGCCCGCCGCCTGCTGGAGAACACCGACCAGCCCCTCGACCACATCGCCGCCGCCTGCGGGCTCGGCTCGGTGGAAACCCTCCACCGGGCACTGCGCAAGCAGATCGGCACCACGCCGGCGGCCTACCGGCGACGCTTCCGCGTCACCGGCTGACAACCGGCGGACAACCAACCCCCTACCGCGCGGTCCGACCACGACACCGGCCGGTCCGGCGCTGCCCCCTGCCCGAAAACCCGGGCGAACCCAACACAAACAACAAGGAACCCCGCATGAGCACCCACGCAACCACCACCCCCTCCCCCACCCTGCGCACCGTCATCGGCCTCGACAACGACCTCCCCCGCCTCGCCGACGCCGCCCTCGTGATGATCGACTTCCAGAACACCTACACCACCGGCGTGATGGCCCTCGAGGGCGCCGAAGCGGCGCTCGACGCCGGGGCGCGGCTCCTCGAGGCCGCCCGTGCGGCGGGCATACCGGTCGTGCACGTGGTCAACGACGGTGGCACGGACACCCCGTACGACATCCGTGCCGAGATCGGTGCCATCCACGACCGGGTCGCTCCCGTCGACGGCGAGCCGGTCGTGGTCAAGCAGGTCCCCAACGCCTTCCACGACACCGACCTGGAGAAGACGCTCCGCGACCTCGGCGCGGGCACCGAACTCGTGCTCGCCGGGTTCATGACCCACATGTGCGTCGCCTTCACCGCACAGGGCGCGTTCCAGCACGGCTATCGTCCGACGGTCGTCGCGGAAGCGTGCGCCACCCGCCCGCTCACCGCGCCCGACGGCTCCGTCGTGCCGGCCGCGGCCCTGCACACCGCCGCACTGACGACGATCGGCGACCTGTTCGGCGTGGTGGCCCCGACCGCGGAGGCGCTCACCGGGCGCTGACGCCGGGACACCGAACGCAGGCCAGAAACGCCGGGGATCAGTGCCACCGCACGAAATGCGCACGGACGGCGTCGAGCAGCAGTTCGACGTCGTCCCGCCGCGGTGCGGGGATGCTCGCGGCGAACGCCGCCGCGAGCCGGTCCGCGCTTGGGAACATCAGCAGGACGCGCTGGAGTTCGCCGCCGAGTTCCGCGAGTTCCTCGCAGTCGGGATGGTTCATCGCGACGAGCGCGTCGCACGCTTCCTCGACCGTGTCTCCCATGACGCCGTCGCGCAGCGACGAGGTGTACGACGCGGTCAAGTCGAACCGCAGCAGCGCCTCCCGCTGCGACATCGGCAGCTCGGCGAGCGTCGGCACGTCGTACGCGTGCTCGCGCAGCAGCGCGGCGAGGGCGTGGAGGAGGTCCGCGGCCGGCTCGTCGCCGGCCGCCCGCGCCGGCTTCGCGCGGTAGGCGGGCGGGCGCGTGGCGAACACCGGGGTCGTGGTCTCGTCGGCGAGGATGTCGAGCAGCGAGGCAGTGGTCATCAGCAGGTTCAACGCCAGGTGCGACCGTGAGCTGTGCATGACGCGCACGAACCGCCGGATCTCGTCCTCCAACGGAGGCAGCTTCGGGTTGTGCGCCCGCACGGCCGAGTCCAGGAGTCGGGTAACGAGCCTGTGGGCGAACAGCTCGTTCGGGCGAGCCATCACGGCGGGCACGGTAATCGCCGGGCGCGGCCCGGCGCACCGGGATTACGCGCAGGGGACACGACCGTGCCCCCACGGCGAGGGCGGTTCCGCACGGTCAACCAACGGAACCGCCCGCGCCTGCGCGGCCGCGGATGCGGACGAGCAGCCGCGTCACGCCCCCACGTACTCCGCCAAGTGCCGTCCCGTCACCGTCGCCCGGCCGGCGACCAGGTCTTCCGGGGTTCCTTCGAACACCACGCGTCCGCCGTCGTGGCCTGCCCCCGGGCCCAGGTCGATGATCCAGTCGGCGTGCGCCATCACCGCTTGGTGGTGTTCGACGACGATCACCGACTTGCCGGAGTCGACGAGGCCGTCGAGCAGACCGAGGAGTTGTTCGACGTCGGCCAGGTGCAGGCCCGCGGTCGGTTCGTCGAGGACGTACACGCCGCCCTTGTCGGCCATGTGGGTGGCGAGCTTGAGGCGTTGGCGTTCGCCGCCGGACAAGGTGGTGAGCGGCTGGCCGATCGTCAGGTAGCCGAGTCCGACGTCGGCGAGCCGGCCGAGGACGGTGTGTGCGGCGGGGGTGCGTGCGTCGCCGGTGCCGAAGAACTCCTCGGCTTCGGTGACCGGCATCGCCAGGACTTCACTGATGTCGCGCCCGCCGAGGCGGTATTGCAGCACCGACGCCTCGAAGCCCTTCCCTTCGCATTCCTCGCACGGTGTCGCGACTCCGGCCATCATCGCCAGGTCGGTGTAGACGACGCCGAGGCCGTTGCAGTTCGGGCACGCGCCCTCGGAGTTCGCGCTGAACAGTGCGGGCTTGACCCCGTTGGCTTTTGCGAACGCCTTCCGGATCGGTTCCAGCAGGCCGGTGTAGGTCGCCGGGTTGCTGCGCCGGGATCCGCGGATGCCGCTCTGGTCGATCGACACGACGCCCGCGCCGACCGGGATCGACCCGTGCACGAGGGAGGATTTGCCCGATCCGGCGACGCCGGTGACCACGACGAGCACGCCGAGGGGGATGTCGACGTCGACATTCTGCAGGTTGTGGGTGTCGGCACCGCGGAGCTCCAGCGTGCCGGTCGGTGTGCGGACTTTGTCCTTGACCTTGGCGCGATCGTCGAGGTGGCGGCCGGTGACGGTGTCGGAGCGGCGCAGCTCGGCGACGGTGCCTTCGAAGCACACCGTGCCGCCGCCGGCGCCCGCGCCGGGGCCGAGGTCGACGACGTGGTCGGCGATGGCGATGAGTTCGGGCTTGTGTTCGACGACGAGGACGGTGTTGCCCTTGTCCCGCAGCTGGAGCAGCAGTTCGTTCATGCGCTGGATGTCGTGCGGGTGCAGGCCGATCGTGGGCTCGTCGAAGACGTAGGTGACGTCGGTCAGCGACGAGCCGAGCTGCCGGATCATCTTGACGCGCTGCGACTCGCCGCCGGACAGGGTCCCGGAGGGCCGGTCGAGGGAGAGATAGCCGAGTCCGATCTCGACGAACGAGTCGAGGTTGTGCCCGAGCGCCGCGAGCAGCGGCGCCACGGACGGGTCGTCGACGCCGCGGACCCAGGCGGCGAGGTCGCTGATCTGCATCGCGCAGGCGTCGGCGATACTGACGCCGTCGATCCGGGACGTGCGGGCGGGCTCGGCGAGCCGGGTGCCGCCGCAGTCGGGGCAGGCGGTGAAGGTGACCGCGCGGTCGACGAACTCGCGGATGTGCGGCTGCATCGCCTCCTTGTCCTTGGCGAGCATCGACTTCTGGATCCGCGGGATCAGACCTTCGTAGGTCATGTTGATGCCCGCGATCTTCATACGGGTCGGCTCGTGGTACAGGAAGTCGTGGAGTTCCCGCTTGGTGAACTTCCCGATCGGCTTGTCCGCCGGGTAGAACCCGGACTCGCTGTAGAGCCGGTAGTTCCAGCCGCCCGCCTTGTAGCCGGGCACCGTCAGGGCGCCTTCGTCGAGGGACTTGGCGGCGTCGTACAGCTGGGTGAGGTCGAGGTCCGTCACCGAACCCATGCCTTCACAGCGTGGGCACATGCCGCCGGCCCGCGAGAAGGACTTCTTGACGGCCTTGGACTTCTCGCCGCGTTCGACGGTGATCGCCCCGCTGGCCCGGACCGACGGCACGTTGAAGGAGAACGCGCTGGGCGGCCCGATGTGCGGGTCGCCGAGCCGGCTGAAGAGGATCCGCAGCATCGCGTGCGCGTCGGTCGCGGTGCCGACGGTGGACCGCGGGTCGGCGCCCAGGCGCTGCTGGTCGACGATGATCGCGGTGGTCAGTCCTTCGAGGACGTCGACCTCGGGGCGCGCGAGCGTCGGCATGAAGCCCTGGACGAACGCGCTGTAGGTCTCGTTGATCAGCCGCCGCGACTCCGCCGCGATGGTGTCGAACACCAGCGAACTCTTGCCCGACCCCGACACTCCCGTGAACACGGTCAGCCGCCGCTTCGGCAGCTCGACGCTGACGTCCTTGAGGTTGTTGACCCGCGCGCCGTGCACGCGGATCAGATCGTGCCGGTCGGCGGCGTCCGGCGTGGAAGCGGCCGTCTTCTTCCTGCTCGCGGTGCTCATCGTCTCTCCCCGACCGCGTCTGCGGTCCTCACGGCTCGGCCCGGCGTGGTCTCGGTCCGGCAGGTCTCGGTCCGGCATGGTCCGGGTCCGGCCCTGCTGCCCGGTTCGGCCCTGCTGCCGGTTTTCAGCTCTGCTGCTGGATGCGGACCAGGTTGCCCGCGGGGTCGCGCACCGCGCAGTCGCGGACGCCGTACGGCTGGTCGGTCGGCTCCTGGACGATCTCCACGTCGGCGGCCTCCAGCCGGGCGAACGCACCGTCGACGTCCGCGGTCGCCATGAGGATCATCGCGAAGGTGCCTTTGGCCATCATCTCCGTGACGGTCCGCCGTTCGTCGTCGGTGATTCCCGGGTCGACGGCGGGCGGGGCCAGGACGATGGACATGCCGGGCTGGTCGGCTGGGCCGACCGTGATCCACCGCATCGCGCCCTGGCCGACGTCCTTGCGGACCTCGAACCCGAGGGCGTCCCGGTAGAAGGCCAGCGAGGCCTCGGGGTCGTCGTGCGGCAGGAAACTCGCGTTGATCGTCACGTCCATGCGGACGAGCCTAGGTGCGCTGCGTGCGGTCTGCTTCTCGATTCCTGACGGGCCGTGTGGCGTGTTTGGTGACGCAGTACGGCATCTCCTCGTTGCCGGTTTTGTCGGCTTCCCGGCGCTGGTAGCTGCTCGGCGGGACACCGACGAGTTCGGTGAAGCGGGTGCTGAAGGTGCCCAGCGACGAGAACCCGACCGCGAAGCACACGTCGGTGACGCTCAGGTCGCCGCGGCGCAGCAGCGCCATGGCGCGTTCGATGCGCCGGGTCATCAGGTAGCGGTACGGCGGTTCGCCGTAGGCGCGGCGGAACTGCCGGCTCAGGTGCCCGGCCGACATGTGCACGCCGCGGGCGAGCGCTTCGACGTCGAGCGGCTGGGCGAACTCGCGGTCGATCCGGTCGCGCACCCGGCGCAGCCGGGCCAGTTCGCGCAGGTGCTCCCGGTTGTCGGCGCCTCCGGGGCTGTCGGGCTTGCTGGTCACGGCCCGATGCTGCCATGCCGCGCCGACGTCCGGCGGCGGCCGCGGGGTGCGGCGCGCCTCGGCGGCGCCGGAGGCCCGGCGGGGTTCCGGTGGGGTCCGGCCGGGGAGTCGGTCCCGGGCCGGTCCGGGGTCCGCTGCGGGGTCCGCTGCGGGGTCAGGCGCGTCGGATCGTGATGTCCCCCAGTGCGGTCCCGGCGCGGACCTCGACGGTGGCGTCGCTCTTGGCGGCGGGGTCGGAGGCGGACAGCATGTTGTGCACGGTGCCGAAGTGCGAGCCGACGTCGAGCCAGGCGGCGGTGCCCTTGCGGATGCCGATCTCGATGTCGCCGCGTGCGGTCTCGAGGACGGCGCTGCCGTGGCCGACGTCGCCGATCCGCACGTCGCCGTTGGAACTCTTCGCGACGACGCTGCTGTCGGCCCGGTCGACGACGATCTCGCCGTTGGACGCCTTGGCCCGCAGTTCGCCGCGCACATGGCCGAGGCGGGTGGCGCCGTTGGCGTTCTTGACGACCGCGTGGCCGTCCACCGCGGCGAGGTCCACGGTGCCGGTCCCGGTGCTGGCGAACGCTTCGCCGGCCACGTGTTCGGCGCTGATGGCGCCGTACGACGATTCCGCGTGCAGCGCGCCGGTCCGGTCGACGCGGACGTCGCCCATGCTGGTCTTGAACCGCACGTCGCCGAGGGTTCCGTCGGCGATCAGGTCGCCCATGCTGGTGTTCCCGACGACGCGGGACCCGGCGGGCAGGTCGATGGTCACCTCGACGACGCCGCTGCGCCGGAAGGAGCGGCGCTGCTTGGGGCATTTGACGGTGAGGGTGCCGTGCGCGAAGTCGACGGTGGTCTGTTCGGCGGCCTTGACGTCGACGTCGCGGGCCGGGTTGGCGGGTCGGATCTCGACGGTGGTGGTGGCGTGACCGTCGTGGGCGACGAGGCGGAGGGTGCCGGCGTCGAAGTCGGCGGCGACGGAGATCGGTTCGGGGGTGTCGAAGCTGGGCATGGCGGTGTCGTCCTCAGGGTCGGCGGCAGCGGTGCTGCCGGGTCGGGTAAGGCATGCGGCATCGGCCGCGAGACGTGCGGGCGGTGGCATCGAGCGTGGCGCCATTGTTGGCGCTAGTTGGCGCCAGTTGGCGCCGTGACGGCGTGCGGTCGGGGTGGGGTCAGCGGACCCAGCCCGTGAAGTGGTCGGCGCCGTAGCGCCGGGAGCGCTGCGGGGTGGCCTGGCGGGCCGGTTCGGCCGGTGCCAGGGCGGCGTTGGCGGCGCGGACGAGCCAGGCGTTGACGGACAGGCCTTCCGCGGCGGCGGCTTCGTCGATACGGCTCTTGAGGGCCGCGGGGACGCGGAAGTTGATGCGGGCGGTGCCGCCGTCGTCGTCCGGCTCGGGCGCGGGCAGCCCGTGGCCCGGTCCCGCGGCCTGGTCGGGGGCCGCGGCCGGACGGCCGGCGGGGCCGGTATGGCCGGTATGGCCGGTCAGGGGGCCGTCGTATTCCACGGCGACGCCGGGGTTGACGACGAACTCGGGGTTGAGTCCGCGCAGGCGGAGGTCGACGGAGCCGGGGGCGAGTTCGCGGGTGATCTCGTCGGCGGCGTCCGACAGGGCGCTGAGCAGGGTGAGGCGGGCGGCCGCCTCGAGCGGCGAGGTGAGTCGTTCGGCCAGCGCACGGGCCTCGTCGCCGCCGGCGTCGGCGGCCACGACGAGTTCGATGCGGAGGTTCTCGACGTAGGGCGAAAGGTCCATGACGCCATCATGGCGCCATTGATGGCGCCACGCAAGAGTTTATGGCGCCATTAATGCAATCGGGTGGCGTCATACCGGCGCCACGATCCCTCGGGTTGCCGGGCCCCGGTTGCGGGCACAGGCTCGTACCGATACGGGCGCGCGCTCCGGCACGCCCGCGCCGTCCCCGAGGCACCGCGGAACCGCCTCGTCCGGCACCCCGCCCCGAACCACCGACGGAGCTTGCACATGACCGACAGCGTGATCCCCCTGTCCGAGCTGACCGGCACGTACACGATCGACCCGACGCACTCGCGGATCGGGTTCTTTGCGCGCCACGCGATGATCACGAAGGTGCGCGGGGCGTTCAACGAGTTCACGGGCACGATCACCCTGGACGGCGACAACCCGGGCAAGTCGTCGGCGCACGTCTCCATCCGGGCGGACAGCATCGACACCCGCAACGACCAGCGCGACGGGCACCTGCGCACGAACGACTTCCTGGACGCGCCGAACTTTCCCACGCTGGAGTTCGTGTCGACCGGCGCCGAGCAGCTGTCCCCGTCGACGTACCGGCTCACCGGCAACCTGACGATCAAGGGCGTCGCGCGGCCGATCAGCCTGGAATTCGAGTACACGGGCGCGGCCCGCGACCCGTACGGCAACCTGCGGGTCGGCTTCGAGGGCACGCAGGTCGTCAGCCGCAAGGACTACGGCATGACGTGGAACGCGACGCTGGAGACCGGCGGCGTCCTGGTCAGCGACAAGGTAACGCTCGAGTTCGAGATCTCCGCGGTGAAGAACCCGTAGCCCTGGCCCACCCGGCGAAGCCCCCCGCACCCGCGGGGGGCTTCGCCGTTTCCGAGGCTTCGCCGAACGCCGACGTTCAGGGCCCGTCCGAACGTCGGACAGGCCCAGGCCCGTCCGACACTTCGCCCCGCCGCCGGCTACGGCGCCGGCACGATGTCGGGCAGCCGGTACGTCCCGTCGAGGAGCGCCGCGCCCGGCTGGTAGAGCCGGATCATCGGACGGAACGCCCCCGAGGGCGTGGGCAGCCAGTTGGCCTCTTCGCCTTCGATCGGCTTGCCGTGCTGGAGGTGGAGGGTGAGCGACCCGTCGTCGCCGTACACCAGGCCTTCGGTGCGGTCGCCGATGGAGTAGCGGTTGATGGCGTTGTCGACCAGGTAGTAGTCGGGGACGCTGTACATCGTCACCGACCAGAACGCTTCGACCGGCGGCGGTTCGCCGAAGGTGAGCGTATAGGCGCGGCTCCCGTCCAGGGTGTCGCCGTTCACGTCGACGAACGTCTGGGCGTAGAGCGCCTCGTAGGCGTGGTTGCCCCACAGGCCCATGCGGGCGGCCGAGGCCCGGTCGAGGTAGGAGTCGGTGCGGTCGGCGATCTTCCACTGGGGACCGTCGACGGTGCCGAGACCCAGGTGGTCGAGGTTGTAGTCGAAGGCGTGCATCGACATGATCCAGCGCGACCCGCTCGGGTCGGACCCGGGATCCTTCCCGTACGCCTCGACCTGGGCTTTGCCGGCGGCCATGCCCGCGCGCAGGGCGTCGGCGAGCCCGTCGGGGGTGTCGCGGTAGGGCGACTCGCCCGAGTGGAGCAGTCCGAGCGGGGCGAAGCGGCGCTGGTAGGCGCGGTCGGGGTCGGCGGGCGGGAACGCGGCCATGAGGACCCGCAGTTGCTCCCAGAACCGGAGGTCTTCGCGGACTTCACGGTCGGGCACGGGCAGTCCGGCGAGGGTGCCGGCGGCGCCGAGAGGGCTGAGGGTGAGCTGTTTTTGCAGGCCGGCGACGCGGGCGGCGTCGTCGGGGCCGTCGCAGGCGAACCGGCCGACGATGCTGACCCGGGTGGTGGGCGCGTTGATGACGGGGGTGGCGTCGGGGACACTGCCGATCCAGTGCGGCGGGGTGATCAGGTAGGTGCTCGCGGCGGTTCCGGTGGCGCGGCGTCCGACGTACGCGAAGTTGTTGGTCCACAGGTCGACGAACTGCAGGACGTAGTAGGCGTCCGCGGTGTCGGGGACGTGGAGGAGCAGCGGGCCGCCGCTGAGGTCGAGCTGGGCGATCGAGTAGAGCGTGTCGTTGTTGATGGACACGAAGTCGTCGCGGGGGGTGGCCGGCTCGGTGGCGTGGCCGAAGGTGTTGGGGGGTGCGGCGGGGATGGAGCCGAAGCCGTCGGCCGTGCAACGCTCCACCATGGCGGTGTCGAAGACGAGGGGGTAGCCGTAGATGTACGCCTCGGCGGCGAGTCGGGCGAGGTCGTCGGAGGCTGCGGGCATGCCGACCGTCCTTTCGGGAACCGTGCACGGATTTGCACCGAATAAGTCGTATTGCCAATAAATGCACGTTTCGATCGCCCGGCAACCGGGGGAACCACTCCCCCATGGCCCGCCATCCCGCGCGGTGGGCCTCGGCACGGCGCGTTCCGCGGAGGGCATCGCGGCCGCGCCGACACGTGGGGAGGCTGCCCGGTGGCAGACGCGGCAACTGCCGGAGTACGCGCGCGCATCCGCACCTGGCGCAAGGTGTGGCGGACGACGTTCCCGGGACGCTGCGTGGGACGCGCCCTCGACATCCAGATCACCGACCGCATGATGGCCCTCGCCGCCCAGGCGTTCCTGGCGCTCATGCCGCTGGTGATCGTCCTCGCGTCGGCCGCGCCCACCGCGGTCGGCGACGGCATGCTCGACTGGATGCGCTCGCGGCTGGGGCTGCGCGGCGAGACCAGGACCAACGTGCAGGACCTCACGGCGGCGACGTCCGAGGCCGGGCTCACCGTCATCGGCTGTCTGCTCGTGCTGCTCAGCGCGACGAGCTTCAGCCGCGCGCTGCAGCGCGTCTACGAGCGGGCGTGGGTGCTGACGCCGGGCGGGCTGCGCAGTGCGTGGCGGCCGCTGGCGTGGATCGTGGGGATCGTCGTCTACTTCGTCGTCATCGGGCTCACGGTGAAGGTGACGCACGGCGGTGCGGCGCTGGGCGTGCTGCGGACGCTGCTGGTGGTGGCCGGGTCGGTGGCGCTGTGGTGGTGGACGCCCTTCGTGCTGCTGTCCGGCCGTGTGCGGTGGCGGGCGCTGGTGCCGACGGCGGTGTTCACGATGGCCGGGACGGTCGCGTTCGGGCAGCTGTCCGCGCGGTACGTGCCGCACCTGTTAACCACGAACGAGCGCCGCTACGGCACGATCGGCGTCGCCTTCTCGATCGAGTCGTGGCTGGTCGCGCTGTTCGCGGTGGTGATTGCGGCGACGGTGCTGGGCGCGGTGGTGGCGCAGTCCGCCGGCCGGGTCGGCACGTGGGCGCGCGGGGTGCCGGAGGCCGACGGGTGGCACCGGACTCCGCGCCGCGGGGTGGACGCGGCGGCGTAGGCCGCCCCCACTCGGCTGAGGGGGCGGCCCGGAGCCGTCAGCCTGCGGCGAGGCGGCGCAGCGCGAGTTCCGCGTAGACGGCGGCGCCGTCGGCGAGGACGGCGTCGTCGAAAGCGGCTTCGGGGGCGTGGTTCGCGGGCGCCTTGGCGAGGTCGCGTTCGGGCGGGCAGGCACCGAGCATGACCATGGCGCCGGGGACGTCTTCGAGGACGAGGGAGAAGTCCTCGGCGCCGGCGCCGGGGCGCGGCTGGGGGAAGAAGCGTTCCTCGCCGAGGACCTCGCGGATGGTGGCGGCGACGTGGTCGACGGCGCCGGTCTCGTTGACGGTGACCGGGTAGGCGGTGCCGTCGAATTCGACGTCGACGGCGAGGCCGTGGGCGGCCGCGATGCCGCGCAGGGTCTGGGCGACCTCGTCCTTGATGCGGGCGTGCGATTCGCGGGTGAAGGAGCGCAGGGTGGCGCCGAAGACGGCTTCGGCGGGGATGACGTTCTCGGCGGTTCCGGCGTGGAAGCTGCCGACGGTCACCACGACCGGGTCGTGGATGTCGAAGCGCCGGGTGACCATCGTCTGCAGGGCGAGGACCATTTCGCAGGCCGCGGGGACGGGGTCCTTCGCGCGGTGCGGCATCGAGCCGTGGCCGCCCGCGCCGCGGACGGTCACGGTGACGCTGTCGGCGGCGGCCATGGCGGTGCCGGCGCGGGCGGTGAACAGGCCGGAGGGGATCATCGCCGAGGTGACGTGCAGGGCGTAGGCGGCGACGGCGCGTTCGCCGCTCGCGTCCAGGACGCCTTCCTCGATCATCAGGCCGGCGCCGCCGGGGCCTTCCTCGCCGGGCTGGAACATGAAGACGACGTTCCCGGCGAGGGCGTCGCGGCGGGCGGCGAGGAGCCGGGCGGCGCCGGTGAGCATGGTGGTGTGCAGGTCGTGGCCGCAGGCGTGCATGCGTCCGGGTTCGGTGCTCGCGTAGGAGACGCCGGAGCGTTCGGTGACCGGGAGGGCGTCCATGTCGCCGCGGAGCAGCACCGTCGGGCCGGGGAGGGCGCCGCGCAGGACGGCGGCGACCGAGCTGAGGGCGCGGCCGGTGGCGATGTCGAGGGGAAGGCCGTCGAGCCCGGCGAGGACGCGCTCTTGCGTGTACGGCAGGTCCAGGCCGATCTCCGGTCGGGAGTGCAGGTCGCGGCGCATGCGGACGAGGTCGCCGTGCAGGGCGCGGGCGTCGTCGAGGACGGTCATCGTGGGATTCCTCTCGTGGGCTTCCGCCAGGGTGGCGCCAGGGTGTGGGATGGCGCTCCGGATGCCGGATGTCCGCAAGGGAGGGGTGCGTGGCGCAGGATTCCGTCGATTCGTCCGCCGGAACGGGACGGGCCGCCGCGGCTGCGGAGCCGTTGGACGAGCTGGACTTGGCGCTCGTGCACGCGTTGCAGGTCGCGCCGCGCGCGCCGTGGTCGGGGCTGGCGCCGGTCCTCGGCGTGGACGCGGTCACGTTGGCGCGGCGGTGGCGCCGCTTGTCCGCGTCGGGGCGCGCATGGGTGACGTGCTACGCGGGCCCGGGACGCGGCACCGGAGGCCCGGGCTGCCTGGCCCTGGTCGAACTGGCGGTCGAACGCGGCGCCTTGGCCGCGGTACGCGACACCCTCACGCGCGACGCGCAGGCCGTCAGCGTCGAACACGTGTCGGATGGCCGGGACCTGCTCCTCACCGTCGGGGCCCCCGACGCGACAGCGCTGTCGGCCTACATGCAGCAGCGCCTGTCCCACGTCCCCGGCGTCGTCTCGGTCCGGCCCCACCTGGTCACCCGGCTCTACCAGGAGGGCGCGGCGTGGCGCCTGCGCGCCCTGGACGCCGGACAGCAACGCACCCTCGGCACCGCCTCCGACGAGACCCCGCGCGACCGCCGCGTCACCGCCGTGGACCGCGCACTCGTCCTCGCCCTGGGCCGCGACGCCCGCGCCCCGGTCAGCGCCCTGGCGCGCGCCGTCGGCGTCAGCCCCGCAACCGCCGCCCGCCGCGTCGCCTGGCTGATCGGCTCCGGCCACGCCCGGCTGCGCTGCGAGGTGGCCCACACGCTGTCCGGCTGGCCGGTCACCGCCTTGTGGTGGCTGCGCGTCCCGCCACCCGATCTCGACGAGGTGGGGCGCCGCCTGGCCGCCCACCCCGACGTCCGCATGTCCGCCGCCGTCACCGGCCCGGCCAACCTCTACGCCGCCATGTGGCTGCGTTCCCTCGCCGACCTCCCCGCGTTCGAAGCCGATTTGATCCGCCGCTACCCCCGCGTGGAAGTCCTCGACCGCACGGTCGTCCTGGAGTCCGCCAAACGCATCGGTCGGATCCTGGCGGCGGACGGTCGGTGCGTGGGGTATGTGCCGATGAAGCTGTGGGAGGGGGAGGACGGGCCTCGGTCAGCGCCCTGATGTGCGGTGGCGCTTGCGGAGGCGGTAGACGACCCATGCGGCCGCGGCGACTTGGGTGGCCACGACGATGGCGACGCCGGCGGCGGCGATGTTGCTGTCGCCGATGCGGATGTCGGCCAGGACGACGAAGCCGACCGCGGCGAGCGGGACTGCGGCGGCGACGAGGGTGCGGATGAAGGTGACGACGCCGATGGGGTCGAAGCCGCGGCCCGCGATGAGGGGAGCGCTGTCGCCGCCGTCGGGGGCCGCGCCGGTGTAGTAGGCGACGGCACGGCGGCCGAGGGCGGGCGTGGCGCGTTTGTAGCCGTAGCCCATGGCGGGGATCCACACGAGGGGGACGACGAAGCCGACGACGATCAGCGCGGCCACGTAGACCCAGCTGAGGATGCGGCGCAGGCGGCCGCGGGGGCCCGGTTCGGGGGTGATCAGGCCGAGGACGGCGGCCATCCGCATGAGGGCGCCGAAGCGTTCGGTGAGGCGGGGTTTGGCGGGCTTGCCGGCCTCTCCGGGTTTGCGGCCCTCTCCGGGTTTGCCGGCCCCTCCGGCCCCTCCGGTTTCCGTGGCGTCCCCGGGTTCCCCCGGCCGTTGGTCGGTCGGTCGGGCGGCCTTCGCGGCCGGTTCCTCCCCAGGCGCATCCCCAGGCTCATCTTCGGGCTCCTCCCCCGCCACCGGGTCGGGCGTGGCCGTGGCCTGGGCGCGGACCGCGGCCAGGGCGGCGCCGGCCTGCAGGGTGTCGGGGTAGGCGCCTTGCAGGACCAGGAGGTCGGCGGCGCGGGCGTCGCTGCGGGTGTCGCGGCCGTGGAGGGCGGCGATTTCGAGGACCATGCGGGCCTGGCCGAGCAGCGCGGCGCAGAAGGCGACGGGGATGAAAACCAGGAACGGGCCGCCGACGAAGGCGCCTTCGGTGACGGTGACCAAGGTGCCGTGGCGCACGGCGTCGTCGTCGAGTTCCGCGTCGGTGCGGCCGTCGCGGCTCTCGAGGCGGGCGTGGGCGGACGCGGCGGCGCCCGCGCCGAGGTGGCGGACCGCGAACAGCGCCATCACTTCGGCCAGCCGTCCCGGCTGCGCCCACACCGCCCGCAGGAGGGCCGGCGGGAGCCAGCCCTCCTGCGAGGTCGGGGTATCGGTCATGCGGGCCCTGTCAGCCGGCTGCCGCCGCCGGGTACTTCAGCAGGAACAGCGCTTCGGCGAGCGCCATGTGCTCGATCTCGCTCGGGTCCACGCTCTCGTTGGGGGCGTGGATGAGGCACTTGGGTTCTTCCACGCCCATGAGGGCGATCTCGGCTTCGGGGAAGACGCGGTGCAGGATCGTGCACAGCGGGATCGAGCCGCCCTGGCCGACGGTCGTCATGGGTTTACCGTACGCCTCTTCGAGCGCCTCCTGGAGGGCGTGGTAGGCGGGCCCGCTCATGACGGCCTTGAACGGCTGCCCCGATTCCTCGGGTTCGAAGGCGAGGCGGACGCCCCACGGCGCGTGGGCCTTGAGGTGGTCGGTGAGCTTCGTCAGCGCCTCGTCGGCGTCGACTCCGGGCGGGACGCGCAGGCTGATCCGGGCGCTGGCCTTGGGCGGCACGGACGCCGACGAGCCGACGACCGGCGGGCAGTCGATGCCGAGGACGGTGACCGCCGGGCGCGCCCACACCAGGTCGGCGACGGTGCCGCCGGGGACGAGGCCGACCCCGTCGAGGACGCCCGCGTCCGACCGGAACTGGGCTTCGTCGTACGGTTCGCCGTCCCACACCTGGTCGTTGGCCAGTCCGTCGATCGCGGTCATGCCGTCGGCGTTGCGCAGCGACGCGAGCATCGCGATGAGCGCGCCGAGGGCGTCGGGGGCGGGTCCGCCGAACATGCCGGAGTGCACCGCGCTCTGCAGCGTCTCGACGTGGACGACGACGTTGGCGATGCCGCGCAGCGTGGTGGTGAGGGTGGGGGTGCCGACGGCGGCGTTGCCGGTGTCGCAGACCAGGATGGCGTCGGCGCGCAGGACGTCGGGGTGCTGCGGGACGTAGTTGTCCAGGCCCGCGGTGCCTTGTTCCTCGGAGCCTTCCGCGACCAGGCGCAGCGTGACGGGGATGTCGTCGCCGAGGGCGCGGAGCGCGGTCAGGTGCATGGCGATGTTGCCCTTGCAGTCGGCGGCGCCGCGCCCGTACCAGCGGCCGTCCTTCTCGGTGAGTTCGAATGGCGGGGTGTGCCAGGCGGCGTCGTCCAGCGGCGGCTGGACGTCGTAGTGGCAGTAGAGCAGGACGGTGGGGGCGCCGGGCGGGCCGGGGCGTTCGCCGACGACGGCTTTGCTGCCGTCGGGGGTGGGGTCGAGGCGGACGTCGGCGAAGCCGACCTCGCGGAACGCGTCGGCGACGAACTGCGCGGTCTTCTCGCACTCTTCCGGCGGGAACTGGCGCGGGTCGGCGACGGATTTGAAGCCGACGAGCGTGGCGAGGTCCTGCTTGGTGCGGGCCATCTGCTCGTGGATGCGGCGGGCCAGGTCCTGGGTGGTGGGGGCCTGCTTGCCGGGCGCGGTGGTCATGCGGGGGGTGGTCCTTCCGGTGCGGGCGGTCGGTGCGGTGGGGGTGCGGGGGCCGACGCAGGCCGCGTCAGGAGTTGGCGACGTCGTCGAACTTGAGGTGGCGGACCTGGTCCTCGAAGTCGTCGACTTTGGAGGGGCAGTAGGTCTGCAGGACGATGCGTTCGGCGTTGACGACGCCCGGGGCGCCGATGGTGGGCCGCTGCCCGGGGCCGGCGGCCCCGTTGGTGAGGCCGACCCGGTCGATCCCGTGGCGCAGCGCGGTGGCGGGGTCCGCGCACACGGCGCCGCCGTCGGTACCGAGGACGCGGACGATCTGGTCCGTGGTCGGGACCGGGAGGCCGGCGGCGGCGAGCGAGTTCTTGAGCTGGTTCGCCTTGTTCGTGGCCTCGTTGGTGGCCTTGATGTTGCTCCACGACACGAGTCCGGCGACGAGGATGCCGACGAGGATGACGATCGCGCCGATGTAGATCCAGCGGCGGCTCATGACGCCGGTGTCGACGTGGCCCGCGTGGTCGACGTCTTCGCCGAGGTGGTGGTGGGTCTTCTCGGGGCTTCCGGTGCTCATGCCTGCGCCTCGCCTTCGGTGACGGTGCCGACGCCGGCCTTCCATTCGGTGTCCGGGCGTTTCCAGCTGGGCTTGCGGAACCTGAGGAACAGGTACGGGATCAGCAGGCCCACGATGACCAGGCCGCCGCCGACGATGAAGAGGTAGGAGATGAGGCTGCCGGAGCCGTACTGGGACGGCGGCACGAACCCGATGATCATGGCGGCGGCCGACGCGACGAAGCCGACGACGCACAGCACCGGCAGCATCGGGGCGCGGAAGCCGCGCGGGTGGTCGGGCTTGTTGCGGCGCAGCCGGAGCGCGGCGACGAACATCAGCAGGTAGACGATGAGGTAGACCTGCGTGGTGATGACGGACAGGATCCAGTAGGCGCTGGACACGTCCGGGATGAACGCGTACAGCAGCGCGATGCCAGTGGTGACGAAGCCCTGGGTGACCAGGATGTTCTGCTGCACGCCGTGCTTGTTGAGCTTCTGGAAGAACGGCGGCAGGTAGCCCTCTTCGCGGCTGATCGCCAGCAGGCCCTTGGACGGGCCGGCCAGCCAGGTCAGCATGCCGCCGAGGGCGGCGGCGATGAGCATCAGGCCGAGGATCGGGGTCAGCCAGGTCACGTTGAAGTAGGCGAAGAACGCGTCGAACGCCTGCATCACGCCTGCGGTCAGCGACAGGCTCGACGACGGCACGACCCAGCTGATCGCGAGCGCCGGGAGGATGAAGATGAGCAGCACCAGGCCGGTGGCCAGGAACATCGCCTTCGGGAACTCCTTGGCGGGCTTGCGCAGCGAGGAGACGTGGACGGCGTTCATCTCCATGCCCGAGTAGCTCAGGAAGTTGTTGACGATGAGCACCAGGCTGGCGAGGCCGGTCCACGGCGGCAGGATGTGGCCCGAATTCATCGGCGCGGCCGACGGGTTGCCCTGGCCGAGGAACACGGCGCCGAGGACGATCAGGATCAGGCCGGGGACGAGCGTGCCGATGACGAGTCCCCAGCTGGACAGGCCGGCGACGGTCTTGGTGCCGCGCGAGGACACGAACACGCCCAGCCAGTACGTGACGACGATGACGATCGCCGTGTAGAGGCCTTGGCTGGCCAGGTCGGGGTTGATGACGTAGGCGAAGGTGCTGGCCACGTAGGCGAGCAGGCTCGGGTAGTAGAAGATCGTCATGGCGAACTGGCACCACACGGCGAGGAACCCGAGCGGCTTCGACAGCCCTTCGGCGACCCACCGGTACACGCCCCCGGACCAGCCGGACGCGAGTTCCGCGGAGACCAGCGAGGTCGGCAGCAGGAACACGATCGCGGGGACGAGGTAGAGGAAGACGCAGGCGAGGCCGTAGACGGCCATCGTCGGCGCGGCGCGCAGGGAGGCCACCGAGCTGGTGGTCATCAGCGCGAGGGCGAGCCAGGAAATGGCGTTGAGCTTCGGACCGGCGTGGGCGGCGGTCTTGCGGCCCGCTGTTCGGCCTGCGGGCGCGTCCATTGATGCCACGAGGGCTCCTTCCGCCTTCACGACTGGGGCAGGGGTCCGGATACGGGCCGGGTGGCCGCGAAACAAGTAGGCGGATATTGCCCTATTTGGCCCGGTTTGTATCCAGGGTTGCATCATTGGGGAGGGTGGGGAAGGACGCAAGTGGAGGGTGAGGAGGGGTGGGTGTCGTAGCTGGGGTCGGTGTTGCTCCTGGGGTTGTGAGGCATTGACGGGGCGTTGAGGACGCGGCGGAAATTCCGGAGGCAGGGGGTGGGGGCCTGGGAGGGTTCGGGGACGGAGTGGGTCGGCTCAGGGCATGGGACGGGGGCGAACCGGTGGGTTTCACGCCGGCGGGGCCGGTGCAGATCGCCAAGGGGCCGGTGCAGATCGCCGAGGGGCGGGGCAGCGGAGCGCGTAGGTGCGGTGAACGCGCAGGCCGGGCTCTGGCATCCGCACGCGCCGTACCGTACGGTCCCGGCGTGATGCAGGGCCGCGCCGTCGCGGTCGGCAGCGCGTCCTTCGCACCAGCAGGAGGCTTCGTGTCCGTCCCGTCCGAGCAGTCCCACGCGGTGATCATCGAGGCCGCCCTCAACGGCATCAACCCGCGTGCGCCACGCGACCCGGACGGCATCGCCCGGGACGCGCTCGCCTGCCTGGAGGCGGGCGCCGCGATCCTGCACAACCACATCGACACGCCCGGCCGCAGCACCGGTGCACCGCCGCCCACCCGCGAAGAAGTCGCCGAGCGCTACCTGCTTGCCTGGCGACAGGTGTTCGCCGAACGCCCGGACACGCTGATCTATCCGACCGTGGGGTACGCCGCGGACGTGGCCGGCTCGTTCGCGCACGTCGAACTCCTCGCCAAGGGCGGCTGGCTGCAGATCGGCATCGTCGACCCCGGTTCGGTCAACCTCGGCGGCTGCGACGCGGACGGCATCCCCACCGGCGGCATCGTCTACAGCAACAGCTACGACGACATCCGCCACCAGATGAACCTGTGCACGCAACTGCGCCTCGGACCCAGCCTGGCCATCTACGAGCCCGGCTTCCTGCGCGCCGTGCTGGCGTGGCACCGTGCCGGGCGCCTCCCGGCCGGCGCCATGGTCAAGCTGTACTTCGGCGGCGAGTACGGCTACCTCGGAAAGACCACCGCAGGCCCGTCTTTCGGCCTCCCGCCCACCGAGCCCGCCCTGCGCGCCTACCTCGACATGCTGGACGGCACCGGTCTGCCCTGGTCGACGGCGGTCATGGGCGGCGACATCTTCGCAACCCCCGTCGCCCGGCTGACCCTCGAACTCGGCGGACACCTGCACGTCGGTCTGGAAGACCACGCCGGCCCCGGACTGCGCGAGGCCACGAACGCGGAACTCGTGCGCGAAGCCGCGGACCTGGCCCGGGCGGCGGGACGGCCGGTCGCCACGACGGCGGATACCCGGGCTTTGCTGGGACTGCCGTCGGCTACGGGCTGAGACCGGGGCGGGCGCCGAGGCGGGATCGGCGTCGAAGGCGTCCGCTCAGGAATCGGACCGGTCGAGTACGGCCGCGGCCAGTGCGGACCAGTCGCCGTCCAAGTAGGGCAGGCGGGGGACTTCACTGCGGGGGCCCGGCGTGTCCTCGGCGCCGGGCAGCGTGAGCAGGTCGGAGAGGATTGCGGCTGCGCGCCGGGTGGTCTCATCCGCGCGCGGTGTCGCGGCGAGGGCGAGGGTAAGGACGAGGGCTGCGGCTCGGGTTGCCGGGTCTCCGACGTCGGCCCTGGCCGTGTCGGCGAGGATGCGGACGGCCCACGGCGCCACGGCTGTTCCGCCGCCCAGGAGGCTCGCGGCGATGGCCGCGGTCGTGGCGGCCGTACCGTCCGGGTCGGCGACGGCACGGGCGGCGAGGAGCGGGATCGTGGGGGCCGCGTCCTCGGGGAACCAGCCGAGGAGGTAGGCGGCCGCGGTGCGCACGGACGCGTCGGGGTCGAGGAGCAGCCGCCGGTAGGTGGGCGCACCGGCGAGGGCCTCGTCGTAGCAGCGGAGCGCCCGGGCCGCTTGGTCGCGTTCGGCGGCGAAGTCGCGGACGTCGAGCAGGTAGGCGCGGTTGGCGCGGATGTCGTCGTTGGGTGCGTCCGCGACCCATGCGGCCATCGCGCGGCGGGCTTCGCCGACGTCACGGGCGGCGATGCGCGCGGATTCCGCGCGCAGGCCGACGGCGTCGAAGCCGCCGGGTATGTGCGCATCGTCGTACCCGACGGCGAGGAGCGCGACGAGGCGCAGGATCCGGTCCCGGTCGGGCGCCTCGGGGTCGTCGGCTGCGGCGATCAGGGGCGGAATGGCCGGCGCGGTCGCGGAGTAGCGGTCGCCTTGGTGGAACACGCTTCCGGCCAGGCGACGGCGTGCGCGACGGCGCACGGCGGCGTCGGGTACGCGGAGCGCGGCCAAGAGGCCGGGCATGTCGTCGGCGGGGCCGTAGGCGTGGGCGAGGGACGGCCAGTCGACGTCCGCGGTGCGGGGCCGGTGGTGGATGTCCCGCTGGGGCGGGGCGGTCGGGGTGCCGGTGCCGCGGTTCGCGGACGCGGGGACGGGCGTCGTGGGCGCGAGATCGCGGATATCCGTTGCGGTTGCGGTGCTCCTGCTGCCGTCCCGGGAGGTCGCCATGACGCGAAAGCTATCCGACTATCGGACATATGTTCGAGTGCGACACGCCGCGAACCCGGTGGGCGGTCACCTCACCCCGGTGGAAGCCGCGGGCCGAGCCTGCGGCGGCGGATCGGTGAGGGCTTCACAGTTCGCGGGTCTTGCGGTGCTCCGGGTCGATGCGCTTACCGCGAAACAAAATGCGGCCTGCGTCGCCGGTCCGGGCACCGTGACACCTCCTCCCCCACGGTTGCAGCCGGCGGTCGTGGGCCTGGCCGGATAGTGCAAAGACCGCGGAGGACGCCGCGCTATGCGCGACGCCGGTGTCCGCGGCACACGGTTGCCGATTCCGGTGTTCGCCTCCGATGTCACAGCGGGCCGGGCTGTCTCGTCTCAAGGAGCGCTGCCGCGGCGCTCGTGCGGCCGCATTCCGGATGATCACGATCGTCGGCGACCCGACAGCGAGCGTATGGAGGAACGGCGTGACGCGCACCGAGGAGTTCGAAGAGCTGCGGCCGCTGCTGTTCTCGATCGCGTACCGGATCCTCGGAAGGGTGACCGAGGCGGAGGACGCGGTCCAGGACACGTGGTTGCGGTGGGAGATGTCACCGACCGAACCGGCCTCGCCGCGGGCGTTCCTGTCGGCGGTGGTCACCCGGATCTCGATCGACGTGCTCGGTTCGGCGCGCGTCCAGCGGGAGCGGTACGTGGGGCCGTGGCTGCCCGAGCCGCTGCTGGACGACCCGTACGAGAACCCGGAGCGTTCGGCCGAGCTGGCCGACTCGCTGTCGATGGCCGCTCTGCTGCTCCTGGAACGGCTGAGCCCGCTCGAACGCGCGGTGTTCGTCCTGCGCGAGGTCTTCGCCTTCGGTTTCCCGGACATCGCGGCGGCCGTCGGGCGGTCGGAGGCGGCGTGCCGCCAGCTCGCGGTACGGGCCCGGCGTCACATGGACGAAGGACGCCCGCGCTTCGAAGCCGACCGCCGGGAACGCGAGGAGCTGGCCGCACGGTTCTTCGACGCCTTCCGCGCGGGCGACGTCGACGGACTGCGCGAACTCCTCGCCGCCGACGTCCGGATGGCCGGCGACAGCGGCGGGAAGGCGCCGCTGCTGGCCAGCCGGGCCGCCGGCTCCGACAACGTGGCGCGGCTGCTGGCGGCGCTGCTGCCGCGGTTCCGCAGCATCGGCGTCGTCCTGGAACCGCACGAGATCAACGGACAACCGGGCGCCGTCCTGCGCGATCGGGACAACAAGGTGTTGAGCACGTTGACGCTCGATATTTTCGACGGGCGGATCCAGACGATCCGCGGCGTCCTCAACCCGGACAAGCTCCAGCACGTGGGGCCTGTGGCGGACGCGTGGGCGATACACCGCAAGGCGTTGGAGACCGAAGGCGGGGCGGTTGATTCGTCCGGGTGAGGTTCGGCCCGGGCGGGGGGGCGTCCGTCTCGGCGGTGTCGTGGAGAAGGAACGTGTGAAGGGTCGTTGGCTGCCGGACGCGGACAACTCCCTCGTCCGTTGGCTCCCGTTGTGCGTGGTCGTCGGATCGGTGGCCGGGCTGGGGGCGGCCGGGTTGCACGGGTTACTGGACGTCTGTACCCGGCATCTGCTCACCGGAGCCTCGGGCTTCCGCCCCGTGGCGGGCGCGGCATCCGGCAGCGTGATGCCGTCGGCGTCCCGGCCTTGGGCGGTGCCGCTGGTCGCCGCCGCCGGGGCGGCGTGCGCGGCGGGTTTGGCGAAGTGGCTGGCCCCGGAGGCCGGCGGGCACGGAACCGACGCGGCCATCCACGCCGCCCACCACGATCCGCTGGGGATGCGGGCACGGGTCCCCGCGGTCAAGGCGGTCGCCTCGGCGCTCACCATCGGGACGGGCGGGTCGGCGGGTACCGAGGGGCCCGCGGCGCAGATGTCCGCCGCGGTCGGCTCCGTCGTCGCGCGCCGGGCCGGGCTTTCGCCGGACCAGGCGCGTACGGCGGTGGTCGTGGGGCTGGGGTCCGGGGTCGGGGCGATCTTCCGGGCGCCGTTGGGCGGTGCGCTGCTGGCGGCGGAAATGCTGTACCGGCGGGGCGCCGATCTCCGCGTGCTGCCTCAGGCACTGGTGTCCGCGGTGTTCGCACAACTGGTCTTCGGCATGTGTGTCGGGTCGGGGACGCTCATAGGGGTCGATCCCCTGCTGGGTGTCCACGGCGTCCGGCACGGCTCGGATTCCGGCGGCATCGGCGGGGTCGGCGCGGTGGTGGCGTTGGCCGTCGTCGGTGTGGCGGCGGGCGCGGCCGGACGGCTCTACGCGGCGTGTTTCTGCGGTGTCCACGACCGCGTCGCGGCGTGGGCCCGGTCCGCACCGCGGCTGATGCTGACCGCGGCGACGGGAGGCCTGCTCGCCGGGGCCCTGGGTCTGCTGATACCCGGGGTGCTCGGCACCGGGTACGGCCTGCTGCCGGCGCTGATGGACCACGACGTGCTGGCCGGTGTGCCGTGGTGGGTGGTGCTCGCGATCCCCGCCGCCAAACTGTGCGCCACCTCGGTCTCCGTCGGATTCGGCGGCTCGGGCGGCGTGTTCGGGCCCGGGCTGGTCATCGGCGGCGGCGTCGGAGCGCTGGCCTGGCGTGTTGCAGAGCCGCTCGGCATGGCACCGCACGATCCGACGGTGTTCGTGGTGGTCGGCATGGCCGCGTGCCTGGGACCGATCGTGCGGGCACCGATTGCGGTCCTGGTGATGGCAGCGGAGACGATCGGCGACGCGGGCATTCTCGGCCCGGGCATCGTCGGCGTACTCGCGGCGGCCGCGGTCGTCGGCGACGCGACGCTGTACCGGAGCCAGCCGGTGGGGCCACCGGCGGCCGGGGCGGACTGAGCCCCGGCGTTGCGCGCCTTGACCGGGATTTCGGTTGCGCGGGGTTCTGCGGATGCGGTCACATCCGCGTCATGAGCAGAGACGCCGAGGTCATCGTGCCGGCGCGCGGCGCGGAGGAGGTCATGGAACCGCTGACGCGCGAGGACGGCGAACATGCGTGGCGCGGCCACTTCGTGCCGATCGAGGGCCAGTGGGGCTTCGATTTCGGATGGGCCTTGGAATTCGAGAAGATGCGTGCCCGCAAGGGGCTGCTCAAGCACCTGGAATCGCTGCCGTGGCCGCGCCCGGAAACGGTGCAGGTGCTGCTCCGCGACCAGGACGACGACGTGTTCGGCCTGTGGATGTTCCAGGACGGCAAGCTCGTGGAGATCGCCCTCCCGGCACCGAGCGCTTCCACGACCCGGCACCGGCCACCGACGAGTTCGAACCCGACCCGGGGCTGCTGCCGCGCACGGACACCGGCCGGAAGCTGCCCGCGCAGACTCCGGAGGAGCTGCGTGATCCGCGGCCGGCTTGGTAGGGCGCCCGTCAGGTCGTCGATCCCGCCGTGTCAGCCGATGCCGAAGGCGCCTCGGGGTGGTGCGGGTGAGCCGATGGCGGTGGTGTCGGTGACGACGGGATGGCCCGCGGCGAAGGCGGTCAGTTCGGGGCCGGTGAGGACTACAGCCGGGTAGGGGTCGGCGGCGGCGAGGGCGGCGAGGGCGTCCGACGGGAGGGGCGCGTCGGAGGCGACGAGGACGGCGTTGGCGAAGCGGGTGCCGTCGAGGTGTTCCGGCTCGGCGACGAGGGCCACGTGGGCGAACACCGCGAGCGCGGTCGCGGTCTGGCCGCGGAGGAACACGAGCGCGCCGCCGTCGGCGAGGTTGGCCGCGTACACGCCGCCCGGGCGCAGCACCCGGGCCGCGTCGGCAAGGAAGCCGATGCTGGTCAGGTGCCGTGGGATGAGCGCTCCGCCGAAGACGTCGGCCACGAGCGCGTCGGCGGAGGCCGCGGGCTGCGCGGCCAGGACCGCGCGCGCGTCCCCGACCTCGACGTCGATCGGCGCGCCGGACGGCAGTGGCAAGTGTTCGGTCACCAGGGCGACGAGGGCGGCGTCCAGTTCGGCGACGTGCTGGCGGGAACCGGGGCGGGTGGCTTCGACGTAGCGCGGGAGGGTGAGGGCGCCGCCGCCGAGGTGCAGTACGTCCAGGGGCCTGCCGGGCCCAGCGGCGAGGTCGAGGACGTGGGCGAGGCGGCGGGCGTATTCGAACTCGACGTACTCGGGCTCGTCGAGGTCCACGTACGACTGCGGCGACCCGTCCAACGTCAGCAGCCAGGCGCGCGGGCGGTCGACGTCGGGGAGCAGGGCCGCCCGGCCGAGGTCGACGGAGCGGGAGACCGGGATGGGGTCCGCCGGGGAATCGGGCTCGTCCGGGTGGCTGTGGTCGCTCATCCGACGATTGTCCCGGCCCGA
Organism: Uniformispora flossi; assembly: GCF_049534875.1. Classification (NCBI taxonomy): domain Bacteria; kingdom Bacillati; phylum Actinomycetota; class Actinomycetes; order Kitasatosporales; family Streptomycetaceae; genus Uniformispora; species Uniformispora flossi. Next base: position 193,811 of record NZ_JBMULZ010000002.1, read on the forward strand.
CGAGTGCCCGGGCCGCGCCGCCCCCGCGCCGCGCGAGCGTGCGCCCCGTCGACTCCCGATCCCGCCGCTCCCCCGCCCCACACCCGAACACCGAAATGCCGCCGTACCCCCCGCCACACCCACCCCCCACACCTCCCCAAACCCCCTAATGTGACCATTCCCACGCAACCATCTCGGATGATTTGGACGTTGTTCAGCGATAAAGGGAGAATTACCCGGTTCCCTGACGATGACCGATGAGGTTTCTTTGTGAGTCGCGCCGCCATACCCGGGCCCCGCAAGGGCGTCCGTACTGCCGTTGCCCTGCCTGCCATCGCCGCCGCGTCCGTACTGCTGCTCGCGGCATGCGGCGGGGGCGGATCGTCCGGCAACTCCGCGCAAGGCACGAGCACCCCGCAAAGCACGACCACCCCGCAGGGCACGACCACCCCGCAAGCACCGGCCCCCGCAAGCACACCGGACCCGCAGGACAAGAACACCGAGCAACAGAAGAACCAAACCCCCGAACCCGATGGCGCCCGCGTCACCGTCAACCCGGCGAACAAGGCGACCGGCATCGAGCCCGGCAAAGCGATCACGGTGACCGCCGCCGACGGCGTCCTGACCCGCGTACGCATATCCGACACCGATGGCGAGACGGTGCGCGGGTCGCTGTCGGCGGACGGCCTGACCTGGACGTCCAGCGGCAAGACCGTGCCCGGCACCGTCTACACCGTGTCGGTCGACTCACGGTCCGCGAAGGGCAAGGGCGGGTCGTCGACCAGCACGTTCACCACCGCGAAGGCCGACCGGATCAACAAGCTGGCGATGAAGCCGGCGGACGGCGGCACGTTCGGCGTCGCACAGCCGGTGTCGATCACGTTCGACTACCCCGTCGTCGACAAGGCCGAGGTCGAGCGGCACCTGAACGTGACGGCGTCGGTGCCGACCGAGGGCTCGTGGGGCTGGATCAAGGACATTTCCGGCAAGGACCGGGCGGACTGGCGGCCGAAGGAGTACTGGAAGGCCGGCACGAAGGTGACGCTCAACGCCGACCTCACCGGCGTCAAGAGCGGCAAGGGCACCTACTTCGCCCGCGACTACGCGTCGACGTTCACCGTCGGCACCGGGCGGGTCGTCGAGGTCGACGTCCCGAACCACAAGGTGAAGGTCATCGAGAACGGGGAGACCGTCAAGACGCTGGCCATGTCCGCCGGCTCCGACGAGTTCCCGACGCGCGGCGGCACGCACGTCATCCTCGGCAAGAACGCCACGGAGACCCTCGACTCGCAGACCGTCGGCCTCGGCGACAGCTACAAGCTGCCCGACGTGCCGTGGGTGGTCCACTTCACCTCGTCGGGCACGTTCTTCCACTCGGCCGCGTGGAACACCGCGAACATCGGCGTCAACAACACCAGCCACGGCTGCGTCGGCATGACCGTCGAGGACGCCAAGTGGTTCTACGAGCGCGTCCAGGTCGGCGACCCGGTCGTCGTCAAGGGCTCGAACAGCACCGCCACCACCGATTCCGGCAACGGTTTCGGCGCCTGGCAGCTGAGCTACGCCCAGTGGCAGGCGAAGAGCGCGCTCAAGTAGCGCTCACGTAGCCGAGTCGACGACAGCCCGGCAATGGGGGAAGGGCCCGGCGGCAAGCGGCCGGCCGGCGGCGTGAGTCCGGCAGCCGGCGAACGCCCCGGGGCCCTCACGGCATGACTTCGTCGCGTCCCTCCGCGATCATCGCCGTCCCCACCCGCCGGAACCCGAGTCGCCCGTACACCCGCGCCACGTCCTCGTCGCCCGCGCTGAGGAACACGAGCGCGGCGCCGCCGGCGAGCGCGTCCGCGGCCAGGTGCCAGGTGATCGCGGCGGCCAAGCCGCGGCGGCGGGCGCTGGGGAGGGTGCCGATGGCGACCAGTTCGGTGGCCAGTGCCCCGGCGGGGCCGGGCGTGGTGCGCGGAAGGTGGCTGCCGGTCGCGAGGGGGCCTTTGGCACCGTACGCCGCGTACGTGACCGTCTCGCCCGTGCGCATGCGGGCCCCCAGGTAGCGCAGCAGCTCGACCGGTTGGCCGGGCGCGGCGGCGTCGCGCAGTTCCGGGCCGCCGAGGCCGATGCGGGTGCCGGGCTCGGCGAAGGCGACGGCCGGGACGCTGTGCACGATCGCAAGGTCGAGGGCGTCGTGGGCGATGCGCCGTACGTCGACGTCCGGCGGGGCGGGCACGGGCGCGGCGGCGAAGGCGTCGGGGTCCAGGGCCATGAGCGGGTGGCTGTGGACGTGCATGCCCGCGTGTTCGGCGGCCGCGGCCAGCCCGGGGCTGGTCTCGTGGATCCATTCGAGGGCTTCGGGGACGCCGAGTTCGCGTTGTCTGCGGCGGACGGCGGCGACGTCGGCCGCGGTCGGCGGCGCGGGGTGGCCGGGGGTGGGCCGGGCGTAGTAGGGCCAGCTCCCGTCGTGCGGGAGGAACAGGGTGAGCGGGCCGTGGTCCTCGGGCGGGACGCTGCCGCGGGGTGCGGTGTCGCAGTAGGCGTCGATGCGGGCCAGGAGCGAGCCCGCCTCCGGATCCGCGGCGGGTTGGGGGACGGTGGCCATCAGCGTCCGCCTCCCACCGGGAGGACCGCGCCGATCACGAAGGCGGCCTGGTCGGAGAGCAGCCACAGCACGGCGTCGGCGCAGTCCTGCGGGGTTCCGGCGCGGCCGAGGGGGACCTCGTGGGCTTTGGCGGCGAGCCGGTCGGGTTGTCCGGCGGCGGCGTGCAGGCCGGTGTCGATGAGGCCGGGGGCCACGGCGTTGACGCGGATGCCTTCGCCGGCGACTTCTTTGGCGAGGCCGAGGGTGAGGCTGTCGACGGCGCCTTTGGTGGCGGCGTAGTGGACCCATTCGCCGGGGCTGCCGACCTGGGCGGCGCGGGAGGAGACGTTGACGATGTGGCCGCCGGTTCCGCCGGTGCGGGTGGACATGCGGCGGACCGCTTCGCGGGCACACAGCATCAGGCCGGTGACGTTGATGTCGACGGTGCGCTGGAGGGCGTCGGTGTCGAGGTCGGCGAAGCGGCCGTACCTGCCCACGATGCCGGCGTTGTTGACGAGTGCGGTGACGGGGGCGCCGAGTTTGGCTTCGGCGTCGTCGAACAGGCGCACGACGTCGGCTTCGCGGGAGACGTCGCCGGCGAGGGCGACGCCTCGCCCGCCGTCGGCGTCGATGGCGGCGACGACGCGGGCGGCGCCGGCTTCGTCGGTGGCGTAGTTGACGGCGACGGCCCAGCCGGCCGCGGCGGCGCTGCGGGCGACGGCGGCCCCGATGCCTTTGCTCGCTCCGGTGACGAGCAGAACGCCGGGCTGGGTCATGGCGGTTCCTCCCTGGGCGGGTCCGGCGCCGGGGTACGGCTCCGGGTGCGGGGCGGGGTGGTGTCCCCCGGATGCGGGTTTGGCGGTTCGAAGCTTCGAAGGATCGGCGGTTCGGCGGGGCGTTGCGCGGTGGCGCGGGGCCGGGCCGTCCGCGTCCGATCCAATCACGGGCGGCTGCGTCCAGGTCGAGGGACACCCGTCTGGTGGGGCGGCGGCGGGGCCCGGTAGCGTCCCGGGTCCGGATGGGACCGATGACGGGGAGGGCGGGGTGGCGAAACCTCCGCATGCGGGGCGCCGGCTGCGGTCGGCGACGGTGGCCGCGACGTTGACGCTGACGTTGGCGAGTGCGTTGACGGCGTGCAGTTCGAAGGGTTCGAAGAAGTCCGACTACGCGGAGATCTGCGTCCATCGCGCAACCATGATGCGGGTCGCCGAGTCGCTGTGTCTGACGGACGTGACCGGCGTGTACGGCTGGTACTACCTGCCACGGAAGTCCGGGAAGAGCGAGAACGCGCTTCCGGACAGCGGGAGTTCGGTGAATTCGGGCGGTGGCGGCACGTTCGTGCGGCCCGGTTCGGGCAGCATCAGCCGCGGCGGGTTCGGCGGCGGAGGCGGAACCGGCGGCGGCTGACATGCAGGATCGTTTCGTTGAACGGGTCGCGGCCGATCGTTTCGTCGGCTCGGCCGCGGGCTGCGCCGCGGCCGCCGGAAGGGTGTGACATGGAGCGGATAGGGATCGACCCGCGGCCGGACTTCCGGCACCTGGTCGAGGCACAGGGCATGCTGTATTCGGCGACGAAGCTGGACGACGGCAGCGAGGTGCCGTACTGGTACGAGAACGCGTACTACCGCTTCACCCTCGCCGAGATCGACCGCCTCGAGGAGGTCACGCGCGAACTGCACGAGATGTGCGTGGCGGCGGCCCGGCACGTCCTCGACCGGGGGGACCTGCGCGCGTTCTCGCTGCCGGAGGAGGCACGCGGCTATCTCCGCGCCACGCTCGACCGGCCGAGCCTGTACGGCCGCTTCGACTTCGCGTGGGGCGGCGAGAACGGCGACATCGCCGACGTGAAGATGCTCGAGTACAACGCGGACACGCCGACGACGCTGATCGAAGCGTCGATGATCCAGTGGTACTGGCTGCGCGACCGGTTCCCGCACCGCGACCAGTGGAACAGCCTGCACGAGCGCCTGGTCCGCGCCTGGCAGCGCATGCGACCGCAACTGCGTTCCGACATCGTCCACTTCGCCCACGTCGGCGGCACCGACTTCGACGAGGAATGGCTCACCTCGTCCTACCTGCGCGACACCGCGGCGGAGGCGGGCCTGACCACGATCGGCCTGGAGGTCGCCGACATCGGCTGGCACGACGGCGCACTGCGGTTCGTGGACCTCGACGAACGGGTCGTCGACACGATGTTCGTGCTGTACCCGTGGGAGGACATGCTCTCCGAGCCGTTCGGCGCCCACGTCGTCGAACACCCGGACGCGTGCACGTTCCTGGAGCCGGCGTGGAAGGTGGTGCTGTCGAACAAGGCCATCCTCGCCATCCTGTGGGAGCTGTACCCGGGCCACCCCAACCTGCTCCCGGCCTACCTCGACTCGCCGCGCGACCTGACCTCCTACGTCGCAAAGCCGCTCCACGGCCGCGAGGGCGACTCGGTCCGCATCGTCACGCCCGAGTCGGAGTACGTGCACCCGACCGTCGACTACGACGGCTCCGAAGGCTGGTGCTTCCAGCAGTACGTGCCCCTGCCCGACCTCGACGGCAACCAGGTCGTCCTCGGCTCCTGGATCGTCGACGGCAAGCCCGCCGGCCTGGGCATCCGCGAATCCGACGGCCCGGTCACCGACTTCTACGCCCGCTTCGTCCCCCACATCGTCGACACCCCGGCCCCGTCGGACGAGGAGAAGGCGCGGTGGCTGGAGGAGGACTGATCGTTCCTGCGCGCGGGCACGCCGGGCGGGTCCCCGGCGCGGCCGAGATCGAGGTTGCGGCGGTGGGCCGGCTCGGTTGATCACGTTCTGTGGCTGCGGCGGGAGCCTGACGGGTCCGGCCCGGGCGTTCTTGCCGCAGCGGGTGACCGGGCCTCGCGATGGTTCGCGCGTGTCGATGCGGCGTTCGGGGGGGGTGCGCTGCCTGCACGCCTCGGCGATGCGCACGGGAAGCGGGACGGGCTGACAGAATTCGGATATACGGAGCGGTTGGTGCGATCGACGGATTCGGGGGCAGAGCATGATCCCTGCGGTGTTGGTGATCGTCCTGGCGGCCGTCGTGTTCGGCTGCGTGTGCGTGGTGTGGGCATCGCGCGGCGGGCCGGCGTGGGTGCGGGCGGTGGCGCGGGCGACGACGGCGGCGAGCGGGCTGAGCCGGGATGCGGCGCGGTGGCGGCGCGGGAACCGGCGGAACGGCACGAGCGGGAGCGACTGAGTCCCCCGCGCCCTCCCGCACCGATCCGAGGGATATCCCTCGGTAAAAAGTGATATCACTTTGCTAACTTCGGAATCGTCAGGTCGAGCGTCGCGAGGCTCCCTCCTCCCGGCTCGGCCGGGTCGTCGTCGCGGCGGGTACGGGTTCGGTGTTGGGGGTGGGCACGTGGTGGCAACGGCGGTGCAGACGGCGGCCGTGTGGGCCACCACGGCCGCCGCGGTGGCAACACTGCTGCTCTCGTCGGGACCACCCGGACGCCGGCGCGTCGCGCGGCGCTGGAAGGCGCTGCGCGGCCGGGGGAAAACGCGGGCGGAAGGAATGCCTCATGCGAAGCACACGCCGGAACAATGCCGGGACGACCTCCCGGCCCGAACCCCAGGACCACGCCACCAGCCCGCGGACACCGCGCCGCCCCGCGACACGGACGTCGGCAAGCCCGCGGCCCGATAGCGAACTCACCCTGCCACAGCGCTTGTTCCTGATCGCCTGCCGCCTCGACGGCGGCGTTGCCGGCGGCCCCCACTTCGGCCTCGCCCTCAACGCCGCGGCGTTGCAGTCCTTGCTCGACCAAGGCCTCGTCGCCGACGACAACGGCAAGGTACGGGTGACCGCCCGACCCGCCGCCCCACCCGCGGGCTGGCTCGAGGCCGACCTGCTCGCCCGCATCGCCGACACCGAACGGGCCCGCACGTGGCGCCGCTGGGTCGGCAGCCGCGACCGGACGGCCCGGGGCATCGTGCGCGCCGAACTGGCGGCGCAACGCGTCGTGAAGGTCGACGAGGGCCGCCGACTGGGGCTCTTCCCGTACCACCACGTCACGTTGCGCCGCGCCGACGCCCGGCGTTCCGCGCTGGCCGCCCGCGACGGCGCCCTCACCGGACCGCTGTCGGACGTGTCGCGCGACGGCGCGGCGCTCGCGGTACTCGCCCACCACGGCCGCCTGCCGCGCCTCGCCACCTGGAGCGAACGCCGGGCCGCCAAGAGCCGCATCGGCGAACTCTCCCCCGGCCTCGGCCCGGTACCGGAAGCCCTGCGCAAGCACGTCCGCGACCGCCGCTCGTCGGACGGGTCAGGCGGATGAACCGGACAGCCGAAGCAGCCGGGTAGTCGAATAACCGGACAGTCGAATAGCCGGACAACCGGATACCTCGTGGCAGCCGCCGTCGGACGTGGCCCGGGCCCGTGAAAATCGCGTGTCCGATGCGCCTGCCCGACTGGCAGGATCCTCGGCTAACCACGTGTTGAAGGAGTTGCGCATGGAAACGCGGACGACAGCCGAGCGTCTGCTGCTTGCGACGCGGGTCGGCTGGTTCCGGCTGAACCAGCCCGTGTTCATCGATCGCGGGCAGGCGTACTGGATCGACCACAGCTCCGATGAACTGTGCGTGGACCGCGGCAGCGGCCGAGTGTCGCGGCATCCCGGGTGGACGTGCCGCTGACCGGCACGACTGGACGCGCAAAAGCAGAACAGCGGAACAGCGGAACGACGGGGAACAGGAACGAGCAACGGCCAAGCCGGGACGGGCTGCCCTCCGGGGGACAGCCCGTCCCGGCAACCGGCTACCGCCTACGCCGGCGGGTCCTCCAGGCCGTCGATGCGCGAGCCGTCGAGCGGCACGCGGTACCAGACGTCGTTCGAGCTGCCGTCGCTCCACTGCTGGGTGACGATCACGGTCGCGTGGCCGGCGCCGCTGTCCTCGTAGCTGATCGCGCGGCCGATCGGGACGTTCTGCGCCCGGAAGATCGGGTCGGCGCCGTTTCGTTCGGCCCAGGCGTCGAGTTGGGCGTTGAGGTCCGCGGTGAGGAACTCGTTGCGGACCTCGGTCGGGTTCATGTCCGGGTTGGTGCCCAGGACCGCGGACTTGTACTGGTCCCAGAACGCGGCGACGCGTGCCACGACGTCGACGCGGCGCGTTTCCGATGCGCCGGGCGGCGCATCCGCCCGGTGCGGTACGGCGGCGGTCGCGGGCGTCGTGCACAGCAGCCCGGCGGCCACGGCCGTCGCGGCGGCCGCACCCAACGAGGTGCGCAGCGATGTGCGGAACGGGGCACCGAACGGTGAGCGGCGGGATCGGTTCGACGGGATGGGCGTACGCACGAAGGCCTCCTGCAGACAAGCGGTCCGGAATGGATCCGCACGTCCATCACATGCCGATTCGGTGTGCTCCCGCCGCAGAACACCCGCTTTTTGCCCGAGGGATACACCAATTGGCGTAGCGTCCGCGGCCGATCGGCACCATGGCGGCGCCGATCGGCCGTTGCGGCCCGGCGTTCCTCCGTCGGACGGCGGACCCGTCACGCGGTGGTCAGGGCTTGCGGCCGCTTCCCGCCGCGATCATCTCGCTGGAGGTGTCGAGCGGGACCGCGACCGGTCCGTCCGGCTTCCACAGCGGCATGGCGACGACGCCGGGCTCGTCGAGGACCAGGCCGTCGAAGTAGGCCTCGATCTCGGTCTGCGTGCGGAACCGGCCGCTGCCGAGCATGGTCAGGAACACTTTCTCGAGGTCGTCGCTGACCGGCGGGTTCGCCCGGAAGTGGGTGAGGAACAGACGGCTGCCGGACGGGACGGCGTCCAGGTAGCGCTTGACGATGCCGCCCGGGTCGTCGGCGTCCGCGAAGTGGTGCAGGACGCCGACCATCAAGAGCCCGACCGGCCGGTCGAAGTCGACGAGTGCGCACACCTCGGGATGGTCGAGGACCACGTCGACGTCGCGCAGGTCGGCGGTGACGACCGCGCTGCGCGGGTCGTCCGCGAGCAGCACGCGGCCGCGCGCGAACACCGCCGGATCGTTGTCGACGTACACGACTCGCGCGTCGGGGTTGAGGGCCTGGACGATCTGGTGGGTGTTCTGCACGGTCGGCAGGCCCGACCCCAGGTCGAGGAACTGGTCGATGCCCTCGTTCGCCAGGTGGCGGACACCGCGCGCCAGGAGTTCGCGCTGCCGCCAGGCGTTCTCCTTGCTGATCGGGAGGACGCTCTGAATCTTCGCGGCGACCGCGCGGTCCGCGGGGAAGTTGTCGGTGCCGCCGAGCATCGCGTCGTAGACGCGGGCGATGCTGGGCTGCTCCGGATCCCCGGCGCCGTGCCCGGTCGGGTGTTCGTCAGCCATCGGTGTCCCCCTGAACTCGTGGCGTACGGCGCCGACTTGGCGCCGGTGCGCGGCCCGGCCGCGACTCCGGTGATGCTAGGCCGTCTCCGGCGATCTTGACAGTCGGGATCCCGCCGTAGGCTCGGCGGCATGGTGTGCACGGAATGCGGCGGCGCGATCGACGTCGCCAACTCGGGGCTGGACTCCCCCGCACGGCTGTGGCGCGGCAGGCCCCGCCGATACTGCTCCGACGCGTGCCGGGTACGCGCCTACCGCAAGCGCCGCGCGGCGGACCCCGACGCGCCTCCCCCGCCGCCGGACCCGGACCGCGAAACCGCCCGCGTGGCCCGCACCGCCGCCGCCGACCTTGCCGCCGCCGTCACCGCGATCCGCGCCGCGCTCCCGCCCGAACGCGCGTCCCGCACCCGACGCAGCGAGGGGCTGCGCGAGGCCGCGGTCGAGGCGCAGCGGGCGGCGGTGCTCGCAATGGCGCTCGCCGCGTCGTTGGCCGAGGCGGCGTCGACGTCGGCGTCGGACTCAGACTCGGACTCGGGGACGGCGTCGGCATCCGCGGACAGCGCGGAAGAGGATGCCTCGGACGACGAGACGACGCCCCACCTCGGGCCCGGCGCAGCGGCGTCTCCCACGGGGTATTGGCGCGAGGCGCCGGACCGCCATCCGGCATGATGGCGGTGGGCGGGCAGGACGACCACCACCTCGGCAAGCGCGCGGGCGCCCGTCCGGCTCGCGTACCCGCCGTGAAGGGGACCGATGACCACGCCGAACGCCGCCGACGCCGTACCGACACCGGTCGGCACGGTGAAGGCTGTGAGCAGCAACCCTGAATATTCGTTCGCCAAGCCGAACCGCGGCCGGATCCGGCTCCTCGCCGGGCTCGGCGTCGAAGGCGACGTGCACGCGGGTGTCACGGTGAAGCACCGTTCGCGGGTGGCCCGCGACCCGAGTCAGCCGAATCTGCGGCAGGTCCACCTCATGCACGACGAGCTGCACGAGGAACTCCGCACCGAAGGCCACCCGGTCGAGGCCGGGCAACTCGGCGAGAACATCACGACCCGCGGCGTCGACTTGCTCGGCCTGCCTACCGGCACGCTGCTGCGGATCGGGCCGGAGGCGGTGGTCGAGGTGACCGGCCTGCGCAACCCGTGCGGGCAGATCAACGGCTTCTCGGACGGCCTGCTGAAGCGGCTGACCCCGCGCGACGCGGACGGGAACGTGGTGCGCCTCGGCGGCATCATGGGCATCGTCCGGACCGGCGGCGACATCGCACCGGGCGACCCGATCGTCGTCGAGCTTCCCGCGCTGCCGCACACCCCGCTCGCGCCGGTGTGACCCGGCCCGTCTTCGTCGGCCGGGGGCGTCCGGAAATTCCACGGCTGCGCCGCCATCCCGCGCGCTACGCTGACCCCATGCCCGACCCGCGCGTGTTCCGCACCAGCACCCCGCCGCCGGTCGCCTTCTAGGGCGCCGCGGCTTCGCCTCGTAGGTACCCCGCCGAGTGCGGGGTTCTCTTTGCCGTGCGCCCGTTTCGATGCCGGTTTTTCTCCTCGGTTCGGAATCGGAAGGTCACGGCGTGTCGACACGCGTATCTCCCTCGCTCTCTTCTTCTCTCGAACGTCCCGGCGCCTGGACGGTGTTCGCCCGCGGACCGCTGCCGATCCTGGTGGCGTGCCTGCTGTGGGGCAGCACCGGCACGGTGGCGTCCTTCGCGCCGGACGGCGCGCACCCGGCGGCGGTGGGCTGTGCCGGGCTGGTGTTCGGCGGTCTCCTGCTGGTGCTGACGACGCGCGGCACGCTCGCCGTGGTCCGCGGGTCCTCACGGCGGGCGCGGACGGCGCTCGCGGCGGGTGCGGTCGCGGTGGCCGGGTACCCGCTGACGTTCTATCCGGCGGTGGCGCGCACAGGCGTCGCGGTCGCCACCGTGGTCGCGCTGGGTTCGGCGCCGGTGTTCGCGGGGCTGCTGGAACGCACCGCAACGGGTTGGCGCTGGTGGGCGGCGACCGCGGCCGCGGTCGGCGGCTGCACGCTGCTGGTGCTCGGCCGCCCGGGCGGCGGCGCGGGAGTGGACGCGCTCGGGGTTGGGCTCGCTTTGGCGGCGGGGCTGTCGTACGCGGTGTACGCCACGGTCGGCGCGCGCCTCATCGCCCGCGGCCACCCGGCGCGCCCGGGGCTGGCCGTCATGTTCGGCGGCGCGGCGCTGCTGGTCCTGCCGCTGGTCGTTGCCGACGGCGGCTGGCTCACGACCGGGCGCGGGGTGGCGGTGGCCCTGCATTTGTCGGTACTGACGACGTGCATCGCCTACACCTTGTTCGGCCTCGGCCTGCGCCACACCACGGCGTCGGTCGCCACGGCCCTGACCCTCGCCGAGCCGGCCGCGGCCGCGGTGCTGGGGGTCGTGGTGCTCGGAGAGCAGCTGTCGGTGCTGTCGTGGGGCGGGATGGCAGTGGTCGGGGCGGCGTTGGCGGTCCTGACGCGGGAGTAGAGGAGCCCTCGTTTGCCGGCGCCGTTTTCCCGGACGGGTGACGGCGCCGGTCAGGGGAGCGGGGCGTCCGTCACCTGCCCCGCTCCCGCGCGCGACTCGGCCGCTGCGACGATCTCGGCCGCCAGCTCGGCCAGGGCTTCCGGGGCTCCGGTGACGCCTTGGAAGCCGGGGAAGGCGTTGATGTCGACGATGACCGGGCCGGCGGAGGCGGCAAGCAGGTCGACGCCGTAGACGGACAACCCGAAAGCGTCACCGACGCGGCGGACGAGGCCGGACCAGTCCGGGGGTACGGCGTCCGGCGGGAGTTCCACGGTGCGCTTCGCGGCAGGTGGGTGGCCGACGGGGGGACTGGAGCCGGCGGCGGCGGCCGGGTCGGCAGTTGACGCAAGTCCCGACGCCCCGTGGGCAGTCGGCGCAGCCGGGCGCTCCGAGGCCCCCGCCACGCCCTCCGGCGGCAACCGCAGCCCCGCAAACACGCGGTCACCGATCACCCAGAACTTGTGGTCCCACCCGTCCCCGTCCGCGAAGTCCTGGACGACCAGCGGCTCGTCGGCCCACGCCGCAGCAACGGCGGCAAGCTCGCGGGGCGTGCCGACCACCGGAACGGGGTTGCTCCGACGACTGTGCCGGCTCTTGAGCACGAATCGCCGCGCCTCCCCCGCCCGCTCTCCGGCCCACTCGACCACACCCTGCCGCCCCGCAAACGCCACCGTCACCGGGAACGGCAGCCCCGCACCCCGCGCGACCCTCGCCATGGCCACCCGATCAAGACAGGCCTCGGTAGCCGCCGCCGAGTTGACCACGCGGACACCCTGGGCTTCGGCCCTCCGCGCCAGCCGCAGTGCGTCGGCCTCACGGGACTTGAGGAGATAGAGGACGGCCGCATCGTGCCCCGTGAACGGGTCCCGCGGATGGACGAACTCGACCGCACAGCGCGCCCGTCGACCCGCGTGCGGATCACGGGCGCGGGGAACGGCCGGTCCGGCCGCAACCGGTGGTGAGGCATGGTCGACCGCGTCACCACTCGACAGATCGCGACCTCGCCCGACACAGCGCTCACCCGCGGCGGGGAGCCGCGGCAACGCGTCACCCAGGGGCGCTGCTTGCGGGACACCAGGATGCGGGCGCTCAGCGTCGCCAGGCGCTCCGATCACCGCGTCGGCTCGGGCGATTCCGCGCAGTCCCGTTCCCTGCGGCGACGACGCCGCGGGCGGGTCGACGAGCATGCGGGTCCCAGAGGCATCGGCCGCTCCGGCGCCATCACCGCCCCCACCGAAACCTACCCGGACACCGACACCGACACGACCGGTGCCCGAGGCTGCCTCCCCCGCCACCAGCCGCGCGAACGCCTTCAGGGTGGGGTGGTTCGGCCGGTCACTGATGACACGGACGACGGGGAGGGCGGGGAGGGCGGTCACGCGCACGCCTCGCGGTCGACGGCAACGACGGCGTGCGTCGCGGCCGAGCTTGTGCGGTACGGAAGTTCGGCCGCACGAGAGACGCCGCAACGGCAGACACCGGCGGCATCGGAGACCGCGGGCGAACCCCGCAGGCGGCCGCGGCGGCACGCGCGGCCTCGCCCGGCGACGGCCACAGCCGTCGCCAACAGGCGATACGGGCCCGCCCCGTTCCGCTCTTCGTCCCCACGAACCGCGCCCCCGCCGATTGCCCCCTCCACACCCGCACCGTCTTTCCATCGCCGATCGCGCGACACGAACGCCGCTGCGGCCGGGTTGGTTCGGACAGTGGTGATCACGCGGACGACGGGGACGGCGGTCACCCGCGCCTCGTCACCCGCGCCGACCACCACCCATGCGACCATCGGGGTGCCTGCCCCGGCGGTCGACGGACGGCTGCCGCACGGCAGTTCGGCTGCACGCGAAGCGTCGGCGCAGCGGAGGCCTGCGGCCGCCGTCACGCGAGCACCTCACAGCCTGTGGCCCGTGGCAACGACCGCCCGGCCCACCCTCCGGCCCCGTCGCCATACGCCCCGGCCGACGCCGACCGCCCTCGATCGAGCCGACCGGCAACGTGACGACCGTCGCCGAGCCGACGGACGGCAACCACGCCACCCACCGCTCTCCCGCTCACGCCCGCACCTTGCGCCCCGCCGCCACGGCCGCCCGGACCGTCGCCGCTCCGCCGACCGTGCCCGTTGCCACGCCACTGCCACCGGGCGGCAGTTCGGTGCCCCGGGCGGCATCGGCCAGGCGCAGCACGGTGGATGCCACGCGCGCGACGGCGTCCGGTACGGCGCGGAAGCTGGGGAAGTCGTTGACGTCGACGATGGTCCAGCCGTCGGGGCCTTCGACGGCGTCGACGCCGAAGAGGTCGAGGCCGTAGACCTCGCCGATGCGGGTGACGGCTTGGGCGAGGTCGTCGGGGAGGGGGACTTCGCGGGCGGTGATGCGGCGGTCGGGGTGCAAGGGGGAGGTGCGAACGGTGGCGTGGAGGTCGCCGCCGAGGCTGTACACCTTGTAGTCGACACCAGGGTTGGGGACGTACGGCTGGACGAGGAGGAAGCCTTCGTCGCGCAGTTCGCGGCGGACGGTGTCGAGGTCGCGGGGGTGGCGGACGAGGTGGACGGCTCGGCCGCTGTTACCCGCGACGGGTTTGACGACGAGCGGGCCGCCGGCCGTGTCGAGTTCGCCGAGGAGGTCGGCGGAGGCGGCGAACCGCGTTTCCGGGAACGGGAGTCCGTGGCGGCGAGCGAGGGCCGCGCCGACGGCTTTGTCGCGGACGGTGTGGACGGCACGGGCGTCGTTGATGGTGGTGATGCCAACTGCCGCGGCGGCGTCGAAGAGGCTGAGGCCGGGGCCGCCGGAGACGGTTTTGAGGACCCAGGCGTCGTGGCCGCGGGCAAGGAGGGCGTCGAGGTCGACGATGCCGCGGCCGGGTTCGACGACGTCGATGCGGTGGCCCCAGGTCCGGAGTCTGCGTACGACCGCCAGCGGCATTCCGTCGTGCCGGTACTGGTCCTCGACGAGAAAACAAAGCCTCAACGCGCCCGCCCCTTGTTCACGTTCCGAGCCCCACCCCTGGGTGCTGTCGGAGTCACGTTTTCATGCCTAGGCGGGCTCGCGCACACGCACCCGGCATTTGCTCCGGACGGTGCGCGGACGGGACAGCACCACACGATGCCGACCATGGGCACGATGTCCGTGCACTCCGTCCGCACGGCGCCGACGGTCACCCCCGCCGCGCCGACATCCCCCCTGCCGGACGCGACAGCCACCCGCAGCCCACCAACGAAGTCGACGGCCGATGCGCCCACTTCGGGCGGATACGCGCATCACCGCCCGCCGGCGGACGCTCAGGCGGCGAACCCCAGCAGCTTCGGCAGCTCCCGCATGTCGTGGAACACCGTCGTGTCCGGCCCCACCAGCCGCTCCCCCGGCGTCAGGCCGCCCGCGAAGCCGAACGCCCGCATCCCCGCCGCGCGAGCCGCCTCCACCCCGAACCGGCTGTCCTCGATCACCACACACGCCGCCGGATCGACACCCATCCGCTCCGCCGCGTACAAGAACACGTCCGGCGCCGGCTTGCCGCGCGCCACCTCCGTCGAGCTGAAGATCCGGCCCTCGAACCGCGGCCACAGCCCGGTCACGCCCAACGTGTGCCGCATCTTCACGTGATCCCCGCCCGACGCGATACACGTCGCCACATGCGGCAGGATCCCGTCGAGCGCATCGGCGATCCCCTCCACCAGCGGCAGACCCGCGTCGACCTCCTCGCGGTGCCGCCGATGGAACCACTCGTCCCACCGCGCACCCGCGCCGTCCCCCAACTGCTCCTCGACGATCGCACCGATCGACTGCGCCGAACGCCCGATGAAACGCCGGACGATCTCCCCCTCGTCCAACGGCCACCCCATGCCCGCCAGCACCTCGCGCTGCACCCGCACCGCGATCCGCTCCGAATCGACGAGCACCCCGTCGCAATCGAAGATCACCAGGCGCACCGGGCCGGACGGGGTCATCGCGTCGATCATGGCCCCAGCCTACGAGACCCCCGCACGCCCCCGGACACGGCCAAACCCCGGCCGCCCGTGACGGGCGGCCGGGGCCGGGCACAGCCGCAGACTCACATCGACGACTTCAGCAGCGCGAACACCGCACCCTGCGGGTCCATCACCACCGACATCCGCCCCGCCGGCATGTCGAACGCCGGCTGCAGCAGTGTGCTGCCCGCATGCACCGCCGCCGCCGTCGTGCTGTCCGCATCGTCCACCGCGAAATACGTCAGCCAGTGCGACGGCATCTCGGCCGGCATGTCCGGACCGATCTGCTGCGCACCCGCGCACACCCGGCCGCCCGCGAGCATGCCCTGGTAGCTCGGCATCTCCGGCATCGACTCGAACTTCACGCCGAACACCGCCTCGTAGAACGGCACGGCCTTCGTCAGGTCCCGCGTGTTCAGCTCGTTCCACACCAGCGTGCCCGGCTCGTTCACCCGCGTCGCACCGAAGAACGTCAGGGGCTCCCACGCACCCACGACCGCACCCGACGGGTCCGCGCAGACCAGCATCTTGCCCTTGTCGCCGACCTGCATCGGCGGCATGAACAGCGTGCCGCCGTTCTGCTCCACCTTCGCGGCCGTCTGCTCGATGTCGTCGACCGCCAGATACGTCGTCCACACGGTCGGCGGCGGCGGAGCACCGTCCATCGACATCGCCGGGCCGATACCCGCAACCGCACGGTCGCGCAGCTCGCAGATCGCGTACCCGCCGAACTCCGGCGGACCGACCTCGCCGTGCCAGCCGAGGAGGTCCTCGTAGAAATCGATCGCCGCCTGCTGGTCCGACGCCATCAGGTCGACCCAACACGGGGTGCCCTGCGTGTACCGCTCGTTGATCTCGGCCATGCCGCTCCGCCTCCGGGGATGAGGAGTCCGCCGCGCTGGAAATGCTGACAGACCCACCCAATGTGCCCCGCAGGGTGCGGCCACGCCACTGGACACGCCCGCGCGGGGGACACCAGAACGAGGCACCCGCGCCCGGACGCAGGTCAGGCGCGCGCCTCCCCGCGCGGACGCCGCAACTGATGCCGCACCGCACGCTGCGTCAACGGCCCCATCTTCTCCAGCAGCCCGAACAACGCCCCCAGTTGGTCGAGCGCATCGAACGCCCGGCCGGTGCCCTCCGCATCCACCCCCGCATACAACTCCAGGCCGATGAACGCCGCCGCCACCGCACGCGCCAGCCCGGGCACATCCAGGCTCCCCGCCAGCGGCGTCGACCCCAGCACCCGCGTGAGCACGTCCTCGATCTCCGCCGCCCACAACGCCAGCCCCGCCGCGGTCGCCCGCGCCAGCGCCGGCTCGGTCTGCGCCCCCGCCAGCATGTGCCCCAGCACGACCAGGTCCCCGTGCTGCTCGTCCCGGATCGTCCGGCTCAACGCCAGCAGGTCCGCCATCGTCGCCACCCCGGCGAACCGGTCGCGGTAATGCGCGACGTGCTGCTCGGTCCCATAGGTGCAGGCCGCCGCGAGCAGCTCGTCGAGCGTGCCGAAGTGGTAGAAGATCAGCGCCTGGTTGACGCCCGCGGTCGCCGCGATGCTGCGGGCCGAAGTACCGGACAGGCCGTGGGCGCGGAGCGTGTCCAAGGTGCCTTGCAGCAGTTTGGCCCGGGTGGTGCTCATCGTGGTGACCGGTCTCCGTCCGGGGTCGCGCGATCGTGGGGTCCCAGCAAGCGCCCGCCGCCGACCCGGCCGGACCCGGCCTCGCGGTCAGCTGCGGATTTCCTCGCGCCGGGGCTTCACGTTAGCGGGCACCGGCATGTGCCCGAGGTCCAGGTACGACGCCGCGAACGTGCCCTCGTAGCCGAACAGCGGACCCAGCAGCGGATTGGTGACCCGCACCTTGATCCGGAACCGGCCCGTGGCGTCGTCGAACGACTCCCGCACCAACGCCTGCCCGACCAGCGGACGGGGCAGCCGCATGCCCAGCAGCCCCTCGTACAGGCGGTACGCACCGGAACGGATCTCCAGGCCGCCGGTCGGCGTCGCGGAGAAATGCAGGTCGACGGCCACGTGCTGGTGCGTGCCGAGGTAGTCGACGACACCGCCGCGTTCCTCGCTGTAGACCATCGTCGCGTCGAAGCGGCGCGTGCGGCGCGGCAGGTCGAACGTCCGGACGAACGACACCGACTCGCGGCCGAACCCGTCCGCATACGGATAGTTCTCGATCCGGAACGGCACATCCGTCCCCGCCTCGGCCAGCAGGATGTTCCGCCGGTCGCCCACCGCCAGAAACGGCGCCAGCAGCAGCCGGGTCCGGGGCGTGCCCTGCCAGATCCGGCGCATCGTCCCGGTGCCGACGCACGCCTCCCCCGCGTCCAGGCCGACACCGAATCGGCGCCGCAGCTCCGGATGCAGCCGCCCGAAGTCCCGCCCGAGCGCACGGGCGAACATCGACACGGCCGCCGGACGACGGACGGGAACCGGGGCGCTCACGGAGCCTCCAAACGGGCCAGAGCCGCGGGCGGGGTCGCCGCACGGCGGTCGGGCGGGGTCCGCCGGCACCGGCGCGCCGCCGGAGTACCGGGCAACGCCGTCCCCGCGGCAAGGCCGGTTATCGCCGCGGAACCGGTCAGCCAGGCCATCGCCGCAACACCGGCGACGCGCGCCGCGGCTTCGGCGGCGGCACGGCCGAACAGCCGTTCCGGCGACGCCCCCGTCTCCAGCCAGAGCCGCAGCCGGTCGAACGACCACGCCGTGGCCCAACCCATGAGCGGGCGGACCAGGCGGTCGAGCGCACGGCCGCCGAAGCCGGGCGCGTAGTCGTAGCCGGTGAGGAAGCGGACGCCGCCGGCGGTGGGGATGTACCGCCAGTAGCCCCGGCCTTCGCGGATCGGCGAGAACCGGTGTGCGGACGCGAAGCGCAGCGACGACGCCCCCGTGCCGTCCGGCCGGCGGCGCTCCCCCGTCGTGGTGCCGCGGCCGTCGATCGTCACGCCGGGCCACACCCGGATGGCGTACCGGAAGGACTGGTGGCGGCAGCGCCCGGGCCCGCGTTCGGGGCCCAGTTCGGAGATGGCGGAGAACCGGAGGTCCCAGCGCTGGTGCACGCCGGGTTCCCGGGTGTGGTCCCACACGGCGTCGGGCGTCGCCCGGATGAAGGTCTCGATGTAGAGCGGCGGTGCGGACATGGCGGTCTGTTCCCCCCGAGAGACACGGGTTTGAGCGTTCGCTCAAACATGACGGTAGAGGTTTTTGAGCAGACGCTCAAGTCCGGAGTGCCGGAGGTCGCTGCGAGGGGTTTCGGGGTGGGAATCTTGACGCAAGCAAGGGCTTGTTACCTGTGATTGTCATACCGGGTAGGCGCGCGAAACTACGCGAAATTACTTCAGGGATTTATATAAATAGGTGTTACAGTCGCGCTCGTGGCGGCGCCGCGACCGCGGGCCACCTCCGACCGCGTGCCCCCAGGAGCCCCCGTGCCCGAACGTGTTCCGCCGACCGCGCCCCTCCCCCTCACGCCGACGCCGATCCACGTCCCCGATGCGGTGCTGGCCGACCTGCGCGCCCGCCTCGACCTCACCCGCTGGCCGGACGACGCCGGCAACGCCGACCGGTACTACGGCGTCGACCGGCCCACCCTGCAAGGACTCGTCGACTACTGGCGCGACACGTACGACTGGCGTGCCGCCGAGGCCGCGATCAACCGCTTCGCGCACTACCGCGTCGACATCGGCGGGGTACCGGTGCACTTCATGCACAAGCCCGGCGTCGGCCCGAATCCGGTGCCGTTGATCCTGTCGCACGGCTGGCCGTGGACGTTCTGGCACTGGGCGAAGGTCGTGGACGCGCTCGCGGACCCGGCCGCGCACGGCGGCGACCCGGCCGACGCCTTCGACGTCGTCGTGCCGTCACTGCCGGGCTTCGGCTTCTCCGCACCGCTGCCGGCGCACCCCGACATGAACTTCTGGAAGATCGCCGAGGTCTGGCACACCCTCATGACGGACGTGCTCGGCCACGCGAAGTACGCCGCGGGCGGCTGCGACGTCGGCGCCCTGGTCACCGGCCAGCTCGGCCACAAATACGCGGACGTGCTCTACGGCATCCACATCGGCTCCGGGCAACGGCTCGACTTCTTCAACGGCGACCGCGGCTGGGACCTGTCCGGCGGACGGCCGATCCCCGAGGGCCTGCCCGACACGATCCACCGCCAAGTCGTCGCCACCGAGAAGCGGTTCGCCGTGCACTTGGCCGCGCACACCCTGGCTCCGAGCACGCTCGCGTACGGGCTCGCCGACTCCCCCGCGGGCATGCTCGCCTGGCTGCTCGACCGGTGGACGAACTGGAGCGACTGCCGCGGCGACATCGAAAACGTCTTCACGAAAGACGAGTTGCTGACGCACGCCACCATCTACTGGGCGACCGGCACCATCGGCAGTTCGATACGCACGTACGCGAACAACAACCGGTATCCCTGGACACCGTCGCACGACCGGCAGCCCGCCGTCGAAGCGCCGACCGGCCTCACGTTCGTCGCGTACGAGAACCCGCCGGGCGTCACCACCGGCGGACGGGTCGACAGCTGGCTCGCCACCGACCGCGCGGCCTGGTACCGGCACACCAATCTCACCGCGCACGACCGCGGCGGCCACTTCATCCCGTGGGAGGTCCCCGACCTGTGGGTCGACGACCTGCGCCGCACCTTCCGGCCGCTCCGGCCGTCGTGAGCGGGCGGCGCCGGTCAGCTGCCGGACATGCCGTACACGCGCTCGATCGGCAGACGGACCACCAGGCGCCGTTCGTCGACCATCGCCCGCCGGAACTCGTCCCAGTCGGGATGCTCGCCGCGCACCGCGCGGTAGAGGCCGACGAGTTCCTCGACGGTCGGGTCGCCGGGGTCGGCGGCGACCGGGGTGAGGTCGGCGGTGCCTTCGGCGACCGCGTAGGCCCACATGTCGTTCGTGGTCACGTGGAAGCTCGCGCGCGGGTCGCGGCGGAGGTTACGGGTCTTGGCGCGGTCGTCGGTCACCGAGATGCGGAGCACGCCGAGGTCCGCGTTGGTGGCGTACTCGTAGGCCACGTTGGAGAGTTGGGGGCGTCCGTCGCGCTTGAGCGTGACCAGGACACCGCGCTTGTGCCGGCGGAAAAGGTCGAGAAGTGCGGAGTCGTCTGCCATGCGGCAATAGTGCCACCGCACGGGGGCACGGCGAGGGCTCCGCGCCGGGCGCGGCGGGTGAACCGCCGAGGCCCGGCCCGGGGCCCCGCCGTACGGGCCTGCCGTGTCTGCTGGGCCGACCGTGCCTGCCGGGCCTGGTCTAGAAGTCCTCGTCGAACGCCACGGTCCCGGTGACCGCGACCTGGTACGCCGAGACGCGCCGTTCGAAGAAGTTCGACAGCTCCTGCACGTCCTGGAGCTCCATGAACGCGAACGGGTTCGCCGAGCCGTAGACCGGCGGCATGCCGAGCTGGGCGAGGCGCCGGTCGGCGACGTGCTCCAGGTAGGTGCGCATGTCGGCGACCGTCATCCCGGCCACTCCCCCGCCGAGCAGGTCTTCCGCGAACGCGGTCTCCGCGTCGACGGCTTCGGCGAGCATCCGGCGGACGTCGGCGGCGAGGTCCTCGTCGAACAGGCCGGGTTCTTCGGCGCGGACGGTTTCCACGACCTGGAAGGCGAAGTCCATGTGCGCGGACTCGTCGCGGAAGACCCAGTTGGTGCCGGAGGCGAGCCCGTTGAGGAGGCCGCGGGAGCGCAGGAAGTAGACGTACGCGAAGGCGCCGTAGAAGAAGAGGCCTTCGATGCACGCGGCGAAGCAGATGAGGTTGAGCAGGAACTGCCGGCGCTCGTCGCGGGTGGTGAGCTGTTCGAGGCCCATCGCTGAGTCGATCCGGCGGAAGCAGAACTCCGCCTTCCGGCGGATCGACGGGATGTGCTCGACGGCGGCGAACGCCTTCGCGCGCTCGTCCGGGTCGGGCAGGTACGTGTCCAGCAGGGTCAGGTAGAACTGGACGTGGACGGCTTCCTCGAACAGCTGCCGCGACAGGTACAGGCGCGCCTCGGGCGCGTTGATGTGCCGGTACAGGTTGAGCACGAGGTTGTTGGCGACGATCGTGTCGCCGGTGGCGAAGAACGCGACGAGCCGCTGCACGAGGTGGCGTTCCGCGGGGCCGAGCCGGTCGAGGTCGGGCAGGTCGGAGTGCAGGTCGACTTCTTCGACGGTCCACGTGTTGCGGATCGCGGCCCGGTACTTCTCGTAGAAGTCGGGGTAGCGCATCGGCCGCAGGGTGAGGTTCATCCCCGGGTCGAGGAGCTTGGGGGCCGCCGTAACGGGCGCGGTCGGGGTCACTGGCAGGCCTCGCAGGCTTCGGGGTTTTCCAGGGAGCAGGCGATGACGGCTTCGTCGGCGAGCGGCACGGCGGCCGGGGTCGGGGTCGGGGCCGCGGCGCCGCCGGCGGCCGGCACGGTCGCCTGCTGGATCCGCGTCGCGGGACGGGACCGCAAGTAGTAGGTCGTCTTGAGCCCGGTCGACCAGGCGTACCGGTACATCGACGACAGCTTGCCGATGGTCGGGTCGGCCATGAACAGGTTGAGCGACTGGGACTGGTCGATGTAGGGCGAGCGGGCCGCGGCCAGGTCGATGAGCGCGCGCTGCGGGAGTTCCCACGCGGTGCGGTACAGAGCGCGGATGTCGTCCGGGAGTTCGGTGATGTCCTGGACGGAGCCTTCGGCGCGCTTGATGCGGTCGCGGATCGCGGCGGTCCACAGGCCGCGGGCCTTGAGTTCGCGGACCAGGTACGTGTTGATCTGGAGGAACTCGCCGGACAGGGTCTCGCGCTTGAACAGGTTGGAGACCTGCGGCTCGATGCACTCGTACGCGCCGGCGATCGACGCGATCGTGGCGGTCGGGGCGACGGCGACGAGGAGCGAGTTGCGCAGGCCGTGGGCGGCGACGCGGGTGCGCAGCGCGGCCCAGCGGGCGGTCTGCGCCGGGGTGGCGCCGTCCCACAGGTCGGGCTGGAGGCGGCCGCGGGCGGCGTGCGTCTCGGCGAACGCCGGGTGGGGGCCTGCCGCGGCGGCGAGGTCGCAGGAGGTTTCCAGCGCGGTCAGGTAGATCTCCTCGGCGATGCGCGTGGAGATTTCCCGGGCTTCGGCGGAGTCGAAGGGCAGGCCGAGGCGGAAGAAGACGTCCTGGAGGCCCATGACGCCGAGGCCGACGGGGCGCCAGCGCGGGTTGGACGCGGCGGCCTGCCCGGTCGGGTAGTAGTTGATGTCGATGACGCGGTCGAGGAAGGTGACCGCGGTGCGGACGGTGGCGCGGAGCTTGTCCCAGTCCAGGCCGCCGTCGGCGACGTGCGCGCCGAGCTGGACGGAGCCGAGGTTGCAGACGGCGGTTTCGCCGTCGCTGGTCACCTCGAGGATCTCCGTGCAGAGATTCGACAGGTGGACGACGTTGCCGGGTTCGGCGGCCTGGTTGCAGGTGCGGTTGGCGGCGTCCTTGAAGGTCATCCAGCCGTTGCCGGTCTGCGCGAGGGTGCGCATCATGCGGGCGTACAGCTCGCGGGCCGGGAGTTGGCGGACGTAGCGGCCGTCGCGTTCGGCCCGTTCGTAGACGGCGTCGAAGGCCGGGCCCCACAGGTCGGGGAGTTCGGGCAGCTCGTCCGGGTCGAAGAGCGACCAGACGCCGTCTTCCTCGACGCGGCGCATGAACAGATCGGGGATCCAGTTGGCCAGGTTGAGGTTGTGGGTGCGGCGGGCTTCCTCGCCGGTGTTGTCCCGGAGTTCGAGGAACTCCAGGACGTCGGGGTGCCACGGTTCGAGGTAGACGCACGCGGCGCCCTTGCGACGGCCGCCCTGGTTGACCGCCTGGACGGACGCATCGAGGGTGTTGAGCCACGGGACGATGCCGTTGGAGTGGCCGTTGGTGCCGCGGATGAGCGCGCCGCGGGAGCGGACGCGGGTCCAGGCGACGCCGATGCCGCCGGCGAATTTCGACAGGCGGGCGATGCGGCCATACATGTCGTAGATGGATTCGAGGTTGTCCTGCGGGGAGTCGAGCAGGTAGCAGGACGACATCTGGGTGTGCCGGGTGCCGGAGTTGAACAGCGTCGGCGAGCTGGGCAGGTAGGCCAGCGACGACATGAGGCGGTAGAACGCGATCGCTTCGTCGGCGGTGCGCGAGAGGCCGCAGGCGACGCGCAGGAGGAAGTGCTGCGGGGTCTCCACGACCGTGCGCTGCGCGGGGTGGCGCAGCAGGTAGCGGTCGTAGACGGTGCGCAGGCCGAAGTACTCGAAGCGGCGGTCGGCGCCCTCGGCGTGGGCAGCGTCGACGGCGGCGTCGAGGGCGGCGGCGTTCGCGGCGACGAAGTCGGCGGTGGTGTCGCCGATGAGGCCTTCGCGGTGGCCGAGGACGATGCCTTCGCTGAAGGCGGTGATGCCGTGCGCGGCGGTTTCGGCCGCGATGGTGCGGGCCAGGAGGCGCGCGGCGAGACGCGAGTACTCGGGTTCCTCGGCGATGAGTTCGGCGGCGGTGCGGACCGCGAGGGCGTCGAGGTCGGCGGCGGTGCCGCCCGCGTGGAGGCCGGCGAGGGCCCGGTCGGCGACCCGGGCGGGGTCGGTGTCGGGCAGGTCGGCCGCGAGGGCGCGGACGGCGGCGTGCAGCGCGTCGGCGTTGGGCGCGGCGTCGGGTGCGGCGTCGGGTGCGGTGTCGGTCTGCGGACCGGGGTTGTGCGGCGTGCCGGTTTCGGCCGGGCGAGTCTGGGCGCGCGGAATCGCGCTGTCCATGACGGTCACGGGGCTCTCTCCTCGCGAGCTTGAACGTGCGGTGACCACCGTGCGCGCTCGCGGACAGTGCGGCGCGTACGGGCGGCTGGCAGGTCTTCGGACTTGCGGGCATGCCGGACTGCGGCACACGGAGGTGTGCCGGGGTACGGAGGTCCTAGTGGCCGTCGCTTCCCCCGGGCGCGGGCCCGGAGTGCTTGGTGACGGCGGTCGTTCCCGCTCACCGCTGCGGGGGCAGTCCCGGTTTCGCACCGGGTTCCCTCTTCCCAAGGCGCAAATGCCACCTGACGGGGCATCAGTTCCTTTTCGCCGCCCGCTCCGACTGCTTGGAGCGGGCGAACCAGCTGCGAGCAGGAGCATATATGTAGTGGGTGAGGGCGCGCGCGACCCCTAGTGGTTGTGTCCGGCGTGTCGCGAAGGTCGGCCTCCCGGGAAGGGTCTTCCGCCCGGGACTACTCCCGGGTATGTTACCCGGGGTAACACCCGATGCTCTTCCCTTTCCGCGCCTCACTTTCGTCCCTCACAGCCCGACCCCCGGGAAGGCGGTCCCGCATGGCGACCCCGCTCACGGATGCGCCGGCCGGCACGACCGGCGCCGACATCGACGGCTACCGCGCCGTCCAGCGCCTCGCGTACGACTGCGCCGAAGCGGTCGCGGCCGAACTGCGCCCGGGCACCACCGAGCGCGAGGCCGCGGCGATGATGCGCCGGTGGCTCGCCGACCGCGGCGTCCGCGACTGGCTGCACCTGCCGTTCGCCTGGTTCGGCGACCGCACCGCGTTCACCGGCTTCAAGGTGCCGCTGCAGTTCTTCCCCACGAATCTGCGGCTCACCGAAGGCATGCCGTTCATCCTCGACGCCGCACCCGTCCACAACGGCTACACCGCCGACATCGGGTACGCCAGTTCCCTCGGCCCCAACCCGGTCGTCGACCGGCTCCTCGACGACCTGGCCACCCACCGCGCCTTCATCGTCGAGGCCGTCCGCGCCGGCCGCACCCTGCGCCAGATCTACCTCGATGTCGACGCCCTGATGGCCCGCCAGGGCTACGAGAACCGGCACCGCGCCTACCCGTTCGGCGTCATCGCGCACCGCGTCGGCAAGGTCGCCGACGCCCGGCTGCGCCCGCACGCCTTCGGCTTCGGGCAGAACGCCTTGCGCGGCCTGCTCAAGGACGGCATCCGCGGCCACCGCGAAGGCTGGTCGCCGCTGTGGAACCCGCGCAAAAGCTCCGGCCATCCGGCGACACCCGGCCTCTGGGCGGTCGAACCACACCTCGGATTCCGCGGCGTCGGCGCCAAGTTCGAGGAACTGCTGGTGGTGACCGAGGACGGCGACGCGTACTGGCTCGACGACGACCTCCCGCACGTGCACCGCTGGGCCGACCGCGGCCTGTACGGCGCCGAACTCACCGGCACCGGGGCCGGATTCCCGGCTCCCGCCGACACCGCCGCCGACCTGTCCGCCGTCACCGAGGAGGCCGCCGCGTGAGCACGCTGCACGACCTGCCCGGAGCCCGCCGCTTCGACGTCGAAACCCCCGACGGGGTCCGCCTGGCCGCCGTGGAGGCCGGCCGCGCCGACGGCCCCACCGTCGTCCTGGTGCACGGCTACCCGGACACCAAGGAGATCTGGGGCGACGTCGCCGCCCGCCTCGCCGACCGGTTCCGCATCGTCGCGTACGACGTGCGCGGCGCGGGCGAATCCAGCCGTCCCGACGCCACCTCCGCCTACGTCCTCCAGCGGCTTGCCGACGACTTCGAAGACGTCCTGGACGCGGTCGCCCCCGAAGGCACCGTCCACCTCGTCGGACACGACTGGGGCTCCGTGCAGGCCTGGGAGTTCGTGACCACGCCGCGCATCGCCGGACGCATCGCGTCGTTCACCACGATCTCCGGGCCGAGCCTCGACCACCTGGCCCTGGTCACCCGCGAGGGCCTGGCCAAGCCGACACCGAAGCGACTGTCGCGCAACCTCGAGCAGATGTTCCGCTCCTGGTACGTGTACGCCCTGCACGTCCCCGTCGCCCCCGAACTCGCCTGGCGCGGCATCCTCGGCAAGCACTGGCCCGCGATGATGCGCCGCAACGAGAAGACCCTCGGCGCGCCCGAACCGTCGCTGCCCGAGGACGCCGCATTCGGCGCCAAGCTGTACCGCGCGAACGTGCGCCACCGCATGGCCGCCCCGCGCCGCGACGCCACGACGGACATCCCGGTGCAGCTCGTGGTGCCGGACCGCGACAAGTTCCTCGCCAAGCGCCTCTACGACGAACTCGACCGCTTCGCCCCCAACCTGACGCGCCGCCAGGTCTCCGGCGGGCACTGGGTCCCGCGCACCCGCCCCGACCTGCTCGCCCGGTGGATCGCCGAGTTCGTCGACCGCGTCGACGGCGACCCGGCCGGCCGCGGCGCGGCGCCGCTGCCCGCGACGGTCGCGGTCGCCAAGGGCCGCCGGGCGCGCCGCGCCGCCGCGTACCGCAGCCGGTTCGCCGGCCAGCTCGCCGTCGTGACGGGCGCGGGCAGCGGCATCGGCCGGGCGACCGCGCTGTCGCTTGCCGAAGCCGGCGCGCGGCTGGTGCTGGTGGACCGCGACGCCGCCACCGCCGGACGCACCGCGGACCTGTGCGAGGTGCTCGGCGCCGCCGGGGCGCACCCGGAGGCGGTCGACGTGTCCGACGCCGACGCGATGGCGCAGTTGGCGGAGAAGGTGCGGGCCGTGCACGGGGTGCCGGACCTGGTGGTGAACAACGCCGGTATCGGCATTGCGGGGTCGTTCCTGGACACCACGCCCGAGGAATGGAAGCGCACGCTCGATGTGAACCTGTGGGGCGTGATCCACGGGTGCCGGCTGTTCGGCGCGATGATGGCCGAGCGCGGGCAGGGCGGGCACATCGTGAACACCGCGTCCGCGGCGGCCTTCCAGCCGTCGAAGTCGCTTCCGGCGTACTCGACGTCGAAGGCCGCGGTGCTGATGCTGAGCGAGTGCCTGCGCGCCGAGTTCGCGGCTTACGGCATCGGTGTGACGGCGATCTGCCCGGGGTTCGTGGCGACCGGGATCACCGGGGCGACCCGGTTCGCGGGGACGAGCGCGGAGCAGGAGCGCTCGCTGCGGGAGAAGACCACGAAGGCGTACCAGCGGCGCGGCTATCCGCCGGAGAAGGTCGCCGACGCGATCCTGCGCGCGGTCGCGGAGAACACCGCGGTGCAGCCGGTAACGCCGGAAGCGCATGCGGCGCGTGCCGCGTCCCGGTTCACGCCGCGCGTGCTGCGGGCGCTGGCGCGGGTGGACTTGCCGAAGTGACGTGCCGCCGATCGGGCTTGTGGAGGTTTGCGTAATGAGCACATCGCTGGGCTTGCCGGCATCCGGATCCGCGTCCGCGTCCGATACGCCGATCCGGCCGCGCCGGGTGGCCTTCGACTGGGCGGACACACCCGTCCACTGGATCCCGGGGGACGCGCCGACGACACACCTGATCAACGTCCTGCATCTGCTGCTGCCCGCCGGGGAGAAGTGGTTCGTGCAGGTCTACAAGGAAGCCCTGCCGTTCATCACGGACGAGAAACTGCGCGAGGACGTGCGCGGGTTCATGGGGCAGGAGTCGGTGCACTCCTACTCGCATGCGGCGGTGCTGGACCACCTGCGGGCGCAGGGCATCGAGACGCGCGGGTACACGCGGCGGCTGGAGTGGTTCTTCTTCGACTTCCTGGGCGACAAGCCGTACATGCCGATGCCCAAGCACGAGTGGCTGCGGGTGCGGCTGTCGATCATCGCCGCGATCGAGCACTTCACCGCGCTGCTCGGCAAGTGGGTGCTGGAGGCCGAGGCCTTGGACGCGGTCGGCGCGGACCCGATGATGCTCGACCTGCTGCGCTGGCACGGTGCGGAGGAGGTCGAGCACCGCTCGGTGGCGTTCGACCTGTACCAGCACCTCGGCGGGCCGATGCGGTACGCGCGGCGGGTGGAGGCCATGGCGTTCACGGCGCCGATCCTGCTGGGGCTGTGGCAGATCGGCGCGAGCTACCTGATGCGCAACGACCCGACGATCCCGGACACCCGCTACCGGCTGCGGGACATGGCGCGGGCGTCGGCGGAGGGCGTGGCGCCGAGCTACTGGATGCTGGTGAAGGCCATTCCGCGGTATCTCGTGCCGTCGTACCACCCGGAGGGCGAGGCGTCGACGCAGGCGGCGATCGACTACCTGGCGACCTCGCCTGCCGCGCTGGAGGCGGAACGGCGCGCGGCGGAGCGCCGGGGCCGGTTGAGCGCTTAGTGCACGGTCAGTCGGTGGGCTCCGGTGCGCGGCCGCTCCAGGGCTTGCGGAGCGGGTAGCGGGCCATGCCGACCGATGCGGGGGCGGTTTCGGTGAACCCGTACTTCTCGTACAGGTACTTCGCGTCGCCGTCGGCGATCAGCGAGACGTAAGCCGCGTCGGGGGCGCGGCGGTCGATTTCCTCGCTGAGTGCTTCCATGATGCGTTTGCCCAAGCCGAGGCCTTGGTGCCGGGGCAGCACGCAGATGTCGGTGACCACGAAGAAGCAGCCGTCGTCACCGACGAGGCGCCCCATGCCGACGGGTTCGCCGCGGTGGTAGAGCACGACGCCGTACAGCGTGTTCGGCAGTCCGCGCTCGGCGGCTTCGCGGGACATGCCGCTGAGGCCGCAGGCCGGGCGCAGCGCGAGGTACGTGTCGACGGAGGGCGTTTCGGAGCGGAGGTCGAAGGCGTCGGCCGGGTCTTCCGCCGGCGTCTCGCCGCGGGCGTCGGCGGGGAGGGGCGCGTCGGTCATTCGGCCGAGTGTAGGGCGGCGCGCCGACGTGCCCCCGGGGCGTATCCGCGGGTGACGGTGGTCACTCCTCCGGCGTGTTCGCGTTGCCGATCGGGCGCGGCACGGTGACCATGAGCCAGAGACAGCCGACCATTCGGGGCATCCCCGCCAATCGGCGCAAAGCTGCTGCCGGTCGCGGACGCGTT
The DNA here is from genome assembly GCF_049534875.1 of Uniformispora flossi. NCBI lineage: Bacteria > Bacillati > Actinomycetota > Actinomycetes > Kitasatosporales > Streptomycetaceae > Uniformispora > Uniformispora flossi. The sequence goes on from NZ_JBMULZ010000002.1 coordinate 222,852, forward strand.
CCGGTGGACGGCCGGGTATCCGGACGGATGCCGGGCCGGGGCATTCGATCGGGCCAGGAGGACAGTGTGCGCGCGGTAGCCGTCGCAAAGCCTGCGGGCGAACCGGAACTCATGCGGTTGCCGGCGCCGGAGCCCGGTCCCGGCGAGGTGCTGGTGAAGGTGGTCGCGGCGGGGCTCAACCCGCTCGACTGGAAGCTCGCGGACGCGGCCGGGCGCGGCCAGGCCGAGGCGGTGTACCCGCTGATCTACGGCGTGGACTTCGCGGGCAAGGTGGCCGCGCTGGGACCGGGCGTGACGCGGTTCGCGGAAGGCGACGCGGTCTTCGGACAGCCGAAGCAGGGTGCGGTCGGCGCGTACGGCACGTATGCCGAGTACGTGATCGCGGCCGAGGACGGCGTGATCGCGCACGCCCCCGCCGCGCTGCCCCTGCCGCTGGCCGCGGCGCTGCCGACCGCGGGCCAGACGGCGCTGTCGCTGCTGGACGCGGGCGGGGTGGGCCCCGGGCAGACGCTGCTGCTGGTCGGCGCGGCGGGCGGCGTCGGCTCGTTCGTCACCCAGTTGGCGGCGGCGCGGGACGTCCGGGTCGTCGCGGTGACGCGCGGCGTCGGCGAAACCGAAATGGGCGCCCTCGGCGCGGCCGAGACCCTGGACGCGCAGGAGGGCCCGCCGACCGAGCAACTCCGCGAGGCGTTCCCGGACGGCGTCGAAGCCCTGATCGACCTGGCGTCGGGCGCGGAGCAGTTCGCCGAGTACGCGATGCTCGTCGCGGACGGCGGCGTGGCGATCAGCACCGTGCACAGTGCCGACCCGCAGTCGCTGGCCGCCCGGAGCGTGGAGGGCGTGAACTTCGTCGTCGCGCCGGACGCGGACCTGCTGGCCCGGTTGGCCGCGGAGGTGGACGCGGGTCGGGCGACGGTGCGCCTGGACGCGCAGGTCCCGCTGGCGGACGCCCCGGACGCGGTGGCCCGGAATCGGGCGGGCCGGGCTCGGGGGAAGACGGTCATTCTGGTCTGACGGGGTGGGATGGCGCCCGGCTCGCGGGCGCCGTCCACCCGAGCTCTCCCCGCTCCCTGCTGAAGTCTCCCCCCGCATTTGATATGACTCAGTCAAGGACTTTGGCGGCGTGTCGTCGGGATGGCGAGCGGCGGGGGCGGTGGGGCGGCGCCGGGTCGTGCTCGTCGTCCGTCCGTCGTCTTGCGGGGTGCTCATGTCCGAGGTGTCGTCGTCTGCGCAGTCCCCGGGTCCGGCGCCCGGCCCGTCCGCGGCCTCCGGCCCGGCACCCGCCTCGGGCAACCGCGCCGACTGGCAGCCGCTGCTCGACGACCTCACGCGCCGCCGTTCCGCTTCGCGGGCGATGGGCGGCCCGGCCAAGGTCGCGCGTTACTCCGCCGCCGGGCGGCTGCACGCCCGGGCGCGGGTCGACGCGCTCCTCGACCCCGGGTCGTTCACCGAGCTGGGCACTCTGGCCGGCGGTGCCGACGCCCCGTCCGACGCGTTCGTGGCCGGGTCGGGGCGGATCGACGGGCGGCCGGTCTTCGTCGGCGCGGAGGACTTCACCGTGCAGGGCGGGTCGATCGGTCCCGCGGCCGCCGCGAAGCGGGCGCGGCTGGCGCGGCTCGCGGGACAGGAGCGCGCGCCGCTGGTGATGCTCCTCGAAGGTGCCGGGCACCGGGCGACGAACGCGCTGCAAGGCCACACCGCGTCCCCCAACGACCTCCAGGCGCTCGCCGAACTCGCCGGTGTCGTCCCGACCGTCGCGGTGGTGACCGGCCCCTCGGCGGGCCACGGTGCGCTCACCGCGCCGCTGTCCGACTTCGTGGTCATGGTCGAAGGCGCCGGTGCGCTGTTCACCGCCGGTCCCCCGCTGGTCGCCGCGGCGATCGGCGAGCGGGTCGACAAGCTCACCCTCGGCGGCACCGACGTGCACTGCGTGGCCAGCGGGGTCGCGCACAACGCCGCGGCCGACGACCGGGCCGCGCTGCGGCTGGTGCGGCGCTACCTGTCGTACTTGCCGTCGAATGCGTGGCAGCACCCGCCGTTCGCGGGTGCCGGGCAAGGCAATGCCGACACCGGACCGCGCGACACCGACGCGGTCCTGGACCTGATCCCGCCGGACGCGCGGCGCCCCTACGACATGCACGCCGTGCTCGACACCGTGTTCGATGCGCGTTCGGTGCTGGAAATCCAGCCCGCGTACGGGGCTTCGGTGCTGACCGCGTTCGCCCGCCTGGGCGGCCACGCGGTGGCGGTCGTCGCCAACCAGCCCGCGGTGCGGGCCGGGACGATCGACGCGGACGCGGCGAGCAAGGCCGCGCGGTTCGTCGAAGTCTGCGGCGCGTTCCACCTTCCGGTGGTGTTCCTCGCCGACAACCCGGGCGTGCTCGCCGGGACGGTGTCCGAGCGCGCCGGGATTCTGCGCGCGTCGGCACGGCTGTTCGCGGCCCAGCACCGGCTGCAGGTACCGAAGTTGCATGTGACGCTGCGCAAAGCGTTCGGGTTCGGCAGTTCGGTGATGGCGATGAACCCGTTCGACGCGCAGACGATTTCGTATGCGCTTCCGGGCGTGACCCTCGGCGGGATTCCGGCTGCCGCGGGCGCCGCGACGGCCAAGCAGGACGCCGAGACGCGGGACCGGTTGGTGGCGAACGAGTCCTCGGGTCCGTGGCGTTCGGCGAATTCGCTGTCGTACGACGACGTGATCGACCCGCGCGAACTGCGCAACGCGCTGCTCGCCGGCCTCGACCGCGCCGCCGCCCGCACCGCCGAACCGCCGGCCCCTGTCACGCGTGTCGGCTACCTCCCCTGACCGGTGCTGACCGGTGCTGACCTGCGCGGTTGGTTGCCGCGACGCCGACACCTCGTCGGTATCGGCGTCGCGGGCCGGGGTGTCCACCCGTGAGCGGGACGGCTCCCACGGACGTCGGCGGGAACCTCCGCGGGCCCGGTAGCCTGCGGCCGTGAATGCACGTCGGGTGGGGATTGTGGTTGCGGCAAGCGTGTTGGCGGCGTCGGGAGGGGTGGCCTACTGGCAGGCGGATTCCGGCCACCCGCTCGAATCCGCGTCGGAACCTTCGGTGGTGCCCACACTGACGCCGAAGGCCATGCCGGTCCGCCCCGCGGGCGCGCCCTGCACGCTCCCAGCGGGCGCCGCGCACCGCGGCGCGAGTTCGGAGGAACCCGAGAACACCATGGCCGCGTTCACGCGCGCGGTCGCCGAGGGCGCCCCGGCCATCGAACTCGACGTCCAGTGGACACGTGACGGCATCCCCGTGATCATGCACGACGACACCGTCGACCGGACCACGCGCGGGCACGGCACCGTCGCCTCGATGACGGCGGCGGAGGTCGCCAAACTGGACGCCGGTCGAGGTCAGCACGTGCCGACGTTGGAAAGCGTCCTGGCGATGGCCGCCAAGGCGAAGACGCTGGTGCTGGTCGAGCTGAAGACGGTGCCGACGCCGGCACAAGTGCCGAAGCTGCTGGACGTGTTGCGGCGCTCGGGCGCTCCGGTGATCGTGCACTCGTTCCTGCGCAAGGCGCTGCAGACGCTGCACGCGGCGGACGCGTCCGTGCAGGCCGGCCTGACCACCGCGGACGACGTGACGCCCGCGGACGCCGCCGGATTCGGCCACTTCCTCAACATCCGCGCCGACCGGATCACGCCGGACAAGGTCCGGGCGTGGCAGGCGGCCGGCATGAAGGTGTACGCGTGGACCGTCGACGACCGCGACCGCTGGGCATCGCTCGCCGCGGCCGGCGTCGACGGGATCGTGACGAACAAGGTGGGGCCATACGTGGAGTGGCGGCGGGGGCAGTGCGCCGGTGATAAAGCGGGCGCTGCGCCGACGGGGTCAAGCGCTGTGCCGCGTTGACAGGGGCCGATGCGCGGTCGAGCGCTCCGGTGCGCCTTCTCATCTGACGGGCCATCGGGTACGCAAGTGCGCATGCGGAAGACGATCGTGGACGGGCTGTGCTTCGGCGAGGGCCCGCGCTGGCATGACGGCAGGCTGTGGTTCTCCGACTTGCTCGGCCACCAAGTGTGGTCGTCCGACGAGACGGGCTCCGATGCGGCGCCGGTTGCCGAGTACCCGGACGACCAGGTCTCCGGGCTGGGCTTCCTCCCCGACGGCGACGTCCTGGCCGTCGCGATGGCCGAGCGGCGGGTGCTGCGGCTGCACGACGGGGCGTGGTCGACGCACGCGGAACTCGACCGGCTGGGCCGCCACCACGTCAACGACATGGTGGTGCGCGCGGACGGCTTCGCGTACGTCGGGCAGATGGGCTACGACTTCCACAGCCACGGCTCCCGCCCCGAGCCGATGCCGCTGATCGGCGTAGCCCCGGACGGCACGGCCCGCGCGGTCGCCGACGACCTGCACTGCGCGAACGGCATGGCGTTGTCGCCCGACGGTTCGCTGCTGATCGTCGCGGAGAGCGCGGCTCGGCGGCTGACCGCGTTCGATGTCGCGCCCGACGGCTCACTGTCCGGCCGCCGCGTCTACGCGCCGCTCGGTGACGGCGACCACCCCGACGGGATCTGCCTCGACGCGGAAGGCGCGGTCTGGGTCGCGTGCCCCGTCGCGCGCCGCTTCGTCCGGGTCCGCGAAGGCGGCGGCGTCGCCGAGGCCGTCGAACTCGACGGCGAGCGACGCGCGATCGCCTGCGTCCTGGGCGGCGCCGACCGCCGCACGCTGTTCCTGGTCACCGCCGCCACGCTCGGCGACGCGGCCAAGTCCCGCGAACTCCGCGCGGGCCGAGTCGAAGCGGTGCGGGTGGACGTGGCCGGGGCGGGGAGGCCGTAGGAGCCGAACGGCGCTGCGGAGCGCCGGGGTGGCGGTACGTCCGCCGGTCGGCGCCTCACCCCGCCGCCAGCAGCACGGTCCCCGCCAGCGCCAGCCCCGCGCCCACCGCCTGCGCGCGCAGGAGCCGTTCCTTGAGGATTCCGCGCGCGGCGAGCGCCGTGACGACCGGGTAGAGCGAGGCCAACACCGCGGCCACCGTGACCGGCCCGGTCCGGGTGGACAACGCGTAGGTCCCGTTCGCGGCGGTGTCGACCAAGCCGACGACGGCGACGGCGGGAAGGGCGGACCACGCGAGGCCACGCCGGGACGGGCCTGCCCGGTCGGAGAAGTCCCCGGATATCGCCGCCGCGTCCGGCACCGTCCCCGTCGCCAGGGGTGCCGCCGTCCGCCGACGCCCTCGCCTCTCCCCCGCCACCAACACCACTCCCCCCACCGCCACGTTCACCGTGCGCTGCACCAGCAATGCCAGGAACAGCCCCGGGATCGTCACCGACGCCTCCGCGATCAGGGCGAACACCGTGCCGAAGCCGAGCGCCGCGCCCAGCGTCAGCAGAATCGTGGTCCGCTGCACCGGCGCTCCGCCGGTGCGGGGGCCGCCCGCGAGGGCAATGCCCACGATGGCGACGGCGATTCCGGCGTACTGGAGGGCTCCGGGGCGTTCGCCGTTGACCGCGAATCCGATGCCGACGGGGATCGCGACGCCGGCGGTCGCCAGCGGCGAGACCACGCCCATCGGTCCGCGGGCGAGCGCCGAGTAGAAGCACAGCAGTGCGAGCGGGCCGACGCAGCCGGCCGCGAAGGCGTACCAAAGCCGGTGTCCGGCTTCGGTGTACGCGCCGGTCGCCGCCACGACGACGGCGAGGACGAGGGCCGCGGCTCCTTGCGAGCAGACGACGACGCGGGCGGCGGGCATGCGTCGGGAGAGCAGGCCCGCACCGAAGTCGGCGAGTCCCCACAGTCCGCTGGTGAGCAGCGCGAGTGCGATCGTCATAGGTCCAGCCCTCGGTCCAGTACGGTGAACTGATCGGTGCACTGGACAGTAGTGCACTCCACTGGACCATGTCAGCCACAATATTGGACGGTGCCGTGCCCGACCTGGAGCTGGTCACGCAGTCGATCGCGCGCAACACGAAGCGGCTGCGCCAAGCGCGCGACTTCAGCCTCGACATGCTGGCGGCGCGGGCGGGCGTGAGCCGCGGCATGCTCATCCAGATCGAGCAGGCCCGCACGAACCCGAGCATCGGGACGCTGGTGCGGGTCGCCGACGCGCTCGGCGTCAGCATCGCGCAACTGCTGGACTATTCGGACACGCCCGCGGTGCGGATCACGCCCGCGGAGGAGTCCGTCGCGCTGTGGTCGACGGAGGCGGGCAGCGAAGGCCGGCTGCTGGGCGGCACCGAGGCGCCCGGCCCGCTGGAGTTGTGGAGCTGGCGGCTGATGCCGGGCGAAGGCCATGACTCGGAGCCGCATCCGCCGGGCACCGCGGAGCTGGTGCGGGTCGACGAGGGCGAGCTGACGCTGCTGCTGGACGGCCGCGCGTACACCGTCCCGACCGGCGCCACCGCGCACTTCGAGTCGCACGTCGCGCACGGGTACCACAACCGCGGCGGCACGCCGGTGCGGATCACCCTGGTGGTGTCGGTGCCGCCCGCGCAGTAGCGGCTCCACGGCGCCGAGCGCCTCCGCCTCCGACCGCACAAATTTCCGCGCCTCGACGCGTGCATTTATGGCACTGCGTGCCATAGCGTGGTCCCGGCCGACCCCGGCGGCCTTCCACGGCCGTCTCCGGATCTGCCGGTACGTCACCGCGTCGTCAAGGAGCAGCGATCATGAGTGTTTCCCCCGCGTCCGGCCGCACCGTTCTGGTCACCGGCGGCGGCTCCGGCATCGGCCGGGCGATGGCCGCCGCGTTCGCGGCCCAGGGCGACCGCGTGGTCGTGGCCGACCTGTCCGCGGAGACGGCCGGCAAGACGGTCGCCGAGATCGAGGCGGCGGGCGGCACCGCCACGGCCGTGCAGGTCGACGTCGCGGATGAGGCGTCGGTCGCGGCGATGGTCGAGACGGCCGTGAGCACGTACGGCGGTCTGAACGTGCTGTGCAACAACGCCGGCGTCCTCGACTCGATGGGCCTGCTGGAGGACATCTCGCTCGCCGAGTGGCAGCGCACCCTCGGGGTGAACCTGACCGGCGTGTTCCTGGTCGCGCGCGCCGCGCTGCCGCACCTGCTGACGAGCAAGGGCAGCATCATCAACACCGCGTCGGAGGCGGGCATACGCGGCGGTTGCGGCGGGCCGTCGTACACCGCGTCCAAGCACGGCGTGGTGGGTCTGACCCGGAGCATCGCGTACATGTACCGGGAGCAGGGTCTGCGCTGCAACGCGATCTGCCCCGGCGCGGTCAACACGAACATCGTGCAGGGGGCGATGAGCGAGGACGGCTTCGGCCGGCTGTCGGGCGTGCTGATGAACGCGGGCGCGATGGCCGAGCCGGAGCAGATGGCGTCGGTCGCGGTGTTCCTGGCGTCGGATGCCGCTTCGTACGTGAGCGGCGCGATCATGCCGGTCGACGGCGGCTGGTTCGCGGGCTGATCCGCGGCGGGCACGTGCGCGGGCGGTCGGCCCGTCCGCGCACGTGCCGTGCCGGGGCGTCTCCCGGTACGAAAGAATCACCGCATGTTGTTCGGCATTCTCGGCTCGGTCGAGGCACATCACGAGGACGGCACCGCGGTCGCGGTCGGAGGTCCGCGGGTCCGTTCGCTGCTGGCGCTGCTGCTGCTCGATGCGGGGCGGATCGTGCCGACCGAAACGCTGGTCGACGCTCTGTACGGCGACGAGCCGCCCGCGGGTGCGGCCAACGCGCTGCAGTCACAGGTGTCCCGGCTGCGCCGCGGGCTGCGCGACGAGGCCGGCACCGACAAGCTCGTCGAGTTCCACGCCGCCGGATACCGACTGTCGGTGACGCCCGATCAGGTCGACGCGCACCGGTTCACCCGCCTTGCGCGCGACGGGCGGCGGGCGTTGGCGTCCGGCCGGCATGCGGAGGCCTCGGAGCTGCTGGGCAGTGCGCTGGCGTTGTGGCGCGGGCCCGCGTTCGCCGACATCCTGCACGCGCCGTTCGCGCCCGCGCGGTCCGCCGCGTGGGAAGAACTCCGCCTGGACGCGCTCGCCGACCGCATCGAAGCCGACCTGGCCCTCGGCCACCACCAGGACGTGTCGGGCGAACTGCGGCAGCTCGTCGCCGCGCACCCGCTGCGCGAACGGCTCGTCGGGCAGCTCATGCGGGCGCTGTACGGGGCGGGCCGCCAGGCCGACGCGCTCGCCGTCTACGAGGACACCCGGCGGCTGCTCGCCGACGAACTCGGCACCGACCCGTCCGCGGACCTCGCCGCACTCCACCTCGACATCCTCCGCGCGGCACCGTCGCTGACCGCGGCCTCCCCGGCCGCACCGGCGCCGGCCCCGAACCCATCCGCCGCACCGGAGCCGACCACACCTGAAGGCCCCGACCGGCGCGGCCTGCCCGCCGCACTGACGAGCTTCGTCGGCCGCGACGCCGAACTGGCGCGCATCGCCGAGCTGTCCGGCCGGGCCCGGCTGATCACCCTCACCGGGCCGGGCGGCACCGGCAAGACCCGGCTGTCCGTGGAAGCCGGGCGGCGGGCCGAAGGCGACGTGTGCTTCGTCGACTTGGCTCCGGTGCGGCGCGAGGACGAGCTGGCGCAGACCGTGCTGTCCGCGCTCGGGCTGCGCGGCGGCAGCCTGATGCCCGCGGGTCCCGGGCAGTTCGACGACGACACCGAGCGGCTGATCACCGGCCTCGCGACGCGCGAGCTGCTGCTGATCCTGGACAACTGCGAGCAGGTCGTCGCCGACGTGGCGCGGTTGACGCACCGCCTGCTGGCGGCGTGCCCGGGCGTGCGGGTGCTGGCGACGAGCCGCGAGGCGCTGGGGATCACCGGCGAGTCGCTCTGCCCGGTGCCGCGGCTGGCGCTCCCCGCGCCGGACGCCTCGCCCGACGAGGCCCTCGCCTCGCCGGCGGTACGGCTGTTCGCCGACCGGGCCGCCGCCGTGCGCCCCGACTTCATGCTCGACGCCGGCACGGTGCCGATCGTGCAGGCGGTGTGCGACGGGCTCGACGGGCTGCCGCTCGCGATCGAACTGGCCGCCGCCCGGCTGCGCGCGCTGCCGTTGGCGCAGGTCGCGGCGCGGCTGGACGACCGGTTCCGGCTGCTGTCGCGCGGCGACCGGGCCGCGGCGCCGCGGCACCAGACGCTGCGTGCGGTGGTCGAGTGGAGCTGGGAACTCCTCGACGAGGCCGAGCAGACCCTGGCACGGCGGCTGACCGTTTTCCCGGGCGGGGCGACGATCGAGGCGGCCGCGCGGGTGTGCGGGGTCGACGAGGACGAGGTCGTCGACCTGCTGGCGGATCTCGCGGACAAGTCGCTCATCGAGCCGTCCGGGGCGGACGACGCGGGACCGTACCGGTACCGCATGTCCGAGACGATCCGGCTGTACGGCGCGGAACGGCTCGACGAGGCCGGGGAACGCGCCGCGCTGGAGAAGGCGCACGCGGCCTACTTCCTGGAGTTCGCCGACCACGCCGAGCCGTATCTGCGGACCCGCGACCAACTGGAGTGGCTCGCCCGCCTGCGGGCCGAGCACGCGAACCTGCGCGCCGCGGTGCGGTGGGCCGTCGACGCCGACCCGGTGGCCGCGCTGCGGCTCGGCGCGGCGCTGGCCTGGTACTGGTGGCTGCGCGGCGTGCGCCACGAAGCCGCCGTGCCGAACCTCGAACTCATCGGGAAGATCGGGCCGGTGCCGCCGGACGGCATGACCGAGGAGTACCTGATGTGCCTCATGACCGCGATACCCGCGGTCGACCCGGCGACCGGCGCGCACGCCGATCTGCTCGGGCGGGCGCTGCCGCTGATGAACACGCTGCCGCACAAGCCGCGCCGCCCGCAGATGTGGGTCATGGTCGGGATGGCGGTCGGCCCGGACGCGGGCCGCCAGGACCCGGCGTGGGACTTGATGGGCGAGGACCCGTGGTCGCGGGCGATCCTGCACATCGGGCAGGGCTTCATGGCCCTGTACGGCGGCGAGCTCCCGGCGGCTCGTGCCGAGTTCGAGGAATCGCTGGCCCGGTTCCGGGAGATCGGCGACGAGTGGGGCATCGCGAACTCGATCGACCAGCTCGCGGTCCTGGAGGACTGGTCGGGCGACCTGACGGGCGCGCTGGCGCTGACGGACGAGGCACTGGACATGATGGGCCGCCTCGGGATCACCGAGGACATCGACGACCTGCTGGTGCGGCGCGGCGACATGCGGCTGCGGGCCGGCGACCCGGCGGGAGCACGCGCGGATTTCGAGCGCGCCATGCGGTCGGCGCAGCGGACCGGCCGCCCGATGACCGCGGCCGGGGCGCGGTGCGGGCTGGGGGTGCTGGCTCGGCTCGACGGCGATCCGGGCGAGGCACGGCGGCTGCAGGAGCAGGCGTTGGCGGAGTGTCCGTCGAGCACGTTCGGCAGTGAGGAATCGGTCGCGGGCATCCTCACGGACCTGGCGTGGACGGCGTTGGAGCTGGACGAGGACACCCGGACGGCGCGCGGTCTGGCCTGGGCGGCCGTGGAGATGACGTACGCGCGCGGCAATTTCATGTCCGCGGCGTGCGGCATCGAGGCGCTGGCGGGCTCCGCCACGCGCGACGGCGACGCGGCAGGAGCGGCGGCACTGCTCGGGCTCGGCGCGGCGGTGCGCGGCGCGACGATCCCGGGCCAGGCGGACGTCGCGCGGGTGACGGCGGCGGCGCGGACGGCTTTGGGGGCGGCCGAGTTCGAGACGGCGTACACGGCCGGTGCGGCGGTGCCGCGCACCGACGTGATGGAGTTCGCGGCGCGGTTCAGCGCCGGGTAGCGGGGTGCCGGGCGAAGGTGCGGTTAGTCCTCGGTCAGTGCCCGGTTAGTCCCCGGTTGGTCCCCGGACGGTCGCGGTCGTGGCGATTCGCGGCGCCCGGTCAGCGGACGGTCAGTGATCCGTAAGGGCGCGGTAAGCCCGGTGCGGGACGCTCGCGCCATGGACGACAACGCGCAGATCTCCTCCGCCCGCCGGTGGGCGACGGTGGCCGTGGGCTGCCTGGCGAACCTGGTGCTCGGCATCGACATGACCGCGCTGCACCTGGCGATTCCCGGGCTCGTCGAGGACATCGGCCCGTCGGCGAACCAGATCCTGTGGATCGCCGACGCGTACGGCTTCGCGCTGGCCGGGTTCCTCGTCACCATGGGTGTGGTCGGCGACCGGATCGGCCGCAAGCGGCTGTTCCTGCTGGGCACGGTCGCGTTCGCGGCGATATCGCTGCTGACCGCGTACGCGTGGAACGCGGAGACGCTGATCGCGGCGCGGGCGCTGCTCGGGGTCGCGGGCGCGACGATCATGCCGTCCACGCTGTCGATCAGCCGGCAGGTGTTCACCGACCCGGGGGAACGCACGACGGCGGTCGGCGTCGGCATGGGCGTGGGCGCGCTCGGCGTCGGGCTGGGACCGGTGTTCGGCGGTCTGATGCTCGACCACTTCTGGTGGGGTTCGGTTTTCCTCATCAACGTGCCGCTGATGCTGGTCGCGTGCGTGGCAGGGGCGCTGATCCTGCCGGAGTCGCGCGATCCGCGGCCGGGGCGGCTGGACGTGCCGAGTGTGCCGCTGTCGATCCTGGGCGTGGTCGGCGTCGTGTACGCGGTGAAGGAGGCCGCGGCGGACGGCCCGTGGCGCCTCCAGGTCGCGGTCGGGCTGGTCGTCGGGCTGGCGGCGGGCGTGGCGTTCATCCGCCGGCAGAGCCGGGTCGCGTCGCCGCTGATCGACGTGTCGCTGTTCCGCCGCAAGGCCTTCACCGGGTCGGTGCTGGCGAACGGCTTCTCGATGTTCGCGCTGATCGCCCAGTCGCTGCTGTTCGCGCAGTACTTCCAGCTGGTGCTGGGGTGGTCGCCGCTGAAGGCCGGCCTGGCCGGACTGCCCGGCGGCATATGCGCGATGATCGGCGGGGCCGTGGCGGCGCCGCTGATCGGCCGGCTGGGCCGGGCACGCGTGGTCGCGCTGGGGATGGCGGTGTCGGCGACCGGGTTCTCGCTCTACACACTGTCCGGCGCGCATGCCGACTACCTGCTGCTGGTGGCGGGAATGGCCCCGTGCGCGATCGGCATGGGCGTAGCGATGACGGTCACCGGCGACACGATCCTGGCCTCCGTGCCGAAGGACCGCGCGGGTGCCGCCTCGGCGATCTCCGAGACGGCGACCGAACTCGGCGGCGCACTGGGCATGGCGGTGCTGGGCAGCATCCTCAACGGCGTGTACCGCTCGTCGGTGGAAGCGCCCGCGGGCACCCCGGCATCGGCCCGCGGTCCGGTGGAGGACTCCGTCGGCTCGGCCGTGGAAGCGGCGGCATCGCTGCCCGCGGACCTGGCCGGGCGCGTCATATCCGCGGCACGCGGGGCGTATGTGGACGGCATGCACATCGCGCTGCTCACGAGCGCGGGCCTGGCACTGGCGGCCGGAATCGCGGCACTGGTGCTGCTGCGGGACGTGCCGAAGGTGCTGGACGAGGATTCCGCCGCCGCCGTGGGGAGCGGCGTCCCTTCGGCGGCGGCGGGACCCGAGGTCGCGCTACCGGGGGCGGCGGAATCGGAGGCGGCTCCGACCTCCTGACCGGCGACGCGGGTTGGTGGGGGCAGGTTCGCCTGGGCGATCGGGCCTGGTTCGCCCTCAGTAGCCGAGGGTGAACCGGGTCCGGTGGTGCTTCGGGTGTTCGGCTTCGTCGACGAGGGCGACGGCGAGGTCTTCCATGGAGATCGCCGATACGCCGTCCGCGTCGACGACCAGCTCGTCGGCGCCGAGCCGGAACACGCCGGTGCGTGCGCCGGGTTCGAGGATCGCGGCGGGGCTCACGTACGCCCAGTCGACGGTGGGCGGGGCGGTGCGCACCACGGCGAGTTGCGCGGTGCAGGCGCGGGCGATCGGCCGCCAGTCGGCCGGGAAGTCCGGGCCTTCCTCGACGGTGAGACCGTCGGACCCGGGCAGCACGAGGCTGCCCGCACCGCCGACGAGCAGCAGCCGCACACCGGACTGTTCCGCCCCCGCGACCAGCCCTTCGGCGGCGGCCACCAGAGCGTCCTCGTCGCCGAGGGCGGGCCGGGTGGCGCCGACGGCGACGTCGTGTCCGGCGGTGAGGGCGGCGACGTCGGCGGGGTTCGCGGCATCCCCCACCCGGGGTACGGCACCGGGCGGGAGTTCGGGGAAGCGTGCGGCGTCGCGGACCACCGCGGTGACGTGGTGCCCGCGGGACAGGGCCTCGACGACGACCCGGCGCCCGACGTTCCCGGCGGCGCCGAAGACGACGATTTTGAGGGTGGAAGTGGTGGTGGACATGGCTGTTGCTCCTCGGCTGGTGGCGCCCGATGCGAATATCTCTTAGCGCTAAGCAATATTCTCTTAACGTTAAGAGATCTGCCAACCTGACACCGCCGTGAGGTATCTCACTGCTAAGACATCGACTAGCCTGAGGAGGTGCCCGAAGCCGTGGAAGTCCCCGTACCCGACCCTCCCGACGTGCCCGACACGCCTGACCACGTCGACCGGATCCTCGCCCAGTGGGCCCGCGAACGCCCCGACCTCGACGCCTCCCCCATGGCCGTGTTCGGCCGCCTGTCCCGCGCCTCGCTGCTGGCGAGCGGCGAACTGCGCAAGACGTTCGCCGAACACGGCCTCGACGCCGGCTCGTTCGATGTCCTGGCCACGCTGCGGCGGCACGGCGACACGCCCCTCACGCCGTCCGAACTGATGCGCAGCTCGATGGTCACGTCCGGCGCGGTCACCCAGCGCCTGGACCGCCTCGAGTCCGCGGGCCTGCTCGAACGGCGGCGCGGCGCCGGCGACGGACGCACCGTCCACGTCCAACTGACCACCGCAGGACGCACGTTGATCGACCGCGCGGTGGCCGACCACGTTGCCACGGAACACCGCCTGCTGGCCTCCCTGACCGTGGCGCAGCGAGCGGCATTGACGGAGGGGCTGCGGGCGCTGCTGGGGGCGTTGGAGGCGGGGTAAGGATCGGGCCGGCCGCCCGATCCACGTCGGTGTGCCTCGCCGCACGCGACCACGCGGCCCCGGGGCCACCGAGCGAGGCGAACATGTGATGGTGTGACCGCGCGACACCGCGTGACAGTGTGACCGCGTGACTGCGTAACCGTGTGACCACCACAGTCCCGGGGCGCCCATGATTGCGAGAGGCACGACGCCATGACAGGCGAGCAAGGCGGGAACGGCAGCCGATGGCTCACGCGCCGAAACGCGCTGATCCTGGGCGCAGTCGGCGTGACCGGCGCGGCGACCGGCACCGCGGCATTGCTGACGGGCCCGGCCCAGGGTGCCGGCACCACCCCGCGTGACGACGACGGCGGGTCAGGCGGCGACATGTATCCCACGAGTACCGCTTTGTACGCCGATCCCGCGCTGCGCGAGGGACGCGACTGGGCGCGCCGCTACCGCAAGCACGCGGCGTTCGACGACGCGCAAGGTGACAGTCCCGCGTTCGGGGGCACGGCCGTCCTGGCGCCGCACGGCGGCGGTATCGAACGCGGCACGTCCGAACTGTGCCTGGCCGTCGCCGGCTACCGGCCCGCGGACCTGACGCCGCTCGGCGGACCGACGTACGACTACTGGATGTTCGAGGGACTGATGGCCGACCGCAACGCCCGCCTGCACGTGACGTCCACGCACTGCGACGACCCGGTGGCGCTGGCCCTGGCCGGCGGCAGCCGGACGGCCCTGTCGCTGCACGGCTGCACGGCCGGGCAGGCGGGCGCCACGGGCGACGGCCAAGCCGTCGTGGTCGGCGGCCTCGACGCCGAGTTCCGGCGCGTGACCCGGACGGCCCTCCGAGCCGGGGGCTTCCGGGTCGTCGACGGCGCCGACGTCCCGTCCCTCGCCGGCCGGGCTGCCGACAACCTCGTCAACCGCACGCTGTCCGGCGGCGGCGTCCAGCTCGAACTGACCGCCGGACTCCGGGACGCGATGTTCGCCCCGGGCAAGAACACCGTCGCCGAGCGCGCCACGAACACGACCGGGACCTTCGACGCCTTCGTCCGCGCGATCCGCACGGCGATCGCCACCCGCGACCGGGACCCGAACGTGCCCGCCCGCGTTTGAGAACGCGGCGCGACTCAGCCCGCGCCTTCCTCCTCCACGACCGCATCCCGCAGCTTGGCGAACTCCGCCGCCAACGTGTCCACGGTGAAGTGCGCGTTCAACCCGCTCGGGTTCGGCAGCACCCACACGCCGGTCTCGCCCAGCTTGTCCGGCTGGCGGCCGAGCACAGCCTTCGGCTTCCCGAACGCCGTCCGGTACGCACCGATGCCGACCACCGCAAGCCAGGACGGGCGCAGCTCGGCCACCTTGGCCCGCAGCACCTTCCCGCCGTCCCGGTACTCGTCCGCGCTCAGCTCGGCGGCTCCGGCGGTGGCCCGGGCCACGACGTTGGTGATCCCGTAGCCGAGCGCCACGAGTTCCTGCTGCTCGTCGGGGCGGAACAGCCGCGGGGTGAACCCGGCCCGGTGCAGCGCGGGCCAGAACCGGTTGCCCGGCCGCGCGAAGTGATGCCCGGTCACCGCGGACATCAGCCCGGGGTTGATCCCGCAGAACAGCACCCGCAGGTCGGGCCCGATGACATCGGGGATGGTCCGCCCTACGGCGGCGGCAAGTTCGTCACGGGTATAGCGCTGAGTCACACGCCCAGTCTCCCCGACCGGACGCCGGCCCCCGACGGGGCTCCCCCACCGAAAACGCCACCGCGGTCTCGTGCCGCCCGGTCGGGCGATGCCGAACCTCGGCGAGCCGAGCGCCGCGTCCCACCGCCTCCCACCGCGTCCCCCTGCATCGGGATTCTGATGGTTGACTCTCAATTGAGAGTCGACCATCATTTCCTGCGTGCTCCCTCTTCCCTCCTTCCCCGAAGTTCTCGATTCCGCCGCCCCCTTGGGTCTGCGGGATCGCAAGAAGCTCCAGGTGCGCGCGGCGATCGTGGATGCCGCGCTGACGCTCTTCGCCGAAGACGGGTACGACGCGACGACCGTCCCGGACATCGCCGCGCGGGCCGGGGTGTCGTCCGCGACGGTGGCGCGGTACTTCCCGGCGAAGGAAGGGCTGCTGTTTCCCGAGCAGGACGTTCGGATCCCGGCACTGCGCGCCGCCATCGCTGCGCGGCCCGCCGGGGAGGCGCCGCTGAAGGCGATCGCGGCCGCGCTGGCGGCGCAGGCGCCGTTGGATGCGGAGACGCGCCGTCGGCTGGCCCTCGCGCGCAGCGCGCTCGCCGGGTCCGCGGTGCTCCGCGGCCGGGCCGCCGGGCTGCTCGGCCGGTGGCGGGACGGCATCGCCGAGGCGATCGCCGAGCACGCCCGGATGCCGGACGACGACGCCCGCGTACTCGCCACCGCCGTCGTCGCCGTGCTCGACGACGTCGCCGAGCGGTGGGCGGCCGACGGCGCCCGCGGCGACCTGCCCGCGATGGTCCGCCGCGCCCTCGACACCCTCGCCGACGACCGGCCCACACCCGGATCCGCGTAATCGGCACCACGCACACCGAGCAAGGCCCAGCACCACACCTGCACCGCCCCCCGCGAAGGAGATCCGTATGACCACCGGCCCGGCCACCGCAGCGTCCGGCACGACGGCAATACCCGGCACCCCCGGCGGCGCCCCCGTCCCCATCGTCTCCGCCGACTGCCACATCGGTCCCCGGCTCGTCGAAGACCTCCGCCCCTACTGCCCCGCCGGTCTCCTCGACGCATTCGACGCCTATGTGGCCGACCCGAACCGGTCGCGCGGGCGCTATCTCGAACGCAGCGAGGAGATCGACCCGGACGGTCCGTGGCGCAACCGGCTCACCGACGGGCACCACGATCCGGCCGCCCGCCGCCGGGATCTCGACGCCGAAGGCATCGCCGCCGAGGTGATCTTCCACGGCAGCCAGAACGACCAGCCGGTGCCGTTCCAGACGTCGATGCTGGGCGCCAACGACAATCCCGAACTGGCCGCGGAAGGCATCCGGATCTACAACCGGTGGCTGGCCGACGTGTGCCGTGATGCCCCGCACCGGCACGTCGGGCTCGCGCACCTGCCGATGTGGGACATCGACGCCGCGACCGCCGAGTTGCGCCGGGCCCGCGAGGACGGCCTCGGCGGGGTCAACTTCCCGGCTCCGCGGCCGTGGCTGCGGCATTACAACGACCGGTCGTGGGAGCAGTTCTGGGCGGCCGCCGCCGAGTTGCGGATGCCGTTGACGACGCATTCGGGGGCGGGCGACCCGACGCTGTTCGCCGGTCCCGAGCTGGGTGCGCTGCAACAGATCGAGTCCGGCGGCTGGTACAGCCGTCGCGCGCTGCACCACCTCGTCTTCTCGGGGGTGTTCGAGCGGCACCCGGACCTGACGCTGGTGCTGACCGAGCAGCCGGGCGAGTGGTGGCCGTACACCGCCACCGAACTCGACACCGTGCACATGTCCGCCACCCGCGGCAACCACGCCCTGGCCGCACAGGTGCCGGAGCTGCCGAGCCACTACATGCGGCGCAACGTGTACATCGGCGCGAGTTTCCTCTCCCGTTCCGAGGCAGTGGGCGCGGTGCGCGACGGGTACGCCGACCGGGTGATGTGGGGGTCGGATTACCCGCACATGGAGGGCACATACCAGTACGGCGAGCCGGTCGCGCACGGCAAGCTCTCGATCCGCAACACCTTCGCGGGGCTCGACGAGTCCGCGGTCCGCGCCATGCTCGGCGGCACGGCGGCCGCCGTCTACGGCCTCGACACCGGGCAACTCGCCAAGACGGCGCAGGAGATCGGCGCGCCCACGTTCGAGGAGATCAGCGAGCCCCTGGACCGGGTCCCGGCGGGCGCCAGTCCGTTCGCCTTCCGCACGGTCGGCCCCTGGGCGTAAGCCGGGCCGAGGGCGCGGCGGCCACAAAGCGCCGCACCCGCGGAATGGCGTGGACTCCTCCGCCACGGACGATCTAGCGTCGGGAGATCATTCCCGGCGTCGCCCGACGACGCCGGGCCGCGGCACCGGACCACCAGGACTCGGGGAGCACATGACCACGGCACACCACGACGACGCGTCCGCCGACTCCGCCCGCGCGGGGACGGCCCCGGTCACCTTCGTCACCGGCGGGTCGAGCGGCATCGGCGCGGAGACCGTGCGCCGGCTGCTCGCCGCCGGGCACCGGGTCGCGGCGACCGGGCGCAGCGAGGAGAAGCTGGCCGCGTTGGCGGACGAGGCCCGCGCGTCGGGTGCGCCCGGCGCGCTGCTGACGTTCGCGGGGGACGCGGGCGACTGGGGCGAGGTGTCGGCGGCGGTCGAGGAGACCGTGCGGGTGTTCGGACGGCTCGACTACGCGATCGCGAACGCGGGCTACTCGACCGGCGGCAACGTCGAGACGGGTGACCCGGAGGAGTGGCGGGACATGGTCCTGACCAACGTGCTGGGCCCGGCGCTGCTGGTGCGTGCGGCGCTCCCGGCGCTCAAGGAGTCGCAGGGCCGGATCGTGCTGGTCGGCAGTGTCGCCGGGTTCAAGAACACGCCGGGGAACCTCTATTCGATGACGAAGTTCGCGGTGACCGGTTTTGCCGAGAACGTACGGATGCTGGTGACCGGGTACGGCATCGGCACGACGCTGATCGCGCCCGGCCGGGTGCTCACCCCGTTCTGGGACGAGCGCCCGGGCGGCGCGGCGGCGGCAGGTCCGATGATCGGCGCCGACCAGCTCGTGGACGCGATCGTGTGGGCGATCGGCCAGCCCGCGGGCGTGGACGTGAACACCCTGGTCGTCCGGCCGATCGGCCAACCGAACTGACCGCGGACCAAGAGACCATCGGACCGCAGGACCACAGGACCACAGGACCACCGGACCGACGAACCGACGGACCGACGAACTAACCGTCGGCCAACAGCCCGGCCGCATACTCCGCCACCGGTGTCCCCGCGAAGAACTCCGGGTTCATGCGCCCGTGCAGTCGGATCGGGTCGTCGCAGGTGAAGGCGCGGAAGCGGTCCGCGGTCAGGTGTCCGCGTTCGACGAGTTCGTAGGCCTCGTGGACGACGTGGCGCATGTCGGTGACGTCCCAGTGGCCGATGTCCGAGCCGAGGACGGGTTTGAGGGTGATGCCGAGGGGGTTGTCGTACGCCCAGGCGACGAGCGGGTCGTCGGCTTCGCAACCGAAGTAGAAGCCGTCGAACAGCCGGGCGATGTCGGCGGCTTCCCGGATTCCGGAGTCGCGGAAGTCGTCCAGCTCGGGCGGCGGGTTGTCGGCCTGGCCACGCAGCGCCGCGGCGAGGCCGGGTTCGGCGAGGGACGGGCCGCCGTGCCGGGCGAACAGGTCGGCCCACAGGTCGGGGTCGATACGGGCCGGGTCGAGCCCGGCGATGTTCGGGCCGCCGCGTTTGTCGAAGTGTCCGGCGAGGTCGGCGGCGAGTTGGACGCCCCAGGTGGCGCCGCCTTCCAGGAAGGCGAAGTTCAGGCGCGGGAAGCGGTCCGCGACGCCGCCGAACACCAGGGCTTTGGCGAAGGCTTCGCCGCCGGCGGCGAAGGTGCCGATGTGGTTGTAGGCGTAGCGGGTGGAGGAGCCGCGCAGGCCGATGCCCATGGTGGGGGCGTGGACGGCGACGGCGACGCCGAGGTCGGTGCAGCGCTGCCAGACGGGGTCGTAGTCGTGGAGGCTGTCGAGCGCGAGCACGTCGTACCAGGGCTGCGGTTCCGTGCGCGCGACGACGTTGTTGAGGAGCACGGCCTTGAAGCCCAGCGTCCCGACGGCGTGGTCGAGTTCGGCGAGCGCCTCGTCGGGCGTGTGGGTGGGGATGACGGCGGCCGCGGTCATCCGGTCGCCGAGGCCCGCGGTGAGGTCGGCGAGGTACGTGTTGATCCCGCGGCACGCTCCGGTGCGGATGCCCGTGTCGGGATGCCCGGCGGCGACCAGGCCGACGCTCGGGTAGAGCACGGTGAAGTCGAGCCCGATGGCGTCCATGCGGTCGTACAGCAGTCCGGGCAGGAACGCGGTGGCACGGTCGAGGGTGTCGCCGGGCAGCGACCACCAGGGCGCGATCCACGCCCCGAGGCGGCGTTGGTCGCCGGTCAGTGCGGTGAGCCGGTCGGTGCCGCTGCGGGAGGCGTAGGTGGCGGACGAGCCGAGGAAGTGGTCGGCGGCGTGGTCGCCGGCGACTTTGCGGATGACGTCGGTGAGGACGGGCAGCGCTTCGACGATGTGGCCGTCGGCGTCGACGACCGGGTGTGCGAGGCGGGGTGCGGCGGGCTCGGGGGTGGGCACGGTTCCTCCCGGGGCGTCGGTCACAGGTGGGTCGCGGCGAACGCTTCGAGTGCGGAGATCTTGGCGTCGACCGATGCGGTGGCGGGGTCGCCGACCAGCCAGGGCATGGCGGCGGTGGCGGTGACGCCGAGGTCGGCGAGGTGTGTGTAGGTTGCGGGTTCCGGCATCGCGTTGGCGATGGCGAAGACCTCGAAGTCGGGGCGGGTGTCGCCGGCCGCCTTGCGGAGGTCGGCGAGGCGGGCCACGCGTTCTTCGATCTCGTCGAAGCCGTAGTTCATGCCGAGCCAGCCGTCGTGCCGGGCCGCGCGCTCGAGGGCTTTGTCGCTCTTCCCGGCGATCAGCACGGGCAGCGGCGCCGCGGGCGCGGGGAACATGCCGGCGGGGCCGAAGTCGTGGAAGCGGCCGTGGTGTTCGGCGCGGCCGTCGGCCCAGAAGTCGGCGGCGACGGCGAGCATCTCGTCGGTGCGGGCGCCGCGGGTGCGGAAGTCCGCGTCCACGGTGGCGAATTCTTCGGCGAGCCAGCCGACGGCGGCGCCGAGCGCGACCCGGCCGCCGGACAGCACGGAGAGCGTGCCGAACTGCTTGGCGACGGTGAACGGGTCGCGGAGCGGCAGGACGTAGGCGTAGGTCATGAAGCGCAGCCGGGTGGTGACCGCGGCCAGTGACGCGATGACGGCGACCGCGTCGGGGAACTCCGTCTCGTGGGTGAACGGGTTCTCCCCCGACGGGTGGACGGACGCGAACGCTTCCGGAATCGCGAGGTGGTCGGCGACCAGCACCCCTTCGTAGCCGAGCCGTTCGGCGGCGCGGGCGAGGGGCGGGTATTGCTCGGTGGGCAGGCAGATGAGGGGGACCCAGAACTTCACGCGGCGGACCTCCGGGACACGAGCGCGGACGCACCGCGGATCGGCAGCCCGATCATGCGTACCGAAGAACGCACCAAGGAGCAATGGCCGCGCGATCGGTGCGGATGCTTGACAGCCCGCAAATCACCATCGCTAGGATTACAGCTCGCTCGCTAGCATTTCGACATTTCGGGATAGCGAAAATGCGCTCACCGAGACGGCCCCAGCGCATTCCGACAGTCACCGGCAAGACACACGAACCCGGCAAGGGGGCGTACCCGTGACATCGATCGAGGACCGCTGGCTGCGGCTGGCACCTGTGCGGATCGGTTGGCTCGGCATGGAATGGCAACGGTTCGAACGCGAGATCACCATGGCGTTCGACGAAGCCGTCGAACGCGGCGTGCTGGACCGCCGGTACGAGTTCCTGTTCGAAGACGACGCCGGCCTGCCGCAGGGGACCGCGAAAGGCGGTGTCGACGCGTTCCGCCGGCTCGTCGACGCGGGCTGCCTCGCGGTCGCCGGCGCGAACTACACCGACTCGGCGATGGCGCTCGCCGAGCACGCCAACGCGCTGCACGTCCCGCTGATCAGCATGGCGGGGACGGACGCGTTCCACGGCGAATACTGCTTCCGGATGGGCAACGGCGACGTCGGCGGCGACCCGGCGCTGATGGTCAACTGGCTGAAACGCCAAGGCCACCGGCGGGTCGCGGTGCTCGCGCCGTGGTCGCCGATCGGCGAGGAGTACTTCCGCTTCTTCCGCCAGGAATGCCGCCGCCTCGGCGTCTCCGTGGCCGCCGTGGAAACCGTCGACTCGGGCACCACCGCGGACGCCCTCGCCGACAAACTCGCCGTGCTGCGCGCCGCCGACGCCGACGCGCTGGCCTGGCTCGGCTACGGCGGCCTCGTCGTCTCCGGCGCCGTCCGCGCCGCGCTGGAGAAGCTCGCGTGGGATCCGCCGCGCATCATGACGACCGCGTTCATGCAGTACATCTGGGGCTTCGAGCAGTTGGAAGGCTGGGTGGGCATCGACCAGTGGTGCCCGGAGAACCCGCGCATGCACCGCTTCCACGAACGCTTCGTGGCCCGCTACGGCGAGGACCCGTGGATGTGGCCGAACGCCATCCCCGGCCTCGCTTACGACATGGCCGCCGCCGTCGCCGAAGCCCTGCACCGGGCGACCGTCCTGACCGGGCCGGGCGTCAAGGAAGGCCTGGAGCGCATCCGGTTCATGCCCGCGGTCACCGGCGGCCCGAACACGCACATCGCCGGCGGACCGTACGACCACCAGCTGTTCAAGGGCGACTGGCTGCACTACGGGCGGGTCCGCAACGGGGCACTGGAGTTCGCCGGCCTGTTCGCCCCGACGGACGACTACTAGGCCCACCTGCACGCCATGACGACTCCGCCCGCCCGTCCCGCTCTGCCCGCCCGTCCTGCCCGTCCCGCTCTGCCCGCTCTGCCCGCCACCCTCGACTCACCCCGGACCGGCTGTCCGGCGTCCTCCCCTCCCCCTGGCGTCGGGCGTACGTGAAACGGAAACCGGCCCGGCGCGGGGGCCCCTGATCCCCGCGCCGGGCCGGTGCTTTGCCGCCCGATCGGCTCCGCCGCGCTCGGCCCCGGCCCGGCTCGGCTCGGTCCTTCTCCGCTCGGTCCTCGTCGGCGGCGTACCCCCTCAGCCGAACAGCACGGGGATCTCCGTCGCCCCCCGCTCGTACATGCCGATGAACCTCGGCGGTGCCGCGTCCGGGTCGAGGCGCAGGTTCGGCAGCCGGTCGAGCAGGGCGCCGATGCCGACGGCCATTTCGGCGCGGGCGACGTGGGTGCCGAGGCACACATGCGGGCCGCGGCCGAAGCCCAGGTGGGCGCGGGCCGGGCGGGTGGGGTCGTAGTCGTCCGGGGACTCCCAGCGGGCGGGGTCCCGGTTGGCGGCGCCGATGCACAGGTGCAGGACCGCGCCGCGCGGCAGGGACATGCCGTGGAAGTCGATGTCGCGGGCGACGTAGCGGGAGAACATCGGGTCGGTCGGCGTCCAGCGCAGGGATTCCTCGATCGCCGGGCGCAGCAGTGCGCGGTCGGCGCGGACCGCGTCGAGGACTTTCGGGCGGGCGAGCAAGGCCGCGAGGGTGATCCCCATCTGCTTCCAGGTGGTGCCGGATCCGGCGACCAGCAGCAGGTAGGCGAAAGACATGATCTCGGCGTCGGAGAGGCGGTGGTGGACGCCGTCTTCGTCGGTGAGTTCGGCTTCCACGAGCACGCTGAGCAGGTCGTCGCCCGGCTGTTCGCGGCGGGCCGCGACGGCGGGTGCCACGATGCTCGCGAAGACGGCGGTGTCGATGGCGCCGGGGATCATCGAGGCGCGCAGGTCGAGGGCTTGCGCGGCGGGGATGCCGAGGCTGCCGGTGATGGTGAGCGTGGGGATGGCGGCGCAGAAGTCGGTGTTGAGGTCGGCGCGTCCGGCGGCGGCGAAGTTGTCGATCAGGGCGTGGACGGTGGTGGTGATCCAGTTGTCCATCCACCATTTGGCGCGCGGCGGGACGAACGACGGCTGCACGAGGCCGCGGTAGCGGCGGTGCTCTTTGCCGTTCATGTAGAGGATGCTGCTTTGGGGGCCTTCGATGCCGTGTTCGAAGTCGCGGCCGTCGGCGGCGCTTTCCGAGGACACGAACACGGTTTCGTCGCGGAACGCGGCGTCGCAGGCGGCGTAGGAGAAGGCGCTGAAGTGCTCGCGTTCGGGGTGCGGGAGGCCCTGGAAGGCGGCGGGTCCGGCGAAGCCGGTGAGTTCGTGGACGATGCCGCGGTGTACGGGGGCGGCTTCGCGGAGCCGGTGCCAGACGGGATAGGGGTCGTCGTGGTAGGCGGCGCCGCTGTGTTCGTTGACACCGCTGCGCAGGTCGAAGAGTTCCTTGAGGCGCGTCGGGTCGAGGGCGCCGACGTCGGAGGTCATGGTCGCGTGGTCCTTCCGGGTCGGCTATTGGGCGACGAATCCGCCGTCGACGGGCAGCAGGACGCCGGTGATGTTGCGGGCCGCGTCGGAGGCGAGGAACAGCGCGGCGGCGGCGCAGTCTTCGGCGGTGATCGGGCGGCCGAGGGGATGCGCGGAGCCGACGTCGCGGCCGGCTTCTTCGCCGATGCCCTGGGAGCCGTGTGCGGCGTCGGGAACCATGAAATTGGTGGCGGGCATCGCGGCGGGGCAGACGGCGTTGACGCGGATGTCGTCCTTGGCGCATTCCACGGCGACGCCGCGGGTGAGCTGGTTGACGGCGCCCTTGGTGGCGCCGTAGACGGTGCCGCCCCAGCCGACCATGCCGGCGATCGAGCCGGTGTTCACGATGACTCCGCCGCCGCCTTGGGCGCGGAACTGCCGGATGGCGGCCTGGCAGCCGAAGATGATGCCGCGGACGTTGACGGCGAGGAGCTTGTCGATCTGTTCGGCGGTGTGGTCCTCGGTGAGCATGCCGAAGGCGGGGGTGGCGATGCCGGCGTTGTTGACGACGACGTCGAGCCGGCCGCGGCCCGCGACGGCCGCGGCGATGGCGGCGTCGACGTCGGCCTGCACGGTGACGTCGCAGCGCACGGCGGTGCCGCTGCCCGTGGTGTCGGGTTGCTCGCCGATCAGCCGGACCGTTTCCGCGGCCCAGTCCTCGCGCAGGTCGGCTGCCACGACGTGTGCGCCTTCGCGGGCGAACAGGAGCGCGGTGGCCCGTCCGACGCCCGAGCCGGCACCGGTGACGACCACGGATTTGCCGTCCAGCAGCACTTCTTCTCCCCTCGGTCCGGCGGTTGTCCGGATCAGCGCAGGTCTTCGAGCGGGCCGAGCACGAGGTGCTGGACCTCCTGGTATTCGCGCAGTCCCGCGACGCCGCGTTCGCGGCCGATGCCGGACTGCTTGATGCCGCCCATCGGCGTGTAGGCGTTGGCCGCGGGCCGGTTGACCAGCACGGTGCCGGAGCGGATGCGGCGGGCGACGGCGAGTCCGGCGCGGACGTCGGCGCTGTAGACGCCGCCCGACAGGCCGTACTCGCTGTCGTTGGCGATGGCCACGGCCTCGTCGAGGTCGCGGTACGCCTGGATGCTGACGACCGGGCCGAACGCCTCGCGCTGCGCGATGGGGTTGGCGTTGTCGTCGACGGTGAGCACGGCCGGCTCCAGGTAGTGGCCGCGCGCGAGCCCCGCGGGCCGGCTGCCCCCGGCGACCAGGCGGGCTCCCGCGTCGACGGCGTCCGCGATCAGGCCGGTGATGCGGGCGTGCTGCGCCGCGGAGACGACCGGGCCGACCGCCGTGGCGGGGTCCTGCGGGTCGCCGACCGGCATCGCGCGGGCGACCGCGGTTGCTTGGGCGACGGCGTCGTCGAAGGCCTCGGCGGGCACCAGGACGCGGCTCTGCGACGAGCAGGCCTGTCCGGCGTGCGCACCGAACACCGCGGCGACGCCCGCGCCGACGTTGCGCACCGCGTCCGGCAGATACAACTGCACAGATTTGCCGCCGAGTTCGAGGACGAGGCGTTTGACGGTGGGCGCGGCCTGCGCGGCGATCCGGCGGCCGACCGCGGTCGACCCGGTGAACGACACGCAGTCGACGCGCGGATCCGAAGTGAGCAGCTCGGCGCCCGCGGAACCGGGCTCCGGCAGGATGTTGAGCACGCCCGGCGGCAGCCCCGCGCGGTCGGCCGCGGCACCGAACGCGAGCACCGACAGCGGCGCGAGGGGGCTCGGCCGCAGGATCACCGAGCAGCCGGCGGCGAGGGCCGAGAAGACCTTCCAGACGGCGGGCTGGAGGGGGAAGTTGTAGGGGGTGATGGCCGCGACGACGCCGCACGGCTCGTACCGGCGGATGCTCATCAGCACGTCGTGGCCGGCCGGTCCGGCGATGTGCCCGTCGAGCGGGAGTTCGTTGTGCTCCCACTCCGGCAACGTGGCCAGCAGCGCCGGAAGTTGGCGGGCCTGCTGCAAGGCCATGTCGACCTGCAGGAGTCCGGCGATGCGGACCGGCGTGCCGGTTTCGCGGATCACCGTCCGGACCAGGTCGTCGCGCATGCCGTCCAGCACGTCGACCATGGCGGCGAGCACGCGCACGCGTTCGGCAAGCGGGACGGACGCCCACACGCCCGCGTCGAAGCTGCGCCGGGCGGCGGCCACCGCGGTGTCGAACTGCGCCGCGTCGGCGGTCGGGGCGTAGGCGAAATCCTCTTCGGTCGCGGGGTCTTCGACCGCGAATCCGGGGTCGCGGCCGTCCGCGAACCGGCCGTCGAGGTACAGCTGTGCGGCGTCGAGCAGGTCCGCCACGTTCGGCCTCCGGGGGGTCGTCGCGGGCGCCGGGGACGCGCGGGGCCGGTCCCGGGCGGCGGCCAAGGGGTTGGCCAGGACGAGGGCTGTGGGGAGTGGCTGTGCGGGGTGGCGCCGTACGGAGACCGCGGACGGAGGATCATCGGGGTCGAAACGATCCGACCCGACTAGCCCAACCCGAGCGGCGGCTAATAGTATATTAGCAATGCTGCTGCGATCCTAGCGGCATTCGATCGCTGGTTGTCAAGGAGCCGACATGCCATTGGTGGCGTCGCCCGCGGTGCTCCGCGCCGTGGACATCCTGGAAACGCTGGCCGCCGACCCGGCCGAGGCCATGACGGTCAGCGAGGTCGCGCGCATTCTCGACATGCCGCGCGCCAGCTGCCACACCGTGCTCCTCGCGCTGGCCGAACGCGGCTACGCGGTACGCGGCGAGGGCGACTTGCGCTACCGCCTAGGCCCCGCGTGCATCGCGGTCGGCGACGCCGCCCGCAGCATCAACTCGGCGCTCGCCGTCACCGGAAACGAAGCCGAGGCGCTCGCCCGGCAGACCGGGACGTGCGTGGGCGTATCCGTGCGCACCGGCGACGAGATCCGGGTCGTGGAAGTCTTCGACCACGGCGCCCCGTTCGCGGTACGCGGGCACGTGGGCCAAGCGATCCGCCTGGCCCCGCCGTTCGGCACGGGCCTCGTCGCGTGGGCCGACGAGGCGGGCGTGGACGCGTGGCTGGACGCCGCAGCCGTCCCCCTCGGCGAGGCGGCCCGCGCCCGCTACCGCGCCGCGCTCGCCGCCATCCGCACCCGCGGCTACAGCGTCACCGTGGCGACCCCCCGCAACCCGGAACTCGCCGACGCCCTCGCCACCCTGGCCGACACCCCGGACGCGGAGGAAGCCCGCCGGGTCCGCGACGACGTGGTCCTCGAACTCACCCACAGCGAGTACCTGCCGACCGACCTGGACGCCGACCGCCCGGTGCGCATGCTGCAGTGCTCCGCCCCGGTCTTCGACGTGCTCGGCAACGTCGTCGCCACGATCATGGTCTTCGGCCCGAACTACGACCTGACCCCGGACGAGGTCGCCCGGCTCGGCGAACTCCTCAAGGAGGCAACGGAACGAGCCACCCGCCACATCGGCGGCAAGGCACGGGCACTCGAACCCCGCTGACCCGGGCGGCCCGACCGAAACCCGCGGGCAACCGGCCGTTCGGCGCGGACGGGTGGACGGGGCTCCGGCGGTGCCCGACGATGCTTCCCGTCGGGCCATACGGCCCGATATGCGTCCGTCAGCGGGGGATCTCGCACCGTGCACCAAGCCCACTTCCGTTTTGCCGGTGCCCGCCTCCTCCTGGCCCCTTCGTGGACCCCGTGAATGCCGTCATCCCGGTCGACGCCGACGAGCGCGCCGCGGCGATGGAGCCGCGGCTGCGCGTGATCTTCCACGGCTCCGAAACGGGAGGCCGGTCGGTGTACGAGGCGGCCGCCCAGGTCCGGGCCATCGGGGTCGCGCCGGCCGCCGGCGGGGCGGCAGCCGACGAACTGCCCGCGGATTTCCGGAGCCTGGCGGCCCGCTCCGGAACGGGCGGCCGACCCGACGTGTTCTTCGACATCGCGGACTACGTCGACACCTGGCAGACCGGCGTCTACGCCAAGCTCGCCGGGTCGGTCCCCACCGCGTGGGAGCTGGGTCAGCGGTTGGGACACCTGCGGGGCATGCTCGACATGTACTTCGGTCAGGACGGCGTCGCCCTCGAAGACGAGGACGTGACCGACGCCGAAAGGATCGGCGTTTACGTGGCGGACAACCACCGACGAGGGCTCTGCACCTGGGCCCTGCCGACCGTGGTCGGCGAGTGCGCGCAGGCCCGTGCGCTGTTCCACGGCGACGATGCCCTGCGTGGCTTCTTCGCCGAGACCCACGGACACGGCTCCTGCGGGCACACTTCCTGGACGGTGTGGCTCGACCTGATCTCCCGGGTCCTGACCGACCACCTCCGCGACGAGCACGGGTCCGTCCACTATCAGCGGCGGTGAGCCGGACCCGTCGCCCGTGGACGGGCGCTCAGGAACGGGTGCCGATGTGCCCGTCCGGGCGGATCACCACCGTCGTGCCGTCCCCGGCGTCGTACGCGGCGCGGTCCGGCTGCCGGGTGCTCGCGCCGCGCGTCTTCGGCCTTGGCCTTGTGCCGTTGCGGCAGTCGGCGGAGACCCGGAGGACCCGTTCGGCGGTCGGCCGCGCTTCGTTTCGCTGCCCGAAGTGACCTGTCCGCCTACGCCGGGTGGACCGGTACGTCGATGCCGTGCGCGGCCACCGTGCGGACGCCGCCCTCGGCGAGCTTGTACGACAGGCCGACGAGGGCCGTATGCCCCGCCTCGACCCGCTCGGCGAGGACACGCGAGCGGTCCAGGAGCAGGTTCACGGTATGCCGGATGTGCTCGTCGACGATGTCGTCCGGGTCCTCGAGGCCGGCCGCGTGGGCGGCGAGGACGCTCGGGGTGACGCGTTCGACGACGTCGCGGACGTAGCCGGTGGGCGTCAGGCCGTCCTGGAGCGCCTGCGTGGTCGCCGCGACCGCGCCGCACGAGTCGTGGCCGAGGACGGCGACGAGGCGGCAGTCGAGCATGCTGATGCCGTACTCGATGCTGCCGAGCACCTCGGGGCCGAGCACGTGCCCCGCGGTGCGCACGACGAACAGGTCGCCGATGCCGCGGTCGAAGATGATCTCCGCGGCGAGGCGCGAGTCGGCGCAGCCGAAGAGCACCGCGAACGGCGTCTGGGCCGGGGCTTGCGCGGCGCGGCGGTAGGCGTCCTGGTTGGGGTGCGCGGGAGTGCCCGCCACAAACCGCTGATTGCCTTCGAGGAGCACCTCGAAAGCGTGGGCCGGGTCCGATATGGGCGCGTCGATCATGGGCGGGATCTTATGGCGCGACCGGCCCGCGAGCACATGGGGTGACCGCCATGCGGACCGCTTCCTGCTTGTCCGACCTGGAGGTTTACGCGGGTCATCGGCCCGCTGCGCTGGGCGGACGGGGCGCGGCGCCCGACGGGGTGTGCGCAAGGTCTCATGCCTGGTAGGGGGCTTGCGGGGCCCGAAGGGCGGGGCCTCCGGTGCGGCGGATCGTTCCTGCGCAAAGCGGGGTCGCGCGCACGCCCACGCCGCGTCCGGAAGACGATCAAGGAAGGCAGGCAACACGCCGAGGATCCCCCGCGCGGGGTATCCCGCTGCGCCGTTCCGGTGACCCCGTCGCGCGCCCTGTGGACCGGCGCCTCTCCGGCCTGCGGTAGTGGTGGCCGGACTTTGTCTCCTCGGCTTCGGGAGGGCCGCCGATGCCGGACCAGTCTCCGCCTCCGCCCCCGCCTTCGACTCCGCCCCCGCCGTCCCTCGCGTGGCGGTGGTTCACGGGGTTGGCATGGGCGCTCGTCCCGGCGGCGGTGACCGGGGGCCTGGTGTGGTTCGGCCGCGCCTATACCCCGGACTACGCGGCGAGCTTCTTCGGCAGCCGCTTCGCGGACGCGCAGCACCTCAAAGCCGACCTCGGCACCGCGCTGCTGGGCCTGGCCGTGCTGCAACTCCTTCTCGCGCTGGCGGTGTACGGGGTGCTGCCGGTCCCGCAAGCCGCCCGGCACCGCCTGGCGACGGGGCACCGGGTGGGCGGCCTTGCCGCGTTCCTGGTGTCGCTGCCGATTGCGGTGCACTGCATCCGGGCTTACGGGGTGGCCACGTACGACACCCGGGTCACCGTCCACTCGCTTACCGGCTGCTTCCTGTACGGCGCGTTCGCCGCCAAGGTCATCGTGGTCCGCAACCGCCGTGTCCCCGGCTGGGCGATCCCGATCGTGGGCGGCGTCCTCGTCGTGGCGATCGCCCTGCTCTGGTACACGGCGGCGCTGTGGGACTTCAACGAGCAGCAGGTGCCGGGCTTCTGACGCGGCGGGTCACGTGCCGAGGGCTTGGTCCACCTGGGCGCGGAACGCGTCCGGGGAGACGGCGTCGCCGCTGCGGTCGAGCACGGTCACCGGGCGCCCGTCGAGCAGCACGGTCGGGGTGCCGCCGATGTCCTTGGCCTCGAAGTCGGCTTCGACGGCTTTGACCCAGGGGGCGAACGTGCTGTCGTTCACGCAGGCTTCGAACGCCGGGGTGCGCAGGCCGTCGACCTTGCCGGCAAGGTCGAGGAGGCGGGAGCGCTTGCCGAACGCGTCGTCGTCCTCGTCCGGCTGGTTGGCGAACAGCACCTCGTGGTAGTCCCGGAACTTGCCGGCCTGCTGCGCGCACGCGGCGGCGTTCGCGGCCCGGCGCGAACCGTTGCCGCCGAGCCGGTCGTCGAGGAACGATGCGATGTGGTACTCGACGCGGAACCGCCCGGCGTCGGCGAGCTGCCGGATCGTCGGCCCGAGGGTCTTCTCGACGCGGTCGCAGAACGGACAGCGGAAGTCCTCGTAGACGGTCAGCACCGCGGGCGCATCGGCCTTGCCGTCGGGGATGACGGTCTGTCCGGGACCGGCCGCGCCGGGCGGCGGGGTGACCGGGCGGCCGCGCACGTCGTCGGTGCCGCCGCCGGAGCTGTTGCCGACGACGATGCCGACGGTCGCCGCGATGGCGAGGACCGCGACGACGGCCCCGCCGACGATCAGCCCGCGCCGGCGCTTCTCCGCGGCGGCTCGGCGCTGCCGTTCCGCGGCCATGCGTTCGCGCGCCGATATGCGCTGTTCGGCCTTCTTGCTCGGCTTGGTCGTGCCCAAGGTGTCCATCCCCTTGTCGTGTGCCGAAGCCGGGGCAGGTGCCGCCGACCCGAGGCGTCCGGCGGTCTGCGGACGGCCCTCCGAGGTAGTCGGATGCGCGCGGCGCGGAGTTCCGGGGACTTTCCGGGACCTGCCGTGACTGGGTGCGGCAGGCGAAGTCGTAGGCGCCCATGGGCGCGTACGAAATCGTCGACGTGGCGCTGACGCACGGCGCGGCGCTCGGCAGTCTGCTGGTCTCCTTCCTGACGTGGCGCGGCACCCGGAGTACGCAGCCGCCGATCACCATCAGCGTCGACGCACGCCCGGTCACGCTCCCCGACGGGACACCGTCGGAGGTCCAGGCCCTGCTGGCGGCGTTGGCGCCGCCGCCCGCGCAGCCGGACGGCACCGGCACCGGCACCGGCACCGGCACCGACACCGACACCGACACCGCGGCCGCATCCGACGAGGACACCGGGGCACCCGCCTGAACCAGCCCCCGAGCGCATTGTTATAGTTCCCCTAGAACAACTAGGGGTTCCCATGCAGCCTGCGCCCACCACGCCGCTTCAACCGACCGACCGTCGCCGCATCACCGTCGCCGCCGTCGCGGCGGTGGCCGGATTCGCCGTCACCGCTGCCGTCTTCGTCGCCTGGCGCGGCCGGCTCCCCGACCCGATCGCCACCCACATGGGCTCCGGCGGCGCCCCGGACGGCTACACCTCCCGGGACGCGTTCCTCCCCATCACCGCCGCGCTCCAGCTCGGCACCGGCGCCCTGCTCGCCGCCACCGTGTGGTGGACGCGCGGCACGTCCGGGGGGCAGCGCGCCACCACGGCGACCGCGACCGGGATGGCAGGGTTCCTCACCTACGTCGACGTCATGCTGCTCGCCGCGAACCACGGCGTCGAGGACGCGCACGACGTGCGGTTCGCCTTGTGGCACCTCGGGGCGGCCGCCGGATGCGCGGCCGTCACCGCCGCCCTGGGCTGGTTCGCCGCCGGGGCCTCCCCCGCCGACGACGCCACCGCCCGCACCGCACCGCCGCCCGACGCCGGGTACGTGGCCGATGCGGACGGCTCCGAACGGCTGGTCTGGACGCGCCGGGTGGCCTCCCCCACCCTGGCCAGGCTCTCGATCCTGCTCGTCGCCGCCGGTCTGGCGCTCGGGATCGCGTCGAGTTGGCCCGCCGGGCTGCTGCTCGGCGCGTCCGGCCTGCTCACCGGTGCGTTCACCGCCGTGCGGGTGACCGTGGACGCGTCGGGGTTGACCGTGGGATACGGCCGGATCGCCCGCACGCGGGTCCCCCTCGACCGGATCGCCGAGGCCGGCACCCGCAACGTCCGGGCGCTCGGCGACTTCGGCGGGTGGGGATACCGCGTGCGGCCGAACACGCACGGGGTGATCCTCCGTTCGGGTGAGGCTCTGGAACTCCGGCTCGCCGGCGGGGACACGTTCGTCGTCACCACCCCGGACGCGCGCACCGCCGCCGACGTGGTCAACACCCTGGCCGCCCGCACCCGCCCCCGGACGCCCTGAATGCTCTTCCGCATCGACCCCGCGTCGCCGCGCCCGCTCGGCGACCAGATCGCCGCGTCGGTACGCCGCGCGTTGGCGGACGGCAGCGTCCACCCGGGTGAAAAGCTGCCCCCGGCCCGCGAGCTGGCCGCCTCCCTCGCCGTCAACGTGCACACCGTGCTGCGCGGCTACCAGCAGCTCCGCGACGAAGGCCTCATCGAACTGCGCCGAGGGCGCGGCGCGGTGGTGGCCGCGTCCCTCGACCCGGAGCGCTTCCGACTGTCCGAACAGGTGTCCGAACTGGTCGAACAGGCACGCTCGCTCGGTGTGCCGGACGACGAGCTGATCGCCTTGGTGCGCACCGCGCTCGGCTGAGCGGACGCAGGGACCGGCGCCCCGCGGCGGCGCCTCAGCGCCGCCGCAGCCGCGCGTCCAGCAGGGACGGCGGGGTGTCGACCTTCTCCTCCGGCGCGAGGTCGACGCCCGGCGGCACGATCGCGTCGATGGCGTCCAGGACGTCGCCGCTCAGGACGGTGTCGGCGGCGGCGAGCTGGGTGTGCAGGTGGTCGAGGGTGCGGGGGCCGATGATGGCGGCGGTCACCGCCGGGTGCGCGGTGACGAAGCCCAAGGCGAGCTGGATCAGTGTCAGGCCGGCCTCGTCGGCGACGGCGGCGAGCTTTTCGACGGCGTCCAGCTTGGCCCGGTTGACCGGGAGGCCGGTGTCGAAGCGGTCCGGCATCAGCGCGGCGCGGCTGGTGGCGATGTCGCGGCCTTCGCGGATCGCGCCGGACAGCCAGCCCGACGCGAGCGGGCTCCAGGCCAGCACGCCCAGCCCGTACTCCTCGGCGACCGGCAGCACGTGGGCCTCGATCGCGCGCTGGAGGATGGAGTAGCCGGGCTGTTCCGCGACATACCGGCCCAGGTGGTGCTCGCGGGCGGCCCACTGGGCCTGCACGATGCGGTGGGCGGGGAAGGTCGAGGAGCCGAAGTAGCGGATCTTTCCTGCGCGTTGCAGGTCGGTGAGAGCGCCGAGGGTTTCTTCGTCGCTGGTCGCGGGGTCCCAGCGGTGGATTTGGTAGAGGTCGACGTGGTCGACGCCGAGGCGCCGGAGGCTGTTGTCCAGCGCGGTGGTCAGCCAGCGGCGCGACGCCCCGCGGTGATTGCGCTCGTCGCTCATCGGGAGCACGGCCTTCGTGGCCAGCACGATGTCGTCGCGGCGGCCGGCGATGGCCTTGCCGACCATTTCCTCCGACTCGCCGCGGCCGTACATGTCGGCGGTGTCGATGATGTTGATGCCGCTTTCCAGTGCGGCGTCGACGATCGCGGTCGCCTCCTCCTGGCCGGTGCGCCCGATGGCGCCGAAATTCATCGCGCCGAGCGCGAGGGTGCTGACCTGGACGCCGGTGCGGCCCAAGGTGCGGTACTGCATAACGGTGATCTCCCCTGTGCCGTGGGTGTGACGGGGGCGTGCGCGGACGACGGTCCGCCCGGCTCCCGATCTGCCACAATGAACAAACGGAACATCGTCCCGCTTCTATCCCGACGATACGGAACATTGTCCCGTTTATCAATCCCGCCCCCGGAAGGACCGACACGTGACCGACGGCGAGCAGCACGCCGCCCCCCGCCCCAAGCGGGCGGACGCGCGGCGCAACGCGGAAACCCTGCTCGACGCGGCGGCCGCCGTCTTCGTCGCGTCCGGCGTCGACGCGCCGGTGCGCGACATCGCCGCCGCGGCCGGCGTCGGCACGGCGACCATCTACCGGCACTTCCCGACCCGGGCGGACCTGATCGTCGCCGTGTACCGGCACCAGGTGGAGGCGTGCGCCGAAGCCGGGCCCGCACTGCTCGCCGAGGCGCCCACCGCGCACGAGGCACTGCGGCGCTGGATGGACCTGTTCGTGGACTTCCTGGTCACCAAGCACGGGCTCGCCGCGGTCCTGCAGTCCGACGATCCGGGCTTCGCACCGCTGCACGCGTACTTCCTCGACCGGCTCGTACCGGTGTGCACCGAACTGCTCGGCGCCGCGGCCGCAGCAGGCGAGATCCGGTCCGACATCACCGCGTACGAGCTGATGCGCGGCGCCGGAAACCTGTGCATCGGCGCCGAGGACAACCCCCGCTACGACGCGCGCCGCCTGGTCGGCCTGCTCGTCACGGGACTGGGCACGCCGAACTGACCCGCACACCTCACCCATTCGCCGCACCGCCCCGCCCCGCCCCGCGGGAATGTTCAGTTTCGTCGCGAATCACCGACATTCCCCGGAAAGGCGGACATCATGGTGGAAACGGCGGCCCCGCAGCAGGTTGCGGGCATGCGGCTGCGCGAACTGGCGTTCGGCGCGGTGACGGCCGCGGGCGTGCGGGCCGCGCTCCGGCTGGGCATCCCGGACGCGCTCGGCACCAACCCCGAGACCCCGGACACTCTTGCCGAGCGCACCGAAGTCGACCCGCGCGCGCTGCGCCGGCTGATGCGTGCGCTGGCATCGCACGGCATCTTCACGGAGCAGCCGGACGGACGCTTCGCACACAACGACGCGTCGCGCCTGCTGCGCTCGGACACGCCGAGCAGCATGCGTCACGTGACGCTGTGGGCGACCGAGCCGTGGACGTGGCAGGTATGGCCGAAGCTCGACGAAGCGGTGCGGGAGGGCCGCAGCGTGTTCGCGGACGTGCACGGCAAGGAGTTCTTCGACTACCTGCACGCGGACGCGCCCGAGTCCGCCGAGGTGTTCAACCAGGCGATGACGCAGTCCAGCCGGCAGGCCGCGGAGGACGTCGCGGACGTGCTGGACCTGGGCGACGCCCGCACCGTCGCGGACGTCGGCGGCGGCCAGGGCATGATGCTCGCCACGCTGCTGGAGCGGAACTCCGACCTGCGCGGCTACCTGCTCGACCTGCCCGCGGTCGTGGCCGAGTCGGACCCGCGGCTGCGGGCGGGCGGCGCGTTCGCGGACCGGGCCACGCTCGTGGCGGGCGACGTGCGCGACGACGTGCCGGTCGCCGCGGACGTCTACATCGTCAAGAACCTCCTCGAATGGGACGAGGACAGCACGCGCCGCACGCTGGCGAACATCATCTCGGCCGCCGAGCCGGGTGCCCGGGTCGTGGTCATCGAGAACCTCGTGGACGAGACCTCGTCGCCGAAGTTCACCACCGCGATGGACCTGCTCCTGCTGCTGAACGTCGGCGGCGCGAAGCACACGCGGGACAGCCTGGTCACCGCGATGGGCCGGGCGGGCCTGGTGACCGGGGAGATCACGTCGATCAACCCGTCGCTGCACATGTTCGACAGCGTCGTGCCGGACGAGTGACCTTGCCGCCGCGGCGAGGTGACCGCGCCGCTTTCCGCGATGCACCTCGCCGCGGCGCCGAACTGGCTTTTCCCGCACGGTTGTCCGAGGCGGTCGGGGCGCTTCGGACGGGCCCGTTCGCGTGACGCGGGACCGGGTTCCTTCCGCTGAACGAGCGGCACTCTTGCCCCGAATGCACCAAAACGCGGCAACTGCGGTCGCGGGCCCGTGCGGCGCGACGGACCGTGGAAGAGGCGCACCGCCGATCCCCAAGTGCTGATGACCCGTCAGCAGTCTTGCGGGCGCCGAAAGGAACGCATCATGCGTCGTGTACGCACCCTCGTTGCCGGTACCGCTCTCGGCTTCGCCGCGCTGACCATGGCCGTCCCGGCCGCCTACGCGGATGCCGGCCCGAGCGCCGCGGACAGCGGCAAGTCCTGGTCGTCGGGCGAAGAGCACAAGTCCGGTGGCATGGAGAAGGACAGCGGCGAGCAGAAGGGCCGCCCGCACGGCGGTCCGCACGCCGGCGTCGGAATCCTCGACGACGGTGCCGGTCTCGCGACCGGCGCGGTCCTGATTGCCGGTGGTCTCGGCCTGGGAGCGTACGCCCTGCGCCGCCGCACCTCCTCGGGCACGGCCGCGGCCTGACCCGAAGCAGCACCGATTCGCGTGCCGTGGCATCCGTCCCCCGGACGGGTGCCACGGCACGTTCCGTTGGAGGCCCCGCCGCGGGCCCGACAGCCGGCCCCCGCCGGCGGAAAGGCGGACTCGTGTCCGACGCACAGCCCAAGCGCACGGGGCGGACCAAAATGGTGGCGGTCGCAGCCGGGGCGGTGTTCCTCGGCGTGTGCGCGATCCAGAACGACCTGAAGAGCGAGAGCGGCCCGCCGCAGCCCGCGGCGGCGCAGGCGTCCCCGTCGGCTTCCGCTTCGCCCGCGGCCTCGGCCGCGGCGAGCGCCAAGCCCAGCGCGTCGCCGTCCCCGACCAAGCCGGCCTCCCTCGGCTCCTCGCCGCCCCTGCGGATCCGCATCGGGACGATCGGCGTGGACGCCCCCTTCGTCGGCCTCGGCCTGAACGCCAACGGCATCCTCGACGTCCCGAGCGCGACCAACCGCAATCTGGCGGGCTGGTACGAGGACGGCGTCACCCCGGGCGCCCGCGGCAACGCCATCGTCCTCGGCCACGTGGACACCAAACTCGGCCCGGCGGTGTTCTGGGGCCTCGGCAGCCTGAAGGCCGGCGACGAGGTCGCCATCGACCGCGCGGACGGCAAAACGGCCAAGTTCAGCGTCGATTCGGTCGAGTCGTTCCCGAAGAACGCGTTCCCGGACGACCGGGTGTACGGGAAGACACCGGACGCCCAACTGCGCCTGATCACATGCGGCGGCGTCTACGACAAGAAGCGGAAGGACTACCTGGACAACGTGGTGGTGTTCGCGCACTACACCGGGGCGTCCTGACCGGTTCCCCGCGCGCCCTCCCGGACGGCCGATGCCGGGAGGGCCTGCGCGGTCGGGCGAGACCGCCCTTTGACGCTACTCGCCCGGGTGCTTGCCGTAGTAACGACGGACCACCTTCGCCAGCTTCCGCTGGATCGAGCGCAGGGTCCGGATCGTCGCCTCGTCCGTGAGGCCTGTGGTCGTGGGCCAGTCGACGCCGGAACCGGCCAGGTCGCTGACGAAAACGATCTCGGCGGCCAAAAGCGTCCGCGCCCAGTCGGCCGGGGCGAGGGGAACGTCGTCGCGGAGGGCGGCTTGAAGCCTGCGGCTCCGGTCGAGCAGGTCGTTCATGTCCGCGAACCCCATGCCGACAGCGAGCTGGTCACTGCACCGGGCCGGACCGCCCCACTCGGCGAGCGACCGTCGCAGCAGCGCGATCTCGCTCGGGGCGAGAAGCGCGCTTGGCGCAACCGCGTGTTCCGGCACCGGCTCAGTCCCCTCGGACTCCGAGTGACACGACGCGGATCACGCTACCTGCCGGCCATGTCGCCGCCGGAGGCGGTCGGGGCACCGAAGCACACGACGGCGGGCGGGCCGTAAAGCCCGCCCGCCGTTCGCCAGCCCTCACTCGCGCCCGACGTTCACCGCCAACTCATCCAACACGCGTGCGAGTTCCTTCTCCTCATCACCCACCGCCCCCTCCACTCGCCAAGCCACGTACCCGTCCGGCCGTACCAGCACTGCCCCCTCCGCCGTAACCCCGTGCAGCGTGGCCCAGTCCACGTCGCCCTCGGTGGCCAAGCCGTCCGGTGCCCCGTCCGCGACCGCGCCCACCGCGAAAACCTCCACCGGCCCTCCGACCGTCTCGGCGGCCCGGCGCCATGCCTCCCCGGCCTCGCCCGCGCCGGTCAGCAGCACGAACCGCGACTCGTACAAGTCGAGCAGCGACACCCGGGCCCCGTCCGATCCGCGCACCACCCACGCGTGCGGTGCGCGGGTTCCCGGCTCCCCGTTCGGCGGACGGAACGCCTCCGGCACCACCGGGGCGTCCTCGGCGGCGCCGACCACCGCACCCGCCGGATACCGGTAGCCCAGCACGACCCCCAGCACCCCGGGCTGACGCCCCGCAGGCGGCCCACCGGCCGGCGGCCCACCCGCACCCGGGCCCGCACCCGGACCCGCAGGCGGTCCACCCGCGGGGGGTCCACCCGACCCACCCGGCACCACCCCGGCCGCCGCATACCCCGGATGGCTGTGTTCCACCGACCGCGCCGACGCCCGCGCCGCCGTGGCCACCGCCACCGGGCGCCGCTCCGCTTCGTAGCTGTCCAGCAACCGCGGAGACGCCTGCCCCCGCAACACCGCCGCCAGCTTCCAGGCCAGGTTGTGCGCGTCCTGGATGCCGGTGTTGGAGCCGAACGCGCCGGTCGGCGACATCTCGTGGGCCGAGTCGCCGGCCAGGAACACCCGGCCGTCCCGGTAGCGTTCCGCCACCCGCTCGGCGGCATGCCATGCCGCCTTTCCGGTGATCTGCACGTCGAGGTCGTGGACGCCCATCGCCGCGCGGATGTGCGTG
The DNA here is from genome assembly GCF_049534875.1 of Uniformispora flossi. NCBI lineage: Bacteria > Bacillati > Actinomycetota > Actinomycetes > Kitasatosporales > Streptomycetaceae > Uniformispora > Uniformispora flossi. The sequence continues at coordinate 261,684 of NZ_JBMULZ010000002.1, forward strand.
ATGCAGCGTTCGTCGGTGAACGCCTCCAGCGGTTCGCCGTCCTCCGGGTGCCACGGCGCGTGGAACACCCAGCGTTCGACGTTGTCCACCGGCAGCAGTGCCCCGTCGCCCGCCGGGTTCGTCAAGTAGCACACGATGAACCGGCGTTCGCCGACGTAGTCGGCGAGCCGCTTCGACGTGAACGTGATGCTTACGTTGTGGAACAGGTCGCCCGGCCCGGACGTCTTGATCCCGAGCCGTTCGCGCACCGGGCTGCGCGGGCCGTCGGCGGCGATCACATAATCCGCCCGAACGGTCGAGCGCGCGCCGCTCTCGCGCGCCTCGAGAACCGCCGTCACCCCGTCCTCGTCCTGCTCGAACGACACCAGTTCGGTCCCGAACCGTACGGCGCCGCCGAGGTCGGCGGCGTACCGGGCGAGCACCGGCTCCAGGTCGTTCTGGCTGCACAGGCACCACGAGCTGGGCGAGAACTTGGCGAGGCCGCCGCCCGGGTCGATGTCCTTGAACAGCCATTCCTGGTCGGGCCCGGCCATCGTCCGCGCCTGCAGGATGCCGTGGTTGTCGGCCAGCACCGCGGACGCGGCGCGGATGCCCTGCTCGATGCCCGCGGTCCGGTAAAGCTCCATGGTGCGGACGTTGTTGCCGCGTCCGCGCGGGTGATGCGACGTCGCGGCGTGGCGTTCCACCAGCAGGTGCCGGATGCCGAGTCGGCCGAGGAAAACCGACGCGGACAGACCGACCAGCGATCCCCCGACGATCAAAACGGGCACCCGTTCCTCCGCCGGCCCTCCGCCCGCGGACGGGTCGCCGGGTCGCGGCCGGGATCTCTCAGGTCGTGCCATGGGTCTCTCCACCTTCACGGAGCGCGCCGAAGCTGACGTCTGCGTGTGCCCCCAATCCCCCGGCCATTCCATCGTTTTGTCTATTTGTCACTCATATGCCCTGGAAAAGGTGCCTGTTCCGCAACTTGTGTCCACGCTCGAACTCGGGGCTCACCAACGAAGGATGGACATGGACACCACGGTCCGAAGCCAGACCGACCGACCCGTCGACCGCTCCGCACCGCGCTCGCCCGCGGCCGGCCCGAAGCCCGGCCCGGCGGCCGACGGGCTGGTCCGCGGCGACGACGGCGCCAAGCTGCGCGTGCTGCTGATGCTGGAGATCCACGAAGGCTCGCAGGAGCGATTCCTGGACGCGTACGAGAGCATCCGCGCGCAGGTCGCCGCGGTGCCCGGGCATCTGCGCGACCAGCTGTGCCAGTCGATCGAGGACCCGACGCAGTGGCTCATCACGAGCGAGTGGGCGGGCAGCGACGAGTACCTCGAATGGGTGGACAGCGCCGAGCACCAGGAAATGGTGAAGCCGCTGCACGGCTGCGTCCGCGGCACCCGGTCGCTGCGCTTCGCCGTGGCCCGGGAAACCAGCCATTCGGAGCACGAGGCCCCGGCCGGCCGGACGCAGCAGAAGCCGCAGAAGCCGAACCGGCCCGCCGGCCCGCAGAAGTCCGCCGACGGAATCACCCGTGCGGCCCTCAGCTTCGCGGTGAAGCCGGGCAGCGAATCGAAGGTCGCGGAGATCCTCGCGGCCTACGACCCGCCGGACCCGCACGTGGACGCGTCCACGACGCTGCACCGGACGTCGGTGTTCCTGCACGGCACCCAGGTCGTGCGCGCCATCGAGATCCAGGGCGACATGCGCGCCGCACTCGCGCACGTCGCCCGGCAGCCGCAGGTCCGGGCCGCCGAGGAGGCGCTCAACCCGTTCCTCGTCGAGGCCCGCGACCTGGACGACCCCGAGGCCGCACGGCAGTTCTTCATGAGCGCCGCGCTCGCCGAGGCGTTCCGCGGGGCCTCCCCCGACGCGGCGAAGGCCGGCACGATGCACCGTGCCGCCTTCCGCTACCCGGTCCGCCGGGGTGCCGCCGAGGAGGCCGCGAAGCTGTTGGCCGAGCACGACAAGGCGGCGCTCGCCGAGCCCAACGGGCTGCTGCTCGCGAGTTCGATCTACGTGCGGCAGGACATCCTGGTGCGCGTCGTGGACCTGCGCGAGCCGGTGGACGCCGACCCGGCCATCGCGCTGGGTGTGGACCGCAGCGGCCCTGCGCCGCTGGCGCGTCTGCTCGACTTCGATTTCGACGCCGGTCCGGCGGGCGACGCGGGACTCGCGCGCCTTCGGGCGGCCTGCACGATGACGCCGGTCACCGACCGGCGTGCCGCGGACGCGCGCTAGCGCATCCGGGTGCTTTGCCCGCGCCCGTTCGGTGCGCGGGTTCGTCCCCCTTCCGGCGGCGTGCCCCCGGGCACGCCGCCTCGCCCCCTTGGAGGCGGCAGCCATGACCGCACAGCCCACCCGTGCCCCCGAACACCCGATGCCGGAGCCGATCGAGTATGCGATGCCGCCGCGCGTCGTGACCCTCGACGAGGTTCCGGCGAACCGGCGCCGCGGCGGCGACCTGCGGGTCACTCTCAGCCCCACGACCGTCGGTTCGACGTGCGGGTTCATGGGGCTGGCGATCGTCGCGCCCGGCGAGACGATCACCGAGCACTACCACCCGTATTCCGAGGAGTTCGTGCACCTCGTGAGCGGGACCCTCGAGGTCGACCTCGACGGTGTGACGCACGAACTGCACGCGGAGCAGAGCCTGATGGTCCCGCGGTTCATGCGGCACCGGTTCCGCAACAGCGGCCGGGTCGAGGCGCGCATGGTGTTCCAGCTGGCGCCGCTCGCGCCGCGTCCGGAGCTGGGGCACGTGGACACCGAGGCGCCGGTGGCGCCGCACGATTCCCATCCGGACGTGGGCGGCGCGCAGTGACGCGCCGCGTCGCGGTCACCGGGGTCGGTGTGGTGGCCCCGGGCGGCATCGGCGTTCCGGCGTTCTGGGACCTGCTGACCGCGGGGCGTACCGCGACCCGCGGGATCACGTTCTTCGACGCGGCGCCGTTCCGGTCGCGGATCGCCGCGGAGTGCGATTTCGATGCGGCGGCGCACGGCCTGTCGGCCGAGCAGACCGCGCGGGCCGACCGCTACGTGCAGTTCGCGCTGGTCGCGGCCGCCGAGGCGGTCGCCGACGCGGCGCTGGACGTGGATGCCGAGGACCCGTGGCGCATGGGCGTCTCGCTGGGCACCGCGGTCGGCGGCACCACCCGGCTGGAGCACGACTATGTGGCGGTGAGCGGACGCGGTGCCCGCTGGGGTGTCGATCCGGAGGCCGCCGAGCCGTTCCTGCACCGGGCGTTCTCGCCGGCCGCGCTGGCCTCCGAGGTCGCCGAGGAATTCGGCGCGCGGGGTCCGGTGCAGACGGTGTCGACGGGCTGCACGTCGGGTCTGGACGCGATCGGCTATGCGGCGCATGCGGTGGCCGACGGCCGGGCGGACGTCTACATCGCGGGCGCGTCGGATTCGCCGATCTCGCCGATCACCGTGGCGTGTTTCGACGCGATCAAGGCGACGTCCACGCGGAACGACGACCCGGCGCACGCGTCGCGGCCGTTCGACGCGGGGCGCGACGGGTTCGTGCTCGGCGAGGGCTGCGCGGTGCTGGTGCTGGAGGAGTTGGGCCGGGCGCGGGCGCGCGGGGCGCGGATCTACTGCGAGATCGGCGGGTTCGCGACGCGCGGAAACGCGTACCACATGACGGGTCTGACCCGGGAGGGCCTGGAGATGGCCGAGGCGATCCGCCTGGCTCTCGACGAGGCCCAGGTCGAGCCGACCGATGTGGACTACGTGAACGCGCACGGTTCGGGCACCAAGCAGAACGACCGGCACGAGACGGCCGCGGTGAAGCTGGCGCTCGGCGAGCACGCCCGGACGATCCCGATGAGTTCGATCAAGTCGATGGTCGGGCATTCGCTCGGCGCGATCGGGGCGATCGAAGTCGCGGCGTGCGCGCTGGCGATGGCGCACGGTGTGGTGCCGCCGACGGCGAACTACGAGACGCCCGACCCGGAATGCGACCTCGACTACGTGGGGCGCATGTCCCGCGAAGCCGAGTTGGACACCGTTCTGTCGGTCGGCAGCGGCTTCGGCGGCTTCCAGTCCGCGGTGGTGATGGTGCGCCGCGACGACGAGGTGCCGGGCGGTGCGGCCGACAGGCGCCGGCGGAGCGAGGTGGCGTCATGAGCGTCGCACCTGTGGCGATCACCGGGGTCGGCGTGGTCGCGCCGAACGGTCATTCGACGGACGTGTACTGGAAGGCGACCCGGGAGGGCACGCTGCACCTGGAGCGGATCTCCCGCGAGGGGTGCGCCGACATGCCGCTCGCGGTGGCGGGCCTGGTGCGGGACTTCGATCCGGGCCTCACGGTCGAGGAGAAGTTCCTCGTGCAGACCGACCGGTTCACGCACTTCGCGCTGGCCGCCGCGGACCAGGCGCTGTCCGATGCGGCGCTGCCGGACCTGCCGGAGTTCGCGGTGGGTGTGGCGACCGCGAGCGGCTCGGGCGGCGGCGAGTTCGGGCAGCGGGAGCTGCAGAACTTGTGGGGGCGGGGACCCGGGTTCGTCGGCCCGTACCAGTCGATCGCGTGGTTCTATGCCGCGAGCACCGGCCAGGTGTCGATCCGCGGCGGGTTCAAGGGCCCGTGCGCGGTGCTCGCGGACGACGAGGCGGGCGGGCTGGACGCGATCGCGCACGGCGCCCGGTCGATCCGGCGCGGGGCCACGGCGATGGTGGTGGGGGCGGCGGAAGCGCCGATCGCGCCGTACTCGATGGTGTGCCAGCTGGGATACCGCGAGCTGAGTCTGGCGGCCGATCCGGCGCGTGCGTACCTGCCGTTCGACTCCGAGGCGTGCGGGTTCGCGCCGGCGGAGGGCGGCGCGATGCTCGTGCTGGAGAACGCCGAGGCGGCGCGGGCGCGCGGCGCCACCGTGCGCGGCCTGGTGGCCGGGCACGGGCAGACGTTCACCGGCACGCGGAGCTGGGCGGAGTCCCGGCACGGGCTGGCGGCGGCGATCCGCATCGCGTTGTCGGAGGCGGGCGCGGCGCCCGAGGAGGTCGACGTGGTGTTCGCCGACGCGCTGGCGGTGCCGGAGGCCGACCACGCCGAAGTGCTGGCGATCGCCGACGCCTTGGGCCCGCATGCCGGCGCGGTGCCGGTGACCGCGCCGAAGTCCGGGATCGGCCGCGCCTATTGCGGCGGTCCGGTGCTGGACGTCGCGTCCGCGGTGCTGGCCATGGAACACGGGGTGGTGCCGCCGACGCCGGGCGTGTTCGCGGCGTCGCACGACATCGACCTCGTCACCGGCGGGGCGCGGCGTGCCGAGCCGCGTACCGCACTCGTCCTGAGCCGCGGCCTCATGGGCTGCAATTCCGCGCTGGTGATCCGGCGCGGCGAGGACCGCGGCTGATCCGGCGACCGCCGGACAACCGGGAGTCCTTCCGCCACTTCAGAAAGGAAACGCCGTGAACGGCCCCTTCACCTACAGCGAGCTGGCCGACCTGATGAAGGCGTCCGCGGGCATCTCCGCGGACCCGATGGAGATGGAAATCCGCCCCGAGGCGGAGTTCGGCGAGTTCGGCCTGGACTCGCTCGGCCTCATCGCCGTCGTCTCCGAGCTGGAGCAGCGCTACGGCCTGCCGCTCGGTCAGGACGCCGAGGCCTGCAAGTCCCCGGCGCAGCTCGTCGAGTTCGTCAATGCGCAGATCACGTCTGGAGTCTGATCCGATGGCCGGTCACACCGAGAACGACATCATCATCAACGCCCCGTTCGACCTCGTCTGGGACATCACCAACGACGTCGACAACTGGACCGACCTGTTCACCGAGTACGCGAAGGTCGAGGTGCTGGAGCGGGAAGGCGCGAAGGTCACCTTCCGGCTGACGATGCACCCGGACAGCGACGGCAAGGTCTGGAGCTGGATCTCCGAGCGGGAGCCCGACCGGGCGATGCGCACCGTGTGGGCGCAGCGCGTGGAGACCGGGCCGTTCGCGTTCATGCACATCCGGTGGGAGTACCACGAGGAGCCGGACGGGATCCGGATGCACTGGGTGCAGGACTTCGCGATGAAGCCCGAGGCCCCGGTGGACGACGCGTGGATGACGGACAACATCAACCGCAATTCGCGGGTCCAGATGGAGATCATCCGGGACAAGATCCAGCAGCGCGCGAAGGACCTGGGCCTGGCGGCCCCGGCGTCGGCGGTCTGATCCGCGGCCCGGTTCCGGCCGTCCGCGCTGCGCGGGCGGCCGGAACCGCCGCCTCCCCGGCCCTCCCTCTTTCGCACCGCAGATTCTCCGCAGGTTTTCCGCAGGTTTTCCGCAGATGTGGCTGCTCCGGCGGTGCGCCGCCGGTCTCTCGAAGGATTCGTTGTGAACGCACCCGTGTACCGCAGTCTGATCGTCGCCCGCATGCGTCCCGATTCGGCGGACGACATCGCGGACATCTTCGCCGCGTCCGACCGCGGCGAGCTGCCGCACCTGGTCGGGGTGACCGGGCGGAGCCTGTTCCGGTTCGGCGACGGCCTGTACTTCCACCTGATCGAGGCGGACCGGCCGCCGGGGCCCGCGGTCGCCGAGGTGGCCGGGCATCCGGAGTTCCGGGCGGTCAGCGACCGGCTGTCGGCGCATGTGAGCGCGTACGACCCGGCGACGTGGCGGAGCCCGAAGGACGCGATGGCGGACGAGTTCTACCGATGGGAGCGATCTCCCCGCGGCTGACGGGCCGCGCCGTGGCACGTTCCGAACGCCGGAGGACAGGATGGCCGACGACACGATCGCCGAGAACGACAACGGGCCCGTACCGGACGGTGCGGCGCCCGCCGAGTGGGTGCAGTGCGGGCATTGCGCCCGGCTGGTGTACGGGAAGCGTTTCGCCCGCGCGCTGCAGGTGTGCCCGGAGTGCGGCGGCCATGCCCGGCTGACCGCGCGGGAGCGGCTGGCGCAGCTGGCGGACCCCGGTTCGGAGGCGCCGCTGGAGGCGGAGGCCGCGGAGCCGGACCCGCTCGGGTTCGTCGACGAGCGGCCGTACCGCGGCCGGCTGGCCGAGGCGCGCGAGCGGACCGGGATGGCGGACGCGGCGCTCGCGGTGCGGGCGCGCGTGCACGGGCATCCGGTGGTGCTGGCGGTGATGGACTTCCGCTTCCTGGGCGGGAGCCTGGGCTGCGCGGTGGGGGCGCTCGTGGAGCGGGCCGCGCAGGAGAGCCTGCGGGAGGGGGTGCCGCTGGTGGTGGTGACCGCGTCGGGCGGGGCCCGCATGCAGGAGGGCGCGCTGTCGCTGATGCAGATGGCGAAGACCGCGCAGGCGCTGGCCGAGCTGGACGAGGCGGGCGTGCTGACGGTGTCGGTGGTCACGGATCCGACGTACGGGGGTGTCGCGGCGTCGTTCGCGACGCTGGCCGACGTGATCCTGATCGAGCCGGGCGCGCGGATGGGCTTCGCCGGGCCGCGCGTGATCGAGCAGACGACCGGGGAGCGGCTGCCGGACGGGTTCCAGACCGCGGAATTCCTGCTCGCGCACGGCATGGTCGACGCGATCGTGCCGCGCGCCGAACTCCGCGACATGCTGGGCCATCTGCTGCGGGTCGGTTTGACCGCGCGGAACGGCGTGGAGCCGCTTCCGGCGGAGACCGAGGATCCGTGTGCGGTGTACGGCGCCGTGGCGACCCCGGGCGACGGGGCCGCGGCACCGGCGTCGGGCGTGTGGGACACCGTGCGTATGGCGCGCAATCCCGGGCGGCCGACGACGCTCGACTATGCGGGCCGCATGCTGGACAACTTCCGCGAGCTGCACGGCGACCGGATCGGCGCGGACTGCCCGGCCCTGGTAGGCGGCGTCGGGTTCCTGCACGGCCGCCCGGTCATGCTGATGGGCCACCAGAAGGGCGGCGCCGATCCCGCGGAACGCGCGCGGCGGCTGCACGGCATGGCGACTCCGTCCGGGTTCCGCAAGTCCGCGCGGTTGATGCGGCTCGCGGCCAAGCTCGGGCTGCCGGTGGTCACCCTCGTCGACACGCCGGGCGCCAACCCGGGGTCGGATGCGGAACGCGGCGGCCAGGCGGTCGCGATCGCGGAGAACCTGAAGCTGATGTCCGGGCTGCGCGTGCCGATCGTCGCGGTGGTGACGGGCGAAGGCGGCAGCGGCGGGGCGCTCGCGCTGGCCGTCGCGGACCGGGTGCTGATCAGCGAACGCGGCGTGTACTCGGTGATCAGTCCGGAAGGCTGCGCGGCGATCCTGTGGAAGGACCCGTCGGCCGCGCCGACGGCCGCCGCGGCGCTGCGCATCGGTGCCGCGGAGCTGCGCGAACTGGGCGTGGTCGACGACATCGTGCCCGAGCCGCCGGGCGGCGCGCACACCGATCCGGGCGCTGCGGCAGCGCTGCTGGCGGAGGCGCTGCGGCCGACGCTGGCCGGGCTCGCGGAGCGGTCCGGGGAGCAGTTGGTGCGTGAGCGGCGGCGCCGGTTCGCGCGGTTCGGTGCGGCGTGGACCGAGGCGGGCCCGAGCCCGTGGCGCGACCTGCGCGCCAAGCGGGACCGGGGCCGCCATTCGCAGCCCGCTGCGCACACGTTGGTGCGGGCCCACGAAGGAGCGACGACATGAGCGCGAACAACGGCACGAGCGAGGCGCATGCCGGGGTGGGGCAATCCGCCGCGGGGCAGGCGGCGGGCGCACACCCGCCGAGTGCCGCGCACCCGTCGGGGCACGGGTCGGGGCACGCGTCGGGGCATGCCGCCGGGCACACTCCCGGGCATGCCGCCGCGCACGGGCATCCGCCGGGCCATGCGCCGGGGCAGGGCCCGAGCGGGCATCCGGGCAAGCGGACGCTGCACCACTCCCCCGGCGCGGTCGCCGCGTCGGAGCCCGCCGTCGCGCATCCGGCCGAGCCGGGCGAGGCGCGGATGCCGGTGCGGTTCCGGCTGGCGGCCGGGGACACCGTCATCGAGATCGAGTGGTCGGCCGCGCCCGCCCCCGCGGCGGCTCCGGCCGCGGCAGCGGCGGCCCCGGTGGAGGTCGCCCGGGCGGCGGAGGCCGCGCCGGTGCGGGAAGCCGCCGGTGCGGTGGAATCCGTGTCCGATGGGCTGCAGTTCGTGCGGGCGCCGATGGTCGGCACGTTCTACCACGCGGCCGATCCGGGCGCGCAGCCATTCGTGCGGGTCGGCGACGAGGTCCGGCCGGGGCAGACGATCGGGATCCTCGAAGTGATGAAGATGATGAACCCGATCACCGCGGACGTCGCCGGGCGGGTCGTGGAGTTCGCGGCCAAGGACGGGCAGTCGGTGGAGTTCGAGCAGCCGCTGGTCGCCGTGCTGCCCGGCGCGGACGGGGGCTGATCGGGGTGCTGTCGACCGTACTCGTCGCCAATCGGGGTGAGATCGCGCTGCGGGTGGTGCGGGCGTGCCGGGAGGCCGGGATCCGCAGTGTCGCGGTGTATTCGACCGCGGACCGGGACTCGGCGGCCGTGCGGCTGGCCGATCAGGCGGTGCACATCGGGCCGCCGCCCCCGAAGGCGAGCTACCTCAACATTCCGGCGATCGTCGAGGCGGCCCGGGCGACCGGCGCGGACGCGATCCACCCGGGGTACGGGTTCCTCTCCGAGGACCCGGACTTCGCGGAGGTGTGCGCGGCGCACGGCATCGTGTTCATCGGCCCGCCGCCGCAGGTCATGCAGCGGCTCGGCGACAAAGCCGAGGCGCGGGCGGCGATGGCCGAGGCCGGGCTGCCGGTGCTGCCGGGCAGTTCGGGTGCGCTGTCGTCCGCGGCGGAGGCCGCCGCGGTGGCCGAGCTGGTCGGCTATCCGGTGATCCTCAAAGCGGTCGCGGGCGGCGGCGGGCGCGGCATGGCCGTGGTGCGCGACCCCGACCGGCTGGTGTGGGCCTACAACGAGACCCGGGCGCATGCGCGGGCCGTGTTCGGCGACGAACGCCTGTATCTGGAGCGGTACGTCGACGACGCCCGGCACGTCGAAGTGCAAGTGCTGTGCGACACCCACGGCACCGCGCTGCACCTGGGCGTCCGGGACTGCTCGGTGCAGCGGCGCCACCAGAAGCTCATCGAGGAGGCGCCCGCGCCCGGGCTGCCGCACGAGGTGCGCGACGCGATGTGCGAGGCGGCCGTCCGCGGCGCCCGCGCGGTCGGCTACGTCGGCGCCGGCACGTTCGAGTTCGTGGTCTCCCCCGCCTGGGAGTTCCACCTGATGGAGATCAACTGCCGGCTCCAGGTCGAGCACCCGGTGACCGAGATGGTGACCGGGGTCGACCTGGTGCGCGAGCAGCTGCGCATCGCGGCGGGCGAGCCGCTCGGGCTGAGCCAGGACGACATCGTGGTGCGCGGCGTCGCGGTGGAGTGCCGGGTGAACGCCGAGGACCCGGACCGCGAGTTCGCGCCGACGCCCGGCACCCTCGACGAGTTCGTGCCGCCGGGCGGGCCGTTCGTGCGGATCGACACGCACGCCTTCCCGGGCTGGACGGTCGGCCCGCACTACGACTCGCTGCTCGCCAAGGCCGTCGTCTGGGCGCCGGACCGCGCCGAGGCGCTGGCCCGCGCGGACCGGACGCTCGCCGAGTTCCGCATCGGCGGACGCGGCATGCGCACCACCGCCGGATTCCTCCGCCGCACGCTCGCCCACCCGGACTTCCGGGCCGGTGCGCACACCACCGGGCTGGTCGACGCGATGACCGCGGAAGCGGCCGAACGGCGGCCCGACACGCCGGTGGTTTCCGCAGAACCCGTTTGAGACGCGCGGTACGTGCAATGCGCACGGGGCGTGCCGACGGCACGCCCCGTGTCCCTTCCTGCCGTCCGTACCCGCTGTGTCACCTGTTTCGACTCTCGACGAAGAGGCTTTGCGATGTTCCCCTTTCGTGTCCGCACCACCGGAATCCTGTTTGCCGGGGCCGCGTTGGCCGGTTCCGGCGTGCTCGCCGCGCCGTCCGCCCAGGCGGTCTCCGGAGTCCGTTACGTCACCCCGGGGCAGTCGGTGCAGGCCGCGGTCGACGCGGCCGGTTCCGGCGGCACCGTGGTCCTCGCCCCGGGCACGTATCCGGGCGACGTGTCGATCACCCGGTCGGGTGTCCGGCTGATCGGGCCCCGTACCGGGCGTGCGGAGATCGTCCCGGGCACCAATGCGTCCTGCGGCGGCTACGGCATCTGCGTGTTCGGCAGCTCCGGCAACCTGCTCACGAACGTGCGGATCGACGGCGTGACCGTCACCGGGTTCGCCAAGACCGGCGTCATGGGGCGCTACACCGACGGCTTCACGGTCACGGGTGTGCGGTCGCGCGGCAACGGCGAGCACGGCATCGGCGAAGAGTTCTCGGTGCGCGGCGTGTTCACCGGGAACACCGCGCAGGACAACGCGCAGTCGGGCCTGTTCGTCGGCGACGCGACCGCGGCGAAGGGCACGAAGGTTGCCGGGAACAGCGCCAGCGGGAACCGTATCGGCGTGCACATCCGGCGCGGCCGGGACCTCGGCGTCACCGCGAACACGCTGACCGGGAACTGCGCGGGCGTCTTCGTGGTCGGCGACAGCAGCAGCCCGGTCGCCGGCGACCTCGACATCACCGGCAACCGCATCGTGGAGAACAACCGCTACTGCCCGCCGAACCCGCGCATCGCCTACATCCAGGGCTCCGGAATCGTGCTGACCGGGGCGCAGCAGGTGCGGATCACCGGCAACACGATCACCGGCAACCAGGGTGCGTCGCCGATGTCGGGCGGCATCGTGATGGCGCCGAGCATCAGCGGGGCGCCGACGTCGTTCCAGACGGTGGTCGGCAACACCGTGCGCAACAACGCGCCGGCCGACCTCGCGGAGCGGGACCCGCGCGGCTCGGGCAACCGGTACCTGGGGAACTCGTGCGCGCGGTCGGAGCCGGCCGTCACCTGCTGACGAATCGTCCGCATCCTGGACGGCCCGGTCACCCGAATCCCTGTTGTATCTATGTTGTGCGCATGACATCCGGCTCAGCCTCTCCGCCGTCCCCCTCGTCACCACGTGTGAAGCAGCCGCCCGCGGCCGAGCGCGTGTACCAGCACGTCAAGGACGGCGTGCTGGAACGCCGTTACGAGGGCGGCTCGCTGCTCACCGAGGGCGAGCTGGCCGAGGCCGTCGGCGTGTCCCGCACGCCGGTGCGGGAAGGGCTGCTGCGGCTGGAGGCCGAGGGGCTGATCCGGCTGTACCCGAAGAAGGGCGCGCTGGTGCTGCCGGTCTCCGCGCAGGAGATCGCCGACGTCGCGGAGACCCGGCAGCTCGTCGAGGCGCACGCGGCGCGCAAGGCGGTGCCCGCGTCGCCGCAGCTGATCGCCCGGTTGGCGGAACTGCTGGAGCAGCAGCACCGCCAGGTCGCGGACGGCGACTTCGGCGCGGCCTCGGTGACCGACCGGTGCTTCCACGCGACGATCGTGCGCAGCGGCGGCAACGAGATCCTCGCCAAGCTGTACGACCAGCTCCGCGACCGGCAGCTCCGTATGGGCGTCGCGGTCATGTACGCGGGCCCGGAGCGGGTCGCGAAGTCGCTGGCGGAGCACGCCGAGATCCTGGACGCGCTGCGCGACGGGGACGCGGAGCGGGCCGTCTCGGCGATCCGCAGGCACGTCGAATGGGCCGCGGATCTCGCGCGCGGCGAGGTGCGCTGACCATGAGCGCTTCGCTTCCGAAGCCGGGCACTCCCCTGCCCGCATCCGCCCTTCCCGTGGATCCGCCCGGTGGGCGCCGGGCGATCGCGGTGTGGTCGGTGGGCGTGTCGGTGTACTTCGTCGCGGTCATCTTCCGCACGTCGCTGGGCGTGGCCGGGCTGGATGCCGCCGAGCGCTACGACATCGGCTCGTCCGCGCTGTCCACGTTCTCGATCCTGCAGCTGCTGGTGTACGCGGGCATGCAGATACCCGTCGGCCTGCTGGTCGACCGGTTCGGCACCAAGCGGGTGCTGAGCATGGGCGCGGTCCTGTTCACCGCGGGCCAGCTGGGCTTCGCCTTCGCGCCCTCGTTCGGTACGGCGCTCGCCTCGCGGGCGCTGCTGGGCTGCGGCGACGCGATGACGTTCATCAGCGTGCTGCGCCTGGGCACGCGCTGGTTCCCGCCGCGCAAGGGCGCGGTCATCGCCCAGTTGGCGGGCCTGCTCGGGCAGGCCGGGAACCTGGTGTCGACGCTGGTCCTGTCGCAGCTGCTGCACGGACTCGGCTGGACGAAGGCGTTCGCGGGCAGTGCGGCGGCCGGTGTGGTCGTCCTGGTGCTGGTGCAGCTGTTCCTGAAGGACCACCCGGAAGGGCAGGCCCCGGCGCCCGCGCGGCATCCCGGCGGCGCTTACGTGCGCAGGCAGATCGCCGAGTCGTGGCGCGAACCGGGCACCCGGCTCGGACTGTGGACGCACTTCACGACCCAGTTCCCCGCAATGATGTTCCTGCTGCTGTGGGGCATGCCGTTCCTCGTCGAGGCGCAGGGCCTGTCGCGGGGCACGGCGAGCTGGCTGCTGACCCTCGTCGTCGGGGCCAGCCTCCTGTTCGGTCTGGTGTTCGGGCAAGTCATCGGCCGCAACCCGGCGTTCCGGCTGCGGCTGGCCCTCGGCACGGTCGGGGGCGTCCTCGTGGTGTGGACCGCGACGCTGGCGTGGCCGGCCGACCACGCGCCGATGTGGCTGCTGGTAACGCTGTGCGCGATGCTCGGCGCGTGCGGCCCGGCCTCGCTGATCGGCTTGGACTTCTCGCGGCCGGTGAACCCGCCGGAACGGCAGGGCACCGCGTCGGGAATCGTCAACATGGGCGGGTTCGTCGCGTCGATGCTCACGCTGCTGCTGGTGGGAGTGCTGCTCGACGCGACGGGCGACAACTACCGGGCGGCGTTCTCCGTGGTGTACGTCTTGGCCGCGGTGGGGCTGTCGCAGATTCTGCGGCTGCGCAAGAAGGCCCTGCTGCGCGAACGCGAGCAGGCGCGGACCGCGATGGCGGCGGTCGTGACCTCGTCGAGTGCCGCGGTGCCCGGCCCCCGACACGGCGACCAGGCCGCAGACGGGCCGGTCACCACCGCCCGGTAGGCCGTTCGGCATTCTCGTGACCTGCGGGGGCGTGCGCTGCGGCGCACGCCCCCGCTTCGCCGTTGCTACACCTCGTACCCCAGGAGCGACATCATCCCAGTTTCCGCGTGGTAGACGTTGTGGCAGTGGATCATCCACAGGCCCGGGTTGTCCGCGTCGAAGTCGGCGAACAGGGTCTGGCCGGGGAGGATCGCCGCGGTGTCCTTGCGGGCGCCGCCCATGCCCGGGTTGGCCATCGCGAAGCTGTGGCCGTGCAGGTGCATGGGGTGCCACATCGCGGTCTTGTTGACGAACTCCAGGCGCACCCGCTCGCCTGCCCGCACCAGGTCGCGGTAGGCGGGGTCGTAGCGGCGGCCGTTGATGCCCCAGTCGTACTTCGCCATGCCGCCGGTGAGTTCGAGGCGCACTGTGCGGTCGATCTCCTTCGCGGGCAGGGCGACGTGCTCGGCGGGGGCGAGGCGGGCGGCGACCAGCGGCTGCCCGTCGAGTTCCGCGGGCCGCACGTCGGGGTCCGGCGCGGTACCGGGGGCGGTGCGGACGAGCGCGCGGGCCAGCGCGTTCTTGCCTTCCGCGGACGCGGTGAAGGGGAAGACGCCGGAGCCGAGGGTCACCAGGACGTCGTACCGCTCCCCCATGCCGAGCAGCAGCGACTTCGCGTCGGCCTGGCGCACCGGGAGACCGTCGGCGTGGGTGACGGTCATGGTGTGGCCGCCGAGCGCGACGCGGAACGCGGTGTCGCCGCCCGCGTTGAGGATCCGGATGCGGACGCGCTGGCCGGGCTTGCCGTGGAACACGTCCGGGTCGGCGGGGACGCGGCCGTTGACGAGGTAGTGCGTGTACGCGACGTCACCGGGGTCGCCGCCGAGCGCTTTGCTCGTCGCGCCCCTGAGCATGCGGGACTCCGCACCGTTGCCATGGCCGCTGCCGCCGCCGGGCATGGCGCCCGTCGAGCCGTGGTCCATGCCGCCCATGCCGCCGCTGAGGCGGGCGAGGACGTCGTCGGGGGTGGTGCCGGTGCCGTCGAGCCAGTCGTCGAGGACGACGGTCCATTCGGCGTCGTAGGACAGCGGTTCGCGGGGATCGTCGACGATCAGCGGCGCGTAGAGGCCGCGGTCCTGCTGGACGCCGGTGTGCGGGTGGATCCAGTACGTGCCGGGGTCCGGCACGGTGAAGCGGTAGCGGAACCGGCCGCCGGGGGCGATCGGGTCCTGGGTGACGCCGGGCACGCCGTCCATGTCGTTGCGCAGCCGCAGGCCGTGCCAGTGGATCGTGGTGGACTGCGGGAGCTGGTTCACCACGGTGGCCTCGAGGACCTCCCCGGCGGTGACGCGGATCGGCCGGCCGGGGAGCGCGCCGCCGTACGTCCACGTCGACACGACGGTGCCGGCGCCGAGGTCGGCGGCCGTCTCGACGGCGGCGAGCGTCACGGACCGCACGGCCCCGCCCCCGCGCGCCTGTTCGGCCGCGAGCACCTCGGGCCCGCTCGGGCTGAGGTAGGCGGCCCCGGTCTGCGCGACGGGATGCACGGCGGAACCGGACGAGGAGCACGCGGCGAGGGCTCCGGTACCGGCCAGGGCGAGGCCGGAGAACATGAAGGTACGGCGGGAAACGGACATGCGGACGCCTTCCTGAGGCGGTACGGCCGCGACCGACCACGGCAACGCGGCACGACGGAACGAGAACCGGCACGACGGACGCGGACAGCGGCCGCCGGGGGCGGGGCTATGTCCGCGGGACGAGCGGCGGGGGTATCAGGAAGGCGCCCGGAAAGAGGGCGGGGGCGGGGCCGCGGCGCCGGGCCGATCCGGCCGCGCCGTCGGCGACGAGGACCGCGCACAGGACCGGCAGCCGCGCGAGGACGCGGGCTGACCGCCGGGGGGCGGCTTCCTGTCGGGCGGCCATGCGCTCCTGTTTCGTCGCGTACCGCCGCGGGACGCCCGCGCCGGCATTACTACGACTCATAATAACTATCGGTGCGGCCCGTCTTCGGGCGGCACGCGCCGCGGATATCGTGTCCGGACCGAGGCCGGGCCGGCCCCGGTCCGGCCGCGGCGCCGCGGTTGCGCAGGCGGCGACGAGCACGGAAAGGGGCGCGGCGTGCGCGAGCTGGGGAGCCTGGAGCGCGAGGCCATGGAGGTGGTCTGGGGCGCCGAGGAACCGGTGGTCGTGCACGACGTGGTGACCGCGCTCAACGCCCGGCGCGCGCAACCCCTCGCCTACACGACCGTCATGACGGTGATGAACAACCTGGTCGCCAAGGAGTGGCTGGCCCGCCACCGGGTCGGCCGGGCGTTCGCCTACCGCGCGGTGCAGGACAAGGACTCCCGCACGGCCCGCGCGATGGCCGAGGCGTTGGCGGAGTCCGCGGACCGCCGCGCCGCGCTGGCCGGCTTCGTCGGCCGACTCGACGCCGCCGACGCGGCGGCGCTGCGGGCGGCGTTGGAGGGCGGGGAGTAGGGGTCGAACGGCCGACCACTACCCCCCGAACACCGGCAGCCCTCGCAGCCGGCCCGTCAGCGGGCTTCGAGCGCCGCGTTGAACCCGTCGCGGAGGTAGTTGTACGCCTGCGCGATCGTGTAGGCGGCGTCCTGGCACGCTTTACGGGTCGTGTCCGCCTTCGGGTCGCTCGCGCACCCGTTCGTCCGGTACGCGCCCGCGGCCTTGGTCACCTTGGCAGCGTTCGCGCGCAGGGTCGTGAACGTCGCCGCGGGCTCGTTCTTGATCCACTCCAGCGACTGCTTCGCGGCGGCTTCGGCTTTGGTCGCGCCGAGCGTGCACTGGTCGGTCCACATGGTCGGACGGTCCGGCCAGCACTTGGCGCCGTGTTGGGAGCCGTAGGTCGTCTCCATGCGGTTGAGCATGTCGTTGGCCTTCGTGTGGATCTCCTCGGCGTCGGCGGCGTACGCACCCTTGGGCTTGTCCCGCCACGCGAGGCGGTCCGGCGGCAGGTCGGGCCACGTCGAGGTCGGTGCGGGCTCGGCGCGGTCGGCCGCTGTCGTGGCGGCGGCGGACGGGGTGGGCGAGCCTGCCGAAGGCGACAGCGACGGTTGAGGGGACACCCCCGGGCCGCCGGCCCCGGACGGCTCCGCCGACGGGCTCGCGGCCGAGCCGCCCGAGCCCCCGGAGCCGCCCGACGTACAGGCCGCGGCGGAGAGTATGGCGGTGGTGCAGACGGCGGCCATGGCCCCGCGTGCCAGCCTGCCGGACGGTGCGAACACGGTCTTCCCCCTGGAATACAGCTGGTGTTCCCGCCCGTTGGCCGGCGGGGGCGGTGACTTTACAGCACCGCCCAACCGGTCGCCTGCAGGCCCCGGGCCGGCCTCACCCCAGGCCCCGCGCCAGCGCCTTCCCCGCAGCCCGCCCCCCGAAGATGCACCCGCCGAGGAACGTCCCCTCCAGCGCGTTGTACCCGTGCACTCCCCCGCCGCCGAAGCCGGCGACCTCGCCCGCCGCGTACAGGCCTTCCAAGACGTTCCCGTCCGGGCGCACCACCTGGGAGTCCAGGTTGGTTTCGAGGCCGCCGAGGGTCTTTCGGGTGAGGATGTTCAGGCGCACAGCGATCAGCGGGCCGTGTTCCGGGTCCAGGAACCGGTGCGGCTTGGCGACGCGGGTGATCTTGTCGGGCAGGTAGGCACGGGCGTTGCGCACGGCCATCAGCTGCAGGTCCTTGCTGTACGGGTTCGCCACCTCGCGGTCGTGGGCGGTGACTTCGCGTTCGACGTCGGCGTAGTCCACCGGCGTGTCCGGGGTCAGCGCGTTCATGCCCTCGACGAGCGAGCGCAGGTCGCGGCGGACCACGAAGTCCTCGCCGTGGTCGAGGAAAGCCTGGACCGGGCCCGGGGCGCCCTTCTTGACGCGGGACAGCGTCAGCTTGATGTCCTTGCCGGTGATGTCGGGGTTCTGCTCCGAGCCCGACAGGGCGAATTCCTTCTCGACGATCGACCGCGTCAGCAGGAACCACGTGTGGTGGTGTCCGGTGCCGCCGATGTGCCGGAGGGTGGCGAGGGTGTCGTGGCCGGGGAAGAGCGGCGCGGGGAGGCGTTTGCCGGTGGCGTCGAGCCAGAGCGACGACGGGCCGGGGATGATCCGGATGGCGTGGCCGGGCCAGACCGGGTCCCAGTTCGTGATGCCTTCGGTGTAGTGCCACATCCGGTCGCGGTTGACCAGCGATGCCCCGGCGCGTTCCGTCACCTCGAGCATCCGGCCGTCGACGTAGGCCGGTACGCCCGTCACCATCGACGCGGGTGCCGGTCCGAGCCGCTCGGCCGGCCAGAACTCCCGGACCAGGTCGTGGTTGCCGCCGATCCCGCCGGACGTCACCACGACGGCCTGGGCGCGCAGCGCGAAGTCGCCGACGGCCTTGCGGGACGACGCGACTCCGCGCGCTCCCGCGTCCGGCGCCAGGACGATGCCGGAGATCCCCACCACCGCACCGTTCTCGACGGTGAGTTCGTCGACCCGGTGGCGGAACTTGAAGGTCACCAGGCCGCGTTCGGCCGCGGCCAGCACCGGTTCGCGGAAGACCCGCACGACCTCGGGGCCGGTGCCCCACGTCAGGTGGAACCGCGGCACCGAGTTCCCGTGCCCGGTGGCGGTGCCGCCGCCGCGTTCGGCCCAGCCGACCGTCGGGGTGAAGCGCAGGCCGAGGCCGTGCAGGTAGGCGCGCTTCTCGCCGGCCGCGAAGTCGACGTACGCCTCCGCCCAGCGGCGCGGCCACAGGTCTTCCCGCGCCCGGTCGAACGCCGCCGAGCCGTGCCAGTCGGCGAGGGCGAGTTCGCGGGAGTCCTTGATGCCGAGGCGGCGCTGTTCGGGGCTGTCCACGAGGAACAGGCCGCCGAGCGACCAGAACGCCTGGCCGCCGAGGTTGGCCTCGTTCTCCTGGTCGACGACCAGCACGCGGCGTCCCGCGCGGGCGAGTTCGTACGTGGCGACCAGGCCGGCCAGGCCCGCTCCCACGACGATGACGTCGGCGTCGTGACTCACGGCAGCTCCTCGGACTCGCGATCGGGGGACGACGGGGTGCTGTAGGCGTTCAGCACCACGAAGAACAGGTTTTCCCGGCGCGCCCGCACCGCCGGATCGC
Source organism: Uniformispora flossi (assembly GCF_049534875.1). Lineage (NCBI taxonomy): Bacteria > Bacillati > Actinomycetota > Actinomycetes > Kitasatosporales > Streptomycetaceae > Uniformispora > Uniformispora flossi. The sequence continues at coordinate 280,727 of NZ_JBMULZ010000002.1, forward strand.
CGGGGTCGAGCAGGATCTGGGCGGACGTCCCGTCGTGCACCGCGACGAGCGCCTGCCCGAGCGCGGTCTCGTCGGGGACGCGCCGCCCGCCGCGGGCGAGCGCGGCGACCACGGCGGGCAGCACCGCGTCGAGGATCGCCTGCTCGCGGGCCGCCATGACGCGGCGCAGCGCCGGGGTGCGCAGCGCGTGGGCGGTGAATTCGGCGGTGATGCGGAACCAGGCGTCGTCGACGGGGATGGCGTGGAAGGCGGCGCGGAGTGCGGCGTCGGGGTCGGCGTCGGCGACTCCGCCGAGTGCCGCGCGGACGTCGTCGAGCATGGCCGCGGAGCGTTCTTCCCACATGGCGAGGAAGAGTTCGTCGAGGGAGGAGAAGTTGGAGTAGAAGGCGCCGCGGGTGAATCCGGCGTGGTCGCAGACTTGTTCGACGGTGGTGCGGCCGAAGCCTTCGGCGGCGAACACGTCGAGGGCGGCGTCGAGGAGCCGTCTGCGGGTTTCGGCCCGCCGCACGGTCACGCGTTTGGCCGCGATCATCGCACGCACCTCCGTTTCGGCCGGAACCGGTCCGTTTCGATACACGAACGTATCCGATACGTTTGTGTATCGACAAGGGTGCGGGCGGGTATCCGCAGCGCCGGGCGAGGGAAGTCCGGCGCGCCCCGCGGCGCGGCTGCTTCCGCGCCAACCAGCCTGGCAGCACAGTGGGTTCATGACTCTCACCCCTCCCCCGCACACGGCGGCGGACCTCATCCCCACGCTCGATCTCGCCGCCTGGGACCGGGGCGGGCCGGACGAGCGGCTGCGCATCGCCGAGGCCGTCGATGCGGGGCTCCGCCACACCGGGTTCTTCCTCGTGAGCGGGCACGGCATCGATCCGGCGGAGCGCGCGGCGATCCGCGCCGCCGCGCGGGAATTCTTCGTGCTGCCGGACGACGCGAAGCACCGGTACGCGGTCCGGGTCGGCGACCGCGGCTGGCTGGGCCCCGGCGCCGAGGCGAACGCGTACGCGGAGGGCGCGGCCTCGCCGCCGGACATGAAGGAGTCGCTGTCGTTCGCCGCCGACAAGCCGACCGGCGATCCGAAGGTCGACGCCGAATGGTTCCTGCCGAACACCTGGCCGGGCGAGGTCCCGGAGCTGCGCCCGCGCGTCGAGGCGTATCTGACGCGGATGCGGGCGCTGTCCGACCGCCTGCTGGCGCTGCTCGGCGACGTGCTGCGCGGCGATCCCGGCTACTTCGCGCGGCATGCGGCGCATCCGACGTGGGGGTTCAACATCAACTGGTACCCGCCGATCACCCGGGTCGGCCCGCCCGCGCCGGGTCAGCTGCGGATCGGCGCGCACACGGATTTCGGGACGGTGACGGTGCTCGACCGCGAACCGGGCAGCGGCGGGCTGCAAGTGTTCACCGAGGAGACGGGCTGGTCGGACGCGCCGTACGATCCGGACGCGTTCACCGTCAACGTCGGCGACCTCATGGCGCGCTGGACGGACGGCCGCTGGAAGGCGGGCCGCCACCGGGTCCTCGCGCCGCCCGCCGAGGTGCCGGACGAAGAGCTGATCTCCCTCGTCTACTTCTACGAATGCGATCCGGGCACCGACGTCCGGGGCGTGGACTCGCACGCCTACCTGCGCGGCCGACTCGACGCGATCCGCGCCGACTCGGCGCCCTGACCTGCGGAATCATCACCATGCGCGATCCCGCGGACCGGGCGGCGGCATAGCCGACGAGGCAACCGCCACCCGCCATTTTCCAGAGTGCCGCAAGCGCCATATTTTTGGGCGAATAACCCGGAATGCGACGTATTCTGTTTGGTACGCGCCCTTTCGCTGACCCGAAGCTCGGGGGTGGGCGCCAGAACTCCGCACATGGGAGTACGCCCAGCGATGACTGCCCCCGTCGAATTCCCCGAATCCGCCGAACAGGCGCAACCGGAATCGGTCCTGTCCGGCGTCCCCGCGACGGCCGTCGAAGGCCGCTCGCTGGGCCGGATCGCCTGGATGCGGTTCAAGCGCGACAAGGTGGCGGTCGCGGGCGGCATCGTCGCCGCCTGCCTGGTCCTCATGGCGGTGCTCGCCAAACCGATCGAGAAGGTCTTCAGCCTCGACCCCAACGCGTTCCACCAGAACCTCATCAACCCGGAGCTGCTGCGCCCGATCGGCCCGCTCGGCGGAATCAGCTGGGCGCATCCGCTCGGGGTGGAGCCGCAGTTCGGCCGGGATCTGCTGGCGCGCATCATCGAGGGGTCGTGGGTGTCCCTCGCGGTCGCGTTCGGCGCGACGTTCCTGTCGATCACCATCGGCGTGGTGCTCGGGGTGGCGGCGGGCTACTACGGCGGCTGGGTGGACTCGTTCATCAGCCGCCTGATGGACATCTTCCTCGCGTTCCCGCTCCTGCTGTTCGCCATCGCGCTGTCCGCCACGCTGCAGGGCGGCGCGTTCGGCTTCCACGGCCTGACGCTGCACATCGGCGTGCTGATCTTCGTCATCGGGTTCTTCTCCTGGCCCTACATGGGCCGGATCATCCGCGGGCAGACGCTGTCGCTGCGGTCCCGGGAGTTCGTCGACGCGGCCCGCAGCATGGGCGCGCGCGGCCCGTACATCCTGTTCCGGGAGCTGCTGCCGAACCTCGTCGCGCCGATCATCGTGTACGCGACGCTGCTGATTCCGACGAACATCCTGTTCGAGGCCGGTCTGAGCTTCCTGGGCGTCGGCATCCAGCCGCCGCAGGCGTCGTGGGGCGGGATGCTCAATCAGGCCGTCACCCTCTACCAGGCCGACCCCGAGTTCATGGTCGTGCCGGGCCTGGCCATCTTCGTCACCGTGCTGGCGTTCAACCTGCTCGGCGACGGACTGCGCGATGCCCTCGACCCGCGGAGCACGTAATGCGCACCGCAGGGCCGGAACTTCCCCGATCCCTTTTTCCGAGGTGAATCCGCCATGTCCAACAGGACGAGACATGTGGCAAACCACGCGGCGCGACGCCGGACGAAGGCCTTCGCCGTCGTTTCCGCGGCCGCCGCGGGCGCGCTCGTGGTGACCTCGTGCGGCTCCTCCGGCGGCGCGAAGAGCACCAGTCCGGCGGCGGGCGCGTCGGGGTCGTCCGTCGCGGCCGCCTACAACGCCGGCAACACCGGCATCGTCAACGAGTCGACGCACGCCGGCGGCACGGTGACCTACCAACTGTCCAGCACACCGGACTCGATGGACCCGGGCAACACCTACTACGCGTTCATGTGGGACTTCTCCCGCCTGTACGCGCGGCCGCTGACCACGTTCACACCCGCCCCGGGCCAGGCCGGCCTCAAGCTGGCCCCGGACCTCGCCACGGGCCTCGGCCAGTCGAGCGACGGCGGCAAGACGTGGACCTACCACATCCGGCCGGGCCTGAGGTTCTCCGACGGCACGCCGATCACCACCGCGGACGTCAAGTACGCGGTCGAACGCAGCAACTTCGCCCCCGACGTGCTGTCGAACGGGCCGACCTACTTCAACAAGTACCTGGTGGACAACGCCACCAAGTACGCGGGCCCGTACCAGGACAAGGCGGGCGGTCTGAACTCCATCGAGACACCTGACCCGACCACGATCGTCTTCCACCTGAACCAGCCGTTCGCGGACTTCGACTACCTGGTGAGCAGCCCGGAGACCGCACCGGTTCCGCAGGCGAAGGACAACGGCGCCGACTACGTGAAGAACGTCGTGTCGTCCGGCGCCTACATGTTCTCCTCGTACCAGGACGGCGTCGGCGCCACCCTGGTGAAGAACCCCAACTGGGACCCGGGCAGCGACGCGCTCCGCAAGCAGTACCCGGACAAGATCAACGTCCAGTTCAACGTCGCGCAGACCACGGTCGACAACAACCTGATCGCCGGCAACGCCACCCTGGACCTCGCCGGTGCGGGCATGGCCGCGGCGACCCAGGCGACCGCGCTGAGCAACCCGGCGCAGAAGGCGCACATCGACGACGCCATCAGCGGCGCGCTCGCCTACGTGGCGATCTCCAGCAATGTCGCCCCGTTCGACAACGTGCACTGCCGCCAGGCGGTCGAGTACGCGATCGACAAGACGTCGGTGCAGACCGCGACCGGCGGCCCGGTCCACGGCGACATCGCCTCGACGGTGCTGCCGCCGACGGTCAGCGGCTACCAGCCGTACAACATGTACCCGACGACCGACAACAAGGGCGCGAACTCCGCGGACGGTCTGGCGAAGGCCAAGGACCAGCTCGCCCAGTGCGGCAAGCCCGGCGGGTTCAGCACCAACATCTCGGCCCGGTCCGACCGGCCGAACGAAATCGCGATGGCGCAGGCCGTGCAGGCCTCGCTCAAGCCGGTGGGCATCAACGTCAACATCCAGCAGTACCCGTCCGGCAAGTACTTCACCGACAACGCGGGAGCCCCGGCGTTCGTCCACCAGAACGACCTCGGCCTCATGATGATGGCCTGGGCCGCCGACTGGCCGACCGGCTACGGCTTCCTGGAGCAGATCCTGGACGGCCAGGCGATCAAGGCCTCCGGGAACAGCAACCTGTCCGAGCTGAACGACCCGAACGTCAACCAGATGCTCGCGGCCGCGATCTCCAACCCCGACGCCGCGGCCCGCACCGCCGCGTGGGGCACCATCGACAAGGCGGCGATGCAGCAGGCCGCGATCGTGCCGCTGCTGTACCGCAAGGACCTGCTGTACCGGCCGGAAGCCGCGACCAACGTGTTCGTGACCCCGGCGTACGGCATGTACGACTACCTGCTCGTCGGCACCAAGTAACGAAACCGCCGATCAGGTCCTGAAGGCCGGGTGAAAGGCCGTGGCCGCATACGTCATACGACGCGTATTCGCGGCGATCCTGCTGCTCGCGGTCGTGAGCGCCATCACGTTCGCGATCTTCTTCCTGGTGCCGCGCCTCGCCGGAGAAGACAGCACGCAGCTCGCCGCGCAATACGTCGGCCGCGACCCCAGCCCGGAGGCGCTCGCCGCGGTCAAGAAGAACCTCGGATTCGACCAGCCGCTCTACACCCAGTACTGGCAGTTCATCCACGGCATCTTCTTCGGCCGCACCTTCCACTACGGGCCCGACGCCTCGCACTGCGACGTGCCGTGCTTCGGCTACTCGTTCAAGACCCATCTCCCGGTATGGCCGCAGATCACCCAGCGCCTCCCGGTCACCATCTCGCTGGCCGTGGGCGCCGCGGTGATCTGGCTCGTCACCGGCGTCGGCATCGGCGTGCTGTCGGCACTACGCCGCGGTTCGCTGTTCGACCGGTTCTCGATGACCATCGCCCTCGCCGGAGTGTCCCTGCCGATCTTCTTCACCGCGCTCGTATCGCTGGCACTGTTCAGCTACAAGTGGGCGATCTTCCCCAACCTGCACTACGTGCCCCTGACCGAAGACCCGGTGGCGTGGGCGAAGAACCTCGTCCTGCCCTGGGTGACCCTTGCCTTCCTCTATTCGGCGCTCTACGCACGGCTGACCCGTGCCGGAATGCTGGAGACGATGGGCGAGGACTACATCCGCACCGCCCGCGCCAAGGGACTGCGCGAACGCCGCGTCGTCGTCCGGCACGGGCTGCGCTCCGCACTCACCCCCATCGTCACGATCTTCGGCCTCGACGTCGGGCTGCTCCTCGGCGGCGCGGTCCTCACCGAAACCGCCTTCTCGCTACCGGGAGTGGGCCAGTACGCCGTGCAGGCGATCAACGAGAACGACCTGCCCAAGATCATGGCGGTCACCACGCTGGCCGCGTTCTTCATCGTCGTGGCGAACCTGCTGGTCGACATCCTCTACGTGGCCCTCGACCCGCGCGTCCGCTACAAGTAGCCGCCCACCCGACCGGAAGACCCGGTGCACCATGAGCTTCCTCGAAGTCGACGACCTGAAGGTGACGTTCACGACCGAAGACGGCGTGGTCCGGGCGGTGGACGGCCTGTCGTTCGCCGTCGAGCAGGGCCGCACGCTCGGCATCGTCGGCGAGTCCGGCTCCGGGAAATCCGTCACCTCGCTGGCCGTGATGGGCCTGCACCGCACCTCGCACGCCGACGTCACCGGCCGCATCGTCCTCGACGGACAGGACCTGGTGGCCGCCGACCCGGACGTCGTGCGGCGGCTGCGCGGGCGGCGCATGGCGATGATCTTCCAGGACCCGCTGACGTCCCTGCACCCCTTCTACACGGTCGGCTGGCAGATCGACGAGGCGTACCACGTCCACCACCCCAAAGCCGGCCGCCGCGAAGCGCGCACCCGCACCGTGGAGATGCTGCGCCGGGTCGGTATTCCGCAGCCCGACCAGCGCGCCGACGACTATCCGCACCAGTTCTCCGGCGGCATGCGGCAACGCGTGATGATCGCGATGGCGCTGGTCAACGACCCCGACCTGCTGATCGCCGACGAACCGACGACCGCGCTGGACGTGACCGTGCAGGCGCAGATCCTCGACCTGATCCGGGACCTCCAGCAGGAGTTCGGCTCGGCGGTCATCATCATCACCCACGACCTGGGCGTGGTCGCCGAACTCGCCGACGACGTCCTGGTCATGTACGCCGGCAAGTGCGTCGAGAACGGCCCCGCCCGCGCGGTCTTCGACTCCCCCCAGCACCCCTACACCTGGGGCCTCCTCGGCTCCGTGCCGCGCATGGACCGGGAGATCCAGGACCGGCTGATGCCGATCGCCGGGGCGCCGCCGAGCCTCATCCGGCTGCCGCGCGGCTGCGCGTTCCACCCCCGCTGCCCGTTCGCCCGGCTGAACGGGACCCGCTCCTACGAGGACGTCCCGGAACTCCGCGACACCGGCCAACCCGACCACCGCGTGGCCTGCCACCTGGACGCGGAAACCCGCGCCCGGCTGTTCCGCGAGGAGGTGGCACCGAAACTGTGAAGAGCCTGCGCTCGTCCCCCGAACCCGCTCCCGCCGCCCACGGAGACGGAGACGGCCCGCTGCTGCGCGTCTCCGAACTCGTCAAGCACTTCCCGATCCGGCACGGCGTCCTGCAGCGCCAGATCGCCGCGGTGCGCGCCGTCGACGGCATCGACTTCGAAGTCGCCCCCGGCCAGACCCTCGGCATCGTCGGCGAATCCGGCTGCGGCAAATCCACCACCGCCCGCCTGATCATGCGCCTCGACGAGCCCACCGCGGGCCGCATCGAGTTCGAGGGCCACGACATCACCCACTTGAGCCGCGGCGCGATACGGCCGCTGCGCCGCGACCTGCAGATGGTGTTCCAGGACCCGTACTCGTCACTCAACCCGCGGCACACCGTCGGCGCGATCGTCGGCGCCCCGTTCCGCCTGCAGAAGGTGAAGACGGAGAACGGCGTCAAGCGCGCCGTGCAGGACTTGCTGGAGCTGTGCGGGCTCAACCCCGAGCACTACAACCGCTATCCGCACGAGTTCTCCGGCGGCCAGCGGCAGCGCATCGGGGTGGCGCGGGCGCTGGCACTGCGGCCGAAGATGATCGTCGCGGACGAGCCGGTGTCCGCGCTCGACGTGTCGATCCAGGCCCAGATCGTCAACCTGCTCGACGACCTGCAGGAGGAGCTGGGGCTGACCTACGTGATCATCGCGCACGACCTGGCCGTCGTACGGCACGTGTCGGACCGGGTCGCCGTGATGTACCTCGGCAAGATCGTGGAGGTCGGCGGACGGAATTCGCTGTACGGCGCGCCGATGCACCCGTACACCGTCGCGCTGATGTCCGCGGTCCCGGTGCCGGAGCCGGGCGGGCGGGACCGCGCCAAGCGGATCCTGCTGAGCGGCGACGTGCCGTCGCCGGTGAACCCGCCGCCCGCGTGCCGGTTCCACACGCGCTGCTGGAAAGCGCGGGAGATCTGCCGCCGCGAGGAGCCGCCGCTGCGGGAGCTGCGACCCGGGCACATGGTGGCGTGCCATTTCCCCGAGCACGCGCCCGACGAGGCGCAGGTGCCGGGGACGGTGGCGGCTCCGCCCGGATGACCTCCGGGAGGCGGCAGGACGGCGGGGCCGGCAGGTTGGGCCGGCCCCGCCGCCGTGGCTCGTGACAGCCTCGCGGCTTACTCCTGCGGGAGCAGGCCGAGGGATTCGGCCCGCTTGCCCAGGGCGCCGCCGTTGAACCGGGTCCACTGCTCGCGCAGCACGCCGGGCCCGTACTCCTGGGAGCCGCCGAGGGATTCGGCGAGGATCTGGAGCTGGGCGCCTTCCTCGAGGAGCACGATGTACTCGACGGTGGCGAGGAAGCCGCGGCTGCCCCACACGGTCGCGCCGCCGTTGGCTTCGAGGATGGCGGGCGGCGGGATCTCCTCGGTCAGCCGTTCGAGGATGAAGTCGACCTGCGAGCCGCGCCGGTCGATGTACGTGGGGATCTCGCGGGCGAGCGTGTCGCGCTGCACGGGCACGTACCGGATCGGCAGCGGCCGGTGGCTCTGCGACCAGGCGCCGAGGTACGGCGAGTGCACGTGGATCACCGTGGTGATGTCCGGGTGCGCGGCGAGGACGCGCTGGAATCCGAAGCCGCGGGCGGCGTTGGCGTCGCCGAGGTGCACGGTGCCGTCGAAGCCGACCACCGACGGGGTGACGCTCTGGTCGACGGCGAACGGCCCCGGGTACGTCAGGGTCACGAAGAGGTCGTGCCCGGGGATCCGCTCGACGCCGCTGACGGTGCCGTTGGCGGTGATGGTGCCTATGCGGCGGAGGACCTCGAAGGCGTGCTCGGCCTGAGCCTTGGCGTTGGCGACGAACTCCAGCACGTCGGCCGAGAGTTCGGTGGTGGTCTGCGGGGCGGTGATGGTCACGGGGGATGCCTTTCCTGAACGGAGGGGGTGGTCAGACCGCGGACAGCGCCGCGGGCGCGTCGGGGGCGGTGAGGTCGTGCGGGCCGCGGAGCAGCGGGAGGACTTCCTCGCCGATCCGGTAGGCCTCTTCGAGGTGCGGGGTGGCGGCGAGGATGAACGCGTCGACGCCGAGCGCGATGAGGTCGTCGAGACGTTCGGCGACATGCTGGTAGCTGCCGACCAGGCCGAACGCCGGGCCGGGGCGCAGCAGGCTGAAGCCGCCCCACACGCCGGGCGCGACGGTGAATCCGGCGGGGTCGCGCAAGGACGCGCCGGCCAGGAAGCCGCCGGTGCGGGCGGCGCCGACGGAGTCGCCTTCGCGGCCGCGGAGGAAGCCGTCGGCGGCCGCGTCGTCGACGTTCTCCCAGCCGCGCCGGACCTCGCGCCACGCGGCGGCTTCGGTCTCCCGGGCGAGGACGTCGACGCGGACCGCGAACTTGGGCGGCGGGCTGCCGGTCTTCGCGCAGTGCTCGCGGACCGCGTCGAATTTGCGGGCGAGCTGGTCGAACGGTTCGAGCCAGGACAGGTAGTAGTCGGCGTGCCGTCCGGCGGCGTCGATGGCGGCGGCGGACGAGCCGGAGAAGTAGATCTCCGGGAAGTCCTGGGCGGCCAGCGGGGAGGGCAGGCCGCCGCCTTCGACCCGGTAGAAGCGGCCGTCGAAGTCGAACGGGCCGCCGTCCCACACGCCGCGCAGCACGTCGAGGAACTCGGAGGTGCGGGCGTACCGGTCGTCGTGGGCGACCTTGTCGCCCCACCACAGTTGCGCGGGTCCGCCGCCGCCGGTGATGACGTTGAAGACGGTGCGGCCGCCGGTGGCGCGCTGCAGCGACGCGGACATGCGGGCGGCGTGCACGGGGTTCAGGAACCCGGGCTGGAAGGCGATCATGAACCGCCAGGTGCGGGTCTCGCGGGCCAGCGCGGCGGCGCTCGCCCACGGGTCGTCGGTCATCGGGAAGGACGGCAGGAGTCCGCCGTAGAACCCGGCCTGTTCGGCGGCACGGGCGACGTCGGCCATGTGGTCGAGGTAGGTGAAGCCGTCGGGTGCGCCGCGCCGGAGGCCGGGGGCGATGCTGCCGGGGCGGACGCGGTCCCAGTCACCGCGGGTCTTGTCGGGGTGGCGCAGCGACTCCTTGTCGCCGCCCATGCCGATACGCCAGTAGATGTCGATGCTCATGCGCTCGCCTTCGCGGGGGTGGGCGCGGCCGCGTGCAGGCGCGGCAGCAGGTGTTCGCCGATGCGGTAGGCCTCTTCGGCGGCGGGCCGGGCGGCGAGGAAGAAGCGGGTGATGCCGAGGGTTTCCCGGTACTCGGCGAGGCGGGCCGCGACGCCGTCGTACGAGCCGACGAGCCCGGCCGTGTCGCGGTGTCCGAACGCGTCGAAGCCGTGCCACACGACCGCGTTGTCCGCGGCACTGAGCCCCGCGCCGGTGCCCGCGCCCGTCCCCGCGCGCCGGGTCAGCGCCTCGGCGGCCTCGTTGGCGTCCTCCCGGACCAGCAGCGGCACGCGCAGCCCGATGCCGATGCCGTCGCGGCGCGCGCCGGCCGCGGCACGCAGCCGGGCGATGTGGCCGGCCAGCACGGCGGGGTCCGCGTCCAACGCGAACACGTGGACGTCGGCGTGTTTGGCGGACAGCGCGAGCGCCGCATCGCTGGTGCCGGTCAGGTGCACGCGCGGGAACGGCACGCCGGACAGCGGGCCGAAGAACCCGCCGGCGACGACCTGGTGGAACCGGCCTTCGTAGCTGAACGCCCGCTCGTGCCACACGCCGCGCGCGACGGTCAGGAACTCGTCCGCGCGGGCGTACCGGTCGTCGCCGGTCACGAAGTCGCCGAGCGCCCGCTGCGCCGTCTCGTCCGCGTCGACGACGACGTGCCAGTCGAGGCGCGCGTCGGTGAAGCGCTGCAGGGTGACGGACAGCTTGGCGGCATAGACCGGAGTGGCGAACCCGGGATGGAATTCGGCGCCGACGCGCAGCCACCGCGACTCGCGCAGGAGGGTCCCTGCGGTGATCCAGGAATCCTCGCCCGCCGGGTCGTACGGAACCGTGACGCCGTCGAACCCGGCGACGTCGGCAGCCCGGCCGACCGCGGACAGGTAGTCGAACGCGCCGAACCGGTCGCCGCGTTCGTCGCGGAACGCGGGCCGGAAGGTGCGCTGTTCGGCCGGGTTCCAGCCGCCGCGCGGCCAGTGCGCCGGGTTCGTCTCGCGGCCGTCGCCCGCGACGGGCACCGTCCAGTGGTACTCGGGTTCGTGGTGGGTGCGGGTCATGCGGTCAGCTCCCCGGCGTGTTCGGCGGCGACGATCTCGCGGGCCCGGGCGAGCGGCTCGTCCGCGGTCCACGCGGCGAGGTCGACATCGGCCGCGAGGAAGCCGTGTGTGAGCAGGAAGTCCTTTTGGATGCGCAGCAGTTCGCGGCGCTCCTCGGACAGGTCGGGGTGCAGTGCGGTGTGGAAGCCGGGCCGGTAGGCGCGATCGACGCCGTCGCTGCCGGAACCGGTCTCGGCGGCGAGGACGCCGCGGACGTCTTCCGGGTTGGCGGCCGCCCAGTCCGCGGCGCGGAGGGTCTGGACGAGGAAGCGGACCACGAGGTCTTCGCGTTCGGCGAGGAGGTCTTCGTGGACGGTGATGGGGCGGGGCGTGCCGTTGTTGACCCGGAAGCGCCGGTCGGCCGCGGCGTCGAGGTCGACGGCGACGACGGCGCCGATCCGGGCGGCGTCCTCGGCGGACCGGGCGCCCTTGACATACACGGCGTCCACCTCGCCCGCGGCCAGCGCGTCGAGCCCCGGCCAGGGCTCCCCGGTGCCGGGCCGGGCGGGCCACCGGGCGGTGGTCGGGCCGCTGCGGGTACCGCTCGCGACCTCGACGAACCGCACGTCGGCCAAGCCGAGCCCGGCGGTGGCGAGCGCCCCGGCGAAGCCGTGCAGGGCCATCGCGCGGGGGAAGCTGCCGGCGCGGGAGTCCGCCCACGCGGGCAGGGCGACGCGGGCGCCCTTCAGTCCGGCGGCGTCGGTGATGCCGGAGTCGGGACGGACCAGGATCGACTGCCACTCGTCGATCCACGTCAGCCCGATCAGCCGGCTCGGGGCGCCCTCGGAGCGGGCGGCGAGCGCCGGCACGTTTCCGCCTTCCCGGAACAGGCCGACGAGCTGGTGGTCGAAGTGGTGCCGGGCGAGTTCCGCGGGCCCGTCCTGCAGCACTCCGAACGCGAGCCCGTCGCCGGTGAACTCGGCGGCGAGCGTGCCGCGGTGCAGGGCCAGGCCGCTCGCGGTGGGGACGGGGCAACGGGTGTACCAGACGGTGTCGAGGGACTGCGTGGTCATCGGGACTCCTTCGGGTCGGGTGCGGCCGGTGCCTGCGATGCCGGCGGGGCCGGGTCGTGGACGCCGAGTTCGGCGAGCAGGCGGCGGCGCAGCGCGGTGAACGCCGGGTCGTCGGTGCGCCGGGGCCTGGGGAGGTCGACGCGGACGTCGACGGCGAAGCGGCCGTCGCGGAGCACGGCGATGCGGTCGGCCAGGCGTACCGCTTCGTCGACGTCGTGGGTGACGAGCAGCACGGCGGGGCGGTGCCGGGCGTACAGGTCGCCGACGAGGTCTTGCATGTGCAGCCGGGTCAGTGCGTCGAGCGCCGCGAACGGTTCGTCGAGGAGCAGGAGTTCGGGCTGCCGGACGAGCGCCCGGGCGAGCGCGACGCGCTGCGCTTCGCCGCCGGACAGCGTGGCGGGCCAACTGCGTTCCTTGTCGGCGAGGCCGACTTCGGCGAGCGCGGTGCGGCCTGCGTCGCGGGTTGCGTCGCCGCGGCGCTGCCCCAGCGTGACGTTGGGCAGCACGCGCAGCGTCTGGACCAGCCGCGGCTCCTGGTAGACGATCGTGCGCCGCGGCGGCACGAGGACGGAGCCCGCGTCGGGGGTCTCCAGGCCGGCGAGCAGGCGTAGCAGGGTCGTCTTGCCGGTGCCGCTGGGGCCGAGGAGGACGACGAACTCGCCGGGGCGGATGTCGAGGTCGACGGCGTCGAGGACGCGTTTGGCAGGGGTCTTCTTGGTGCCGCCGTAGGTCTTGCCGACCCCGCGGAGCCGGACGGCGACGGGGCTCGTGGCCGGGGAGCCGGCGGGGGCGGTCAGCGCATCGTGAGGTGCCGCTGCCATGGCATGGCCGTCCTTTCCACGAGGCGGATCAGGGAGTCGACGGCGAGGCCGAGGAGGGCGTACAGGACGATGCACAGGACCATGTAGTCCGGGCGGTAGTACTGCTGGGCGAGGGACACCAGGTAGCCGATGCCTTCGGTGGTGCCGACCTGTTCGGCGGCGATCAGCGCGGTCAGGCTGATGCCGAGGGAGATGCGCAGGCCCATGAGGATGTTCGGCAGTGCGCCGGGCAGCACGACGGTGAGCGCGAGGCGCGGGCCGGTGAGGCCGAACCCGCGGGCGGCTTCGACGACTTTGCGGTCGACACCGCGGACGCCGAGGTAGGTGTACGCGTACATCGGCGCGGACGCGGACACCGCGATCAGCACGATCTTGAACGTCTCGTCGACGCCGAACCACGAGATGAACAGCGGCACCAGCGCCAGGAACGGCACGACCCGCTTCATCTGCATCGTGGTGTCAATCAGTTCCTCGCCGAGCCGGGAGAACCCGCTGACCAGCCCGAGCAGCAGTCCCGAGCCCGCCCCGAACAGCACGCCCAGACCCACGCGTTTCGCGGACGCCTCGGTGTAGTCGGCGAGCTGCCCCGTCTCCCACAGTTCGCGGAACGCCGTCACCACCGACCCCGGCGATGCCAGGACGTTTTTGTCGACGCGGCCGGACGCGGACAGCCACCACCACAGCGCCAGCAGCCCCACCGGGAGCAAGGCGCGCACCGCGAGGGACGTCCAGCGGCTGCGGGGCCGGTCGCCCAGGAACCGGGGGGTGACGAGGCCGGACGTGTCCTCCGCGCCGGTGCCGGGACGTTCCTTCGCTGGCCGGGGGCTCGTCACGACGCTCATGCCGGGACCTTCGACCAGTCGAAGACGACGGCGGCAGGGTCGACCGGGTTGGGCAGCACGTTGTACTTCTTGAACAGCGCGGCGACCTTCTCGATGCTCGCGTTGTCCTCGGCCTTGGGCAGCCGCGGCGGGTTGGTGTAGCGGGCGGTCTCGACGTTGTCCTGGAGCCGGGCGCCGGACGCCGCGCGCGGGCCCTTGTCCTCGAACACGTTCTGGAACTTCTCGGGGTTGGCCCGCAGTTCGGCGGTGAGGTCCTGCACGACCTTCAGGTAGGTCTGGATGGCCTTGGGGTTCTCGGCGAGGACCTTGTTCGACGCGACGGTGATGCCGAGGTCGTCCGACGGCAGGTCGCGGCCGCGGAAGATCGGCCGTGCGCCCTGCGCGAGCGCCTCGGGGAACGCGTCGACGATCGCGACCCACGCGTCGACCTTGCCCGCGGCGAACGCGCCCGCGGCCTGGTCGGGCTGCATGTAGACGCGCTCCACCTTGTCGACCGGCACGCCGGCTTGTTCCAGCGCGAGCAGCAGCAGGTACTCGCCGTGCCCGGCGCGGTTCACCGCGACCCGCTTGCCGACGAGGTCCTGCACGTTCTTGATCGGGCTGTCCGGCTTGACGACCAACCCGTCTCCGGCGCCCGCACGTTGGTCGGTCACCGGGTCGCCGAACGAGAAGATCTTGATGTCGGGTGTGGACGACAGGTAGCCGAGCGCGGGCGAGATCGCGCCGCTCTGCACGTTGACCGCGCCGGCCCGGATCGCCTCGGTCGCCGCGGTGAACGAGGCGTAGTGGCCGCCCCATTCGACGCGGGCGTTGACCTTGCGGAGTTCCCGGTCGAGGATGCCGGTCTTCTTCGCGTACGCGAGGACGCCGGCGTTGCCCGGGTCGATGAGCTTGAGGACGGTCTGCGCGCTGCCGTTGTCCGTCGCCTCCGAATCCCCGCCGCAGGCGGTCGCGGTGAAGGCGAGCGCGGCCGCGGCGACCGCGGCTCCGGCGCGTCGGAACCAGCGCAACTTCGTCGTGGACATGGGGAATTCTCCTCGGAAACGAAATACGGGTGCGGCGGGGCACGGGCAGGTATGCGGGCGCGCCGGGTCGGCCCCACGGGCACGGGAAGCCCGGCGGGCGGAATCGGTTGCTGCGAAAAGCCGTCGGCGGGAATAGGTGTCCGCGCGGACGGGGGAGAGAAAAGCCGTGGCTGCGGCGGGGGCCAGCGCCCCTGCCGGATCAGCACCGGATCACGGCCGGATCAAGGCCGGTTCAACGCCGGTTCAACACGGACAGAGTGCGCTACGACACGGAGCCATCGGGGAGGGGCCGGTCAGCGGGTTCTTCGACACCCGTTGAACTTAACAAGCCGCGCCGCGGCACCACAACGGAATCCGGGGCTCCGGATCCGTTTTCCCGAATCCGGAAACAACTCGGCAATACGGGGTTATCAGGCGGCGCGAAAAGCGGTTCGGGGCAGGGGATTCGCGTCCCACGAGGCCGCGCGAAACCGCAGGGGGCGGGGTTCCGGACGGCGCGTGCGGGCGGCACGGGCTGCGGGCCGGGGCGGTGGTGGGCAGGGGCGGGGCGCGGGCGCGGGCGGGGGTGACGGGGCGCGGGGGCCGCGGGCGCAGGCCGAGGCGGGCTCGGGCCAAAGCGGTCGCGGGCACGGACACGGGCATGGACAGGGGCACGGGCGCTAGCCGCAGACTCAGGCCGACGCTGCCTCACGCCAACACAGGCGGAGCGGGAGGCGAAACGCGTCGAGCGGATCGGGGACGGGGCGGGCTGGGGCGCGGGCGGGTGCCCTGGTCGGCTGCCAGGCGGCGGTCGGGGCGGCGCTGCGCCGCAACGCCCGTCCGCCGTGCGGGGATCGGTGTCCGCCGCGTCCCTCTCGGTCGGCCGGCACAAACCGGCCGCAACGCCCGTCCGTCGTGCGCGGAGCGGCGTCCGCCGCGTCCCTCGCGGTCGGCTCGGCACAAACCTCCGGCCAGGTCGCGGGGGGTCGACCTGGCCGGAGGGGCCTGGGGGTCGTGCGGTGGATCAGGTGGCGCGGTGGGTGTTGCGTTCGCGGCGCGCGAGGTTGCGTTGGCGGCGGGAGCGGAGGAGCTCGAAGGCGAGCGGCAGCAGGGAGACGACCACGACGACGGCGACCAGCGGGAGGAGGTAGCGGTCGACGTTGGGGATCGACTTGCCGAGCCCGTAGCCCGCCAGGACCAGGCCGACCGCCCAGACCACGCCGCCGGCGACCTGCCACACGGTGAAGGTGCGGACCGGGACGCCGAGCACGCCCGCGAGCGGGTTGAGCACGGTGCGGACCACCGGGACGAAACGCGCCAGCACGATGGCTTTCGCGTGGCCGTACTTGCCGAGGATCTCTTCGGCCCGGCCGACACCCTCGTGCAGGCGCGGGTTCTTGTACCGGTCGAGCAGCGCGCGGCCGCCGCGGCGGCCCAGCAGATAGCCCGCCTGCGCCCCGAGCAGCGCGCCGCCGACCGCCGCGACCAGCACCTGCCACAGCGAGAGGTGGACGTTCCCGGACGCCCCCGGCACGCACAGCAGGCCCGCGGTGAACAGCAGCGAGTCGCCCGGCAGGAAGAACCCGACCAGCAGGCCGGTCTCCGCGAACAGCACCACGGCGATGCCGAGCGCGCCGAACGCGGACAGCAGCGAACCCGCGTCCAGGACATTGACGGCAAGTCCCGCGGCAGACGGCGGCATGGAGGGGTTCCCTTCGGGGGTACGGCGAGGCATCCGGCCGCGGCAACGCGGTCGACACACCACACACCATGCCCACAGGCCGCTGAGAATCCGCTGAGAGAGAACCCGACGCGGCGCTCCCCCGCACCCGGGCCCGCCGGTGGCACGCTGGGGGCCGCCGGAGATCCGGCCCGACCACGGTCAAGCCATTCGGAGGAAAGGACACGCCATGGCGGACACACCCGAGGTGACCGACGTCCCCGACAAGAAGCGGTACGAGGCACGGTTGGACGGCGCCCTCGCCGGCTTCGCCGACTACCTGCGCACGCCCGACGTGATCGCCTTCGTGCACACCGAGGTCGACCCCGCGTTCGAAGGCCGCGGCGTCGGCAGCGCCCTCGTCCGCGCCTCGCTCGACGACGCCCGCCGCGCCGGCACCAAGATCCTGCCGGTCTGCCCGTTCTACTCGGGCTGGATCGCCAAGCATCCCGAGTACCAGGACCTCGTCTACCAGAGCACCAGCACGGTCAAGGACTAGCAGTACCAGGCCGTGTCCGGGCCGGACTCGGCCTGACGGGGCCCGGCTGCGCGGTACGCGCGCCGGTGCCATGCTGGGCGGATGGGCCTCGGCGCACCGCGCCGCCGCCCACCGCCCGGGGACTCGGGGCAGGGCATGCGGCGGCCCACACGGCCGCCGACGTCAGCAACCGGCCGCGGACGCACCCGCGGCACCGATGGTCGATCGGAACGCCCCCCATGAGTCCGACGCGAACCCTGGCAGCACTCCCGTGCGGCCGCCGCAGCAAGTGGGCGGTCGTCGTCCTGTGGCTCCTCCTCGTGGTGGTCGCGGGCCCGCTCGCCGGCAAACTGTCCGGCGCCGAGGACAACCAGGCGTCCAGCTGGCTGCCCGGCAACGCCGAGTCGACGAAAGTCCTCGACGAACAGAAGTCCTTCCAGCCGGTCACGACCCTCGACGCCGTCGTCGTCTACCAGCGGCCGTCCGGCATCACCCCGCAGGACCAGGCCGAGGCGCAGCGCGACGCGGCCGCGTTCGCGACCGCCCCGCACGTCGTCGGGCCCGTCGTCGGACCGGTCGTCTCGCGGGACGGCCAGGCGATGCAGACCGTCGTCCCGATCGAGATCGGCACCAGCGGCTGGAACAACCTCTCCCCCGCCGTCGACCGACTGCGGTCCGTCGCCAACACCGGCGACCTCGGCATGGCCACCCACGTCACCGGCCCCGGCGGCGTCGGCGCCGACCAGTCCAAGGCGTTCGAAGGCATCGACAGCACCCTGCTGACCGCCACCGTCGCCGTCGTGGTGATCCTGCTCCTGCTCACCTACCGCAGCCCCGTGCTGTGGATCTTCCCGCTGCTGTCCGCGGGCGTCTCGCTCGCCGTCTCGCAGGCCGTCATCTACCTGCTCGCCAAGCACGCCGGGCTGACCGTCAACGCGCAGAGCGCCGGCATCCTCATCGTGCTCGTTCTCGGCGCGGGCACCGACTACGCGCTGCTGCTCACCGCCCGCTACCGGGAAGAACTCCGCCGCCACGAGGACCGGCACGAGGCGATGGCGCAAGCCCTGCACCGTGCGGGCCCGGCCATCCTCGCCAGCAGCGCCACCGTCATCGTGTCGATGCTGTGCCTGACCGTCGCGGAGATGAACTCGACGAGCGGCCTCGGCCCGGTCTGCGCGATCGGCGTCCTCGTCGCCCTCGCCGCGATGCTCACCCTGCTGCCCGCCCTGCTGGTGGTCATGGGCCGCTGGGTCTTCTGGCCGGTCAAGCCCGCCTACGGCACCCCCGAGCCGACCCGCACCGGGCGCTGGGCGCACATCGGCGCGTCGATCGCCCGCCGTCCGCGCCGCATCTGGATCACCACCGGACTCGCGCTCGGCGTGTGCGCGCTCGGCCTGACGTCGCTCAACGCCAATGGCCTCACCGTCGCGGGCAGCTTCACCGGAAAGCCGGACTCGGTCGTCGGCCAGCAGGTCCTCGCCGACCACTTCCCGGCCGGCACCGGCGACCCGCTGTCCGTCATCGGCAACGCCGGGCAGATCCCCGCGGTCGAAGCCGCGGTCCGCGGCACCCCCGGCATCTCCGCGACCACGCCGCCCGCGTTCGCGAACGGCCGCGCGTTCTTCCAGGCGGTCTCCACCGACCGGCCGGACAGCCAGGCCGCCAAGGACACCGTCGACCGGGTCCGCGACGCGGCCCACGCGGTCCCGAACGCGGACGCCAAGGTCGGCGGCGGCGCCGCGATCAACCTGGACGCGGGCCGCGCCGCGGCTCACGACAACCGGGTGATCATCCCGCTGGTGCTCGGCGTCGTCCTGATCATCCTCGGCCTGCTGCTGCGCGCGATCGTCGCACCGCTCGTGCTGATCGCGACGGTGGTGCTGTCGTACGCGGCCGCCCTCGGCATCAGCGCGTTCGTCTTCGCGCACATCTTCCACTTCAGCGGCCAGGACCAGGCGTTCCCGCTGTTCGTGTTCGTGTTCCTGGTCGCGCTCGGCATCGACTACAACATCTTCCTGATGACGCGCGTCCGCGAGGAGACCGCGAGACGCGGCACCCGCGACGGCGCGGTCACCGGATTGGCCGCGACCGGCGGGGTCATCACGTCGGCGGGCCTGATCCTCGCCAGCACGTTCGCGGTGCTCGGCACGCTGCCGGCCACCGGGTTCGCCGAGATCGGGTTCGCGGTCGCGCTGGGCGTGCTGCTCGACACGCTGGTGGTCCGGTCGATCCTGGTCACGGCGATCACCGTCGACCTCGACCGGCACATGTGGTGGCCGAGCCGGCTGTCGAAGGAGCCGACGTGGACGGCGGTGGGGTCGCCGGACTCCAGTCGGGTGCGGTAGCGGGCACACGCGCCGGCATGCGGCCCGATCCGCGGTTGGCGGCCGACGGCCGGGGAACCACGAGAGGATTCCCCAACGAAAGGACATGCGCATGCGTGTCGTCATCGCCGGCGGCCACGGAAAGATCGCCCTCCTGCTCGCCCGCGTGCTCGCCGACCGCGGCGACGAAGTCCTCAGCCTGATCCGCAAACCCGAGCAGTCGGGCGACATCGAGGCGGCGGGCGCCACGCCGGTGGTCCTGGACTTGGAAACCGCGTCGCGCGCGGCGGTCGCGGAGGCCCTGGCAGGTGCCGACGCGGCGGTGTTCGCCGCGGGGGCGGGGCCGGGCAGCACGATCGACCGCAAGTACACCGTCGACAAGGGCGGCTCGGTGCTGCTCGCGGACGCGTGCGAAGAAGCGGGGACCGGCCGCTTCGTGCAGATCTCCTCCATGGGCGCCGGTGCCCCCGCGGCCCCGGGCGGCGATCCCGTCTGGGCGGCCTACATCGACGCGAAGACGCAGGCCGAGGACGACCTCAAGGCGCGCGGCGGCCTGGCCTGGACCATCCTGCGTCCCGGCGGACTCACCGACGACGCGGGCACCGGCACGGTGACCCTCGCGGCGCCGCCCGTACCGCGCGCCTCGGTGCCGCGCGCGGACGTCGCCGGGGTCATCGCCGAACTGCTGACCGCGCCGGGCACCGCCGGGCTGACGCTCGAACTCCGCTCGGGACCGATGCCGATCCGCGACGCGGTCGCGGCGGTGGCACGCAACTGACGCTCGCGGACCGGGCTGCCGGCCCGGGGTGGCCTTCCGCGCCCCGGGCCGGACCCGCTCACACCGGCTCGTGCTCGTGCACGTAGGACGCCGCCTCCGCCGCCGCGACGTCCGCGTCACCCGCCCGGATGGCCTCGACCAGCCGCGTGTGGTCCATCAGCTCGCCCGGCACCAGGTCGGCGCCGACGTCGACGCGGAGCCAGTCGCGCAGCAGCTCGCCCAGGTCGGCGTACAGCTCGGTCAGGACGTCGTTGTGCGCGGCCGCGACGACCGTCATGTGCAGGCTCGCGTCCGCCGTGACGAACGCCTCCGCGTCGCCGCTCTCCCACGCCTCGTCGCGCCGGGCCAGCGCGGTGTCCAGCAGACGCAGGTCCTTCGCGGTACGCCGGGTCGCGGCAAGCCGGGCCGCCGACGACTCCAGCATCGACCGGACCTCGGCGATGTGCCCGGCGTCCGCGCCCGCGAACCGGCGGTGCATCACCCCCGACAGCTCGCTCGTCGCCACGACGTACGTGCCGGACCCCTGCCGGATGTCCAGCAGCCCGTTGTGCGCCAGCGCGCGCACCGCCTCGCGGACCGTATTGCGGGCCACCCCCAGTTGCTCGACCAGCTCCGGCTCGGTCGGGATACGCGAGCCCACCGGCCACTCCCCCGACATGATCTGCGCACGCAGCTGCGCGGCGACCTGTTCGGAGAGCGCGGCACGGCGCGGTGCGGACAAAGGCATGGCGCTCCTAGCGGACATCGCCGCCGGCCGCGGACCGACCGGAACGAAGTGGACAACCAATCATCCCATGATTCTATGATGGACGGCATGTCCCCGCACGAGACCTCCGCGATACGCCGCGAAGCGGCGCCGCAGAACCCGGAAGAAGCCCCCGGCCCCCGACGCCAGGCCACCGGAGCGGACGCCCGCCCCGGACCGCCGGACGCCGGACCGGCAGCCGCGTCCGGCCTGCCGCGCTGGTTCACCCCGGTGCTCACCGTCGCGATCGTGCTGGCCGCGCTGAACCTGCGACCCGCGGTCACCAGCCTCGGCGCGCTCATGGAGGAGACCCGCGACGGGCTCGGCATGAGCGGCACCGTCGCCGGCGTCCTCACCTCCGTCCCCCCGCTGTGCTTCGCCGTGTTCGGCATTGCCGCGCCGCGGCTGGCCCGCCGGTTCGGCCTGGCCGCGGTGGTGTGCGCGGGCATGGCGGCGATCACCTCCGGGCTGGTGCTGCGCCCGTTCGCGGGCAACACGGCGGCGTTCCTCGCCGCGAGCGCGCTGTCGCTGGCCGGTATCGCGCTGACGAACGTGCTGCTGCCGGTGATCATCAAGCGCTGGTATCCGGACCGGATCGGCAGCATGACCGGCCTGTACTCGATGGCGATGGCCATCGGCACCTCGCTGGCCGCCGCGGTCACCGTGCCGATGACCGATGCCGTGGGCGGCGGTTGGCGGGTCGGCCTCGGCCTGTGGGCGATCGTCGCGATCATCGCCGTGGTGCCCTGGCTGCCCCTGGCCCGCGCGGCCCGCGGCACCGCGGCCGCCGACCGGGGAAAGACCGACGCCATGGCCGCTGCCGGGCCGAGCATGCTGCGCAGCCGTACCGCGTGGGCGCTGGCCTGCTACTTCGGGTTCCAGGCCACCGCCGCCTACATCACGATGGGCTGGATGCCGCAGATCTTCCGCGACGCGGGAGTGTCGGCGGGCCAGGCGGGCCTGCTCCTCGCGGTGACGATGTTCATGGGCGTGCCGCTCGCGTTCGTGATCCCGCGCGTCGCGAGCCGGATGCCGAACCAGGGCCCGATGGTCGTGCTGCTCGGCGCGTTCGGCCTGGCCGGCTACGCGGGCCTGTACTTCGCCCCGGCGGGCGGCGCGTGGGCCTGGGCCCTGCTGCTGGGCATCTCGAACTGCGCGTTCCCGCTGGCGATCACCATGATCGGGCTGCGCGCCCGGTCGGCCGCGGGCATCGTCAAACTGTCCGCGTTCGCCCAGAGCACCGGCTACCTGATCTCCATCCCGGGCCCGCTGCTCATCGGCGTGCTCTACCAGAAGACCGACGACTGGGGCCTTCCGATCGCGCTGATGGCGGCCCTGATGGTGCCGCAGATCCTGATCGGCGTCGCCGCGGGCCGGAACCGGCAGATCGAGGACGAGGGCCCGGACGGGGCGTCCTACGGCTCGACCAAGCCGGCCCGGATCGCATAGCGGGTGAGTTCGAGCCGGTCGCGCAGGCCGAGCTTCTGCAGGATGTTCGCCCGGTGCCGTTCGACCGTCTTGGCGCTGATCACCAGCATCGCGGCGATCTCGCGTGACGTGTGGCCCTCGGCGACGAGCTTGAGGACTTCCTCTTCCCGCGGGGTCACCGCGCGGTCGGGCGGCGGATGCCCCTCGCGGACCCGGTCGAGGTGGGTGCGGATGAGCGTGCTCACCACCCCGGGGTAGACGAACGGTTCGTCGCGCATCGCGGCGCGGCACGCTTCCACCAGGTCGCGGTCGGCGACGGACTTGGGCACATAGCCGTTTGCGCCGACGCGCAGTGCCTCGAAGAAGTACTGCTCGTTGTCGTACATGGTGAGCATCAAAATGCGCAGGTCGGGCAGGTCGCGGGAGAGTTCCCGGGCGGCTTGCAGCCCCGTCGTGCGCGGCATCGCGATGTCGAGGACGGCGAGGTCGATCCCGCCGCGCCGGGCCTGCGCGACGGCATCCGCCCCGTTCTCGGCCTCGGCGACGACGGTGAGGTCGGGTTCGCCGTCGAGGATCAGCCGGACGCCGCGGCGGACGAGGGCGTGGTCGTCGGCCAGCAGAATGCGGGTGGGGCGGACGGCGGGGTCGGCCGGGGTCACGAGGCGGCTCCTTTCGCGGTGTGGGGGGTCGGGGGCTGCTTTTGGGCTTGGGCTTGGGCTTGGGCCTGGTACCGGGCCTGGGTCTGCTTGTGGGCTTCGGACTGCTTTCGGGCTTGCGGCTGTGTACGGGCTGGGCGAGCTTCGGGGTCGGGTCGCGGGTCGGCTTGCGTGGGGGCCGGGTCGCGGGGGGCGGCGGTGAGGCGTAGGCGGATCTCGGTGCCGCCGTCGGGGAGCGCGGTGACGGTGAGGCGTGCGCCGGCCAGCAGGGCGCGTTCGCGCATGCCGCGGATTCCGGCGCCTTCGGGGGCGGTGCCGATGCCGGTGCCGTTGTCGCGGACGCACAGTTCGACGGTCGTGCCGTGCGCTTCGGCGTTGGCGGTGCCGCCCTTTGCGGTGCTGTCCTTTGCGGTGCCGACTGCAGTGCCGACTGCGGTGGCGGCGGTGTGGAGGCGGACGACGGCGCGGTCGGCGCCGGAGTGCCGGACCGTGTTGGTGAGGGCTTCCTGCGCGACCCGGTACACGGCGAGTTCGGCGTCCGGTCCGAGCGGCGGCAGCTGCGGTTCGATGGCGTGGCTCACGGTGAGCGCGGACGTGCCGAACTCGTGGGCGAGGGCGCGCAGGGCGCTGCCGAGTCCGAGGTCTTCCAGGACGCCGGGGCGCAGGTGCCGGGCGATGCGGCGTATCTCGTCGAGGCTCTCCCGGGTGATCTCCTGCGCCGAGGCTATTTCCGCGCGCAGGTCGGCCGGGGCGGCCGCGGACACGTGCTTGAGCTGGAGCAGCACGACGGTGAGGGCCTGGCCGACCTCGTCGTGCAGTTCGCGGGCGACGCGGCGGCGTTCTTCCTCCTGGGCGGAGACGACGCGGGCGCTACTGGTCGCACGTTCGGCTTCGAGGCGGTCGAGCATCGCGTTGAACGCGCCGACGAGCGCGGCCATTTCGCTGGATCCGCCGAGCGCGGTGCGGGCCCCGGGACGCAGCAGGTCGGTCGTGCTCATCGCGCCGGTGAGGCGGCGCAGCGGGGCCAGCGCGTACCGCAGGATCAGGGCGTTGACGACGAGCATCGCGGCGAGTCCGGAGACGACGACGAGGGCTTGCCCGGGGAGGACCGGGCTGGAGACCGTGACCGGGCCGAGGAGCAGCAGCGCGGCGGTGACGAGGACCGCGGCGTTGAGCAGGAAGATCCGCCAGAAGAGGGTCACGCGTCGGGCCTTTCGGGTGGTGCGTGTGCGCACCGTCGTCCTCCGTGTCCTCCCCGTGGTGCGGCGGCTGCCGCTGTGGTGTGCGCCGCGGCGCGGTGGGCCGCTGTGCGGTCGGGCCCGGGCGGTGGTCGTGCGGGACCGGTCCGGGCCTGTGGATGTCCATCGTGCCAGGCAGTCTTCCGCGGGCCGCGGGGTGGTGTCTATGCATGCTGACACCCATATACCCGCAGGTGGGAGGGCTGGCAGAGTGTCGGGCGAGCCGGTGCCTGGCCGGTGTTCGGCGGGTCCGCGTCCGGCGGGTGTGTGACGCGCGGGCGGTCGGTGCGGTGCCGCCGGGGACTCGGGGCAGGGCGGGTGCGGCGGCCGGCCGGTGCCGCTGCCGCGACTGCCGCTGGGAGTGCCGCGTACTGCCGCGCGGCGTGAGAATGCGACTTTTTCGTCGCCCGTGACGATTCCGGGAGCTGTTCCGCTGTGCCTGCGATCGATGTGCCGTGTGTCCGACGTGGGGTTGCGGGGTGTTCGTGCCGGTGCCGGTGAGCGGGGTTCGGGTGGGGCCGGGGGCGGCGTCGGGTACCGGTGCGGGCGCGGCTGCGGGTGCGGCTTCGGGGCGGCGGCTGAGTTGGGACGTGGTGCGGGTCGCGGCGCTGCTGCTCGTCGTGTGGTTCCACAGCACGTGGCAGGCGCCGTTGTGGCATGCGGAGTTGGCGCCGCGGACGTTCGCGCTCGGGTATCCGGTGGGGGCGAGCCTGCTGCTGGTCGTATCGGGGTACTTCGCCGCGGCGGCGGTGCGGCGGCAGGAGCCGTGGCGGTGGTGGTGGGGGCGGTTGTTCCGGTTGCTGCCGGCGTTCTGGGCGGCGGTGCTGCTGACGGCCTTCCTGTCGTGGCAGGCGGCGCCGGTCGGGTGGTGGGTGCCCGCGTGGTCGGACGTGGGAGCGAATGTGCTGATGCTGTGGCAGTGGAAACCGCAGCTCTATCCGTACGTGGATGCGTCGCATTGGACGGTCCCGATCCAGCTTGTGGCGTTCACGGGTGTGCTGGCGGTGTGCCGGAGGCCGTGGCGGCGGGTGCCCGGGGTGGCGCTGCTGTGGGCCGCGCTGGTGTTCGAGGTGGCGCTGTGGCCCGAACGCGTGTACAGCGGGTCGGAGCCTTTTCGGATGTTCTACGACGGCCTCGGCTGGTACCGCATGCATTTGTTCGTCGCGGGGGTGGCGGTGTACGCGGCGGCGTCGGGGCGGATCGGGCGGGCGCACGGGGCGTTGCTGCTGGTGGCGTGCGTGGCGGCGCACCAGTTGCAGGTGCTGGACGTGACGACGACGGTCGGCGTGGCGCTGGGGTTGCTGGTGATCGTGGCGGCGGCGGTGGGGCCGGACTGGGACGGGGTGGTGCCGTCGGCGGCGCAGCCGGTGATCCGGTGGCTGGCGGGGATTTCGTACGGGGTGTACCTGACGCATCAGACGTTGGGGGACATCGTGATGCGGCATATGCAGGACGCGGGGTTCGGTCCGTTCGCGCAGACGGCGGGGATGCTGGCGACGGGACTGCTGTTCGGCTGGCTGGTGACGGTGACGGTGGAACGACCGGCGTATCGGGCGTTGTGCCGGTTGCGGGACCGTCGGACGGGGACGGTACGGAGGCTCGAGCCTGCGGGCCCGGCCGTGACGCTGGTCAAGCCGGTGCGGCTGGTCAAGCCGGTGCGGCTGGTCAAGTCCGTGGAGCTGGTCAAGCCTGCGAGGTCGCCGGAGTCCGTCCGGCTCTTGGAGCTGTCAGGTCGGCGGGAGAGCCCCTGAGTCGTCGTGAGTGCTTGTCCTGGTGTGCCCACCGAGGACATGGACGCTGTTGCACTCGGTGCTCGCAGGCGATCGGTCAGTGCCAGCCTCGGGTGTCCCAGACGGTGAGGCCTCGGTGGGGGGCGGTTGGGGTGATCAGGCGGGTGCCGTCGGGGGTGAAGGCGGTGGTGGGAGGGCCGTCCAGGCCTTCGGTGAGGATCCGGAGTTGCCGGTGGGCGGCGGTGTGCCACAGGCGGACGGTGCCGTCTTCGGCGGCGGTGGCGAGGAGGGCGCCGGCGGCGCCGAAGGAGACGGCGGTGACCGGCGCGGTGTGGCCGGTCAGGGCGGTGATGCGGGCGCGGCGGAGGACGTCCCACAGCAGGACGGTGCCGTCGCGGCCGGCGGTGGCGAGCATTTCGCCGTCGGGGGTGAAGGCGAGGGCGTCGACGCAGTCGGTGTGGCCGGTCAGGGGGGCAAGGTAGCGGAAGCGGCCGCGGGTGCGGATCCAGAGGTGGGCGTGGTGGTCCATCGAGCCCGCGGCGAGGAGGCGGCCGTCGGGGCTGAAGGCGACCGCGCCGACGGACTGGCGGGGGCCGGTGAGGGCGGTGACGGCGGGGCGGTCGCGGGTGAGGTCCCAGACGTAGACCTTGCGGTCGGTGGCCGCGGCGGCGAGGAAGCGGCCGTCGGGGCTGTAGGCCAGGGACCGGACGTGGGGGTCGTGGCCGCGGGCCCGGCGGGGCACGAAGGGCACGTGGAGGCGGCCGGTGCGCTGGCCGGTGTGCGCGTCCCACAGGTCGACGAGGCAGGGGTCGGAGCCGGTCTCGGGGGGTTCGGCGGGGGCGGGGGCGTCGGAGGCGACGGACTGGCCGTCGGGGCTCAGTGCGGCGACGTGGGCCTGGTCGGGGTCGTCGACGGTGAAGCGGGGGCGGGACTGGCCGAGTGTCCAGACGCGGACGGAGCCGGGGTCGAACGCGTCGAGTTCGGTGCGGCGGAGGTGGCTGGTGCTCATCGCGGTGCCGTCCGCGCTGAAGGAGATCGACGAGACCGAGGCGAAGCCGCGAAGGAGGACGGGGGGCGGGAGTTCGGGGAGGTCGCCGTCGTCCAGCCAGACGGGTTCGGGGACCTGCGGTCCACCGTTGGCTCGGAACCCGAAGTACGCCAGTACGCCCATCGTGCCCGCCCCCCGGCCGCTGGTTGTGCGTTGGCCCCGATGCTGTGCCGTGCGTGTGTCGTCGCACGGGCGTCGGTTCTTGCCGTCGTCGGCGCTCGCGACGAACGCCATTGTGCGGGGGGATGATCGGATAGGGGAAGAGCGGGGACGAGCAATCCGGTTTGGGCACAAGGAAGTTCGGCGGGCGGGGATGGCCTGATTCAGGCCTTGCCGCGGGCGCACCGGTAGTGGGCGGTGCGCCCGCGGGCTTGGCTTTGCCGTTCGTGAATTCGCTTTGCGGAAAGCTGTTTTCACCAAGGGATGACCGGCCCCGCGCCCACCCGTCCCGTCGGTCTTCGCGTCCCGTCAGCCTTCCAGGTGCAGTTTGAGGGCTTCCAGGGTCGCGCGCATCGTCCGTTCGTTGTGGTCCGCGCGCGGCCCGGTGCGGAGGGCCGCTTCGGTGAGGACGCGGGCGGCGGCGCCGAGCGGGCCCACGCGCTGGTCGCGCCACGAGTGTTCGAGGTAGGTGCCCTTGTCGGTGGGGGTGAGCGTGAACGACCAGCGGGCGATCGGGAGGCCGGCGTCGACGCGCCAGGCGAGAGCGCGGGCAGGACGGGCCTCGGTGATCGTGCAGCGGGTCGACCACACCGCGGGGCCACGGCGGTTCGTGCCGACGAAGCGCGCGCCGGCGACCGGTTCGCGCAGGCGCCCGATCCAGCGGCCGCCCGTGCACTCGGGGCTCCACTCCCCCATTCGCGTCACGTCGGACAGGACGGCCCACACCTCGTCGGGCGCGGCCGCGATCTCCAGGCCGACCGTGACATCCCGCCGCTTGGTCCCCACGTTTCCCGTACCCACGCTTTCCGTCCGCCCTTCGTCGTGCTGCCCGTCCGCTTGTCCGGCATCGTCGCGCGGATGGGCCACCACCTGGGCGAGTTTCGCCGGAACCAGCGTGACATGCCGCAGCATCTGCTTCTCCGGCGCCGGGTCCGGCGCGGTCAGATCGACGCGCGCCAGCACCTCGCGGATGATCACCTTCATTTCCAGGACGGCGAACTGCGCCCCCACGCAGTAGCGCCGGCCGCCGCCGAACGGCATCCACGCCTTCTGCGCGCGGGCGGCGTCCGGGCCGAGGAAGCGTTCGGGGCGGAACTCGGCCGGGTCCGGGAACACGTCCGGGTCCTGGTGGATCAGGTTGATGTGCGGCGCGACGAACCAGCCCGCCGGTATCTCGTGCTCGCCGAGGCGCAGCGGCGCGTCGAGCAGGCGCGGGGCCTCGTACACGACCGGGCGCGAGCGGAGCGCTTCCTTCACCACCGCTTCCAGGTACGCCTCACCCTCCCCGGCGGCCAGCTCGGCGCGCAGTTCGCCGAGGACGCGCGGGGTACGGACCAGGCGCTCGAAGGTCCACGCGAGCGCGGTCGCGGTGGTTTCGTGTCCGGCGCTGAGCATGGTGACGAGTTCGTCGCGCAGTTCGGTGTCGGTGAGCGGGTTGCCGTCCTCGTCGCGGGCTTCGAGAAGACGGGACAGGACGTCGGTCGCGCCCGGTTCGGGATGCGCGCGGCGGCGGGCGATCTCGTCGTACAGGATCGCGTCGACGTCGGCGCGGGCGCGCTGGAAGCGGGTGGTGGGCAGGAAGCCCATGCGATTGAGCGGCGCGCGTTCGGTCCAGGCGCGGGCGGCGGGCGGGAGCATGAGGAGGGCGATCGCGCCGCCGACTTCGATGAGGTTGGGGATGGCGACGCGCAGCCGGGCGAGGCGCTCGTTGTCCCGGATGCCGAAGACGAGCCGGAGGATGACGTCGAGTGTGATGTCCTGCATGCGGTCGCGGAGGGCGAACGGTCGGCCGTGCGGCCAGTCGGCGATCGAGGCGGCGGCGATGGCGGCGATCTCGTCGCCGTACCCGGCGATGGCTTTGCCGTGCAGGGGCGGGCTCAGCAGGCGGCGGTGCCGCCACCACGGCTCGCCGTCGAGGCTCAGCAGCGAGTTCGCGCCGACCAGGCCCTCGAGGAAGCCGCGGCGGACTTCGCCCGCGCGGCCGGTGCCGGCCACGTCCACCGCGTAGACGAGCTGGGCGAGTTCCGGGTCGACGACGAACGCCTCCGGCGGGAAGCCGAGGAACCGGGTGTGGAACACCGGCCCGAACCGGCGCCGTGCGGCTCGCAGCGCCGGGGCGGGAGCGGCGAGGAATACGGCGGTCTGCAGCCAGGCGGGCAGCCGCGGACCGGGCGGCGGCGGGGCGGACACCATCGCGTTGCTCCTGTCACGAGGGTCACGAGTCCGATCGCGAGTCCGATCGCGGGTCGGATCGCGGGTCGGATCGCGGGTCCGATCACAGTCGGCCTGCGGTCGGCTTGTTTGGTGCGAACAGCCTTTTCCCACAGCCACCTTGGCACCCGCACGGGCCTGTGTACACCCTGCGGCGATGGGCGCGCGACGCTCTGGACGGGACGCGGCTACCGGCGCGTAAGGTGGCCCGACCACCCCGGCGCCACCGCCGGTCCCGAGCGACCGCACGAAAGGCCTGCCATGCCCGACTCCGTCGACCGCCCCACCTCCAGCCCGGCCGCGCGCCGGACGGCGCTCGTCACCGGGGCGTCGTCCGGCATCGGCGCGGCCGTGGCGGCGGCCTTGGTCCGGCGCGGCTATCGGGTGCTCGGCACGACGCGGCACCCCGAGGCGGTGGCCGCACCGATCGACGGGGTCGAGTACCTGGCGCTGGACCTGACCGACGACGACGGCATCACGGCGTGCGCGGCGGCCGCGGGCGACGTCGACGTGCTCGTCAACAACGCGGGCGAGAGCCAGAGCGGGCCGCTCGAGGAACTGCCGATGGCGGCGGTGCGGCGGTTGTTCCAGACCAACGTCTTCGGCGCGGTGCAGCTCACGCAGCTGGTCCTGCCCGGCATGCGGGCGCGCGGGTACGGGCGGGTGGTGATGGTCGGGTCGATGCTGGCGAGCTTTCCGCTGGCTTACCGGTCGTCGTACGTGGCGTCCAAGGCGGCGCTGAAGGGGTTCACGACGGCGGCTCGGCGCGAGGTGGCGCCGTACGGGGTGGCTCTCACCACGGTCGAGCCCGGTTCGATCAACACGGGGATCAGTGAGCGCCGCACGCAGTACCTCGCCGACGACTCGCCGTTCGGCGAGGAGTACCGCACGATGCTGAGCGCGTTGAACGCGAACGAGGCCGCGGGAGTGTCGGCGGATGCGGTGGCCGCGGTGGTGGTGAAGGCGATCGAGGCGCCGCGGCCGAAGTCGCTGTACGCGGTGGGGAGCAAGGCGCCGGTGGTGTTCCCGCTGCGGCGGGTGCTGCCGCGCGGGGTGGTCGAGCGCATGACCGCCCGCCGCCACGGCCTCCGCTGACCCCCCTCCGGGTGAACCCCCACCACGATGCGTGGTCATACATAGACACCTTTATGTCCAAAATGTTAGAAATGGCTGGTGATAGGGCGCTCCCGGCAACCGCGCGCCCCGCGGTCCCGTCACCCCCGCAGCATCGCGGGGCAGGTTTTTCTGCTCCAAGCGGTCGTGGTCGTGCTGCTGGTGGCCGGAGCCGCCGTGGCGCTGGTTCTGCAGGCCCTGCGGGACAGCGACCGCGATGCCCGGCACCGCACCCTCGCCGCCGCCGAATCGTTCGCCAACGCGCCCGGCACCGCCGCCGCCCTGGCCGACCCCGACCCGTCCGCGACCCTGCAGCCCGCGGCCGAAGCCGCCCGGCAAGGCGCCGACATCGACTTCATGGTGGTGCTCGACAAGGACGGCACCCGCCTCACCCATCCCGACCCGCGGCTCATCGGCCAACGGTCGCTGGATCCCCACCTCCAGGGGACGCTGGCCCGCGGACAAACGGTCACCACGACCTACCCCACCGACCGCGGCCGCGCCGTGGTCACGAGCGTCCCCCTGCACGACGCGCAAGGAAACCCCCTCGGTCTGGTCGCCGCCGGCCTCACCGTGGAGCGCGTCAACGGCATGTTCACGGACCGGCTGCCGCTCGTCCTCGGCGGCGCCGCCGCCGCGCTGGCCCTCACCGCCAGCGGCACCGCGCTGGTCAGCCGCCGCCTTCGGCGCCAGACCCGCGGCCTCGGCCCCGCCGAGATCACCCGCATGTACGAGCACCACGACGCGGTCCTGCACGCCGTCCGCGAAGGCATCCTCATCATCGGCGACGACGGCACCATCCTGCTGAGCAACGACGAGGCCCGCCGCCTCCTCGGCGTCCCCGAACTCGACGGCCGCGCCGTCGCCGAACTCGGGCTCGACCCGGGCCTGGCCTCCCTGCTGCAATCCGACCGCCCCGCCAGCGACGAAGTGCACACCGCGGGCGAACGGCTGCTCGCCGTCAACAAGCGCCCGACCGCACCGTACGGGTCCGCGGGCAGCGTCGTGACCGTCCGCGACTCCACCGAGCTGCAGGCGCTGGCCGGGCGCGCCGAGATCACCCGCGGGCGGCTCAACCTGCTGTACGAAGCCGGTCTGCGCATCGGCACGACCCTCGACATCGCCCGCACGGCCGACGAACTCGCCGAAGTCGGCACGCCGCGGTTCGCCGACATCGTCACCGTGGACCTCCTCGACGCCGTCCTCACCGGCGAGGAGCCCACCCGCAACCGCACCCGCATGCGGCGCGTCGCCGCGCGCTGGGCGCCGGGCATGGACGCCCCGCCGCTGCACCCCACCGGCGACATGATCGAGTTCGGTCCGACCACGCCGATGGCGACCGCGCTCACCTCCGGCCGCGCGGTGCGCCGGGCGGACCTGACCGCGGGCGACGACTGGCGGGCCCAGGACCCCGACCGGGCGCGCGGGCTGCTCTCCGCCGGCGTGCACTCGCTGATCTCCGTGCCGCTGCAGGCCCGCGGCGTCGTCCTGGGGCTGGCGTCGTTCTGGCGCGGCCCGGAGTCGCCGCCGTTCGAGGAAGAGGACGTGTCGTTCGCGGAGGAACTCGCGGCGCGCGCCGCCGTCGCGATCGACAACGCCCGCCGCTACACCCGCGAGCACACCATGGCGGTCACGCTGCAGCGCAGTCTGCTGCCGGGCGGGCTGCCGGAGCAGGGCGCGCTGGAAGCGGCCTACCGGTACCTGCCGGCGCAGGCCGGGGTCGGCGGCGACTGGTTCGACGTGATCGCGCTGCCCGGGGCGCGGGTGGCGCTGGTGGTCGGCGACGTCGTCGGGCACGGCCTGTACGCGGCCGCGACGATGGGGCGGCTGCGCACCGCCGTGCACAACTTCTCCGGGCTCGATCTGCCGCCCGACGAGATGCTGGGCCACCTGGACGATCTGGTGAGCAGCATCGACCGCGACCGGTCCGCCCACGACGACGACCCGGATCCCGCGCAGATCACCGGCGCGACGTGCCTGTACGCGGTGTACGACCCGGTGTCCGGCCGCGTCACGATGGCCCGTGCCGGGCATCTCGGTCCGGCGCTGGTGACCCCGGACGGCAATGTGTCGTTCCCGGACGTGCCGGTGTCGCTGCCGCTCGGGCTCAACGGCAGTCTCCCGATCGAGTCCGTCGACCTGGTCCTGCCGGAGGGCTCGCGGCTGGTGTTCTACACCGACGGCCTGGTCGAGGACCGCAGCCGGGACCTGGACGCCGGACTGCGCATGCTGGCGTCGGCGCTGTTCGCCGCGGGGCCGGATGCGGATCCCGAGCACACGTGCGAGACGGTCATCGACGCGATGGTCGGCCCGACGTCCAGCGACGACATCGCGCTGCTCGTGGCCCGCACGCACGTGGTCGACGCCGACCGGGTCGCGGTGTGGGACGTGCCGCCGGACCCGGCCGCGGTGGCGGCCGTCCGCGCCCGGTCCGCACGCCGGCTGGCGGAGTGGGGGCTGACCGACATCGCGTTCAACGCGGAGCTGATCCTGAGCGAGCTGGTCACGAACGCGATCCGCTACGGCAGCGCGCCGATCCAGGTGCGCCTGATCCACGACCGCCGGCTGATCTGCGAGGTGTTCGACGCGGGCAGCACCGCCCCGCACCTGCGGCGCGCGGCGACGACCGACGAAGGCGGGCGCGGACTGTTCCTGGTCGCGAAATTCGCCGCCCGCTGGGGCACCCGGTACACCGCGCAGGGCAAGGTGATCTGGGCGGAACTCCCCCTCCAGGAGGGTTCCGGCCCGTCCGGCGAGGACATCGCGGACGCGCTGCTCGACCAGTGGGACGACGCCGAGGCCTGGTAGCGGCGCGCCTGCTTACCAACCGCTGTACCGGCATGACCGGCATACCGACTGCTTGCCGAGCGACGGCTGATGGCCGGGGCGCCTGCCCGGCCACCAGGCGGCCACCACGCGGCCGCCTTACCGCTCGCTTACCGACCGCCGCGCCGCCGACGCCGCGAGCACCGCGTCCCACGACGCCATCGCCAAGGCGACGGTCGCCCGCAGCTCCTCCTCCGTCGCGCCGTCGAGTGCGCGGACCGTGAGGCCGTACAGCACGGCCGTGTAGTACGCCGCGATGGCGTGCGGGTCGGCGTCCGCCGGGAGTTCGCCGTCGCGGATGCCCTGGGCGAGCCGTCCGGCCACCAGGCCGGCGTGGTTGCGGCGGGATTCCTCGAGCAGCTCGCGCACCGGCGAGTTGGCGTCCGAGCAGTTGATCGCGGAGACCACGAACATGCAGCCGACGGGTTCGCCGGCGGCCGTCCGGGGCCGCACGTTGGCCTCGAGGACGGCCTGGATCGCGCCGTATGCGGTGGGCGCGTTGAGGCCGTCGATGCCGGGGGCGCCGTCGGTGGCCTCGTAAAGGCCGAGGGCTTCGCGGAAGAGTCGTTCCTTCGAGCCGAACGCCGCGTAGAGGCTCGGCGAGGCGATGCCCATGGCGGTCGTGAGGTCGGTCATCGAGGTGGCTTCGTAGCCGCGCTGCCAGAAGACCCGCATCGCGCAGCGCAGCGCGGCGTCTCGGTCGAAGGCGCGTGGGCGTCCGGGTCCGGCCATCGCGGCCTCTCCTTCCGGTCGTTCCCCCCTCGCTGTCCCGCCGTCGCGGACCGGTCGCCCGGTCCGTGCCGTGCCCCCCACGGCTTTCTGTATCGATCCCTAAATATATGCCTTGACGGGCGCGTTTCCAGCACGAGAAGGTTTCTGTGCCGACCGACACAGAATTCGGTCCGGCGGCATACGGGCATGTGCGCGACCGCGCCGCGCCCGCGAACGGAAGGGCACCCTCATGAGCGAGCTGGACGGCAAGGCGGCGTTCGTCACCGGCGGCAGCCGCGGCATCGGCGCGGCGATCGTGCGACGGCTGGCGGCGGACGGCGCGGATGTGGCGTTCACCTACGTCAGCGACGCGGGCGCGGAGCAGGCGGAGAAGGTCCTGGCGGACGTCGCCGCGGCCGGGCGGCGCGGCATCGCGATCCGGTCGGATGCCGCCGATGCGGCGTCGGCGGTCGATGCGGTGGCGCGGGCCGCGGAGGCGCTCGGCCGGCTGGACATCGTGGTGCACAACGCCGGGGTGTTCCCGTTCGGCCCGGTCGAGGACGTCACCCTCGCCGAACTCGACCGCACCCTGGCGATCCACGCCCGTGCGGCGTTCCTCACCGTGCAGGCGTCGCTCGCGCACCTGCCCGACGGCGGGCGGATCGTCGCGATAGGCAGCTCGCTCGCCGAGCGGGCGGCGTTCCCGGGAGTGACGCTCTACAGCATGAGCAAGGCCGCGCTGTCCGGCCTGGTCCGCGGGTTGGCGCGGGACCTGGGGCCGCGCGGCATCACCGCCAACGTCGTGCATCCGGGGTCGACGGACACGGACATGAACCCGGCGAACGCGGACCACGCGCAGGCGCAGCGCGACCTCTCGGCGATGGGGACGTTCATGAACGCCGACGACATCGCCGCGACGGTGGCGCACCTGGCGGGCCCGGGCGGCCGCTACATCACGGGTACGGCGATCACCGTGGACGCCGGAACCACCGCCTGACCCGCGGCACGGACCCGGCCGCGGGTGCGCGGGCCGGAACCGGGGTCAGCCGTCCACCGGTTCGAGCCGCACCGCGGCCGGGTCCAGGCCGCGGGATTCGAGGTAGACGCTCAAGTACGCCTCGGTGGACTTGCGCGGGTCGGCGCCGGGCCGCCACAGGGACTCGCATTCGGGGCACATCCAGAACACTTCGCCGTCCCCGCCCGGGACGCGGTAGCGCCGCACGTGGTCCTCGCCGCACAGCACGCACTCGATGTCGCCACCCGCGCCGACCGCGCCATTCATGCCACCCATGCCGTCCACCGGCAGCACTCCCCTCGGGCAAATCACCCTGTCGATCCCGGTTCCTTGCGATTCATTACGGGTTGCCCCGATGCTGTCCGGGCATGCTGGTCACGACGAAGCGGCGCGCCCCCGGCACGACGCCTTCCGGACCGACCAGGACGGCAAGGAGCATCATGGCCCTGTTCGCTGACGACAGCGAGGAAGCCGCGGCGTACCACGCCTGCCGGATCGCCCCGATCGGGACGCCGATCCCGGTCGAGCAGTTGGCCCGGGGCGGGGCGTATGCGTCGTCGCTGGCCTGGAGCGGGCATCTGGCCCGGCACGGCAAGCCCGCGACGATGGAGAAGGCCTGCCATGTCGTGTCGGATGCGGCCGACGCCTTCATCGACCACACGGCGCAGAGCCACGCGATGGACGCCGACGCGGTGGATGCCGCCAAGCACCAGGCCACGGACCAATACTCGGCGGCGCTGCGGGAGCTGTACGGCTGACCCGACCAGCCCCGCCCACACTCCCGACCCTGCCCTCCGACCAGGCCCGCCGGCGCGCCCGGCGGGCCTACGTCGCGTCCGATGACGGCGGTGCCGCGGACGCGCGTTTGCGGGCGCGGTGCGCGGCGACGTTCGCGCGGTTGGCGCAGGTGTCGGAGCAGAAGCGGCGTCGGCCGTTGCGGGATGTGTCGGCGTACACGCGTTCGCAGCGTTCTTCCGCGCAGACGCCAGAGCGTTCGATGCCGTGTTCGGCGAGCAGCGCGGCAAGGCCGATGGCGGTGTTGATGCGGACACGGTCCACGAAGGCGGCGCCGGGCAGCGCGTAGTGGACGTGCAGGCCGTAGCCGTGGTCGACGAGGCGGGGGCGGACCGACACCCGGTCGAGCAGGCCGTTGACCAGGTCGACGGCGTCTTCGAGCCGTTCGGCTTCGAACACCCGGCGGAGTTCGGCCGACCAATCGGCGAGGGGGCCGAGGTCGGCGGCGCGCGCGTCGCGGACGAGGAACGAGTACGGCGCCAGCATCGCCCGGGCCGCGTCGACGGTGGGCGGTGCGGCGCCCTCGTCGGCCGTCCAGAAATTGACCATGGCGACGGCGGCGCCGACCCCGTCGCTGCGGTAACCGTTGACGTCCATTGAACCCTTACATACGCTCATCGGAGGTAAGGACCGAACCACCGGCAAGTATTACCGATCAGGGAAGGGGTGGCCCGTGTCGGAGCATTGTGACGCCTGCGGCCGCATCGAGGGCCCTTGGCACCGGACCATCTCCCGGCATACGACCTCGGAAGGCGAGATCCGCTACACGCGCTGCCTGTGCGGCAGCGTCGCCGTTCGCCTGGTCCCCGTCCCGGAGCCCGCCGCCGCCGCGGTCCTGGCCCGGACGGGGCCGGACGCGGCGGTGGCGGGCCTGCTCCGGGGCGACTGAACCTCCGCGGCTCCCCGCGGGGGCGGCCTGGATCAGCCGAACTGGCCCGGCTGGTACGAGCCCGCGGGCGTCCGCGCGATGACGTTCATCCGGTTGTACGCGTTGATCAGCGCGATCAGCGAGACGAGCGCGGCGAGCTGGTCCTCGTCGAAGTGCTTCGTCGCGTCGGCCCACGCCTCGTCGGTGACGCCGCCCGCGGCGTCCGCTATGCGCGTGCCCTGCTCGGCGAGTTCGAGCGCGGCGCGCTCGGCCTCGGTGAACACGGTGGCCTCGCGCCAGGCCGCGACCAGGTTCAGGCGCGGCCACTCGTCGCCGTGGTGGACGGCGTCCTTGGCGTGCATGTCGGTGCAGAAGCCGCACCCGTTGATCTGGCTGGCGCGAAGCAGTACCAGGTGCTGGATCGCGGTCGGCAGGGTCGAGTCCTGGACGACCTTGCCCGCCGAGTTGATGTAGCGCTGGAACTTCGCCGCGACGGGGTTGGCGTAGTAGTTGATGCGGGGTTCCATGGCGGACTCCTCGGTGCGGTGCGTGGGGGCCGGTTCGGCCGGTACACCGCACTGACGGAGCGTTCGGCGGGGGTGTGACAGCCCGGATGCCGTGACCTGGGACACACCGGCCCGGGGTCATGCCCAGGTGTAGTGGAGGGCGCGTTCGAAGGTGACGTAGCCCGCGCGGCGGAAGGCCGCGGCCATGGGTGTGTTGGTGAGGTCCGTGGCGGCGCGGATGCGCGGGATGTCGGGCTGCGCCGAGAGGACGCGGGTGCCTTCGGCGAGCAGGTCGTCGACATAGCCGTGTCCGCGGTGGGCGGGCACGACGCCGGCGTAGGCGATGATCGGGTGGTAGTTGTTGCGCGCGGGGATGACGAAGCCGACGGGCTCGCCGTCGGGCAGCGTGCCGATGCGCCACCAGTCGCGCGGGGTGCGGAACCGGGCGAGTTCCCCGGCGAAGTGCTCTTCCGCGGCGGCGCGCGGGCTCAGGCCGGAGGCCAGGTCGGCGAGCGTGTACGCGTCAAGGGTGCCGCCGATGACGGCGGCCATCAGGCCGATCAGTTCCTCCTCGTCGCGGAGCGGACGGAAGAGCAGGCGGCCGGTCGGTGCCGGGATCGGCGTGCCGGGACGCCATTCGAGGCGCAGGCGTTCGATCTTGAGCCGGGCTCCGGCGCCTTCGACGACGGCGACGCGGTCCTCGACGGCGCGGCGGTCCGCCGGGTCGTCGCGCCACTCCCCCGGCACGAACCGCATGAACTCCGGCGGGGTGCCAGGCACGTCCGCGAGGACGGCGGCGGACGCGGCGCGGTGCAGCGCCGCACCGATCGCGACCCGGTCGTCGGCGGTGTCGTCGAGGTCGAGGATGTCCAGCAGTTCGGGTGCGCGTCCGGCTTCCGGCGCCCACCAGGCGATCCGCGCCCGCACCCGCCCGCCGGCGAGCGCGACCCACATCCACTCCGGACGGCGGCGCCCGGCGGCGAGGTCGTCGGCGAGTTCGTGGTTCAGGGTGTAGGGCAATGTGGTGAACAGCGCCAGTTCGTCGGCGTCGGCCAAAGGCCGCAGGACGAGGTCGTCGGGCAGTGCCGCAGGGGTGGTCATGTGCTCCCGGCCGGGTCGTGCAGCGGATGTCGTGCAGCGGATGGTGTGCCGCGACGCGGCGACCGGAGGCCGGCGAGCGTCGCGGGCCCCTCACCCTAGACGCCGCACTCCGGCCGTCCGGCACACCGCCCGGCATACCGTCAGGCCAGCACCTTGTGCTTCGCCCGCTGGTAGTCCTCCTCGGTGATGTCGCCGTTGTTCTTCAGCGCGGCGAGCTTGGCGAGTTCGTCGGACGTGCTGCTGCCGGGGGCGGCGGCCACGTCGCGGATGTAGGTCTGGAACTGCTGCTCGTTCTGGTTCATCCGGGCTTCCATCCGCGCGCCCATGCCGCGCCCGCGCGCGATCAGGTACACGAACACGCCGAGGAACGGCAGGATCACCACGAAGATCAGCCACCCGGCTTTGCCCCAGCCGCCGAGGGTGTCGTCACGGAAGATGTCGCCGATGATCCGGAACAGCAGCACGAACCACAGCACCCACAGGAAGAACATGCACATGGTCCAGAACGCGTTGAGGAGCGGGTAGTCCATTGCCGGGCCTCCAGGCTCACGGGACCCCCGAGCGGCCGCGGGACGGCCGTCCACTACCAGCATGGCGCAGCGCGGCGCACCTTGCCCGGGTGCGCCGCGACGGAGTGCGAACAGGCGCCGATCAGTGCGGCAGGCGCCCGCGGAGGGCCTCGACGGTGGCGGCGTCGATGCCGTGCGGGGCGAGGAGTTCGCGGGCGCCGCCGCCCCACCCCCGTCGGGCTCCCCCATCCGCCCCGTGCTTGACTGCCCCTGAGGGGCTCGCCAGCTCACCACCCCCGCGGGCAGCCCGATGGCGTACGCCACCGAGGAGGCCGGACCCCATGCCGAGCACGCACCACGGTCGCAAGCAGATCGAACTGTCCGCCGGACCCGTCGAATACGAGGACACCGGGGAAGGCCCCGCGCTCGTCCTGCTGCACGGCGCGCTGATGGATCCGTCCCTGTGGGCGGACGTCGTCGCCGACCTCTCCGCCGACTACCGCTGCATCGTCCCGGCCCTCCCGCTGGGCGCCCACACCCTCCCGGTCCACCCCGACGCCGACCTGTCCGTCAACGGACTCGCCACTCTCACAAGCGAGTTCCTCGCCGCCCTCGACCTCCGCGACGTCACCCTCGCCGGCAACGACACCGGCGGCGCCATCGTCCAAGCGGTCCTCGCGTCAGGCGAGGAACGGGTCGGACAAGCCGTCCTCGTCTCCTGCGACGCGTTCGACAACTTCCCGCCCGGCCTGACCGGCAAGGTCGTCGTCTTCACGGGCAAGCTGCCGCCGCGCCTGTTCGGCCTCTTCATGCAGCAAATGCGGCTGCGTGCCCTGCGCCGCCTGCCCATCGCCTTCGGCTGGCTCACCAAACGCGGCGACGCGGCAACGGCCCGCTGGATCCGCCCGGTGCTCGGCGACCAGGCGATCCGCCGGGACGCGGTCCGCATGCTCCGCGCCATGGGCGCGAACAAAAACGTCCTCACCGACCTGACCGAGAACCTCGCCGCGTTCGACCGCCCCGTCCTGGTCGCCTGGGCCGCGGAAGACCGCGTCATGCCGCCCGAGCACGGCCGCCGCCTGGCCGCCCTGCTCCCGAAGGCGCAGCTCGTCGAGATCCCCGACAGCTACACCCTCATCCCGCTCGACCAACCGGCCGAACTCGCCCGCGCGATGCGTGAGTTCCTCGCGCAAACCGGACAAGGCGCGGACGGCGGCAACTGAGCGGCTAACCCGCCCCGAGGAACTGCCTGAGCACCGCCAGCTGGGTTTCGCGCGCTTCGGCCTGGAGCGCGCGCCCCTGCTCGGTCGCGGTGACGTTCACCCCGCGCCGGTCGGTCACGCACATCGACCGGGCGACCAGCCCGCACTTCTCCATGCGCGCCACCGCACGCGACAGCGCGCTCTGGCTCAGGTGCAGGTCGGCGAGGATGTCCGCGGCGCGGGCCTTGCAGTCGTCGGAGGCGACGATGCGGTCGAGGACTTCGTAGTCGCTCATGGTGAGGCCGTGCTTCGCCTGAAGGGCGCGGTCCAGCTCGTGGGCGACCTTGCTGTATCGAGACAGCAGGTCCCGCCATTGCGCGACGAGCAGGGCATCGGTGGTCACGGGGCGAACCTAGCGCATCCCTCTCTTATCATGCAAGTGAATTTTTTGCACACGCATTTTATGCATGGACATTCAATGCGCATGCATATAAGTTCTTGGCCATGGCCCACTCTGTCGAGACTCTCGCGGGCCCCAACGTCCGCGAGCACGCCACCCTGTCCCCTGCCTCCCCCACCGCCGCACCCGACGTGCGGTGGACGCCCAAACTCTGGGGCGTCCTCGCGGTGCTCTGCCTTGTCCTGTTCCTCGACGGCCTCGACGTGTCGATGGTCGGCGTCGCCCTGCCGTCCATCGGCCACGAACTCGGCATGTCGGCCACGTCCCTGCAATGGATCGTCAACGGCTACGTCCTTGGCTACGGCGGCCTGATGATGCTCGGCGGGCGCACCGCCGACCTCCTCGGCCGGCGCCGGGTCTTCCTCATCGCCCTCGGGGTGTTCGCCGCCGCTTCGCTGCTCGGCGGACTCGTCGACAGCGGCCCGCTGCTCATCGCCAGCCGCTTCGTCAAGGGCCTCGCGGCCGCGTTCACCGCGCCGACCGCGCTGTCCATCCTCACCACGACGTTCCCGGAAGGCCCGGCACGGAACCGGGCGCTGTCGGTGTTCTCCGTGTTCGGCGCCAGCGGCTACTCGTCCGGGCTCATCCTCGGCGGCCTGCTCACCGGCATCGGCTGGCGCTGGACGTTCCTCACCCCCGTGCCGCTGGCCGTCCTCGCGCTGGTCGCCGGCTACTTCCTGATCCCCCGCGACAAGCCCGCCGACGAAGGCGGCCACGACCTGGTCGGCGCCGTCACGCTCAGCGGCGGCATGCTGCTCGCGGTCTACACCGTGGTCTCCGCCCCCGACCGGGGCTGGACCGCACCGCTCACGCTCGGCTCCGTCGTGCTCGCCGCCGCGCTCCTGACCACCTTCGTGATCGTGGAACGCCGCGTCCCGCACCCGCTCGTCCGCTTCGGCATCCTTCGCAACGGCGGTGTCGTCCGGGCCAACCTCAGCATCGTCGCCCTCATGGGCTCCTACATGAGCTTCCAGTTCATGATGACGCTCTACCTCCAGGACGGGCTCGGCTGGTCCGCGCTCCGCATGGCGCTCGGCCTGCTCCCCGCGGGCCTGGTCGTGGCGTTCGGCTCGCCGTTCACCGGCAAGCTCATCAACCGGTACGGCACCGCGCCGTTCCTCGCCGCGTCGATGGCGTCGCTCAGCCTCGGCTACCTGTGGTTCCTGGCCACCGCCGGCACCACGCCGAACTACGCGTTCAGCATCCTCCCGTCGATGCTGCTCCTCGGCGGCGGCTTCGCGTTCGGCTTCGCGTCGATCATGTCGCAGGCCACCGAAGGCATCGACGACTCGGAGCAGGGCCTGGCCTCCGGGCTCGTCCAGACGTCCGGACAGGTCGGCGCGGCACTCGTGCTCGCCGTCGTGACCGCCCTGACCTCGGGGGCGACCCCGGGCGACACCGACTTCGGCTCCTACCGGCCGGGCGCCAACCTGGTCACCGGGGTGGCGGTCGCCGGTCTCCTGCTCAACCTCGTGCCGATGCTGCTGTCCCGCCGCGGACGCCGCGACGCACTCCGGTAGGCGCCCGCAGGCGGAAACAGCACGGTTGGTTGCAGATAAGCGGACGGTAGGCCGCCGTAAGCGGTGTGCCGGATGCGGGCGCAGCGGGCTCAAACTGCCCGAGATCTCGCTCGGCCTGTGGCAGAACTTCGGCGACGAGAAGCCGCTGCAGAACTCGCGCGCCATCCTGCGGCGCGCGTTCGACCTCGGCATCACGCACTTCGACCTGGCCAACAACTACGGCAAGCCGTACGGCTCCGCCGAGAGCAACTTCGGCCGGATCCTGCGCGAGGACTTCGCCGCGCACCGCGACGAGCTCGTCATCTCCAGCAAGGCCGGCTGGGACATGTGGCCGGGCCCTTACGGCGAGTTCGGCTCCCGCAAGTACCTCACCGCGAGCCTCGACCAGAGCCTGCGCCGCATGGGCCTCGACTACGTCGACATCTTCTACTCGCACCGCCCCGACCCGGAGACTCCGTTCGAGGAGACGATGGGGGCGCTCGACAACGCGGTGCGCCAGGGCAAGGCGCTGTATGTCGGCATCTCGTCGTACGACGCCGCGTCCACCCGCGAGTGCGTGCGGATCCTGCGCGAGCTGGGCACGCCGCTGCTGATCCACCAGCCCGCGTACTCGATGCTGAACCGGTGGATCGAGCCGGACCTGCTGGACGTGCTCGGCGAGGAAGGCGTCGGCTGCATCAGCTTCTCGCCGCTCGCCCAGGGCCTGCTGACCGGCCGCTACCTCGACGGCATCCCGGCGGGCTCGCGCGCCACGCAAGGGTATTCGCTGTCCTCGGACCGCATCACCGACGACCTCCTCGCCAAGCTGCGGGCGCTCAACGCGATCGCCGCGAAGCGCGGGCAGACGCTCGCGCAGCTCGCGCTGGCGTGGGTGCTGCGCGACGCGCGGATGACGTCGGCGCTGATCGGCGCGAGCAGTGTCGCCCAGTTGGAGGAGAACCTGGCCGCGCGCGGCAACCTGGCCTTCGAGGCTGCGGAACTCGCGGAGATCGACCGGCTGTTGGGCTGATCGTCGGAACCCGGGGCGCCCTGGGTCCCCGGGGTCAGGCTGCGGCAGTGGCGGCCCGGCCGGTGCGGTCGTCGGCGCCGGCGTTGGTGCCCGTGTCGGTGCCGGTGTCGTGGAGCAGCTTGGTGATGTCGTGGACGGCCGCCCGCCCGGCCCGGTTGGCGCCGATGGTGCTGGCCGACGGCCCGTAGCCGACCAGGTGGATGCGCGGGTCGGCGGCGGTGCGGGTGCCGTCCATGCGGATACCGCCGCCGGGTTCGCGCAAGCCGAGGGGCGCGAGGTGGTCGAGGGCGGCGCGGAAGCCGGTCGCCCACAGGACCGCGTCGGCGTGCACGGTGCGGGGGCCGTCGGGGGTGTCCCAGGCGACGCCGTCGGGAGTGAGCCGGTCGAACATCGGCGTGCGGTCGAGGAGGCCGCGTTCCCGGGCGTCGCGGACCGCCGCGGTGGGCGGGAGCCCGGTGACGGTGACGACGCTCTGCGGCGGCAGGCCCTGCCGGACGCGTTCCTCGACGCGCGCGACCGCGGCCCGGCCCAGTTCGGGAGTGAACTCGTCGTCGCGGAACTGCGGCGGCCGCCGGGTCACCCACGTCGTGGTGCCGCCCGCGGCGTTGATCTCGGCGAGGAAGTGGATGGCGGACGTGCCGCCGCCGACGACCACGACGTGCTTGCCGCGGAACTCGTCGGGGCCCGCGTAGTCGACGGTGTGGAGTTGGCGGCCGCGGAAGTCGGCGGCGCCCGGGTAGTAGGGCAGGAACGGCCGCCGCCAGGTGCCGGTGGCGTTGATCAGCGTGCGGGTCGTCCACGTGCCGGCGTCGGTGTCGACGGCCAGCAGCCCCTCCCCCGCCTCGCGGACGGCGGCGACCTTGACCGGGCGCACCACCGGCAGGTCCATCGCCTGTTCGTACGCGGCGAAGTAGGCGGGGACGGCCACCCGTGCCTGCGCGGTCGGCTCGATCGGCGGGACGGGCATGCCCGGCAGCTCGTGCACGCCGTGCACCGACTCCATGAGCAGCGTCGGCCACCGGTGCCGCCAGGCGCCGCCCGGTCCGGCGTCGGCGTCGAGCACGGCGAAGTCCAGGCCCGCGCGGCGCAGGAAGTAGGCGGCGGACAGGCCGGCCTGTCCGGCGCCGATCACGACG
Source organism: Uniformispora flossi (assembly GCF_049534875.1). Lineage (NCBI taxonomy): Bacteria > Bacillati > Actinomycetota > Actinomycetes > Kitasatosporales > Streptomycetaceae > Uniformispora > Uniformispora flossi. The sequence goes on from NZ_JBMULZ010000002.1 coordinate 324,795, forward strand.
GCGTCGAGCGGGGCGGGCACAGGCTCCGAAGCGTCCATGCCCGGTGAACACCGCGAAGCCCGCCGGACTTCCCGGCGCCGTCGGTCAGTCGTCCGCCGCGCCGGGCAGCCGCACGACCACGACGAGTCCGCCTTCGCCGCGGGCTTCGGCCTCGACGGTCCCGCCGTGCGAGTCGACGACGGCCCGGACGATGGACAGGCCGAGTCCGGATCCGGTGGTGTCGCCGGATCCGGCGAGGCGGGCGGCGTCGCCGCGGTGGAAGGGTTCGAACAGGGCCTCGACGTCGGCGGCGGCGATGACCGCGCCGGAGTTGGCGACCCGGAGTTCCGCGCCGCGGCCGGGGGTGGCCGCGGTGGTGACGCGCATGAGGCCGCGGCCTTCCGGTCCGGGTTCGGGGCGGTTGTGCCGGACGGCGTTCTGGATGAGGTTCGCGGCGACGTGTTCGAGCAGCACCGGGTCGCCGGACGTGGGCGCCGGGCCGAGGTCGCGGGTGAGGACGATGCCCGCCGCGGCGGCCTGCGCGTGGTAGGTGTCGATGGCTTCCGCGGTCAGGTCGGCGAGGTCGACGTCCTGGTAGCTTTCCGGGCCCTGCCGGCCCTTGGCGAGCAGCAGCAGGCTCCCGACGAGGCGTTCGCTGCGGGCGGTGGCGCGCAGGGCGCGTTCCACGGACGGTTTGAGGTCGTCGGGCACGCGGCCTTGGGCGAGGGGGATTTCCAGCGCGGTGCGCTGCACGGCGAGCGGGGTGCGGAGTTCGTGGGACGCGTTGGCCGCGAAGCGGCGGTTGGCGGCGAAAGCCCGGTCGAGGCGGCCGAGCATGGCGTCGAAGGTGTCGCCGAGTTCCTTGATCTCGTCGGACGGGCCGACGAGGGCGAGCCGGTCGTCGAGGTTGCGTTCGGAGATGTGGCGGGCGGCGGCGGTCACGGTGTGCAGGCGGGCGAGGGAGCGTCCGGCCGTCCACCAGCCGAGTGCGGCGGCCACCACCGTGAGCACGCCGAGGGTGATGAGCGATTGGCCAACCAGGGCGTCGAGGACGACGGATTTGAAGTCGACGAAGCGGGCGAGGGCGACGGCCTGTGTGGTGGCTGCCGCGGTCGGGCCGTCGGCCGGGTACGAGGGCAGGAGCGGCTGTGCGGGCACGGCCTCGGTTGCGGCGGATGCGGGCGCGGACGTGACGACGCTGCTGTGGTCGCCGAGGATGCGGTTGACCGCGAGGTACTGCACGAGCAGCAGCACGCCGCCGCAGGCCACGAACAGCACGGCGTGCAGGGCGGCCAGCCGGGTGCGGATCCGCCAATTGGGGCGCGGGAGCCCGCGCAGCCGCCCTCTCACAGCCGGTAGCCGATCCCCGGGACCGCTTCGATGAGCGGCGGGTCGCCCAGTTTGCGGCGCAGCCCGTGCATGGCGACCTTGACCACGCCGGTGCGCGGGTCGACGGCGTCTTCCCAGGCCTCGTCGAGGAGTTCGCCGTGCGTGACGACGCCGCCGTCGGCGGTGAGGAGGAGTTCGAGGATGACCATTTCCTTGGGGCTGAGGCGGAGCAGGCGTCCGTCCCGTTCGGCGAGGCGCCGCTGCGGGTCGAGGACGACGCCGAGGCGTTCCAGCACGCCGCCGCTGGTGCTGCCGCCGCCGCGGCGGGCGAGGGCGTGGATGCGGGCCACGAGTTCGGTGTAGGCGAACGGTTTGGCGAGGTAGTCGTCGGCGCCGAGGTTGAGTCCGTCGACGCGGTCGGCGAGTGCGCCGGACGCGGTGAGCATGAGGATGCGGGCCGGGTTGCGGGTGGCGACGAGCGTGCGGCACACGGCGTCGCCGTGCAGCACGGGCAGGTCGCGGTCGAGAAGGATCACGTCGTACGCGGAGGCCGCGGCGCGTTCCAGCGCGCGGGCGCCGTCGCGGGCCACGTCGACGCCGAAGCCCTGGCCGCGCAGGCCCTCGGCGAGCAGCTCGGCCAGGTCTTCGTCGTCCTCGACGACGAGCAGTTTCATCCGTGTTTCTCCGCTTCCGGGCATCCGTCCCATGATCACATCCCGCGGCCGGGACCCGGCCCCACCCGGGTCCCGGCACGGCGTCGGTGCCGATCGGACCGGTGACCGAGCCTGCCCCGGGGCCGGTTAGCGGGCGGTTAGGCCGGGAGGCGGCCGCCCGCGACTCGATGGGGCGAGTGGGGTTTGTGTGACTGATGTGACATAAGCGCAACCCGAAGCGGCAATGGCGCCGGAACCGACTCCGATACCGCGGGGGCGGCGGCAACAGCCGGGATCGCCTGCCCGGCGCGCGGATAATCCCGCGGAAAGTCCGCAGGGCCCCTCACAGCACCGGAAGGCGGCGGTATGGCGACGTACAGCGAGATCCGTGAAGCGACGCTGGCAAGGACGGAGGAGACTCGCGAGTTCCGCGAGGATCTGGCGCGGCACCCGGAGCTGGCGTGGAAGGAGCACCGGACCACCGAGAAGATCGAGGCGGAGCTGGCCTCGATCGGCTTCAGCCCGGTCCGGGGAAGTCGCGGCACGGGTGTCATCGCGGAGGTCGGACCGCAGGACGGTCAGGTCATCGTGCTGAGCGCCGATATCGACGCCCTGAAGATGCCCGACAAGCGCAACGTCGAGTACCGGTCTCGGCGCAAAAACGCCCATCACGGCTGCGGCCACGACGTCACGACGGCGGGATTGGTCGGCGCGGCGCATGTCCTCAAGGGCCTTGACGACCGCGGGGAATTGGCGAACCGTGTCCGGTTCGTCTTCCGGCCGGCCGAAGAAGACGGCAAAGGCGCCGCCGTGATGGTTCGGGAAGACGCGGTCTTGGAGCATGCGGTGGCGGCCTACGGCCTGCACTGCTGGCCGACGATCCGGATCGGCCAGTACGGCGTCCGCCAGGGGCCGACGCAATACAGCACGCACCGGGTGGAATTGGAGCTGACCGGCCCGGGTGGCCACACCGCTCGCCCGGAAGAGAGCGAGAACCCGGTCGAGGTCGGAGCCGATCTCATCGTCGGCATGCGGAACGGGCTGCGGAAGCTCTACGCCAACGTGCCCGAAGGCGACCGTCCGGTCTTGGCCTTCGGCTCCTTCAACGCCGGGACGACGATGAACGTCATCCCGGATCACGGAGAGGGCTTGGCCACGCTGCGTTCCCCGACCATGAAGACGTACCAGGCCGCGCCGCAGGAACTCATGAAGATCGCCGCGAAGGTCCTGCGGAAGAACGGCTACGCCGGAGCCAAGGTCAGCCTGATCGACCTGCTGCCGCCGGTGATCAACACCGCGGAGCCCGAGGTCCGCGCGATCCTCGGCGCGGTGGTGGGCGAGGAGAACGTGGTGCGGTTCGACGGGTCCCGCGGCGGCGACGACTTCTCGTTCTTCGGCGCGGGGGTCCCGAAGGAAAAGGGCCGGGAGGCCATTCCGGGCGTGGACATGATCCACTACACGCAACTGGGGGTCGTCCCCATGGGCATGCCTCTCGTCGACAGCCGACGAAAACTGCACACTCCGACGTTCGATACCGACCGCCGAGCACCCGTCATGGCGGCAGTGCAGTTCGCCGCACTCGGCGCCACTCCGGTCCGGCCGCGGGAACGGATCGGCGAGCGGGCGCTCTTGCTCGCACGCTGACTCCGGCCGGCGTCGTCCCGCGCCCGCGGACGGGCGGCGGTCCCGTTGCGCGGACACCCCCACCGCGCCGCCGGTTAGCGCGCGGTTAGCGCGCCGCGAACCGGCGGCGAACCGGCTGCTCCGTAGAACCGGTAGCGGGTCGGACGGCAGCGTGCCGTCCGCCGGCGAAGGGACTCTCGGATGCGCAATCTCCCCACGCGGCACCGCACGCGCCTGCACCGGACGACGGCCGGGGCGGGCGCGGCGGTGCTCGCGTCGCTGCTGGTCCTGGCGGCGTGTTCGTCGGGCGGGTCGGACGACGGCAAGGACGGTGTCGCGTCGCTCGGCGACCAGGGCAAGGGCTCGTCCGCGCCGCCGAAGGCCGCCGCGGGTGAGAAGGGCGACATGGTGAAGTACGCCGGGTGCATGCGCGAGCACGGCATCGACATGCCCGACCCGAACGGCGACGGAAGCATGGCCGCGATGGCGATGCCGGCGGCCGACGGGGCGGACTCGGCGGAGATGAAGAAGATGGAGGACGCCTCCAACGCCTGCCGCCAGTGGCTGCCGAACGGCGGCGAAGTGTCCGAGAAGGACAAGGCGGCGCAGCGGGAGAACGATCTGAAGCTCGCCAAGTGCCTGCGCGAGCACGGCATGGACGTGCCGGACCCGCAGCCGGGCCAGAACGGGTTGACGATCGCCCAGGACGCGAGCGACCCGAACAAGTCGGATGCGGCGTTCAAGGCCTGCATACCCGGCTCGGGCGACGCGCCGAGCGTGACGGTTCCGAAGTGACGGGGCTCGGGCCGGGCGGGATCCTGGATCCGGCGCCCGGGTCGGACGATACCGCCGAGTACGCGCCGGCCCGGTCGCGGCGTTCCGCCGTCCGGACACGTACGTTCGCGATCGCCGGTGTCGCCGCCGTGCTGGCGCTCGGGGTGGGCGGCGCGGTGGTGTTCGCGCCGGACGGCGGCGGTGGCGGCAAGACGCAGAACCAGTCGCAGTCGACGAAGGCGAAGGCGCCGGTGGTCCGCGGCGATCTGACGGTCAGCGAGGAACTCGGCGGCGTGCTGGGCTTCGCCGGAACGGGCACGGTGTACGCGCAGCAGCCCGAGTCGGGCGGCGGCACTCCCCCGGGTTCGGGTGACAGCGGCAGCGCGAGTGCGCCGCCGGGTGGCGGTACCGCGTCGTCGCCGCCACCGTCGCGGACTCCGGACACCAAGCAGCCGGGTACCGGCCGTCCCGACGACGAGGGGCTGTCCGGTCCGCGGATCTTCACCGAGCTGCCGAAGGTGGGCGACGTCGTGCGGCAGGGCGAGACGGTCTACCGGGTGAACGGCCGTCCGGTGCCGCTGTTCGTCGGCGACGCGCCGCTGTGGCGGGCGCTCGGCAAGGGCGTGGCGAACGGCAGCGACGTGCGGATCCTGGAACGCAATCTCGTCGCGCTCGGCTACGGCAAGGACCTGCAGGTCGACGACAAGTTCACGGACGCGACCGCGGCGGCCGTCCAGCGCTGGCAGAAGGCGCTCGGTGTGCCGCAGACCGGCCGGGTCGATCCGTCGGCGGTCGTGGTGCAGCCCGGCGCGGTCCGGGTGACCGCGCTCAAGGCGTCGGTCGGCGCGCCCGCGCAAGGCGAGGTGGCGGCGGTCTCCGGCACGAACCGGCAGGTGACCGTGCCGCTGCCGGTGGACAAGCAGGCGCTGGCCCGCAAGAGCGCCAAGGTCTCGGTGCGCCTGCCGGACGGCCGCACGACCCCGGGCACGGTTGCGGAGATCGGCACCGTCGCGACGAAGAACGAGGGCGACGGCGGTGGCGGCCCGCCCGGTGGCGGCAGCGGCAAGCCGGTGATCCAGGTGACGGTGACTCTCGACAAGCCCGACGAAGCCGGGGCACTCGACGGTGCGCCGGTCAACGTCGGGTTCACCAGCCAGAGCCGGACAAACGTGCTGTCCGTCCCGGTCAACGCCCTCGTCGCGCTCGCCGAAGGCGGCTACGCCGTCGAGGTCGTCGAGCCGTCCTCCGGAACCTCCCGCCTGGTGGGGGTGACCCCCGGGCTGTTCGCGAACGGCCGGGTCGAGGTGTCCGGCGACGGGCTGACCGCCGGGCAGAACGTACGGGTGCCGTCGTGACGCGGGCCGCGGGCCGGTTCCGCCGCACAGCCCGCCGCACCGCCCGGCGCGCGGAGGAGCCGGGTTTCGGGGAGCCGGACCCGGCGCACGGCAAGCATCTGGCGCCCGAGGTGATCACCCTGCGTGCGGCGACCAAGACGTACGCGGGTGGCCTCACCGCCCTGGACCATGCGGATCTCACCATCCGGCAGGGCGAGTTGCTGGCGATCGTCGGCCCGTCCGGGTCGGGCAAGTCGACGCTGCTCAATCTGATGGGCACGCTCGACCGGCCGACGTCGGGCCGGGTGGAGGTCCTCGGGCACGATGTGGCCGCGTTGTCCGACCGGCGGCTGTCCGCGGTGCGGGCGCGCTGGATCGGCTTCGTGTTCCAGCAGTTCTTCCTCGCCCCGCACCTGACGGCGTTGGAGAACGTCGCGAACGGGCTGCTCTACCACGGCATCGGGCACTCGGGACGGCGCGACCGTGCGGCGGAGGCGTTGCGGCGCGTGAGCCTGGGGCATCGGCTCGACCACCGTCCGCACGAACTGTCCGGCGGCGAACGGCAGCGCACCGCGATCGCACGCGCGGTCGTGGCGCGGCCCCGCATCGTCCTCGCCGACGAGCCCACCGGCGCGCTCGACTCGGCGTCCGGCGCGGCCGTCGTCGACCTGCTCCGCGACTTGAACGCGCAGGGCACGACGATCGCGGTCATCACCCACGACCAGGCGCTGGCCGCGGCCTTGCCCCGGCGGGTGCGAATCCTGGACGGGCAGATCCGCGAGGACGGACGGCCGGTGCTCTCCGCGGCGCAGCCGGCCGGCCCGGGTCCGGAGGCGGCGTCGTGACCGGTCCCTTCGAAGCCCTCCCCTCCCCCGCACGACTGGGCCCGAGGGACGTCCTCGTCGTCGGCCTGTCCGGCCTCCGCGGCCGCAAACTGCGCGCGGCGTTGTCCGCCCTGGGCATCGCCATCGGTGTCGCGGCGATGGTCGCGGTCGTCGGTATCGGCACGTCCAGTCAGGCGGAACTAGAGCAGCGCATCGCGAAGTTGGGGACGAACCTGCTCACCGTCGCGCCCGGCAGCAGCTTCTCGGGCGGCCAGGTCGACCTGCCGGTGGACGCCGACGCGATGGTCCGCCGCATCGGCCCGGTCGAATCCGCGACCGCCACCGGGGCCACCAAAGCCGCGGTGCGCCGCAACGACCGGATCGACCCGAAAATCACCGGCGGCATCCAGATCGCCGCGGCCCGCGAGGACCTCTTGGCGACCGTCGGCGGGCAGCTCCGCAGCGGCCGCTTCCTCGACCCGGCCACGTCGGGATACCCCACGGTGGTCCTGGGCGCGAAGGCAGCGGACCGCTTGGGCGTCGACGCGCCCGGCGGGCAAGTGTGGCTGGGCGACCAGTGGTTCACGGTCATCGGCATCCTCGACCCGGTGCCGCTCGCGCCCGAACTGGACACGAGCGCCTTGGTCGGCTGGCAGGCCGCGACCCGCTACCTCGGGTTCGACGGCCATCCGACGACCGTCTACACCCGGACGGCGGACTCCGCGGTCGAACGAGTCCGCGACGTCCTCGCGCCGACCGTCAACCCGAAGAGCCCCAACGAGGTCCGCGTCAGCCGCCCGAGCGACGCCCTGGCCGCACAGCTCGCGGCGAAGGACACGTTCAACGCGCTGCTCCTCGGACTCGGCGCGGTCGCCTTGCTGGTCGGCGGGGTGGGCGTGGCGAACACGATGGTGATTGCGGTGCTGGAACGCCGCCAGGAGATCGGCCTCCGCCGCGCGCTGGGTGCGCATCGCGGCCAGATCCGCACGCAGTTCCTGACCGAGGCGGTGACGCTGTCGGGCCTGGGCGGCATTGCGGGCGCCGTGCTGGGCGGCGCAGCGACGTATGCATATGCGGCCGCCAAGGACTGGCCGTTCAGCATCCCCGCGGGAGCGCTGGCGGCGGCTGTCGGGGCGTCGGCGCTGGTCGGGGCGATTGCCGGCCTGTATCCGGCGGGACGGGCGGCCCGGCTGACGCCTACGGAGGCGCTGGCGGTGGGGTGAGGGAGGGACGGGGCTGCGGTCGGCCGTGGTGCGGCCCGCCCCGCCTCCCTACGCGTCCCCCTTGATCCTCGCGTTGCCCGCATTGCCCGCATTGGTCGCATTGCCCGCATTGCCGCGCACCAGCGTTTCCGCGAGCCGGGTCGCCGCGCCCGGGGTCAACTCGGTGTGTCCCACCAGCAGCCGGTACCAGAGCACCCCGAAGACCTGGTCCACCATCAGGCCGAGGTCGGCGTCGGCCGCGAGTTCGCCCCGGTCGCGGCCGCGGCGCAGCAGCGCCAGCAGCGCGTTGCGGCGCGCCTCGGTGAATTCGGCCATCATGGCCGCCAGATGCGCGTCGTGGGCGGCTTCGCGGGCCAGCTTCGCGAGGACGGGCGCGGTGTCGTTGGCCGCCGCGCCCGCGAAGCTCGCGGTGACGAAGGCGGTGAGGTCGGTGCGCACGTTCCCGACGTCGGTCTCCGGCACGACGTCGTCGGCGTGGCTGGTCAGGGCTTCGAGCAGCACCGCGCCCTTGGACGGCCACCACCGGTAGATCGTCTGCTTGCCCACCCCGGCCTCGCGCGCGATGGCGTCCACGGTCACCGGTCCGGCGGCCTCGCCGCCGCCGCGTAGCAGCCGCATGGCCGCGGCCAGGATCGCCCGCCGGACGTCGTCGTTGCGGCGGCGCCCGGTGTGCGGGCGGGGCTGCGCCGGGTCGGTACCAGGCCGGGGTTCGGAGTCGTCGGTGCGCATGCCTGGACTATATCGCTTGACGAGACTCACAGTCTCGACAACACTCAAGGCATGCCGAGACCGCGAGTCTCGACAAACCGCACCTCCAGGCATAAGGAGCACAGCCATGTCCTTCACCGGTCAGCACGTCGTGGTCATGGGCGGCACCTCGGGCATCGGCGAGGCGGCCGCGGCCCGGTTCGCCGCGGACGGCGCCGAGGTCGTCGTCACCGGCCGCGACCGGGCCCGCCTCGACGCCGCCGTCGAGCGCATCGGCGGCAAGGTCGAAGGCCACGTGCTCGACGGCACCGACCCCGAACAGATCGCCGCGTTCTTCGCCGGACACGGCCCCATCGACCACGTGGTCCTCGCCTTGAGCGGATCCTCCGGCGCGGGTCCGCTCGCCGGCCTGGACCTGGGCGCGGAGGGCGATTTGGCAGCCGGCTTCGCGGGCAAGTTCTGGCCGTTCGTCCGCATCCTCCAGGCCGCCCTGCCCACGCTGCGCCGCGACGGATCGGTCACCTTCGTCACCGCCGCGTCGGCCCGCGCCGCCTTCCCCGGCACGTCCGGCCTGGCCGCGATCAACGGCGCGCTGGAAGCGATGGTCCCGCCGCTCGCCGTCGAACTCGCGCCGCTGCGTGTCAACGCGGTCTCCCCGGGCGTGGTCGACACCCCGTGGTGGCACGGCATGCCCGACGACGCGCGGGCCACGTTCTTCGACGGCATGGCCGCCGCCACCCCGGTCGGCCGGGTCGGCCGGCCCGGCGAAATAGCCGACGCCATCGCCATGCTCGCCGGCAACGGCTTCGTCACCGGTGTGGTCTTCGACTGCACGGGCGGAGCGAACCTGGCGACGGGGCGGTAGCGCGAGCGGGGCCGCTTCCGGGCAGCTCTCGCCGAGGGGCGGGCCGGGGCGGCGGGCCCGGCCCGCGCCCCCGGCCGGGTTCGGAATCGGGTCCGAGCCGAGGCCACGGCTGAGCGGCGGCCCGGGGCCGGACACCCCCCGCCGCGCCGCACCGGGCCGGGCCTCGGATCACGGCCCACGACGCGGGGCCGCGCCGGGTCTGCTCCCCCGGCTCCTCCGGCAACGCGTCGGCAACCGCGATCGTCCGACCCGACGTCAGGCACCGTGCTTGGCAGGCACCGCGCTCCGCCGGATCAGCCGTGTCACTCCGAGGGGCGGCCCAGTTCCTCCCACCGCCACTGCAAGACGTCGACGGTCGCGTGGATCCCGGGTGTCGGCGCGCCGGCGGCTCCACGCATCAACGCCGCGGCTTGGATTCTGCGCCCCGCCAGGATCAGGCGATCCACCTCGGCCCGCGCGTCGCCGGAAAGCCGCCCCCACACGGTGTCGTCCACGGCTCCATGAAACCGCACACGACCGGTCGGCCGCCGCACGGATGATCACCGCCGCTCGGCGCTGTCCACGATGCGCGGCAACGGGACGCTGTGGCAGGCCGGTTCGCTACAGTCGGGCGGCAACCGGACTGTTCGGACGAGCGATGGGTCATCACATGTCGGGTACTTCGGTCGGTGGGGCTCCGCATCCGGACGTGCTGCGGGAGTTCGTTCGTCTGGGCGGGTCCGTGGACGCGGACTTCGAACCGGAGGTCTGGATCGAGGACACTCCCCTCGGGCCGCGGCCCGTTCCACCCGCGTTGCAGGCGATCCTGGCGGTCCGCTGGCCGGACGGGCACGTCCTGCGTACCGAGGAGGACGGCTACCTGATGACGTTCCCCCAGCTCGTCGACACGGACCCCATGCTGGAAGACCGCGCCCTGTTCGTGATCGCGTTCAGCCAGACGACACAGTACTACTGGGTCGTCGACCTCGACGACGAGCGCCCCGACGATCCGATGGTGCACGACATCGACCACGGGGACGCCGACGAGGGGGACTTCGACCAGCCGCAACGCCTGTCGGCGCTGCTCGCGACGCTGGTGTCGGACTGATCCACGCCAGGGCGGGCTCGGCACGCCGAGCCCGCCCACCGCGCCCCGCCGTCAGCGCTGCGGCACCCCCGCCATCACCTGGCCGAACCGCGCCGAGCCGTTCACGTGGGCCTGCTGCCCGTGCCACTGGACGTCGAGGGGCTCCGCGACGCCCTCGTGCCACCAATAGGCGCGGGGGCTCAGTGGCGGCATGCCGCGGGTGAGTTCGTGGCCGGTGGCGAACATCGCGGACACCGTCTCGGGAATGCGCTGATTGCGGATCGGGACGCTGATCAGCGTGTTGTCGTCGGGGAACGCGACGAGGGCGCCCGCGGGCAGATCCGCGCCGAGGGCCTCGCCGAGGCGGGTCAGCTGGGCGGTGGCCGGCCAGCCCTGGCCGACGAACGCGTACATGTCCGCGCCGCCGGGGGCGTCGAACTCGCTGCGTGCGAAGTGCTCGCCGCGCAGGTTCGTCGCGGACTGCAGCCACACGTCTTCCGCGCCCAAGCCCCAGGCCTGCGCCATGGGGACCTCGGCGGTGACGATCTGCCCGTCCGGCAGCTTGACGCACGCCACGGCGACCAGCTCGTCGCCCAGCGGCCACACCATCGCGGGCGGCGCCAGGTGCGGGCCGGGCCGCGTCACGACCAGCCGCAGGTCCAGGCGGACGCGATCCACGGGCGCGCCCGCGAGCATCTGCCGCAGGTCGCCGCCGGGCCCGCTCGCCGGCCCGCCGGGACCCGCCGCACCCCCGACGGCACCGGGCGGCACGCCCGGCCCGCTGCCGGGTCCTCCGCCGACCGCGACCGGCTGCCCGGTCGGCGGGCCGTACTGGGCGGGCTGCCCCGCGGCGGGCGGGCGGTTGCGGCGGAACATCGCCATGGATCGGATCCTCTGGGGGCCGGCCGCCGCACACGGGGGCGTGCGGCGAGGTGCGGGTGTGACCCCTTGTGTCTACCCGGGCCACGTCCCGCCGTGCAAGCATGCTCCGCACCGCGGCGCGGAGACCCGCGTCCCCGGCGCTGTCACGCCGCCCCGGCCACGGCGTCGAAGACCCGGCGCAGCTCCTCCAGCGCCTCGCGCTGCGCCCGCTCCGGGTCCTCCGCGCGCCCTATGGTCTTCGCGGACTCGCTGAGTCCGCCGAAGAGCAGCCGGGCCAGCGGCTCGACCGGCCGCGGCGCGATCCGCCCGCCCGCGATCGCGCGCTTGACCCCGACGTACATCTGCTTCACGCACTGCTCGGTCACCTCGTCGACCGCTTCCACCCCGAGCGCCCCCGGCGCGTCCAGCAGGGTGATCCGCTGCACGCCCGGGTCGAGGCTCATCCGCAGGTATGCCTTGCAGCCCTCGTAGACCGCGTCCCACAGGTCCTCGTCGGCCTTCGCCAGGTACGCGGCCGCGACCTGTTCGGCGATCTTCCCTTCCTCCGCCACATACACCCCGAGGAACAGGTCCTCCTTGTTGCGGAAGTGGTGGTACAGCGCACCCTTGCTGACGCCCGCCCGCGTGCAGACCGCGTCGAGCGACGTTCCCCCGTAGCCCTCGGCCGCGAACAGGTCGCGGGCCGCCGCCAGGAGATCCGCGGTGGTCGCGTCGGAACGCTGCCGCTGCGTGCGGCGGGTGCGGGGGCTCGTCGAGGTGGCCATCCACCTATTGAACCCCAGCCCCGCCGCACGTGAGGAGACCGCTGCCACCGACGGCTACCCGGTCGGCCCCAGGCGCGCCGCCGCGAGCGTGCGCAGCGTGTGCGCTGCGGTGAACGCGTGTCCGCGCCGGTTCCCGTGCAGCCCGTCGCTGCCGTACAGCGACGGGTCGGCGGACGCCGCGTGGTTGGTGAAGTCGACGTGCACGGCGCCGTACCGGCCGGCGATGGCGGCGGTCAGGTCGTTGAGCCGGTGCAGCCGGTCGCGCAGCGGGCCGCGGAGTTCGTCGGGGATGTACGGGCTCCCGGAGCAGTCGTACAGCCCGAACGTCACCACGTCCGCTCCGCCCGCGCGGAGTGCCGCCACCATCGCCTCGATGTCGGCCGCGACCGGTTCCGGTTCGAAGCGGCTGCGCAGCAGGTCGTTGCCGCCCGCGAGCACCGCGGCCAGGTCCGGCCGGAACTCCAGCGCACCGTCGAGCTGCGTTTCGCGGATCGCCGCCGCCCGCAGATCGCGCCTCCCCAGGTTGAGGTATGCGAACGCCTCTTCCCCGGAAGCGCGTTCGAGTGCCTGGGCGACCGAGTCCGCCCACCCCTGATCCGGGAACCCTTCGGTGGCTTCCCCGATGCCCTCGGCGATGCTGTCCCCGATCACCGCGAACCGCCGCCAGGGCGCCCCGGCGAGCAGCGCGGCTTCCTCACCCGCGGCCAAGCGGTACGCGAGCGGCTCGGTTCCCCGGCTCATGTGCGTCGTGGTCATACCGTCATCTCCTTGCGTTCGCCTACCAGCGCTTCCGACCCGGCGTCGCGGCGCGCATCCGCCGGTGCCCCCGCTGCCGCGGCGGACTTCGCCAGCCCGATCCCCGCCGCCGCGGTCAGCACCGCCAGCCCGGCGAAGATGAAGAACAAGTCCCGGAACGCGTCCGTCCCGTGCCCGGCCTCGCGCTGCATCACGGTGGCCAGCGCCGCGATGCCGAGCGCCCCGCCGACCTGACGCGCGGTCAGGTTCAGCCCGGTCGCCCCCGCGAATTTCACCGGCGGCACGGACAACGCCGCCGCGCTGGACACCCCGGTGCTCACCGCGCCGATGCCCAGGCCGAGCAGCACGCCCGTCGGCAGCCACAGCGTGAGGAACGCAGGCTGTTCCGGAACGGCCAGGCCCAGCCACAGCGCGGTGACGGCGAGCACGACCGCCCCGCCGACGACCGCCGTCCGCGGCGTCACCGCCCGCGCGAGTTTCCCGACCGCGAGTCCCGCCGCGGCCGACACGACCGCACCGTGCGTCATCGCGAACCCGGCCCGGAGTTCGGAGTAGTGCCACACCTGGGTCAGGTACAGCACGCCCAGGAGCATCCACGGGTAGAGCAGCATGCCGAACAGGAACGAGACGACGTTGGCGTAGGCGTACGGCCGACTCCGCCACAGCCCCACTTCCAGGCCCGGACGCGGATGGCGTGCCGCGCGGGCCACCGCGGCGACGATCAGCAGCAGGCCGCCCGCGATGCAGGCGAGCGTCCGCGCGTCGTCCCACTGCCAGGTCGATCCTTGCGAGACGCCGACGACCAAGGCGCCGATCCCGCCCGCCAGGAGCGCGGACCCGGCGAGGTCGGGGAGGCGTTCGCCGCTCCGCGAGTCCGCGGCGACGCGGGTGAGCAGCGCCAGGCCGATGCCGATCGGCACGGTGATCAGGAACACCGAGCGCCACCCGAACACGTCGACGAGGATCCCGCCGAGGCTCGGCCCGAGCGCCGCGGCCAGCGACGCGGACGCGGACCACGCGCCGATCGCCGCCGCCCGCCGGGCGGCCGGTATCTGGGCCAGCACGATGGCGAGCGAGGCGGGCACCAGTGCCGCCGCGCCCAGCCCCTGCACCGCGCGGGCGACGAGCAGCGTTGCGAGGTTCGGTGCCGCGGCGCAGGCCGCCGAGGCGAGCGTGAACACCGCGATGCCGGCCCGGTAGAGGCCGCGGCGGCCGACGGTGTCGGCGAGCCGCCCCGCGGGGGCGAGGAGTGCCGCGAAGGCGATGGCGTACAGCGACATGACCCAGGTCAGGTCGGCGACCGAGGCGCTGCCGAAGTCCCGCTGCAGGTCCGGGACGGCGAGGTTGGCGATCGTCACGTCGAGCAAGGAGACGAACGATCCGCCGCAGGCGAGGAGGAGAACGAGCACGGAGCCGGCTTTGCCGTCGGCTTCTCCGCGTTCGGAATCGGGTGCGAAATCGGGTTCTGCATCGGGTTCGGAATCGGGTCCGAGGTTGTGTTCGGGGTCGTGCAGGGGTGGGCGCATCTCCGGCGTCCTTCCTTTTACATACCGACGGTCGGAATGTTAGGAGGCAGCCGGATCCCCCGTCAACGCGGTTTCGGGGCTGCGAGGGAGCACCTTGCCAAGCTGGCAAATCTCGACGAGGAAATTCCCTGCCCTCAGGCAGAACCTTTCAACGCGCGGGTCGTTAGGCCGTCCGTGGAAGGGTTGGACGTAGTGGTGTTCGGACCGGTCGACGCGCTCGCGCGGCTTCGCATCCTCCTGCGCGAGACGGGCGACTTGGTCGAGGCCGACCCGGTAGTACCGGATGACGACGACCCCACGCACGGGTCCTGCTTCATGCGCATGACCCGACCCGGCGGCGGGCCGGATGCGTACCGCGCGAACGGCCGCCGAGGATCGCCGGCAGGCTTCCTCGCACCCCTGGCGGCCTTCCTGCGGCGCCCAGCGGATCAGGCCCGCCGCCGACCGCCCCAGGGACCGGGACGCCACCGGGCGAACAACTCGGTCGGTTAGCCGGTCCCGCGGGACCCTGCGGCCTTGCGGCCGGAGGTGACGCAAGCGGGCCGCCCACTGCCCGGGGCGGCCCGCTTGTCATCTGCCATCTGCCATCTGCCATCTGTCATCTGCCGGCGCTTTTGACTCTTACTGCGCACCAACACGCTTGGCGCGCAACGCTCTTACCGCTCACTTACGCATCCGGGTCGCGGCACCGCAGGACGAGCGCCGACAGCTGATGGACTCCGGTCTCGGGGGCGACGAGGCAGGTCGCGGTGGTGTCGGCTTCTCCCGTGCCGGTGTTGCGGGTGTAGCGCGGGTGTGCGCGGCGACCGGCGGCCGGATCCGGCGGCCGGGCGCGAACCGGTAGGCGGTGACGCTCAGTTCGACGGAGACCGGCACGGGCCCTGCTTCTCCCGGGATGCGCCGGAACAGGCCGTCGCAGACGTTCGCGGAACGGCCGCGCCGGTCGACGTCGCACAGCCGGGCGACGGTTCGGACGCTCGTTGGCGCGGTTGCCGGGGACGTTGGGCCGAGAAGCCTTTACGGAAAGCGACTTGGCGGGCCCGGCCGCACGGCCGGTTGCCTATCGACGGCCTTGCCCGAAAGGCGGCGCCGTCCGCCCTTTAGGCTGGTGCGGTGGCTGATGACCAGGAGCAGATGCGGCCGTCGGGAGTGTGGGCCACGGCGGTGGGAGTGGCCAAGGTGCGCGCCATGGAGACCGAGCGGGAGAACGCGCTGTTCCGCGACCCGCTGGCGCGGGCTTTCGCGGCCGCCGGTGGGCTGTGGCCTGCTGCGCCGCCGCCGCAGGACGACGAGGCCGCGCGACGCCGCCGGTTGGCCGTGTCGTTCTCGATCGTCGTCCGCACGAAATTCCTCGACGACCTGTTGCGGGAGGCGTCCGCGTCCGGAGTCCGGCAGGTCGTCCTGCTCGGCGCCGGCATGGACAGCCGGGCGTTCCGGATGGAATGGCCCGAGGGGACCCGGTTGTTCGAGGTCGACACCGCCGCCCCGCTGGACTTCAAAGCTGAGGTACTCCGCGGGGAACGTGCCGTCGCGCGCTGCGAGCGGATCCCCGTGGCCGTGGATCTGCGGGAGGACTGGCCGCGCGCGCTGTCCGCCGCGGGGCACGACCCGACCGCGCCGACCGTATGGATCGCCGAGGGACTGCTGATCTATCTGCCCGAGGATGCGGTGGAGTTGCTGCTGGCCCGGATCGGCACGCAGTCGGCGGCCGGCAGTCGGCTGGGGCTGACGCTGGGCTCGCGCGGCGTGATCGAGCGGTTCGGTGCGGACGCCGCGCCGGGATCGGCGGCATCCTTGTGGATTTCGGAGATGCCCGACGACCCGGTGCGTTGGCTGGCCGCGCACGGTTGGGAAGGCGAGAGCCACACTCTGCGCGAGCGGGCTGCCGCGTATGGCCGCCCGATGAGCACTCCGGAGCGCCGCGAGGAGCGGCCTGGCGGGCTGATCTCGGCGGTTCGCCGCTGACGCGGAACCCGCCCTACCTCCCGACCTGCTCCCTCAGCTCTTCCCGCGACAAATACGCGTGCGTGTGCTCGTAGTCCGACAGCGACCCCGTCCGGCCCGCCAAGAAACCCAGCCGGATGAAGTCGTCCCCGGCGAACGCGTGCATGCCCCACGCCGCCGCCACCCGGGCCCGCGACCGGAAGCCCGGCAGCGCCATCAGGTGGTACCCCCGCGTCAACGCCTGCGCCGGGAGCCCGCGCAGTTCGCGCCCGAGCGGCCGCGCGACAGCCTCCGTCCCGCCCAGGTCCACCACGAGCCCCAGGTCCTTGTGCCGGAACTCCCGGAATCGGCCGCCCTTGATCCGCGCGATCACGTTGTGCGCCGCGACCCGCGCCTGCCGCATCGCGTACTGCGCCGTCGGCGGGCAGATCGCGCCGTCGCCCTTGTCCACGTCGGGTACCGCCGCCGCGTCCCCCAGCCCGAACACGTCACGCCGCCCCGGCACCGCCAGGTCCGTCCCGACCGCCAGCCGCCCCCGGACCGTCTCCGATCCGAGCGTCCCGATCAGCGGACTCGCCGCCACCCCCGCCGTCCACACCAACGTCCGGCACGGCAGGACCTCACCGCTGGTCAGCGTCACCGAGTCCGCCCCCACCGCCGTCACGCTCGTCTCCAGCCGCACGTCGACTCCGCGCCGCGCCAGAATCTCCAGCGCCGCCCGCCCCAGGTTCTCGCCGAGTTCCGGCATGAGCCGCGGCGCCATGTCCAGGACGGTCCACCGCACCTGCGACGGGTCGAGCCGCGGGAAGTGGTCGAGCGCCGACGACGTGACCATCTCCAGGCATGCCGCCGTCTCCACGCCCGCATAGCCGCCGCCGACCACCACGAACTGGCAGCGCGCCCGCCGCTCGTCCTGGTCCAGACTGCTGTTGGCGAGTTCGAGCTGCGCGATCACGTGGTCGCGCAGGGAGACCGCTTCCGCGAGGTTCTTCATGCCGCGCCCGTACTTGTCGAGCCCGGGGATGTCGAACGAGCGCGTCACACTTCCGGGACACAGCACGATCTGGTCGTACGCGATGTTCACCAGCTCGCCGGTGATCTTCCGGACCACGCACACCTTCGCGTCCAGGTCCACGCCGATCGCCCCGCCCGGCACGATGTGCGTGCGCTTGAGCATGCGGTACAGCGGCACCGCGATCGACCGGCTGGATATCACCCCGGCCGCGACGTGCGGCAGCAACGGCAGGTACAGCATGTAGCCGCCCGGGCTGATCAGCGTGATCTCGGCGTCCTGTGGCCCGAGGTGCTTCTCCAGGTGCCGGACGGTTTCGAAGCCGGCGAAGCCCGCGCCGACCACGAGGACTCGGGATCGCTCCATGGGATGCCCTCCGTCGACAAGCGGCTCGACACAACGGCTAGACCATCCGGGTGAATGCCCGGATTCGTCCAACATAGGGCGATATCCCAGGGGTCACATCTCGACGAGTCGGCACATCACACGGCCACGACCCGTCCGCAATTCACGCGGCCGGCCGCCGCGCCCGCCCCGCCGCATACCCGGCCACCACCGCGAACACCGGCAGCACGATCAACCCCGCCGCCGCGTTGAGACCTCCGTAGCCGGCCACGTCCAGCACCGACCCGGCGACCGCGCCGCCCGCCGCGCCGAACAGGTTCATCAGCAAGTCGGACGCGCCCTGCACCCGCGGCCGCTCGGCCGCCGGCACGGACTCGGCCAGCAGCGACGAGCCGGCCACCATCGAGCACGACCAGCCCAGCCCGAGCAGCAGCAGACCCGTCATCGTGACCGGCACGGTGCTCCCGGACAGGCCCGCCACGAGCACGGCCGCCAACAGCACCACCTGCCCCACGGCGATGACCGGGATCCGCCCGACCGTGTCGGCAGCCCACCCCACCAGCGGCGAGAACGCATACATCCCGACGATGTGCAGGCTGATGGTCAGGCCCACTAGCGTGAGGTTCGCCCCGTGATGCTTCATGTGCACTGGTGTCATGGCCATCACGGACACCATCACGGCGTGCCCGAGCACCACCGATGCCAGCGCCAACATCGCCGGCCGCGACGCGCGCACGACCCGCCACGACGACCGCAGCGAACCCACCTGCTTGGGCCGGGCGTCCGACGCACCGGCCTCCGGACCCGGCCCACCCGCCGACGCCGCGGACGCCGCAGACGCCACCGCTCCCTCCGACTCCACCGACTCCACCGACTCCACCGACTCCACCGACTCCACCGACTCCACCGACTCCACCGACGACGCCATCCGCCGCGCCGTCAGCAGCGGATCCGGCCTCAGCAGAACCCACATGATCGCCCCGCCGCCCGCAAACGCGACGGCGGAGAAGACATACGGCCCCGCCAGCTCCGGCAGCGCCAGCGCCCGCCCGACGGCGGCTCCCGGCGTGTTGAGGTTGGGTCCGACGACGGCCCCGAGAGTCGTGGACCACACCACAACGGCGAGCGATCGGGCCCGGGTCCGGTCGTCGGCGAGATCGGCGGCGGCGTAGCGCGACTGCAGGTTGGCGGCGCTCCCCGCGCCGAAGACCACCAGCGCGGCAAGCAAGAGTGGGAACCACCCCAGCACCGCCGCGAGAATGACCCCCAGCGCGCCGACGGTGGCGGCGCTCCAGCCGAGGGTCAGGGCGATGCGGCGGCCGCGCACGTCGGCAACGCGCGCAAGCGGCAGCGCGAACAACCCCGCCCCGAGCGTGATCGCGGTCACGGCGAAGCCTGACCACGCCTGCGACCCCGACAGGTCTTCGGCGAGCAGTCCGCTGACCGCAAGCGACGAACCGACGCCGACGCCGCCGACCACCTGGGCGAGCACCAGGATCCGCACGGTGCGCCGCTGGATCCGGGCGACCTCGGCATCGGAAAGCACGTCCTCCGGGCCGCCCCCGCCGCGGCGGGATATCTCGGCATCGGTGCGCTCGGGCGCGGTCATCGTGGGTCACCACCGGGCGGACGTGTCGGGACGGACGCAAGGACCCGGCAAGGCACCGGTCACGCCGAACCCGAAGGGGAGCAGACGAAAGACACCAGACAAAACAACCGACAGAACAACGGACAAGAGCAGCAGGCAAAGAGCAGCAGGCAACAGCTTGCAAAGCAACGCAACCCGGCGACTCAGCCGTCAACCAAAGAGCGCAAGTCTAGGCATCGCCCCCCGCGTCACCGCAGCGCAGGCTCGCCCACCACCGCCATCACCCGGTCCACGTACGCCGCCTTCTCCCCCACCGGCGCCGCGTAGTCGATCGCCGCCCGAGCGGCCGCTTCGCCGACCGTGCGCGTCAGCGTCCACGCGGCGAGGTACTGCGAGGCCAGGCACCCGCCCGCGGTGGCGATGCCGCCCTCGGCGTGGAACGGCGCGTCCAGCACGGTCACCCCGCACGCCTCCACCCACGGCCGCGTCGTCGTGTCCGTGCACGCCGGCATCGACCCGAGCAGTCCCAGCTTGGCCAGTACCAGCGCCCCCGAACACTGCGACCCGACGAGCTGACGCGCCGGATCGAGCGGCAGCGCGGCAACCAGTCCCTCGTCGGCGACGACGTCGCGCGTCTTGATCCCGCTCCCGACCAGCACGACATCCGCCTCCGCAGCGAACTCCAGAGGCCGCTGCCCCCGCACTTCCACCCCGTTCATCGACGTGACGACCGGCGCCGGCGTGGCGAGATACGCCGTGATCCCCGGCGCGCGGTTGATCAGCCCCGCCGCGATGAAGCTGTCGAGTTCGTTGAACCCGTCGAACGTGACCACCGCGACCTGAATGTCCGTCACTCCAGAGCCCCCACCCGCATCGTCGCCGAAAGTTCCCGGCTCAGTCTGACGTGCCCAACCATCCGGGGTCAGCAGCCAATCACTCCAAGGTGGCCTGCCGCCGAAGCCGAACGCGAACGCGAAGCCCGACGCAAAGCCGACGGGAAGCCGAACCCGAAACCGAACCGGGACCCGAAACCGAGGCGGTCTCAGCCGTCCCCGTCCCCGACTCCGTTCCGCCACACCATCCCCGCCGCGAACCCCAAGTCGGTGAACCGCGCCCCCGGAAACACCGCCCCGTACCGCTGCTCGAACTGCCTCCGGCTCAGGTACCGGTCGCTGAGCAAATGAGCGAGCCACGACCGGCTCGTGCGGAACCGGTAGAGCCACCAGGCGTCCCGGCGTCCGAGGCGCGCGATGTCCCGCGGGAGTTCGTAGGCGGCCCCGGTGACGTAGGCCCAGCGGGGTGCCGCGGGCGAGTCGGCCACATTGTCGGCGAGGATCACCGTCCCGCCGGGCCGGACCAGGCCGCGCAGGTGCCGCAGGGCCGCGTCGAGGTCCGGCACGTGGTGCAGGGTCGCAAGGCTGAGCACCAGGTCGAAGCCGCGGTCGTCGGCGATGTCGTGCAGGTCGAGGGCTTCGTAGCGGATGCGCGCGTGCGGGCGGCGCAGGCGGGCGGTTTCGACGAGGGCGGGGCTGAGGTCGGCGGCGAAGATGTCGTCGTAGGTGGCGGCGAGGGCGTGGGCGTGGCGGCCGGAGCCGCAGCCGGCGTCGAGGGCGCGGCCGCCCGCGGGGGCGAGTTCGGCGAGGGCTTCGGTGAGCCATTCGCCGAGGGGGTCGTGGAGGTCGGAGTAGCGGGCGTAGTCGCCGGCGAAGGAGTCGAAGGACTGCGGATCGACGTGCCCGCCCCGCATGCCGTGCTGCCTTTCCGCCGGTACGTCCCGAACGTCCGCCCGTCCGGCCATTCGTGCCTCCCCGACGTGCGCACGGGTCGCTCTTGACATCGCAGCTCCGTACCGGTGCGCTGATCATTGACACGATCAAGAACACCGCGACGACCCACAACGCCCGACCCGCTGGGATTCTTCCCCGACCGATCGAGGATGCCGCCCCATGTCGTTCGTGCTCATCGACAAGCCGCGCCCGCACGTCACGCTGATCACCCTGAACCGACCGGAACGGATGAACGCCATGGCGTTCGACGTGATGGTCCCGTTCCGCGAGGCCCTCGAGGAGGTCAGCGCGGACAACGATACGCGGGTGGTCGTGATCACCGGCGCGGGGCGGGGCTTCTGCTCCGGCGCGGACCTGGAGAGCTCCGGGCGGATCCCGGGGGTGAAGGGGCTGACGCGGACGTCGATCGCGCGCCGGTCGATGGAGATCCTCGACGACGTGATCCTCGGGCTGCGCAAGATGCACCAGCCGGTCATCGGCGCGATCAACGGCCCGGCGATCGGCGGCGGGTTCTGCCTGTCGGTGGCGACGGACATCCGGTTGGCGTCGGAGAGCGCCTACTTCCGGGCCGCCGGCATCAACAACGGCCTCACGGCGAGCGAGCTGGGCATCAGTTATCTGCTGCCGCGGGCGATCGGTTCGTCGCGCGCGTTCGAGATCATGCTGTCCGGCCGGGACGTGGACGCCGCCGAGGCCGAACGGATCGGGCTGGTGTCCCGGGTGGTGCCGGAGGAGAAGCTCCTCGACGAGTGCCTCGACCTGGCCGACCGCATCATCGGGTTCAGCCGGGTCGGCGTCGAGGTCACCAAGCGCATGCTGTGGTCGGGCCTGGAGGCGGGCA
Organism: Uniformispora flossi; assembly: GCF_049534875.1. Lineage (NCBI taxonomy): Bacteria > Bacillati > Actinomycetota > Actinomycetes > Kitasatosporales > Streptomycetaceae > Uniformispora > Uniformispora flossi. The sequence continues at coordinate 346,618 of NZ_JBMULZ010000002.1, forward strand.
GCATGCACGCCCACATGGACGCCGAAGGCCACGCGCAGCTGTATGTCCGGTTGACCACGCAGAACTTCGAAGAGGCGATCATCGCCCGGAAGGAGAAGCGGGTTCCGGAGTACAAGGACTGACGTGTGCGGGGGCGACCGGGTCGGCGGAGTCGGCGGCGGCCGGCTTCGCGGGCCGGGTCGCGAGCCACGATCCGGCGAGGATCAGCGCGGTGCCCGCCGCGGTGGCCGGGGTCAGCGCCTCGCCGAGGACCAGCACGCCGAGCAGGACGGCGACGATCGGGTTGAGGTAGGTGATGAGCGCGGCCCGTCCGGCACCGGCTTCCGCGATGAGCGCGTAGAACGCGAGGAACGCGACGGCCGTGCACACCAGTCCCAGGGCCAGCAGCGATCCGATCGCCTTGCCGCTCGGCACCTCCGTGGGCGCGGTGGCGACGGCGAGCGGCAGCAGCGCCGCGGTGCTGATGCTCATCGTCGACGCGACCAGGCCGAGCGGGGCGACGTCGCCGAGGCGGCGCTTGACGATGAGGGTCGCGCACGCGTACCCGAACGTGGCCAGCAGCACCATGCCCGCGCCGAGCAGGCCGAGCCGGTCGCCGGTGAGGTCGAAGCCGACGAGCGTCGCCACGCCGCCGAGGCCGACCGCAAGGCCGACGGCGCGCGGCCCGGACACGCGCTCGGTGGCGTCGAGCTTGAGGGCGAGCAGCGCGATGATGATCGGCTGCGCGGCGATGAGCAGCGCCGTCAGCGACGACGAGATGTGCACTTCGCCGTACGAGATGAGCAGGAACGGCCCGGCGACGTGCGTGAACGCCAGCAGGACGACGGTGGGGACCCGGCCGCGGAGCGCGTCGAAGGCGCGGCGGCGCAGGGCCAGCGGCACGAGGACGAGGGCGGCGATGCCGGTCCGGGACGCCGCCACCATGGGGGCGGAGAGTTCGTCGACGGCGACCTTGATGAACAGGTACGACGTCCCCCACAGGACGGACATGGCGGCGAAGAGGATCCAGGCTTTGCGGGTCATGGGTTCATCGTGCTGTGCTGGGATCGACAGCAGAAGTGGTGATCTGCTTCACGGGCATTAAGGGGATCTGATGATCGATGTGCATCGGCTGCGCATCCTGCGGGAGGTCTCCGAGCGGGGCAGTTTCGCGAAGGCGGCCGCGGTGCTGATGATGACGCCGTCCGCGGTGTCGCAACAGATCGCGGCGTTGGAGCGGTCGTTGGGCCGGCCGGTGGTGGAACGCAGTACGCGCGGTGTGCGGCTGACCGAGCCGGGGCGGGTGCTGGTGGAGGCGGCGGAGTCGGTCGCGGCGGAGCTGGCGGCGGCGCAGGCCCGGATCGACCGGTTGGCGGAGGGCAGTCTGGGGCGGTTGGACGTGGCGACGTTCACGAGCGCCGGGCAGGCGCTGCTGCCGCCCGCGCTCATCGCGTTGACGGCGCGGCAGCCCGAGGTCGAGCCGACGGTGACCGAGGCCGAGCCCGCGGACGCGGCCGCGCTGGTCCGCGACGGCCGTGCGGATGTGGCGCTGGCCTACCACTTCGGCACGGTGCCGGCGTTCCCCGGGCTGGCGTGGACGCCGCTGATGGACGAGCAGATGTGGCTGGTCCTCCCCCGCGGCCACCGTCTGGCGCACCGCCGGTCGCTGCCGATCACCGCGCTGACCGAGGAGCGGTGGATCGAGGGCTGCGGCGCGGCGGGCGAGCCGCTGGCCCGGTCGTCGGCGATGGCCGGGTTCACGCCGCGGGTGGTGTGCACGAGTACGGACTACTTGTTCTCGCAGTCCCTGGTCGACGCCGGCATCGGTGTCGCCCTCATCCCGCGGATCGCGCTCGCGACGCACAAGCCGGGGCTGGCGTTCCTCGCGCTCGACCAGCCGCGCCCGGTCCGGCACATCGGGGTGCTGACGGCGGAGCGTCGTTGGCCGCAGCCGCTGGTGACGGCGCTGCTGACGGCGCTGCGGGAGGCGGTGGCGGCGATCCCGGCGGATCCGCGGGACGAGTCGGCGGGGTAGCGCCGCCGCGGGTTCGCCCGGGAGCGAGCCCGGACGATCGGGCCGGTCAGGCCTGGAGGTACTGCAGCACGGCCATGACGCGCCGGTGGTCGTCGTCCGACGGCGGCAGGTCGAGCTTGGTGAAGATGCTGCCGATGTGTTTCTCCACCGCCCGGTCGGTGACCTTGAGGCTCTTGGCGATGGCCGCGTTCGACCGGCCTTCGGCCATCAGTCCCAGGACTTGGCGTTCCCGCGGGCTGAGGGTCTCCACGGGGGCGACGCGGCTTGCGGCGCCGAGGAGTTGGCCGACGACCTCGGGGTCGAGCGCGGTCCCGCCGGCCGCGACGCGGGTGAGGGCGTCGACGAAGTCGCGGACGTCGACGACGCGTTCCTTCAGCAGATAGCCGACTCCGGCGGCGTTCTCGGCGAGCAGGCGGGACGCGTAGCGGGTCTCCACGTATTGCGAGAACACCAGGACACCGGTGCCGGGATGGGTGCGGCGCAGCTCGATCGCGGCGCGCAGGCCTTCGTCGGTGTGGGTGGGCGGCATCCGGATGTCGACCACGGCGACGTCCGGGCGGTGTTCGGCGACGGCGGCGAGCAGCCCGTCCGCGTCGGCGACCGCCGCCGGGACGTCGTGGCCGCGGTCGGTGAGGAGTTGGACGAGCCCGTCGCGCAGCACGGCGGCGTCCTCGGCGATCACGATGCGCATGGCGGGATCGTCTCAGCTTTCGGGGTCGTCGTGCCGCGCCGGGTGCGGACGTGGTGCCGGGTCATGCCGGGCCGCGGAGCGGCAGGACGACGCGCACTTCGGTCGGGCCGCCTTCGGGACTGCCCACGGTGAGCGTGCCGTCGACGGTGCGGACGCGTTCGACGAGCCCGGCGAGGCCGCCGCCGGTGCGCAGGAACGCGCCGCCGCGCCCGTCGTCGAACACCGTCACGATCAGCCGGTCGTCGCGGCGCACCACGTCGATGGCGATCCGCCGGGCGCCGGAGTAGCGCTGGGCGTTGGTGAGGAGTTCGGCGGTGCAGAAGTAGGCGATGGACTCCAATGCGGCGGGGGGCCGCGGCTCGACGTCCACGTACAGGTCGATCGGGACGCGGCTGCCCGCGGTCAGCGTGGCGAGTGCCGCGTCGAGTCCGTCGTCGAGGACGGGCGGGTGGATGCCGCGGGCGAGGTCGCGCAGTTCCGCAATGGCGAGTTTGGCGCTGCCGAGGGCGGAGTCGACGTGGGTGCGGGCCTTGTCGACGTCGACGGGCTCATCGTCGTCGTCGAGGTTCTCCTGCGCTTGGCTGAGGTGCATGGCGAGGGCGACGATGCGGGCCTGGGCGCCGTCGTGCAGGTCCCGTTCGATGCGGCGCAGCCGGGCGGCGGAGTCGTCCACGGCGATGGCGCGGGACTCCTCGAGGTCCTGCATGCGGGCGGACGTCTTGGTCGGGCCGAGCAGCACGCGCATGAGCCACACGTCGACGAACAGGATGCCGCGCAGCACCCATGGTGAGGCGACGACCATCGCCAGGCCGGCGAACGAGACGAGCACCGACTCGCCCCAGCCGTCGAAGTAGTGGTCGCCGAACGCGAAGGGCGTCTCGTGCGTGACGCCGTGCGAGTCGACCTGGGTGGGCTGGACGATCGGCGCCCAGATCAGGTTGGTCATGAGCATGCCGCCGAGCCCGGTCAGCGTCCACGCGGACGCCAGAGCGGCGAACGACACGGGCAGATGCGCGACGACGAACGCGATGCCGCGCCACGCTTCGGCGTTCCCGAACGCCGACCCGATCCAGCCGAGGAAGCCGGGCTTCGGCCGGAACGGGGCGGGCTTGGGGAGGTCCTTGCCGAGCAGCCCGCGCGCCAAGCCGCGGTGCAGCGCGCTGATCGGCCGCCCGAGCAGGATCACGCCGCACAGGATCGGCACGCCGATGACCGTGATGGAGAGCAGCGTGCTGCCGAACAGCAGGGCCGCGAGGAGGAGCCCGCAGACGAGCGCGATCGGGAAGCCGATGAACCCGAAGAGGAGTTCGCCGAGCGACCGGCCCCGGAACGGCTCGCGCAGGATGCGGAGCGCGGTGCGCAGAGCGGGCCAGGGCGCGGCCGACGAGGTGGTGAGCGGCAGATCGGCCCAGCGCCGGGGCCGGGCGGGCTCACCGGACTCACCGGGCTCACCGGGCTCACCGGGCAGAGCGGGCAGAGCGGGCGGAGCCGGCGGCAGGGTGCTCGGCGAGCCGGGTCGGGCACCGGAACCGGCTTCGGGGCCGGCCGCCGTCGTCTCGGCCGATCCGTCCCCGGGCGGAACCGGCTGCGGCGGGCCCGCGCTGTCGAAGTCTGGTGCGTTGGACATGCGCCTATCGTTCCGGTCTCGGCGCCGGGGCCGACAGTGCGCGGGTACCCGGCGGAGAGGTGGTGCTGGCACTACCCGTGAGGACGGCCCGCCGTCAGCTCAGCCGGCTGGGGGCGAGCAGCGCCGCCGTGCCCATGTCGACCAGGTTCACCACGAGTTCGTCGGCGGTGAAGACCGCGTCCGTGCCTTCGGTGCCCGCGGTCGCCGCCCAGTCCGCGAGTGTCGCGGCGACCATGTCGTTCCACACGGCGAGCCGTTCGATGCGCAGGCGCTCCGGCAGGTGGTCGAGGCGTTCGGCGAGCCGGTCGTAGATCCACGGGAGTTCTTCGGGGACGTCGTGGAAGAACGCGCCGTGGCGGCGGAAGCCGCCGCCGATCGTGCGCATGTGTCCGGCGATGCGCACGCAGTAGCGGCCGGACTCGGTGTGCATCTGGTCGGCGAGCGGCTGGACGAGTGCGGTGAGGAGTTCCGGGACCGTCGGTTCGGTGCCGTCGGCCTGCCGGGCGGTTATGGCGTCGACGTAGCCGCGGCGCACCGGGCTCACCCGGGCGACGTGCCGGGCGAGCACCGCGCGCAGCAGGTCTTCGCGGGAGCCGAAGTGGTAGTGCAGGGCGGATTTGTTGGCCTGCCCGGCGAGCTTGTGGATGTCCACCAGGCTGGCCTGTTCGACGCCTTGTTCGGCGAAGACCCGCTCCGCCGCGGCGATCAGTCGCTCCCTGGTGGTCGATCCGTCCCGTGGCATACCGGAACTCTAGTCGGCGCTATTCCGCAGCCGTGCCGGGCGGCGGCCCGGCCTGCGGGGCGGCCGCCGTTTCGAGGCGCAGCATCGCGGCCTCGTCCGGGGTGCCGGGCGGGGCGTTGTAGACGACGAGGCGGGTCCCGCTCGTGCCCGCGAGTTGCATGACCTCGAAGGACAGCGTCATCGCGCCGACCTTGGGGTGCCGGAACGACTTGGTGCCGCCGCGCCGTTCGTGAACTTCGTAGCGCTCCCAGATGCGGGCGAAGTCGGGTGATTTGAGGAGGAGTTCGCCGACGAGTGCGGTGAGTTCCGGGGAGTCCTGGTCGGCGCCGCCGATGGCGCGCAGGTGGGCGACGGACGCGGCGACGGTCTCTTCCCACGGGTGGTAGAGCACGCGGCCGACCGGGTGCAGGAACAGGTAGCGGGTCATGTTGCGCTGCTCGGGCGGCATGTCCCACAGGCCGGGCAGCAGGCGGCGGCCGGGCGGGTTGGCGGCGAGCATGTAGCTGTACCGGTTGACGACGTACGCCGGAAGCGGCCGCAGCGCCTCGAGGATCCGCAGGATCGAGTCACCGGGCCCGGCACCGCCCGCGGCGGTTCCGGCGGGCTTCTCGGAAGTGCGTCCGGACGCCAGGTCGGCGAGCTCGTTGAGCCGCGACCGGGCGTCGCCGCACAGGCCCAGGGCCCGGGATATCGCGTCGATGACCGCGGGCGACGGGTTCGTCTCGCGGCCGCGTTCGAGGCGCGTGTAGTAGTCGACGCTGACGCCCGCGAGGGTGGCGAGTTCCTCGCGGCGGAGTCCGGGTGTGCGGCGGATGCCCGCACCCGCGGGCAGGCCGACGTCTTCGGGTCGGACGAGGGCCCTCCGGGCCCGCAGGTATTTGCCGAGTTCGGTGCCTGGTGCCATCGGATCAGTGTCGCAGTCCCCGCGCGCCGCCGGGCGGGCCGTGAGGGGCTGTGGCACACCCAGGAACGCGGCACCGGGGCACAACACGGCCTCCCGCGCCCGCGCGTACCGCGGAAAAGTAGGGGCCATCGCGGGCGGCCCGGCCGCCGGATCCCAGGGGGTGCACGGCACCGGGCCGCGGATCCGTCGGACGGAGCCGCCCGCGTACCGGCGGCCACCGCCGGGCCGCCGTCGCTGTCTTCTGTCGCACGCTCGGGAGTCCTGCCATGCCTTCGATGTCCTCTTCGATGTCCTCGTCCATGTCCTCTGTGTCGGCTTCTGCGTCCGCCGTTCCCACCACCGCGGAGTCCCGGACCGGGTCCGGCGGCGCCGTGGCCGGGAACGACGGCCGCGATCGGGTCGCCTATGCCCCGAGCCGGGCGCCAGGATCTCCGCCCGGCTCGGGTTTCGCACTGATCGCCGCGCTGCTCGGGTTCACGGTGATCTCCGTGGACGTATCGGCCGTGAACATCGCCCTGCCGTCGATCCGTTCGTCGCTGCACAGCGGGATGACGGGACTCCAGTGGGTGGTCGACGCGTACACGCTCATGCTGGCCGCGCTGATGCTGTCGGCGGGCGCGCTGGCGGACCGGGCGGGGGCGCGGCGGGCGTACGGCTGGGGTGTCGCCCTGTTCACCGCGGCGTCGCTGGCATGCGCGGCCGCACCGGGCATCGGCACGCTGATCGGGGCCCGGGTGGCGCAGGGCGCCGCGGCGGCGATCGTCGTCCCGGCGTCGCTGGCGCTGATCCGGCAGACGTACGAGGAGCCGCGGCAGCGGGCCCGCGCGATCGCGCTGTGGACGGTCGGCGGTTCGCTGGCGATGGGCGCGGGCCCGGTGCTGGGCGGGCTGCTGTCCGAGGGCCCGGGGTGGCGTGCCGTGTTCCTGATCAATCTACCGATCGGTGCGGTGACCCTGGCGCTGCTGACCCGGGTGCCGCGGTCGCCGCGCCGTCCGGCGCCGCTGGACATGTGGGGTCAGGCGACGGCCGTGGTGGCACTCGCGGGGCTGGCGTTCGCGGTGATCGAGGGCGGGCACGCCGGGTGGACGACGCTGCCGGTGCTGGGTTCGGCTCTCGTGGCGGTGGCCGGCGCGGTGGGGTTCGCGGTGGCGGAGCGGCGGCAGCGGGCGCCGATGGTGCCGCTCGGGATGCTGCGCGACCGGTTCGTCGCGGTGCCGCTGATGCTCGGCTTCGCGATCAACGCGGCGTTCTACGGCGGGATCTTCCTGCTCGGCCTGTACTACCAGGAGCTGCGCGGCATGTCGGGAGTGCAGGCGGGGCTGATGTTCGCGCCGATGGCGGCGGTGATCAGCGGGACGAACCTGCTGTCGCCGCGGCTCGCGGAGCGGTTCGGGCGGCGGCCGGTCATCGTCGTGGGCCAGCTGATCATGGCGGTGGCGATGCTCGCGATGCTGCCGTTGGCCGCGGACACGCCGGTGTGGCTGGTGCTGGTGCTGCTGATCCCGCTCGGGATCGGGGGTGCGCTTTCGGTGCCGGCGTTCACCGCGCAACTGATGGACGCGGTACCCGGCGAGCGGGTCGGAACGGCATCGGGCCTGCTGAACGCCCTGCGGCAGACCGGCGGGGCGCTGGCCGTGGCCGCGTTCGGCGCGCTGGCCACCGGGGACGGCGGGACCGGGTTCTCGTTGTCGGGCATGCACGTGAGCGTCGCGGCGGAGGCCGTGGTGCTGGTGGTGACGGCGGCCGCGGCGTGGGTGCTGCTGCCGAGCGGTCGCCGGGACTAGACAGTCGGACCCGGTCGGCCGGCACTGTCGGTACCGCGGGCTACGGTGCGAGACGACGGGCCGGACGGAGCTCGTGCGGGACTCGCGGCCATGGGGGGTGGGTGTGGAAGGTCCCCGGCGTCCAGCCCGGGACTGGATTGGTATCCGTGTCCCCACCCCCCACCTCGCACACGGGATTCCAGACCGCGTCTCGAACGGCAACGGGCCCGCCGTGGGCGCACGGGACAAGCTTCAGCGCGTGCGGCGGCGGCCCTGGCCGAGGCGGAGCAGCAGGAGCGTGGTGTCGTCCGTGCCGGACGCGTCGCCGATGAGGGTTTCGGCGAGTTCGTCGAGCGGCGGATCGGCCGTGCCGGCCCGGGAGAGGCGGTCGGCGAGGGCGGCGAGGCTGCGGTCGGGGTCGACGCCGGGCCGGTCGGTCAGGCCGTCGGTGTAGAGGCAGATGATGGCGCCGGGCGGGACGGCGAGGGCGGCGCGCGGATAGTCGGCGGCGGCGTCCACGCCCAGCAGGATGCCGCCGGGCACGTCCAGCGCCTCGACGGTGCCGTCGCGGTGCCGGAGCAGCGGGGCGGGGTGTCCGGCCCGGGACACCAGGACGCGCCGCTTGTCGAGGGCGACGTGCAGGTAGGCGGCGCTGGCGAGCAGGTCGGTGTCCAGGTCGGTCAGCAGCCGGTTGGTGCGGGCGAGGACGCGGCGCGGGTCGGCGCCCGCGGTGGCGTGGGCGCGGATGGCGGTGCGGACCTGGCCCATGAGGGCGGCCGCGGTGGCGTCGTGGCCTTGGATGTCGCCGATGACGGCGGCGGCGCGGTGCCGGTCGAGGCGGATGAGGTCGTAGAAGTCGCCGCCGACGGACAGGTGGGCCGCGGCCGGCCGGTAGCGGGCGGCGACTTCGAGGCCGCGCAGGCGGGGCAGGCTGTGCGGGAGCAGGGCGCGCTGCAGGTCGCGGGCGATGCCGTGGGTGGCGTCGTGGTGGCGGGCGCGGAACAGGGCCTGGCTGATGAGGGCGCCGAGGGCGAGGAGCGAGGCGCGTTCCTCGGCGGTGAACCGGTGCGGGCGGTCGAACGACAGCAGGCAGGCGCCGATGCGCTGGCTCGGGACCGCCATCGGCAGGATCGCCCACGCTTCGCCTTGGCTCAGGTGGCGGTAGTCGGGGTAGAGCCGGTCCATTTCCTCGCGGGTGCCGGCGAACAGCGGGATCCCGCTCATGATCGCTTTCGCCCCGGGATGCCCTTGGTCTATGCGGATCCCGTCGAGCAGCCGGAGTGTCCCCGGCGGGTGTCCGTGGGTGCCGACGATCTCCAGCCGCCCCGCTTCGTCGACGGCGAACAGCGCCACCCGCGAGGCGCCGATCATCGGCAGGAGTTCGTGCGCGACGAGCCGGACGACGTCGTGGACGCTGGTCGCGGAGGTGAGCGCCGCGGCGAGGTGCAGCTCGTGGTAAATCCCTTCGAGGCGGGACTGCGAGTCCTCGGCGGGCTCCGGCACGGCGGTCGGCGCGGCGCCGGACTCGGGCTCGGGCGGCGGCGCGGTCTCGGTGATGCGGACGGTGATGCCGGACGCGTCGGGATACAGGTCGAACACCAGCCGGGTGGCGGGCGGGCGCATGGCCTCGAAGGTGCCGGTCTCCTGGCTCATCGCCGCGGCCCGGTAGCGCTCCTGGTAGATCGGGCGGTCGAGCCAGGGGATCACGTCCCACAGGCGCGCGCCGAGGAGCGTGTCGGCGGGGGTCTCCAGGAGCCGGGCGGCGGCCGGGGTGACCAGGGCGATCGAACCGTCGACGGCCAGGGCGCAGAGCCCTTCGGGGAGGCGGGCGGCGGCGGTGTCGCCGCCCGGGGGCGCGCCGGGCCAGGACAGCGCTTCGGGGCCGGGGCGGACCGGGCGTCCCGCGGCGGCGGCGTCGGCGAGCAGGCGGCCGAGCGCGTCGGCGGCCGCCCAGAGCCGGGCGCGCTCGGCACGGGTGAGCTGCGGCGGGTGGAAGCCGGACCAGTTGACGAACATCGCGCCGAGAACCTCGGGCCCGTCGAGCAGCGGCACGGACGCCGAGGCGAAGTGGTACGGCAGGGTGAGCGCGGCGAGCGGGTAGCGGCGGGCCATTTCCTCGGCGCCGTCGATCCATACGAGGTCCTGTTCGCGGACGGCGTCGGTGACCGCGGTCGGCGCATCCACCGGAAGGCTGCGCCACGGCCCGGCGAACTGCGGGGGCAGTCCGGAGAACGCGGTGAGCAGCAGCGACGTGCCGGGCTCGTCGAGCAGGTAGACGCCGCCGCCGTAGGCTCCCAGGCGGCTCAGCACCCCGCCGAGACAGAGGCCGACCCGGCCCAGGTCCGGGTCGAACGCGGCATCGACGGCATCGGCCGGGTCGGCGATGCCGACAGCGTCGGCGCTGTCGACCGGATCGCCGGAGCCTCGCTTCCCGGGGGACACGGGTCGCATGGACACCACCAAATGGGAGATTTGTGGGTAATTCTTCCACTCGTGGGGGTGCCCGGCACAGTGCGCGCGCCCGGCGCGGCAGATTCCCCCCGATAGGACCTGCCCGGCCGCCGTCCGCACGCCGCCTTCACTCACCCGCGCGCCGGGCCGCCCGTGCAGTCGGCCGTGTGCCGAGCGTCACCTGACAGACCGTCAGATTCTGTGTCCTCGATCATTGCCCGCCGCCGCCGTGATCAATACGGTCGCCCTCCGGGAGCCACGCCGGCCCCAGCACCACCTCTTTGCACGACTCCCGGAGCACGCGTGGAAGACCAGCGGACGACCCGACTCGACGCCGCACCCGACCGGAGCGGCGCCGCACCCGGCCCCGCGGGTCCGGCTGCCGACGCCGGCGGGCTGCGCACCCGGCTGATCGTCCCGGTCCTCGCCTTCGGCGGCATCCTCATGGCGGTCATGCAGACCGTGGTCGTGCCGATGCTGCCCGAGCTGCCCGCGCAGACCGGCAGCTCCCGGTCCACGGTCAGCTGGATGCTCACCGCGACGCTGCTGACCGGCGCCGTGCTCAACCCGGTGCTCGGCCGGGCGGGCGACATGTACGGCAAACGCCCCGTGCTGATCGGGTCGCTGGCCGCGATGACCGTCGGGTCGGCGCTGTGCGCGGTCACGTCCGACATCCGCATCCTGATCGCGGCCCGCGCGTTGCAGGGCAGCGCGGCGGCGGTCGTGCCGCTCGCCACCAGCATCCTGCGGGACGTCCTGCCGTCCCGCCGGATCGGTTCCGCGGTCGCGCTGATGAGCAGCACCGTCGGCATCGGCGCCGCGCTGGGCCTGCCGCTGGCCTCCGTGGTCCTGGAGCGCGCCGACTGGCATGTGCTGTTCTGGGTGACCACCGGGCTCGGGCTGCTGGGGGTCGCGGCGTCGTGGTGGGTGGTTCCGGCATCGCCGGTGCGGTCGCCGGGCCGCTTCGACGTCCTCGGCGCGGTGCTGCTCGCGACCGGCCTGGTGGGGATCCTCCTGGCGCTGTCCAAGGGCGCGGACTGGGGCTGGACGTCGCCGCCGGTGCTCGGGCTGTCCGTCGGCGGCCTGCTGGTGCTCGCGGTGTGGGGGTGGCAGCAGCTGCGCTGCCGCGTGCCGCTGGTGGACGTAAGGCTCGCGGCCCGGCGCACCGTCCTGCTGCCGCACATCGCGGCGCTGCTGACCGGGTTCGCGTTCTACGCCAACTGGCTGTCCACGGCGCAGCTCGTGCAGGCTCCCGAGGGCACCGGGTACGGCCTCGGCGCATCCGCCGTCGTGGCAAGTCTCTGCCTGGTGCCGGGCGGCCTGACGATGGTCGTCCTGTCGCCCGTGTCGGCCCGCATCTCGGCGGCCCGCGGGGCGCGCTGGACGCTGCTCCTCGGCACGCTGGTCATCTCCGGCGCCTACGTCGTGCGGATCTTCACCAGCGGCCACCTGCTGACCATCACCCTGGGCGCCACGATGTGCTCGGTCGGCACCGGCCTGGTCTATTCGGCGCTGCCGACGCTCATCCTCGACGCCGTCCCGCTGGAGCAGACCGCGGCGGCGACCGGCCTCAACGTCCTCATGCGGACGATCGGCCAGTCGCTGTGCAGCACCGCCGTCGCCGCGGTGCTCACCCAGGTCACGATGGACTACGACGGCACCGAGATGCCGACCCTGCACGCCTACCAGATCGCGTTCGCCTTGGCCTCCGCCGCGGCACTCGGCGCGGCGCTGGTCACGCTGGGTCTCCCCCGCCCACCGCGCCGGACGCTCGCAGCGCGGTGATCTCGGGCGCGGTGTAGCCGAGTTCCGCGAGTACCGCGTCGGTGTGCGCGCCGAGCGCGGGAATCGGACCCATCGGCGGCTCCCAGCCGTCGACGACGGGCGGCGGGAGCAGCGCGGGGATCGGCCCGCCGGGCGAGTCGACGGTGCGCCACCGATCGCGGGCGGCCAGGTGCGGGTGGGCGACGACGTCGCCGGGGGTGTTGTAGCGGGAGTTGCCGATCCCGACCGCATCGGCGCCGCGCTGCACGTCGGCCATCGCCTGCCCGGCGCACCACGCGGCGATCGCCTCGTCGAGGACGGCGCGGTGCGCGACGCGGCCGGGGTTGTCCCGGTACCGCGGGTCGTCGGCGAGGTCCGGGCGGTCGATCAGCTCGCGGGCGAGGCGCTGCCACTCGCGGTCGTTGGTGGTGCCGAGGACGACGGTGTGTCCGTCGGCGGTGCGGTAGGCGCCGTACGGAGCCACGGCGGGCGAGCCCATGCCGACGGGCTCTTGGTCGATGCCGGAATGCCGGGTGTAGTTGAGCGCGTAGCCCATCATCTCGGTCATGGTGTCGAACATGCTGACCGAGACCGCGGCCCCGGGCCGCCGTCCCCGGCCGGCGCCGACGAGCGACGCCATGATCGACAGCGCCGCGTACAGCCCCGTGCAGGCGTCCGCCATCGGCGGCCCCGGCTTCGCCGGCGCGCCCGCCACTCCGGTGATGGCGCAGGCCCCGGACTCGGCCTGCACGAGCAGGTCGTAGGCCCGCTTGCCGGACAGCGGGCCGCCGCTGCCGTAGCCGTCGATCTCGACGGCGATCAGGCCGGGGTGGCGGGCGGCGAGGTCGTCCCGCGCGATGCCCAGCTTGGCGGTGGCTCCGGGGGCGAGGTTGGACACCAGCACGTCGGCCCGCTCCAGCAGCCGGTGCAGGACGGCCGACCCGCCGGGGTCTTTCACGTCCAGGGCCACGGATTCCTTGCCCCGGTTGAGCCAGACGAAATGCGCGGCTTGGCCGTGCACGACGTCGTCGTAGTACCGGGCGAAGTCGCCGCCGCGAGGGTGCTCGATCTTGACGACGCGGGCGCCGAAATCCCCCAGCGTGCGCGTGCACAAGGGGGCAGAAACGGCTTGCTCCAGGGCAACGACGGTGATGCCCGCGAGGGGGCCGCTGCCGTCGGGGGGTATGTCCACGGGTCACTCCTTGGATGGGAAGAGCCGTTGTCCGCCTACGAACGTTTCCCGGACGACGTCCGCGCAGAGCACGTCGAGTGCGTCACGCAGCGGCACCCGCAGCAGCACGAGATCCGCCGCCGCGCCGACCCGGACTCGGCGCACCCGGCCGGGGAACGCGGGGTCGCCCAAAAACAGGGCGAGCGCGGCCCGCGGGTCGACGCGTTCCCCGTCGGGGCGGTGGACCGCGGCGTGCGCGACCCGCCACGGATCGGAAGTGCCGTACGGGGCGTCCGTGCCCGCGGCCACCGGGATTCCGGCGTCGGCCAGCGACCGGAGCCGGTACAGGTGCGGCCGGTCGTCGGGGTCGACGTCGGTGGCGTACTCGCGGCCGCGTTCCACGGGGAAGTGCGGCTGCGTCACGACGGTCACGCCGAGCCGCGCGAGCCACGGCAGCGTTTCCTCGGGCAGGACGGAGCCGTGCTCGATGCGGTCCCCGGGCACCGGCCCGGCGGCCTCCAAGGCGAGCAGCGTCACGAGGACTTGGGTACGGGTGACGCAGTGCACGGCCACCGGAGCCGGCCGCACGGCCGCGAACCGCGCGGCGAGGTCGTCGGGCCCGGGCAGCGTCGCGTCGTCGAGCAGGAACTTGACCGGCCCGTCGACGCCCATCACGACGACCCGCTGCGGCAACGGCGCGAGCAGCGCGGAGAGGCCCGGCGCGGGCTGCGGGTCGGCGTTGGTGAACCCGGTGACCCCGCGGGCCGCGGCGGCGCGGCCGACGGCGGGGAGGTCGAGCGACGTAGGCGGGGCGAGGTCGCGGAGGCGCGCGTCCTGGCGCCAGAATCGGCCGTCGGCGGGGGCGGGCGGGTGCCACGTGCGGGCGGTCGCCATGGCGAGGCCGGGCACCGGAGGGTCCACACCCCCGGCGGGGCTTGCCGGGTTCGGGGCTTCCGCCGCGTCGAGCGCGTCCGCAACGGCACCTGCCGCGCCCCCGGCGCCCGGACCCGTCGCGGCCGAGTCGCCCTCACCCGGCCCGAGCAGACCCGCTGCCCGCATCGCCGCCGAGTTCCACACCCACAGCGCCCCCGTGCGGTGCTGGACGCGCACCGGCCGGTCCGGCACCAGCGCGTCGAGCCGCCATCGGTCGAGCTCGCCCGCGACGCTCTCGTGGTAGCCCGTGGCCCGCACCCACTCCCCCGGCGCGCCGCGCCGCAGCGCCGCGGCGAACGCGTCGGCGTCGCGCACGTCGCCGCGCCCGACCGGGACCGAGGCCGCTTCGGCGGCCGTCGCCGCGAGGTGGATGTGGTGGTCGTGCAGCCCGGGGATCAAGGCACCGCCGCGGCCGTCGACGTCGACGGGGCCGCCGAGCCGGGTGCCGATCTCGACGATGCGGCCTCCGGCCAGGCGCACGTCGACGATGCGGCCGTCGATTTCCACGTGGGCGATCAGCATGGCGGGAGTAGTACGCCGGAGTTGTGCGGAGCCTCGGCGGTTCTCTCGTCGTCGGCGTCGCGCCGGTCGGCCCGATCGCCGCGGGAGCCGACCCCCGTCGCCCTCCCGGCAACCGCCGCCCCCGCCGAGCACCTCGCCGCCTCGGCCGCGCACCCCGCCATCGCCACCTCGACGAGTTCCCCGCCTCCCGCCGCCACGGAACGCGCCGCGCCGAGGGCCGCATAAATGCCCGTCACCGGATCGGCGATCGCGTCGCCGACGAACACCGGGCCGCCGTCGGCGTCATGTCCCAGCAGCCCGCCCGCGACCGCCGCGTCGTCGCCGAAGGCGATCCGGTCGTCGTCGCGGCCGTAGCCGGTGATGCTCACCCAGACCCGCCCCGGGCGCGCGGCCAGGAACTCCTCGGCGTGGACGCCCAGGCGGCGCAGCGCCCGCGGGCGGGACGCCTCGATGACGAGGTCGGCGCCCGCGACGATGTCCGCGAGTGCGCCGGATCCGAAGTCGACCACGCGGTGGTCGTGGCCGTCGTGCAGCCAGGCGTGGAACTCGGGAGAACCGAGGCGCGCCCCGTCCGGCCGTGTCGTGCTCTCGACCGTGGTCACCCGCGCGCCCGCGAGTCGGAGCAGCCGCGCGCACAGGGGCCCTGCCCACAGCGCGGACAGGTCGACGACGCGCAGGCCTTGCAGCGACGTGGGGCCGGTCGGACCGTGCCGGTCGGCGCGCAGCGGATCCCGGTCGCGTTCGGCGCCGGGGACCGCGGCCGCCATGCCGAGCAGATGGGCGGCGTCGACGACTTCCCGGGCCGGTGCCCGCCGCGCGGCCTCGCGCAGCAGCGGCAGCGGGTCGACGGCGGTCTCCGGCTGCGCGCCGAGCAGGGCCAGCAGCGCCGGGACCGCGGTGACGTCGTCGGTGCGTGCGAGGTTGACCGCGGCCCAGCCGTCGGCGCAGGCCAGCAAGTGGCAGGAACCGTTGGCGGACGTGCGCTCGGGGAGCCGGTAGCCGGCCAGGGCGGCACGCCGGAACAGCGCGTCCTCGACGTCGACGGGTACTCCCGTCAGACCGGTGAACGCCTGCCCGGCCCGGCCGAGCGGCCCGAGAGCGGGCCCGACCGACGCCGCCCAACGCCCGAGTGCGGGACGGTCCATGCGCGGCATGCTATGCCAGGCCGCGCGAGCGTGGGGTCAGAGATCCGCAGGCCAGTCGTACGTGCTCGGCACGTCGACGTGCTGGTCGGTGGGGCCGTACACGATGGTGATGACGTCGTGTGCCTTCAGCTCGTGCGCCGCGGGGTCGCCGGTCTGCTCCTGGCCGTTGACGTACCAGTGCAGGGCGTTGCCGTTGGTCGCGGTGAGGTTGCCGATGTGCTGGGCGTCGAGCGACACATCCCACTCGGTCATGAACTGGCCGAGGGTGAAGGTGGCCGGGACCGGCGATTCGACGTGGATGACGCCGGTGGTGTCGTGCGTGTGCAGCGGGCTCAGGCGCTGCGAGGCCTGGTCGATGCCGATCTCCGCGGGGACCGCGACGGGGTTGCCGTTCACGATCACGTTGAGCTTGGCGTGGATGTGCTCGACGGTGCCCTCCGCGCCGAGCATGGGCAGCCCGGCGGCCGCGACGTGCGCGACGGGGTGGTCGGGCGCGTCCCACGGCGGCGCGGTCTCGCGGCCTACGGCGGTTCGCGCGGGCTGGCTCGGTATCTGCTTGGCCCCCGTGTTCTCGGCCTGCCCGTAGTCCGCGGTCACCACGGCGACCGTCAATCCGACGATGAGCGCGGCGATGCCCAGCACGATCGCGCCGATGCGGATCGTCCGGCGGCGCCGGTCCGCATGCTTGGCCTGCTTCCGCGCGGCGGCGCTCTTCGCCCGCCTGCGTTCGGCCTTGTGGTCGTGCTCGGCCACGACGCCGCCCTTCTGGAGAGTCCGGTGGATACGCTGAACGAGAAGTTCAAAGTTGTACAACCACCGAACTTGCGGCCTTTACTCCGGAATGCCGCCTTTGTAGCGTGGATCACGCCCGCCGGGAAACTCAGTCGACACCGGTCACCGTGGTCAGCAGCACCGCCGCGTCCTCGAGCGCCGCCAGCCCGTGCCGCTCCTGCGGAATCGCGCGCAGTTCCCCGGCGGACAGCTCGTAGCCGCCGTCCGCCGCAACCAGCCGCACCCGCCCGGACAGCACCTGCAGCGTCGCCGCCGCGGGCGGATTGTGCTCGTCCAGCTCTTGCCCCGCGGTCAACGCGATCAGGGTCTGCCGCAGCGGACCTTCGTGCACCAGCAGATGCGCGCTGCGCCCGTGCTCCGACGCCGCGGCCTTGTCCAAGTGCTCCTGCGCCAACGCGCCAAGCCCGACCATCCCGACCTCCCGAACCCGACAGCCTTCACCTGACCTGCCCGGGTACCCCGGATGCAGGGCGTCATGCCGGGCACTCCCGATGTCACAGATCCCGGCGCTGCCTCGTCCCGTTTCCACGACGCGGCGCTTCGCCGCGGATTCCCGGCCGTGGCCTATCGTGTGCCGGCCGGGCGGGCGATGGGCGGGCGAGAGGAACGGGTGTGGATCGGACCGAGGAATTCGAGGAACTGCGGCCGCTGCTGTTCTCGATCGCGTACCGGATTCTCGGGAGCGTGACCGAGGCCGAGGACGCGGTGCAGGAGACGTGGCTGCGGTATGCGACCTCGGAGACGGTGCCCGCGTCGACGAAGGCGTTCCTGTCGGCGGTCGTCACCCGGATCTCGATCGACGTGCTGCGGTCCGCACGCGTGCGGCGGGAGGCCTACGTCGGGCCCTGGTTCCCCGAGCCGCTGCTGGACGACCCGTACGAGAACCCCGAGCGCGCCGCCGAACTCGCCGACTCGCTCTCCACCGCCGCCCTGCTGCTCCTGGAACGCCTGTCGCCCTTGGAACGCGCCGTCTTCGTGCTGCGCGAGGTATTCGCCTTCGGCTTCCCGGACATCGCCAATGCCGTCGGGCGTTCGGAGGCCGCGTGCCGCCAGCTCGCGGTCCGCGCCCGCCGGCACATGGACGAGGGCCGGCCCCGCTTCGAGGCCGATCGGAAGGAGCGCGACGAGCTGGCCGAGCGGTTCTTCGACGCGTTCCGCGAGGGCGACGTCGACGCGCTGCGCAAGCTGCTGGCCGGCGACGTCATGATCCTCGGCGACAGCGGCGGCAAGGCGCCGCAGTGGGGCGGCGGCATCCACGGCCAGGACAACGTCAGCCGGACCCTGGTCGCGCTCGGCGACGCGCTGCGCCGGATCGGCGGAACCCTGGAGCCGCATGCGGTCAACGGCGGCTCCGGCGCGATCTTCCGCGACCGCGACGGCAAGGTGGTCACCACCTGGACGCTGGACATCGCGGACGGCCGGATCCAGGGCATCCGCGCCGTGCTCAACCCCGACAAGCTCCGCCACGTCGGCCCGGTCGCGGACACGTGGGCCCTGGTGCGCGAGGCGAACGAGGCGCGCCGCCGGGCCGAGTGACGCCGAGGAGGCCTGCGGGGGGGGAGCCGTGATCCCCCCGCAGGTCACGCGTCGCGGGCCGGCTCGCCCACGGCCTCCCGAGCACTGTCCGGGTCGGCGTCCTTGTCCGGGTCGGCGTTCTTGTTCTTGTCCGCGTTCTCGTCCGCTCCGCAGTAAGGGCACGGCCTCTCCCCCTGGGCACCCTCGCGGATCTTGCCGCACTCCGGGCACACCAGGGGGAGCCAGCAGACCGGGTCCCCGCCCATGTCCTCCACGTCGCGCATCCGCCGATTGTCCCGCAGCCGGCCGCGGAATCCGGCGCGCGGGAGGGCCTAGACCGCGACTCGCTCCGGCTCGGCGGCCCGCGGCTCCGGAATCGCGATCGGCTCCGCGGTCCGCGCCCCGGCCCGCGTCGCTCCCACACCCGCGAACACCACGCACAGCACCCCGAACACCGCCGCCGGTCCCGGCACCTGGTGCAGCACCAGGAACCCGATGACGACGGCCAGCGCGGGTTCCAGGCTCATCAGCACGCCGAACGACGTCGCGGTCAGCCGGCGCAGCGCCCGGAGTTCCAGGCTGAACGGCAGCACCGGGTGCAGCACGGCCAAGGCCAGGCCGATGCCGAGCAACTGCCACGTCAGGTTGCCGCCTTCGGCCGGCAGCGCAATCGGGGTGGTCACGAGCGCGGCGACCGGCAGCGAGATGGTGAGGCCCTTGAGCCCCGTCACTTTGTCCCCGACGTGCTGGGTCAGCAGGATGTAGCCGGCCCAGCCGAGCGCCGCGCCGAGGGCGTAGGCGATGCCGACCGGGTCGACGCCGCCGTGCCACGGCTCGGTGAGCAGCAGGACGCCGATCGCCGCGGGCAGCGCCCACAGCCGGGCCCGTCCGCGCGCCGCCACCAGGGCGATGCCGAGCGGGCCGAGGAACTCCAGCGCGCTCGCTGTGCCGATGGGCAGCCGGGCGGCGGAGCTGAGGAAGAACATCATCATCGCGGCGGTGACCACGCCGAGCAGCGCGCACGCCAGCAGGTCGCGGCGGGTGAAGTCGGACGGTCGCGGACGCACCACGACGAGCAGGATCGCGCCTGCGCATACGAGGCGCAGCCACGCCATCCCGAGCGGCCCGATCTGGTCGAACATCCGTACGGCGATCGCCAGGCCCAGCTGGACGCCGAGCATCGCCACAACCGCCATCATCGCGCCGCTCTCCGCGGGTCCCCACGGGAGATGGCGGGTGGGCGCCACGTGATCGTTCGAGGTCATGCCTGCCAGTAGAACGCCGGTCCACCGTTCGCGTCCACGTGCCATTTGTTGATGATCCGTTCGATGATCGTGAACAATCGAGGGCATGGAGACACGGCGCCTGGAGATGCTGTCGGAGCTGGCCCGACTGGGGTCGATGCGGGCGGTGGCGGACGTCCTTCACACGACGACGTCGACGGTGTCCCAGCAGCTCGCGGTGCTGTCGCGGGAGATGGGCGCGACGCTGTTCGAACCGGACGGGCGCCGGGTGCGGCTGACGCCGTACGGCCGCCGGCTCGCGGAGCACGCGGTCGTCATCCTCGCCGCGGTGGAGGCCGCCCGCCGCGACCTGGGCCCGGGGGCCGAGCCGAACGGGACCGTGCGGGTGGCGGGCTTCCAGTCCGCGATCAGCACGTACCTGCTCCCGGTGGTCCGCGAACTGGCCGTCGAGCATCCGCGCGTACACGTCCTGATCCGCGAGCACGAGCCGGTGGAGGCGCTCGATCTGCTGGCCACCGACGCCGTGGACCTGGCGTTGACGTACGACTACAACCTCGCCCCCGCCGCCCCCGACCCCGCGGTCGCCACCACCCGCCTGTGGGAGGCCGAATGGAGCCTGGGCGTCCCGGCGTCCGCGGACCCGGGACCCGCGGCGGCGCCGGCCGCGAGCCCCGAGGTGTTCGCCCGCTTCGCAGGCGAGGACTGGATCGTCAATTCCCGCAACACCGCGGACGAGGAAGTCCTCGGCACCATCGCCGCGTTGGCCGACTTCACCCCCCGCATCACGCATCGCGCGGACAGCCTCGACCTGGTCGAGGAGATGATCACCGCGGGTCTCGGCGTGGGCTTGCTCCGCACTCGCCGCCCGACCGGCCCCGGAGTCCGGCTCCTCCCCCTGACCGCGCCGCGCGTCACGATGCGCGCCTACGCGACCACCCTCCTCGGCCGCCGCGACTGGCCGCCGCTGGCGCTGGTCATCAGTCGACTCACCGACGCGATCGCCAGGTTCGGCTGACGTCGAAGACGGCGACGGCCCGCGGCCGCCCGTCGTCGCCGCGCGTCCCTACAGCGCCCCCTCCGGGATCTCCCCCAGCAGATCCACCGCCCCCAACGGAAACTCCACCGGCTCCCCGTCCAACCGCTGCTCCGTCCAGATCGTCTTCCCCGTCCGCCGGTACCGGCTCCCCCACCGCGACGTCAGCTGCGCCACCAGGAAGAGCCCGCGGCCGCCTTCGTCGGTCGCCTGGGCGCGGCGTTGGCGGGGCTGGCTGTTGCTGGGGTCGGAGACCTCGCAGATGAGGACTTCGTCGCGGATGAGGCGGAGGCCGATGGGGGCGCCGCCGTAACGGATGGCGTTGGTGACGAGTTCGCTGACCACGAGTTCGGTGGTGAAGGCGAGGTCGTCCAGGCCCCACGCGTCGAGTTGGTGCAGGGTGAGTTCGCGGGCGCGGGCGACGACGGACGGATCGGCGGGCAGGTCCCATTCGGCGACCGCCGACCTCGGCACCGGGTGCGTCCGGACGAGAAGCAGCGCGACGTCGTCGCCGTGCGGCGGTTCGAGGCGGGCGAGGACCGCGGGGCCGATGGCGTCGAGCGGGGCGTCGCGGTGCTCGTCGAGGACGGCGGCGAGCGCGTCCATGCCGTCGTTCACGTCGGCGCCGTGCCGGGCGACCACGCCGTCGGTGTAGAACGCGAGCAAGGTGCCTGGCGGCACGTCGATTTCGGCTTCCTCGAAGGGCAGGGCGCCGACGCCGAGCGGCGGGCTGGGCGCGAGCACGGCGAACTCGGGCGCGCGTCCGGGGCGCAGGACGACCGGCGGGGGGTGTCCGGCGCTGGCCATGACACAGGTGTGCCGAATGGGGTCGTGGACGGCGTACAGCACCGTGGTGCCGTAGGCGTCGACGTCGATGTCCGGGTCGGCGGGTTCGCCCGCGGTCCACCGGGCCTGCATCAAGTCGTTGAGGTGGGCGAGGAGTTCGCCGGGTTCGGGGTCGAGGTCGGCCATGGTCTGGACGGCGGTGCGCAGGCGTCCCATGGCGACGGTGGCGCCGAGGCCGTGGCCGACGACGTCGCCGACGGCGAAGGCGGTGCGGAGCGAGGACAGCGGGAGGACGTCGTACCAGTCGCCGCCGACGCCCGCTTCGCCTTCCGCGGGGACGTAGGTGCCCGCGGTTTCCAGTACCGACGTGTGGGTGGCGCCGGACGGCAGCAGGCTGCGTTGCAGGGCGACGGCGGTGCGGTGTTCGCGGGCGAAACGGCGGGCGTTGTCGAGGGCGAGGGCGCCGCGCGAGGCGATCTGGGCGAACAGTTCGGCGTCGTCGTCGTCGAATCCACCGGGCGTGCTGAGGCGCCACGCGGCGAGGATGCCGAGGGAGCGACCGCGGCCGAGCATCGGCGCGGACAGGAGCGCGTGGGCGCCCGCGGGTACCAGGCGGGCGATGGCGTCGTCGGGGGCGTCGGTGCTCAGGGCCATCCGCAGTGCGCCGCGGAGTTCCGCCATGTCGGACATCGCGACGACGGGGCGGCCCGCCATCGGGGTGAGCCGCGGGGGTCCCGACAAGTCGGGCAGGGGTTCGCCCGGGCGGGTGAATCCGGGCGGCATGCGGCCGTCGCGGGTGGCGACGGCAATGCGGCGGAGGTTGCGTGCAGCCTGTTCTTGCGGCGGCGGTTCGTCGGCGTTGAGGACGACTTCGGGCACGTCGACGGTGATCAGGTCGGCGAACGCGGGCACCAGGCTGTCGGCCAGGCGTTCGGCGATCTCCTTGAGGTCGAGGGAGGCGCCGATGCTCAGGGCGGCGGCGCGGGCCAGCCGGGAGCGGCGTTCGCTGCGGGCTTCCACGTCCTCCGGGCGGGCCGGCGCGGCGGGCATTTCGTCGGCAACGGGGCCGCCGGACCCGGCGAGCTGCACGAGCCAGAACGTGCCGCCGCCTTCGTGGTCGAGCGGGCGGGCGTGGTACCGGAAACTCCCGGATTCCCCGGACGCGAGCGAGAACACCGCGGTCCCGGAGCGGGGCTCCTTCGGCATCGCGGAGTACTGGGCGAACTCCGCGATGCCGAGGCTCCGCCCGAGCAGCCAGGCGGCGTCGTGGGTGGCGCACAGCACGGTGCCGTACTGGTCGAGCACCACCGCCGTGCCGGCGCGCAGACCGAGGGACCCGTCGCGGGCACGGAAGGGTTCCGCGGCGCCGTCGGGCGCACCGTGCGCCGCCGCGCCGTCCTCGGACGCGGCCGATTCGGCAGTGGGGCCCATTCCACGACCTGCCATCTCCCCGAGATGGTGACGATTGCTGGCAATTATCCCGTGTTGCCGCACGTGAAGCCTGCGAAAGGGGCCGATCGGGGAGGCCGTCGGCGGCAGGCGGTCCGGGTCGCGGACCCGGCTAGGGTCGTCGCGTGGACAACGTACGAGACCCCCGCGAGCCCGACTCCGCCCGGCCCGGTGCGGACGCGGCCCCCGACGGCGCCGCCGCGGGGGCGGGGGCGCCGCCGACCAAGGGCGAGCAGACGCGGGCGCTGATCCTGGAGACGGCGATGCGGCTGTTCCAGGAGCGCGGCTACGACAAGACCACGATGCGCGCGATCGCCGCCGAGGCCGGGATCTCGGTGGGCAACGCCTACTACTACTTCGCGGGCAAGGAACACCTGATCCAGGGCCTGTACGACCAGGTCACGAACGACCACCTGCGGCGCGCCCGCGCGGCGCTGCCGCGGCACCGGGAGTTCGCGGGGCGGCTGCGGGTGGCGTGGGACGCCTGGCTGGACGCGGCGGAGCCGTACCACGGCTTCGCGGTGCAGTTCTTCCGCAATGCCGCCGATCCGGACAGTCCGCTGTCGCCGTTCTCCGCCGAGTCGTATCCGGCGCGGCAGCAGGTGGTGGCGCTGTACCGGGAGGTGGTGACCGGGTCGTCGATGAAGTTCGACGCGGAGATGACGGAGCTGCTGCCGGAATTGCTGTGGCTGCATCAGATGGGGATCGTGCTGTTCTGGGTGTACGACCGCTCGCCGGGCAGCGCCAAGACGCGGGAGCTGGTGCGGCGGACGACGCCGCTGGTGGCGCGGACGATGGCGCTGTCCCGCTACAAGCTGATCCGGCCGTTGGTGCGGGACGCCGAGAAGCTGGTGCGCGATTTCATCGTCCCGGAGGGCCTGGCACCGCAGCCCGGGCCGGCGCCGGCCGGGGACTGACGGCGTCCGAGGGTTGAATCGTCGACCCGGTCCGGATACGGATAGCTGCGGCAGACAGCCCCGTATCCCCTGGGAGGCCCCCGATGCTCTCCGGCGAGAAGATCCTGGTCACCGGCCCGGCCGGACAGATCGCGTTCCCGCTCACCGAGTACCTCGCGCGCGACAACGAGGTGTGGGGCATAGCCCGCTTCGGCAATCCCGAGGAACGGAAGCGGGTGGACGCGCTCGGGGTCACGACGCGGCGGGTGGATCTCGCGGCCGGCGAGTTCGGCGACCTGCCGGACGATTTCACGTACGTGCTCCACTTGGCCGCGTACATCGCCGTCGGCGACGACTACGACGAGGCGTTGCGCGTCAACGCGGAAGGCACCGGCCTGCTGCTGCGGCACTGCCGCAAGGCGAAGGCCGCGCTGGTCATGTCGACCGCGTCGGTGCTCAAGCCGCACGAGGACCCGCACCACGTGTACGGCGAGGACGCCGCGCTCGGCGACGCGCACAACTTCGCCGCCACCTACTCGTTCTCGAAGATCGCCGGGGAGGCCGTCGCGCGGTACTGCGCGCGGGCGTTCGACCTGCCGGTGACGATCGCGCGGATGAACGCCTCGTACGGCAGCTACGGCAACGGCGGCCTGCCCGGCCTGCACCTCGCGGCGCTGCGCGCGGGCGGCCCGGTCGTGACCCGCTGGGACCCGTGCATGTACAGCCCGATCCACCAGGACGACATCAACATGCAGACCGAGGCGCTGCTCGCCGCCGCGTCCACGCCGGCCACGATCGTCAACTGGGGCGGCGACGAGCCGGTCAGCGTGCAGGAGTGGGCCGCCTACATGGGCGAACTGACCGGTCTCGACGCCGTGGTCGACGTCAAACCGCAGCCGGGCACGCTGCGTGGCCAGGTGCTGGACACCACGCGCCGCCGCTCGTTCACCGGCCCGTGCGCGGTGGACTGGCGCACCGGGATCCGGCGCGTGGTGGAGGACACCGCGTGACCGTCGCCGCCGCGGCGGATGCCGTGCCGGTGCGTGCGCGTCCGGCAGATCCGGTACGGGTCGCGTGCGGGTTCAGTGCGGCAGGTGCGGAAGCACGCGTTCCTCGACGGTGCGCAGCATGCGCCAGGCTTCGTCGGGGGCGATGCCGGAGAGCATCGGGTTGAGGTGCAGTTCGCCGTCGGCCCCGAGTCCGGTCGCGAGGGCGATCGCTTCGTCGGGGTCGACGACGGCGTACGCGCCGCCTTGGCTCAGTTGGGCGATGTCGCGGGTGGGGACGAACGGTCCGAAGGGGTCGGTGTAGGCCGATGCGGTCCATTCCCCGTAGGAGTTGATCTGGTGCCGGATGTGCGGCGCCAGGCGTTCCCACACCGCTTCCTTCTTCTCCGTGGTCACCCACAGGAAGATCGGTCCGCGCGGGGCGAGTTCGCCGGGGTCGGGCCTGCCGTGCCGGGCGCATGCGCGGCGGTAGTACTTCCAGAACTGCGGCATCGGCGGGAAGTAGCCGTCGGCGAGGCGCGCCGCGCGGTCGATGCTCGCGCGGACCGAGCCGCCGAGGTAGATCGGCATCGGGTCCTGGGCCGGGCGCGGCGTCACCCGCACGGTCTTGCCCTGCCACACGACCGGTTCGCCGGTCCAGGCCTGGCGGAGGAACGGGACGAGTTCCTCGAGGAACCGGCCGCGGCTGCGGTAGTCGGCGCCGAAGGCGTCGAAGTCGTCTTCGACGTAGCCGACGGCCATGCCGAGGTCGAGGCGGCCGCCGAGGCACAGGTCGGCGACGGCGGCTTCCTCGGCGAGGCGCAGCGGGTGGTACAGGGGTGCGAGCAGCGCGGAGATCCGCACCCGGATGGTGCGGGTGCGTCCGCCGACCGCGGCGGCGACGAGCAGCGGGTTGGAGATGTAGCCGTCGGGCGACTGGTGGTGCTCGCCGAAGGTGACGCGGGCGAAGCCGTGTTCGTCGGCCCAGGCGATCATGTCGAGCGCGGCGGCGTACACCTCTTGGCCGGTACGTCCGAAGGCCGCGGGGTGCCGCAGCTCGAAGTTGATGCACTTGACGGGCACGGGTTCACCTCGGGGGAGACGCGGCTGGGTATCAGTCGACGAGTCGGGCCGGGAATCCGCCGGTCGCGACCGGACCCCAGCGGCGCGGCGTCACCCGGATGAGGGACTTGCCTTGCGTCGCCATCGCGGCGCGGTACTCGTCCCAGTCCGGGTGTTCGCCGGAAATGTTGCGGAAGTACTCGACGAGCGGTTCCACCGATTCGGGCACGTCGAGGACTTCCGCGTCCCCGTCGATCTGCACCCACGGGCCGTTCCATTCGTCGGACAGCACGACCACGCTGACCGCGGAATCCCGGCGCGCGTTGCGGGTCTTGGCGCGTTCCGGATAGGTGGACATGACGAGCCGCCCGGCGTCGTCCACCCCGCACGTGAGCGGCGATGCCTGCGGCGTGCCGTCGGCACGCCGGGTGAGCAGCAGGGCGCGGTGCCGGGGTCGGACGAAGTCCAGGAGTCCGGCCAGGTCGACGGTGGTGTTGGTGGCGATGGGGCGGCTCATGCTCGGTATCGGCCTTCCGTTCCGGATCTGCCGCCGCACGCGGGCGCGTGCGGCTCTTCTCCGGCACCCTAAGTTGCCTCGGTCCCGGGACCCGGCCGCGGCGCGGCCGGGTGCCGGGCCGTCAGCCGCCGTTGCCGGCCTGCTGCCGCTCGACGAACGGCGTGATCATCTTGTGGAGCGTGCCGCCGCCGTCGTGGCCGACGACCGCCATCGCGTCGGTCTCCATGACCTGGTTCCAGTCGCGCAGCAGCGTGGCGGGGGTCATGTCGCGGTCGAACAGGCCTTGGGTGGTGGTCATGACGACGCGGCTGACGTAGCCGGCGCCCGCGGCGAAGCACTCGCCGGTGACGGGGCAGTCCTCGTGCGCGAGCAGGCCGATGAGCGGGGTGAGGAACTCGGGCCGCATCCACGCGTTCAGCTCGTCGGAGGGCGGGATCGGGCCGAAGCCGCTGCCCGGGCGGGTCTTGGCGTACGGCGCGACCACGTTGACCTTGATGCCGAGCGGGGCGCCTTCGGTGGCCATCTGGCGGGTCATGCCGATGACGCCGGCCTTGGCGCCGCCGTACGCCGCGAACTCCGGGACTCCGGACCACGCCGAGCCGGAGCTGATGTTGACGACCCGGCCGTAGCCCTGCGCGGCCATGAGCCGCCACGCCGGGCCGGTGACGTGGAAGATGCTCGCCAGCTGGGTGTCGAGCACCGGCCGGATCAGGTCCGGGGTGAGGTCGGCGAACGGGGCGCTGCGCACCACGCCGGCGTTGTTGACGACGATGTCGACGCGGCCGAACGCCTTGACGGCGGTCTCGACGATCGCGGCGCCGCCCTCGGCGGTGGCGATGCTGTCGGTGTTGGCGACCGCTTCGCCGCCGAGCGCCTCGATCTCCCGGACGACCTCCAGCGCGGGGTTCTCCGCGGGCCGGTCGCCGGAGCCGTCGGTGTCGCTGATCGGCACGCCGAGGTCGTTGACCACGATCTTCGCTCCGGCGGCGGCGAGCGCGAGGGCGTAGGCACGCCCGAGATTGCGTCCGGCTCCGGTGACGACGGCGACCCGGCCGTCGAAGCGCAATGCGTCCACGCGACACCTCACAATTAATAGACTCAATCAAATATATAGCGGTCGGCAGGCGAGACTGCCACCACCCCGCGCACGCCCGCTAGGCCTCGCGACCGCTCCGGCACCGACCGCCGATTCCCGCCGGTCGGCGAATAGGCCCTGGCAGCGGACCCCGCGGCCCGCTATGGTCGTCCGCGATGACGACTTTCTCCTACACCGGATCGGAGGTCTCGACCGCGCGAAGTGAGTGCTGATGCTCACCCGGACCGCGATCGGGAACCCCCGACTTGACCGCTGGCGGCAAGTGCGCGCTTTCGCCGTGCCGCCCACCATGATCGAAACCGCCACCGTGCGACGCCTGGCCGGCGACTGGGCCGGAGCCTGCGCAGGCGCGGGATTCGACGTCGATTTCCGCCTCGCCGCCGTGCGGCGTTCCCGGGGCCGCCCGTTCGAGGACCGCCTGCGCGACGATCTCCGGCACCTGGCACCGGACTTGCTCCGCTGGCACATGCCGAGGACCGCCGACGACGGCTTGCTCCGGCCCGGGCTGACCATCGTCCTGGCCCGGTACGCCGACGACGACGCGCCGGTGTCCCTGGTGGCCCGCACTCCCCCGGCCTGGGCCGGCGCCGGACAGCGCATCAGCCTGGCGCTGTGGGACGGAACCCCCTCCGGGCCACCGCACCCGCACCCGCATCCCCATCCGCGCTTCCGCCTCGACCTGCACCGGCACCTGTGGGATGTCCGGCAGGCCGGGGAACTCCGGTTCCGTTCCGGGGCGGACGCGCTGCTCGGGGACGATCCCCCGGGAATGCCGGACGAGTTGCCCGATGCCCATGCCGCCCGGCGCTGGCCGGACGAAGCACGCATCCTGCGTGCCGCCGCCGGCCTGGACCCCGGCCCGGTCGCGGTGCGCCTCGGCAGCCGCTGCCGGATGATCGTGCACCCCATGGGCGACGGCACTCCGGAGCCGCGGATCGTCGCGGCCCCGCTCGACGGAGCCGCCCTGGCCCTGCCGGTGCTGCCGGACGCCGCCACTTGGGTACCGCCCGATGTCGAACTGCTGCGCGCCGGGCTCGTCGACGCCGACGACCTGCATCCGCTGGTCGCCGCGGCGCTCGTCCCCGACCACGACCCCGCGGACCGCACCGCGTCCGTACCGCAGCCCGGCGCCCCGGTGGTGCTCGACTGCAACGGCGCCCGGCACCGCATCGGGCTGGTCGACGGCATGCTGACCGCACTGGACCACGACCCGGACACCATCCGCCGCGAGGAACTCCTGGCCGCGCTCGGCGGCCCGCCCCTGCCATGCCTGCGGGCGATCGACACGGCGCACCGCCGCCCGGACCGGCTGGCCGAAGTCCGCGCCCGGCTCGACCACGGCGACGTCGCCGGGGCTCTGGTCGTCGTGGAAACCCTGCTCGGGCCCGAAGCGGTGCTGCGCGACGGGCCGTTGCGGGACGCACTGCAGGCGGCGGTGGACGGGCGGGTCGCCTACGGCCTGTACCGGTCGGGGCTCCTGCCGCGCGGCCGACGGAACCCGCACCACATCGCGGGGCACGGCGGCCTACGGCGCATCCGCCGCAACCGGGCCCTGTTGGGCCGCACCTAGTTCCACACCCGGTTCCGCACCCCGTTCCGCACCTAGTTCCGCACCCCGTTCCGCACCTGAGCCGATCCCGCCGACGGCCGACGGCCTCGAAAGCGCCGGGTCCTCCGTCCGGCGCGCCCGCACCGCTCCTGCGACCTCCCAAGGTGATGACTCATGACAACATTCCCCCTGCTCCACGACCCCGCAACCACCGCCGCATCCCCGCTCGACACCGCCGGCGACCTCCTCTCCCTCCTCCGCGCCACGGACACCGAACCCCGCCCCGACCTGCAACTCGAAGCCCTCATGCTCGCGGTCGCCGCCGACCTGCCGGTGCTGCTGTGGGGCGAACCGGGCATCGGCAAGACCGCGGCGCTCACCCAGCTCGCCGAAACCCTGGACCTGCCGCTGACCACGGTGATCGCGAGCGTGCACGAACCGTCGGACTTCTCCGGGCTGCCGATCGTCGGCGACGATCCCGCCCGGAACGGCGTGCCGATGGCACCGCCGGACTGGGCGGTACGCCTCGTCGAGGCCGGCCACGGGCTGCTCTTCCTCGACGAACTGTCCACCGCACCCCCCGCCGTGCAGGCGGCGCTGCTCCGGCTCGTCCTCGAACGCCGCGTCGGATCCGTGCAACTCCCGCCCGGCATCCGGATCGTCGCCGCCGCCAACCCCCAGTCGTCGGCGGCCGACGGCTGGGAGCTGAGCCCGCCGCTCGCGAACCGGTTCGTGCACCTCCCGTGGGTCCACGACCACGACGTCGTCATCCGCGGCCTCGGCGGCACCTGGCCGCGGGCCACGCTGCCCCGGCTCGACCCGGAACGCCTGGTCTCCGCCGTCGACTTCGCCCGCCGGGCGGTGTGCGGTCTGCTCGAAGTGCGCCCGACGCTCGTCCACCGGCTGCCCAACGGCGAAGTCCGCCGCGGCGGCGCCTGGCCGTCGCCGCGCACCTGGGAGATGACCCTGAGCCTGATCGCCTTCGCGACCGCCACCGGCTCCTCACGCGACGTGCTGTCGCTGCTGGTCCGCGGCACCGTCGGCGACGGGCCGGGCCTCGAACTGCTGGCGAGCATGGACCGCATGGACCTGCCCGACCCCGAAGCGCTGCTCGCCGACCCGACCGCGATCCCGCTGCCGGAGCGCGGCGACCGCCGCCAGGCCTGCCTGGACGGGGTCGTGCAGGCCGTCCGCAACAAGCCCGACAAAGCGCGCTGGGAAGCCGCGTGGGCCGTACTCGCCCACGCCGTCGAAACCGGGCCGCCGGATGTAGTGGTCGTGCCCGCGACCACCCTCGCCGCGCTGCGCCGCGACGACTGGGAGGTCCCGGTGACGATCGACAAGCTCGCCGGAGCCGTCGCGCTCTCCCGCGGCGCCGACCGTGCCGCCGCCCGGACCGCGGCAGGTGCGCGATGAGCGAGCGCATTGCCGTCGCGGCGGACACGTCCGCCGCGCTGGACACCGAGAAGCTGTACACGGCGCGGCTGCACGCCGTCCGAGCCCGGCCGTACCTGGCGACCGCGCTGTTCGCGCTGCACGTCGTCGAGTCGCGGACGGTGCCGACCATGGCCGTGGACGCGCACTGGCGCTGCTACGCCTCGCCGGCGTTCGTCGCGCAGACCCCGGTCGAGGACCTGGCCGCGATCTGGGTGCACGAGGTGTCGCATCTGCTGCGCGACCACCACGCCCGAAGCGACCGGGTCGCCCGGGAACGCGGCCTGACCGGCGCCGGGGAACGGCTCCGGATGAACATCGCCGCGGACTTCGAGATCAACGACGACGTGTTCGGCGACGGGCTGGTCACTCCGCACGGCGCCGTCCAGCCGAGCATGCTGGGTCTGGACGACGGGCTGCTGATGGAGGACTACCTGCGGCAGTTCCGCCTCGGGCGCGGGACCGAAGGCATGGTGTGGCTCGACTGCGGCAGCGGCTCCGACGGGTGCGAACGGGAGTGGGACCTCGGCCCGAGCGGCGCACACGGGCTCACCGCACAGGAACGCGACGGAGTGCGGTTCCGGGTCGCCGAGGCCATCCGGGGCCACCCGGGCAGCGGGGCCGGGAAATGGCGGCGGTGGGCCGAGCACGTGTTCCATCCGCCGCAGCCCTGGCGGCGGCTGCTCGGCGCCGCGGTGCGCTCCGCGACGGCGGGGGCCGGAGGCGGCGGGGACTACACGTTCGCGCGCCCGGCCCGGCGGTCCGCGGCGGTGCCCGGCGCGGTGCTGCCGAGCCTGCGGCGCCAACCGCCGCGCGTGTGCGTGATCGTGGACACGTCGGCCTCCGTCACCGACCTCGAACTGGGCAGCGCGCTCCTCGAAGTCGCGGCCATCGCCCAAGCGGTCGGCGGCCGCCGGGACTTGGTGTCCGTGCTGTCGTGCGACGGGGCCGCGAGCCGGGTGACGCCGATCTGCCGCTCCGAGGGGATCGCGCTGATCGGCGGCGGCGGCACCGATTTGCGGGCCGGCTTCGCCCGCGCGCTGCGGTCCCGGCCGAAGCCCGACGTCGTGGTGGTGCTGACCGACGGGCAGACGCCGTGGCCCTCCGCCAAACCGGCTTGCCGCACGGTGATCGGCCTGTTCGGGCGGCTGCGCACGCCATCGTGGAACGAGGACGATGCCGAGTACGTGCCGGACAAACCGCCGGAGTGGGCCCGGGTCGTCGAAATCGGCTGACGCGCACCGGCATATGCCGCGTTTCCTGCGCCGAACGCGTGAAGCCGGTCCCCCGGAAGGGGCAACCGGTCTGGTGGCGCGCCCCGATGCTTGGCCAGGGTGGAGGGCGCGCGGCCGGGAACCCCCGCTCCGCGGCCTGCACCCTGGCCGCGCGGCAGACGACGGTGCGCGCGATACCCCCCACGTCGGGCGCACGGAAAGGGGTGCCCTGCGTTGAGCGACGAGATCTCCTACGTGCGAATCCACCCGGCCATCGGCATCGCCCGGGTCGGCAACAGCACGCTGGCCGACGGCTGGTTCTACGGTCCCGAGACACCCGACCCCGAGCCGACGAAACCCGGCTCGCACAAGGACAAGACCGGGGCGGTCAAACGCCAGGCCGCCCGCTTCCGCCTGTACGGCTACCGCGCCGACGGCACCGTGGTGCGCGAACTCACCACCGCCGACACGTCGGTGCGCATCGAATGGGGTGTGCACGTCGCCAACCGCAAAGCGGCCTGGTACGAGTTCAACCTCGCGTTCGACATCCCCGACATGGCCGGTCACTCCTCGGTACGGCGCAACAAGGGCGTGGACCGCGCCAAGCTGACCATCGACCCGGGCCGCAAGGTCCTGGACGCGGCGTCGCGGTCGAGCGTCGAGTTCTCCGGCGGCAGCTTCATGGGCGTCCCGGTGCCGCTCGGTTCGATGCACACCGACGAGGCGGGACGGCTCGTGGTGCTCGGCGGGCACGGCACGTCGGCGTCGCCCTCGGGTGTGCCGCCGACGTCGTACGGCAACAACGACGGCTGGTACGACGACACGTCGGACGGCCCGGTGACCGCGGCCGTCTCGATCGGCGGCAAAGCCGTCCGCGTCGAGCCCGCGTGGGTGGTCGTCGCCCCGCCGAACTACGCGCCGGACATCAAGACCGTGCGCACGCTGCACGACCTGCTGTACGACGTCTTCCTCGGCACCGGGCAGCTCTCCGCCCCGCCGAAGGTGTCGTTCGCCCGCGACATCGAGCCGATCCTGCGGCGCTTCGTCGACCTCCAGTGGGTGAACGCGGGCTTCGCGGCCCACTTCGGCTTCGGCGGACCGGAGGAGTTCACCGCACCGGAGATGATGCGGCGGCTCGGCAGCACCTCCGTCACGTACCTCGAACTGCGCCGCCAGGTCTACCTGATGATGCGCAACCACGACCGGGACGGCCTGTCGCCGCTGCCGTGGCCGTGGTTCTACGGCGACGCCATGGCGAGCAAGCCCAAGTCGCCGCTGCAGTACATGACGCTGTCCGACACGCAGATCGCCATGCTGCGCAAGTGGGCCGAGGGCGACTTCGACACCGCGCCGTGGCCGGGCTTCCCGCGGCGTCTGGAGGACGCGCCGGTGCCCGACCAACCCGGCCTGCTCGACCGCGCGGCCCTGGACTTCTGCCTCGCGGACGCGTTCCATCCGGGCTGCGAGGTGACCTGGCCGATCCGGCACGCGACCATGTACGCCGCCCCGTTCCGCATCCTGCCGCGCCCGGAAGGGCAGGCGGAGCCGGACTACGGCGAGGAGCTGACGCCGGAGAAGGTCCTGGCCGCCGACGGGCCGCTGCATGCGCAGGGTCCCGGTGACCTGACCCGGTGGATGGCCATCCCGTGGCAGACGGACACCGCGAGCTGCCGGTCCGGATACGAGTCGCAGGCGGGGCTGGCCGCGCCCTACGACCCGTACATGCCGACGTTCTGGCCCGCGCGCGTGCCCAACCATGTGCTGACCGCCGACGACTTCGCGATCGTGAACAAGGGCGGTCCGGTGACCGACGCCGTCCCGGACTCGCGCGAGGCGGCGTTCGCCCGGCGGGCGACGTGGCTGCGCGGCCTGCACGGCACGTACCCCGAGCAGCTCGCGCAGGCCGTGAAGTCGTGGCACAAGTTCGGCATCGTCGAGATCCACGACTACACCGTCGGCGACGGCCGCTTCCCGAAGCACATCCAGGTCGAATCGAAGCCGGGCTTCGACCTGACCGGGGTGTCGCCGCACCGCAACATGCTGACCCTGCACGTGCCGCAGTCCGCGGCCGCGGACGCCGGGGTGATGCAGTCGGTGCTGTCCGCGGCGGCCGACGCCACCGAGTTCGAGGGCGACGAGATCACGGTGGGCTACATCGACAAGCTCGACCCGCTCGGCGAGGAACGTGCCAACGGCAAGCCCCCGGCGGGGGCGGGAGGCGGCGGGTCGGCCTCGTGACGGAACGCGACGCATACGACGTCGTGGTGGCGGGCGGCGGCCCGGCGGGAGCGGCCGCCGCCCTCGCCCTGGCCGCCGCCGGGCGCAGCGTGCTGCTCGCGCACTCCGGCGGCGGCCCGGCAGCCGTGGGCGAGGCGCTGCCCGCGGCCGCCCGGCCGCTGCTGCGCGACCTGGGCGCGGAGAGCGTCCTCCGCGACGAAGGACATGTGCCATGCCAGGCGAACCAATCGGTGTGGGGCTCTCCGGAGCTCGCGTCGGCGGACGCGATCTTCGACCCGCACGGGCACGGCTGGCACATCGACCGCCCCGCGTTCGACCACGCGTTGCGCGCGGTTGCCGCGGAGCGCGGGGGCGACGTGGTCCAGCGGCGGGTGATGCCGTCCGCGGCGCGCCGCACCGGGGACGGCTGGACGGTCCCGGTGTGCGGGATGGACGGCGGCCGGGACGTCCGCTGCCGGTGGATCGTCGACGCGACGGGCCGCCCGGCGGCGTTCGCCGTCGCGGCGGGCGCCCGGCGCCGCGGCTTCGACCGGCTGATCGCCGTCCATCTCACCCTCGACGCGGGCGATCCGGCGGCCGAGGACGCGTCGACGCTCGTCGAGGCGACCCCGGACGGGTGGTGGTACACGGCGCTTCTGCCGCGCGGCCGGCGCCTCCTGGTCCGCTACACGGACACCGACCTGGCCACCGCCTGCGAACTCGCCGCCCCCGACGCGTTCCGCGCCCGCCTCGCCTCGGCACCGCACACGGCGGCTCGGGTGGCCGAACATCCGTTCCCGCCGGACCTGCGCCCGCGGCGTGCCCCGGCGCACACGGCGTTCCTCGACCGGCCGTGCGGCGAGGGGTGGGTCGCGGTGGGAGACGCGGCCGCGGCCTACGACCCGCTGTCGTCGCAGGGGATCCTGACCGCGCTGTACACCGGCCTGCGCGCAGGCCGCGCGGTCGACGCGGCGCTGTCCGGCGACGCGGCGGCGGGCGACCGGTATGCGGAGGACGTGCGGACGGTGACGATGGCGTACTTGCGCAACCGCCTGGCGTACTACCGGGCGGAGACCCGGTGGGCGGACCGGCCGTTCTGGCAGCGGAGGCAGGGTGGCGGGGCGGATGTGGGGCCGGGGCTCGGGTCCGAGGCAGGAGCCGCAGCCGGGTCCGCGGCCGGTGCCGAGGCCAGGTCCGCAGCCACGTCCGAAGCCGGGTCCGACAGCGGCGCCGGCCTCGGTGCCGATGCCGGGGCGGAGGTCCGTCCGGTTACGTCCGCGGAAGCGTGAGCGTCGCGGTGCCGGTGACGTGCGGGCCGAGGTTGTTGTCGGCGCGGAGTTCGACGGCGACGACGTGCTCGTCGCCGGCTTCCTCGACACCGGTGACCGATCCGGTGAACACGAGCGTCGATCCGGGGAACGACGGCACGCCCAGCCGGATCGCGAGGCTCTTGACCGCGGCCTCGGGGCCGGCCCAGTCGGTGAGGTAGCGGCTGCAGTAGGCGGTGTCCGACAGGATGTTCATGAAGATGTCGGGTGAACCGTGCGCCTGGGCGTAGTCGCGGTCGTGGTGCACCGGCATGAAGTCGCGGGTGGCGATGGCCCCGGCGACGACCAGGGTGGCGGTGACGTCGATGCGGAGTTCGGGGAGCGGGGCGCCGACGGCGATCTTGTCACCGGGCGCGGGCGCCGCGGTCGTCGGCTCGGCTTCCGCCTCGGCCGCTACCGGGGCGTCCGCCTCGGCGGCATCCGCCTTGGCGTCCGCGCGGGTTCCCGCCTTCGCCGCGGCCGGGGCGGCGGCCAGGGGGCGGAACTTGAAGATGCGGAACCGCTGGACGGCCACCGGCTCGCCGGTGTCGTCGACGTACGTGGCGATCCACGTGATGAAGCGGCCGACGCCCATCCGGGTGGTCTTCTCCGCCGAGATGGACTCGAAGACCGTGGTGACGGACAGCGTTTCGCCGAGTTCGAGGTAGCGGTGGATCTCGTACTCGGAATTGGAGGCCAGCGTGCCGACGAACCCGGCGCGGTCGAGGACGGCGAGCGGCGATTCCCCGGTGGACTCGGTGGGGGCGCCGCCGCGTTCGGCGATACCGACGAGCTGCGGCGTCGGGAACGTCCAGGTCTGGAGCATCAGCGGGGGCGCGACGATCGCGCCGAAACGGGACTTCGCGGCGTACTCGGGGTCGGTGTAGACCGGGTTCCCGTCCCCGAACGCGGCGGCCCAGTGGCGGATCATCGGCTGGTTCACCGGATCGGGTGCCACCGTCGGGCTGCCCGAGCCGACCGGCTTGCCGACGAACGACGCCAGCACTGCATCGAGTTCCGCGGTGTCCATGCCACTCCCCCATGACGCTTCCAAAACGTGTTTTCGACACGTATGGAAACGGTGCGGCGAAGGGATGTCAATCATCGAGCGCTCACGAGGCGGCCTTCCGCGGTCGACTCACGGGTCGATCGGCCGGTCGATTCGCCGGTCGATTCCACCCGTTTGCCCCTCAGGACCGATCGCGCGAAACAGCCCCTCCCTCGTTCCGGCGCGCCACGGCCGCCGTCGCCAGCACACCGCCCACCACCAAGGGCGAGGCACTCCAACGCAGGACCAGCGGGGCTTCCATGGCCACCAGCAGGCGATCGGCGACGACCATGACGACCAGCGCGGCGATCAACGCCCACCACGGCATCGCCCTACGCGACTGCCGCACCCGCCGCACCACCGTTCGATGCCGCCCTGCCACGCCGCCGCCTTCCCCACCGCACCCGAGCCGGAATCCACATGATCGCATGATCCGCCCGCCACACCAGACCACCCGGCCGCCGAATCGCCAAAGCACTCAATCACCGCCCACGCGGCCGCCGCCAGGCGTCCCGCACACGCTCCCCACGGATACTTGCTCCATGCCCGACATCACCGCCGACCTGGTCCGGACGCTGGTTCGCGGCCAATTCCCCCAGTGGGCCGACCTTCCGGTGCGCCCGGTCGACCGCCAGGGCTGGGACAACCGGACCTTCCGCCTGGGCGACGACCTGTCCGTCCGGCTCCCCAGCGCCGAGGGCTACGTGTCCGGCGTGGCGACGGAAGACCGCTCTTCGGCGTGATCGCGGTGGACCGCACCCCACAGCGCCGCGAGGCCGAGGCGAGCGCCCGCTACCTGGGCGCGGCGGCAAGGCGCAACGCGCTCTCCTGACCAACGCGTTCGCGCCCCCGCCGCACGCCGGTTCCCGGCCGCGCTCCGCTGCTCGGAGTGCGGCCTACCATCGTGGCCATGGAGATCACCGAGCCCACCACGCCCGACGACCACGACGCGCACCAGTGGCGTGTCCAATTCGACGCGGACGTCGCATTCGCCAACGGCGGCGGATTGCAGGCTCAGGAGTTCCGCCTTGACGCGCCCGGTCCGGACCTCGGCACCGACGACATCGCCGCGTTGTTCGTGCGCCATCTCGGCCTGCTCATGGTCGGCAGCGTGCGGATCACCAACGTGCGGATGCTGCGCGAGCCGCACAAGGGCGGCCGCGGTGTCGCCGCACCGAACCGGGCCCCAGGCCGGATCGTCGAGCTGAGCCACCCGATCCGGCACGGCATGGTCACCTATCCGGGCCTGCCCGGCCCCGACATCACCGACCACCTGTCGCGCGAAGCTTCCCGCGACCACTACGGACCCGGCACCGAGTTCCACATCGGGCGGATCTCCATGGTCGCGAACACCGGCACCTACCTCGACAGCCCGTTCCACCGCTTCGACGACGGCGCGGACCTGGCCGCTCTCCCCCTCGACGGACTGGTCGACCTCGACGGCCTGGTGATCCGCACGCTCGGCGCGGACACTCCCGCCGTCGACCGCAACACCCTGCTGCCGTACGACGTCACCGGCCGCGCCGTCCTGATCCACACCGACTGGGCCCGCCACTGGGGCACCGACGCCTACGGCGCGGGCGGCCACCCCTACCTCACCGCCGAAGCCGCCGCCTGGCTCGCCGACCAACGCCCCGCCCTCGTCGGCATCGACTCCGTGAACATCGACGACACCGCGGCCCCGACCCGCCCGGCCCACACCACCCTCCTGGCCGCGGGCATCCCCATCGTCGAACACCTGCGCGGCCTCGAACAGCTGCCGCCGACCGACTTCCGCTTCCACGCCGCCCCACCCGCAGTGGAAGGCATGGGCACCTTCACCGTCCGCACCTACGCGGTACTGCCCGAGCCCGGCACAGCCGACTGACCAACCCGACAGACCGTCGGCCCCTTCCCCTAGGCTCCCCCTCCCGCACGCCCAGCCCGACGGGAGCCCCATGAGCACCTGGTACCATCTCGCCGAATGGGGCGGCCTGCCCGTCCAGGAGTTCCTGACCTACGACGACCTTGACGAACTGGGCGCCGCGGAAGGCCCCGACGGCTTCACCGGTGTCGACCCCGAAGAGGCCGAGTTCGGGCCCTACGCGGATGCCTTGGACACCCCCGCCGAAGCCGTCGCGTGGCGGCTGTCCACGCATGTCGACGCCCCGATCGGTCTCGCCGGGCTGTTCGAGCGCTTCGTCCACACCGTCGACACGGCCAAGGTGCAGGCCCTGGTCATCGGCTACTGGCACACCGACGTGCTGTCCCAAGCACCCGACCCCGTGCGGGAACTGTGCGCGCACGCCACCGCCTTCCCGGCGCTCCGTCACCTGTTCATCGGCGACATCGTGGGCGAAGAGTCCGAGGTCTCGTGGCTGAGCGCGTACGACGTGACGCCCGTCCTGGAAGCCTTCCCACGCCTGGAAAGCCTCGGCTACCGCTTCGGTCTCGAACGCGACCACACCGGACCGCAACTCGGGCTCGGTGCCGCCCTCGATGCGCCGGTTGTGCTGCGTCCGCTCGTCCATGCCGCGCTGCGACGCCTGGAGTTCCAGACCGGGGGCATGCCCGCGGCACTCCCTCGCGCCGTCGCCGCATGCGAGTTCCCCGCGCTGGAGCATCTCGATCTGTGGCTGGGCGTGTCCGCCTACGGCGGCGATGCGGAAGTCGCCGACCTGGCGGGCCTGCTCGACGGCACGCGCTTCCCACACCTGCGCAGGCTGGGCCTGATGAACGCCGAGATCCAGGACGCCATCGCCACCGCGGTCGCCGGCGCCCCCGTCGTCGCGCGTCTCGACGCACTCGACCTGTCCATGGGCGTGCTGTCCGACGCCGGCGCCGAAGCGCTGCTGGCCGGGCAGCCGCTCACCCATCTCCGATACCTGAACCTGCGGCACCACTTGGTGAGCGAAAGCGTGGTGCAGCGCCTCCGCGACGCCCTCGAACCGGCGGGCGTACGCGTCGCTGCCGACGAGGCCCGCACGCCCTTGGCGGGTGCCCGCACCCCTGCCGAAGGCCGCTACACCCAAGTCGCGGAATAGCGGCGGCCCGGGGCTGCCGGGGCGGCGATGCCGAGGACGGGCTCCGGGCAGCGACACGGCTTTGGGCCGGACGGGCGAGGTATCACCGGGCAACCGAGGCACCCGCGACCGGCCGCCGCGGGACTCACAGCAGATTCGCCGGATTCCCCTCCGGTCCCGGGATTCCCGTCGGTGCGCCGGTCGGTGCCGACGCCAGTTGCTGTTCCGCCCAGATCGTCTTGCCGTCTTGGGTGTACCGCGTCCCCCACCGCTGGGTGAACTGCGCGACGAGGAAGAGTCCGCGGCCGCCTTCGTCGGTCGTCCGCGCGTGGCGGAGCCGCGGTGCCGTGCTGGTCGTGTCGGAGACCTCGCAGATCAGCGTGTCGTCGCGGATCAGCCGGATCCGGATCGGGCCGCGGGCGTAGCGGATGGCGTTGGTGACCAGTTCGCTGATGACCAGCTCGGTGGTGAACGCCGCGTCGTCGAGCCCCCACACGGTCAGCTGCCGGTTGGTGTGGTTCCGGGCCTCGGCGACGACGGCCGGGTCGGCGGGCAGTTCCCAGGTCACCACCCGTGACGTGTCCAGCACCCGCGTCCGGGCCACCAGGAGCGCCACGTCGTCTTCCGGCGGATGCACCGGGACCGTGTCGAGGACCGATTTGGTGACGTCGTCCAACGGCCGCCCCGGGTCGGCCAGCGCTACCCGCAGCCGCTCCAGCCCGGACTCGATGTCCCGGTCCCGGTCCGCCACCAGGCCGTCGGTGTACAGCACGATGAGGCTTCCGGCCGGCAGATCGAACTCGGCGGACTCGAAGGGCAGTCCGCCCAATCCCAGCGGCGGCCCGGCGGGCAGGTCCGGGAAGGTCACTTCGCCGTCGGGCAGCACCACCGCGGGCGGCGGATGCCCCGCACGGGCCATGCTGCACTGTCGGCTGACCGGGTCGTAGACGGCGTACAGGCAGCTCGCGCCGAGCGCCGTGGTGTCGACGCCGTCGTACCCGGTGTCCTCCTCGTCCACGAAGCGGATGACCAGGTCGTCCAAGTGCGCGAGGAGTTCGTCGGGTGCCATGTCGAGGTCGGCGAGCGTGTGCACGGACGCCCGCAGGCGGCCCATGGTGGCCGCGGCGTGCGCGCCGTGCCCGGCGACGTCGCCGATGACCAGGGCGACGCGTGCGCCGGACAGCGGGATGACGTCGAACCAGTCGCCGCCCACGCCCGCCCGCGGGTCGGCCGGCATGTAGTGGCTGGTGACGTCGACCGCGGGCTGCTTCGGCAGCGCGTGCGGCAGCAGGCTCCGCTGCAACGCCAGCGCCGCGGCGTGTTCCCGGGTGAAGCGGCGCGCGTTGTCGATCGCCACCGCGGCCCGGGACACGAACTCCTCCGCCAGGATCAGGTCGTCGCCCTCGAACGGGTCGGGGGTGGCGCGCCGAAAGAAGTGCGCCACGCCGAGGGTGATGCCGCGGGCCCGGATCGGGATGACCATGAGCGAGTGCATGCCGAGTTCCCGGGCGCGGGCCGCGGCGGGCGGATCGGCGGCGAGCCAGGAGACGGTCTCCGGGTCGAGGACGGGTTCGAGGACCGCGCGGCCGTCGACGAGGCTGCGTTCGGCGGGCGATCCCGGCGCGATCGGTGCGATCTCGCCGGTGGCGGAGGTGGATTCGGCGAGTCCGCCGTCGGTGGAGCGCTGCCCGGTGCGGCGCAGATCGACGCTGCCGCGGAGCGGGCCGGGAGCCGGTTCGGCACCGCGGAGGATGGTGTCGAGGAGGTCGACGGCGGCGAAGTCGGCGAGGGCGGGGACGGCGGCGTCGGCGAGTTCCTGCGCGGTGGCGGCGACGTCGAGGGTGGTGCCGATGCGGGCGCCGGCGTCGGAGAGCAGGGCGAGGCGGTGGCGGGCGTTCCAGCGATCGGTGACGTCGATGACGAGGTAGCAGACGCCGAGGACCGCGCCGGTTTGGTCTTCGAGGCGGAAGAACGAGGTGGAGTAAGCGTGTTCGTGTTCCGGGTCGGCGGCGGTGCGGCCCCGGTACTCGTGGTCGATGAGGGGCGTTCCGGTGTCGAGCACGTTGCGCATGTACGTCTCGAGCTGGCGGGCGGGCAGGCCGGGCAGCACGTCGCTGAGGCGCTTGCCGAGGCGTTGTTCGCGGGGGATGCCGCCGTTGCGTTCGAGGGTGTCGTTGAGCCAGGCGCAGCGCAGTTCGGTGTCGACGATCGCGATGCCGATGGGGGCTTGGCGGAGCATGTGGCGCAGCCACGCCGGCTCGGACCCGGTGTCGCCGGCGTCGGGGTCCCACGGATACGGGCCGGTCATGGCGTGCCCTCTTTCCGTCCGGGAGGCCGGTCTGCGGGGAGCCCGCCGGGGTGCTTTCCGGGGTTCCAGCGGGCCACGAGCAGCGCGACGTCGTCGGCGCGGCTGGTGAGCCGGCCGGCGTCGTGCAGCAGGCGGTCGGCGATTTCCGTGGGCATGCCGGCGGGTGCGGTGTGCAGGGAACGGCGCAGCATGCCGATGCCGTCGTCGATGTCGGCGCCGGGTTCTTC
Source organism: Uniformispora flossi (assembly GCF_049534875.1). Lineage (NCBI taxonomy): Bacteria > Bacillati > Actinomycetota > Actinomycetes > Kitasatosporales > Streptomycetaceae > Uniformispora > Uniformispora flossi. The sequence goes on from NZ_JBMULZ010000002.1 coordinate 388,027, forward strand.
GACGAGGCCGTCGGTGTAGAGGAGCAGGAGGTCGTGCGGGTCGAGGCGGAAGGGCGTGACGGGGTAGACGGTGTCGCGGTCGACGCCGAGGAGGACGCCGCCGGGGGTTTCGATGACGGTGCTGCTGCCGTCGGGGCCGGCCCGGATCGGCGGGGGGTGTCCGGCGCGGACGATGTCGCCGCGGCCGGTGTGCGGGTCGAGGCGGATGTAGCAGCAGCTGGCGGTGAGGCCGGGGTCGAGGTCGTTGAGGAGCCGGTTGGTGTGCCAGACGACGCCGCCGGGGGTCTGCCCGCCGGTGGTGAAGGCGCGGACGGCGCTGCGGAGTTGGCCCATGGTGGCGGCGGCCGCGACGCTGTGGCCTTCGACGTCGCCGATGACGAGGGCGACGGTGGAGCCGGTTTCGATGACGTCGTACCAGTCGCCGCCGATCTCCATGCCTTGGGTGCCGGGCAGGTAGCGGGCGGCGATGTCGAGGTTGGGCAGGGTGGGCAGGCGGTGCGGCAGCAGGGCGTGCTGGAGGCCGCGGGCGAGGGTGAATTCGGCGTCGTAGAGGCGGGCGCGTTCGAGGGCTTGGGCGATGAGGCCGCTCAGGGCGGTGAGGACGGAGCGTTCCTCGGGGGTGAAGACGTGGGGGTCGCGGAAGCCGAGGATGCAGGTGCCGACGGGCCGGTCGGAGGCGATGAGCGGGAGGAACGCCCAGGAACTCATCTCGTCGACGAGGACGTCGGGGTAGGCGGCGACGAGTTCGGCGAGGGATTCCATGAAGATCGGGGTGCCGCGGGTGAGGGCGTCGACGCCGGGGAGGCGGCTGTCGAGGGAGACGCCTTCGAAGGGGTCGAGGAAGCCGTCCGGATAGCCGGCCTGGCGGGCCAGGTGGAAGCGCTGGTCGCGGACGATGTAGATGGCGAGTTCGTGGCCGCCGAAGGCGGGGAGCATCTGGTCGGTGACGACGTCGCAGACTTCGCTGACGCTGACGGCTTCGGTGAGCGCGGCCGCCATCGCGAGGACGTGGTAGATGGCGCCGAGCCGGGGCGGTGCCGCGGTGGACGGCGGCCGGGGCACGACGGCGGCGTGCGGGCCGGGGGCGTCGGGGTCCGCGGGCGCGACGGTGCCGGTGAGGCCGTACGGGTCGGGGTAGAGCGTGAATTCCAGCCGGTCGCCCTGCGGCGTGGTGGTGAGGAACGAACCGGGTTGCTGGGACAGCATGGCGGCGCGGTAGCGGTCCTCGTAGACGGGGTCGGCGAGCCACGGCAGGGCTTCCCAGGGAGTACGGCCGAGGACGTCGTCGAGGCGGACGCGCAGCATGCCCTGCAGGCGGCGGTTGGCGTAGGTGATGCGGCCGTCGGGGGCGAGGGAGAAGACGCCTTCGCGCAGGCGTTCGACGGCTTCCGCGGCGGCGGCGCTGGTGCCGAGGTCGAGGATGGCGCCGACCAGGTGCCGTCCGGTGGCGCGGGGGTGGTCGTCCGGTACTCGGCCCCACCATTCGAGGATGCGGCGGGCGCCGCCGACGGCGTGGACCTGCATGCGCCAGGCGAGGACGTGGCCGGTGTCGACGGCGCGGCGGGCGGCGTTGCGGAATTCCCGGCCGCCGCCGGTGATGACGCGGTCGGCGAGGGTTTCCGCGCGGTTGTCGAAGTCGCGCGGGTCGATGCCGAAGAGCGCGCAGACTTCGTCGTCGGCGCGGAAGTCGCCGGTGTCGACGTTCCAGTCGAAGAGGCCGACCCGGTTCGGGGCGAGCGCGGCGGGGCCGAGCGGGGTGGGGCTGGGCGGGCCGTCGTAGGCGACGTCGTGGTCGGCGGCGTAGGCCGCGAGGGCGTCGGTGAGGCGGACGGTGGCGGCGCGGAGCCGGCGGCTGCGCGGCACGGACAGGCCCTCGGCGGGGGTCGCGGGCCACAGGACGCACAGGACGCCGAGGATGTCGGGCCCGGAGCGGAGCGGGATGTTGGCGGAGCCGAAGGCGTACGGCATGCCGATGGCGAGCTGCGGGAAGCGCCGCATCGTTTCTCCGCCGTCGGCGAGGAACACGGTGCGGCCGTTGCGGTAGGCCGCGGCGGTGGGCAGCGGACTGGTGACCGAGATGCGCCGCCACGGGTCGAGCAGCGAGACGGCGAGCCCGGCGATTTTGGCGAGGACGAGGGAGCGGCCGTCATGCGACCGCAGGTAGACCACGCCGCCGTAGGCGTCGGACGCGTACACGGCCTCGCTGAGGCCCTCGGACAGGATCGTGTCGAGCTCGTCGACGAGCCCCTCGGGTTCGGCGGCCTCGGGCGTTTCGGGAAGACGCGCGCCCGTGGCGTCCGGCCGGGGCTTGGTCCCGGTCATCGGAGCCTCCCGCACGTCGGCCCGTGCCGCTGCGGAACACGGCACGGGGACGCGGATGCTGCTCGCGCGCACATACTTCGGGAGTACGCCCCGCAGGGGGTGATGTCAACTTGACGAACCCGCCGAAGACGCCGCGGCACGGCCGGTGACCTGCGGAGATCCCTCGGACGGGGTGGGGCGGCGGATCGGCCGGAGCGTGCGGTGCAAGTTGGTGCGCATCGTCGTCGCGGCGTCGAGGACGTAGTTCTGCCGGACCTTCCACGGGCTGCGGTGCCCCTGCCGGGGGAAGGCGTCGATCGAGCGCCGGACGTAGCCGGACATCAGGTCGAGCAGCGGGCGTTCGTCGAGCGGGCCGGTGGGGCGGGGTTCGACGGCGGCGTAGCCGTGCCGGTCCAGGTGGTTGAGGACCTTGCAGACCAAGCGCGACGTCAGGTCGGCGCGGAGCGTCCAGGACGCGTTGGTGTAGCCGATGCACACCGCGAAGTTGGGCAGGCCGGTGAGCATGGCGCCCCGCCACACGAACTGCTTCGCCAGGTCGACCGCGGCTCCGTCGACGGTGGGGGTGATGCCGCCGAACGCGAGGAGGCGCAGCCCGGTCGCGGTCACGACGATGTCCGCGGGCAGGACGCGGCCGTCGGCCAGCTTGATCCCGTCGGGTACGAACGTGTCGATGCCGCCGGTGACGACGTCGGCGTTGCCGTCCCGCACCGCCCGGAAGAAGTCCGCGTCGGGCGCCGCGCACAGGCGCTGCTCCCACGGGTTGTAGGGCGGTGTGAAGTGCTCTTTGACGGCCTGCTCGTCGCGCAGGATGCGGGTGTTGAACTTGGTGAACATCCGGCGCGCGGCCTGCGGGCTGCGGCGGCAGAACTGGTAGACGCCGATCATGAACAGGATGTTCTTGGTCCGCACGACCCGGTGCGCGGCCTGCGGCGGCAGGACGGCGCGGATCCGGTCGGCGATCGCGTCGCGCCCGGGGACGGCGCTGATCCACGTCGGGGTCCGCTGCAGCATCGTCACGCTCGCCGCCTCGCCGGCGAGGGACGGGACGAGAGTCACCGCGGTCGCGCCGCTGCCGATGACGACGACGCGCTTGCCCGCCCAGTCGAGGTCGTCGGGCCAGAACTGCGGGTGGACGACGGTGCCCTGGTAGGCGTCGAGGCCGGGAAACTCGGGGGTGTGGCCGCTCGCATAGTCGTAATAGCCCGCGCACGAGTACAGGAAGTCGCAGGTGAGCGTCTGCCGCTCGACCGTGCCGTCGTCGCCGGCGCAGTCCAGGTCGAGCGTCCAGCACGCGTCGCGGGACGACCAGTCGGCGCCGACGACTTTGGTGCGGTAACGGATGTTCTCGTCGATGCCGTACTCGGCGGCGGTTTCCCGGATGTAGCGCAGGATCGACGGCCCGTCGGCGATCGCCTTGGCATCGGTCCACGGCCGGAACGGATAGCCGAGGGTGAACATGTCCGAGTCGGACCGGACGCCCGGGTAGCGGAACAGGTCCCAGGTGCCGCCCGACGCCTCGCGCGCTTCGAGAATCGCGTAGCTGCGGCCCGGGCACTCGGTCTGCAGCCGGTAGGCGGCCCCGATGCCGGACAGGCCGGCGCCCACGATCACCACGTCCCGGTGCGTCGTCTCGCGCCCGGTCGTCGTGCGCCCCGTCGTCGTACGGCCAGTCGTCATGCGCCCCAGTGTGGAGCCAAACCGGGCCCGATCTCACCCCCCTGTGGCACGGGTCATCCACATTCCGTGGCGCGGGTCATCCACATCACGCCTGTGATATGTACATCAGCACATATTCCACCGTCGCGAGGAGCATCCCGTGGACATTCCCCCTCCCCCGGCGTGCTGCGCGCCCGCGCGCACCGCGGCGGCCCCGCTCGTCATACCCGACCCTCCCGGCACCGCCGCCGTCCCGCTCGCCCTCTCCCCCGCCGCCCGATCGCCGGACACGAAAGCGGACACGAAGCCCGACACGGAGCCCGACACGGAGCCCGACACGATGGTCGACCTGCCCGGCGGCGCGTTCCTCATGGGCTCGGACGACCCCGACGGGTTCCCGGACGACGGCGAAGGGCCGGTGCGCACGGTCACCGTCGACCCGTTCCGGATCGACGCGTACGCCGTCTCCAACGAGCGCTTCGCCGCCTTCGTCGACGCCACCGGCTACCGCACCGAAGCCGAGCGACTCGGCTGGTCCTACGTCTTCGCCGGGTTCCTGCCCGCCGCCCTGCGCCGCGGCGCACCCCGTCCGGAACGCACCCCGTGGTGGTGCGGAGTCGCCGGCGCCGCCTGGCACGCCCCCGAAGGCCCGGGCAGCGGCCTGGACGGACGCGCCGACCACCCGGTCGTCCACATCTCCTGGCACGACGCCGACGCCTTCTGCCGCTGGGCCGGCAAGCGCCTGCCGACCGAGGCCGAGTGGGAGTACGCGGCCCGCGGCGGCCTGGCGCACGCCCGCTACCCGTGGGGTGACGACCTGGACCCGGACGGCACGTACCGCTGCAACATCTGGCGCGGCAGCTTCCCGACCAAGAACACCGCCGCCGACGGCTACCGCGGCACCGCCCCCGTCGACGCTTTCGCCCCGAACGGCTTCGGCCTCCACAACACGTCCGGCAACGTGTGGGAGTGGTGCTCCGACTGGTGGTCGACGGCGCACGAACCCGACGCGGTGAACCCGACGGGCCCGGCCGCCGGCCGCGACAAGGTCATCCGCGGCGGCTCGCACATGTGCCACGACTCGTACTGCACGCGCTACCGCGTCGGCGCGCGCACGGCGAACAGCCCGGACAGTTCGAGCGGGCATGCGGGGTTCCGCTGCGCGGCGGATGCGGTGTGAGTACCTGAGAACATAGTGAGTCGGCCGGTGCCGCGGGCCTGACGGTTGCCTGCCTCGCGCCGCAGTCCCTAGCCTGTCCGGCTGACGGGGGCACGGGGACGAGAGGGGCGGCAATGCGGCGGATCCGGGGCGGCGCTGCGGCGGTGGCGATGACGGCGGCCGCGGTCGTCGTGCTGGCGGGATGCTCGGACGGCGATTCGGGCGGCGGATCGACGGCGTCCGGCGGCAGTGACTTCGCGACGGCGTGCGCCCTGGTGCGGCAGTTGCCCCCGCGCATGCCCGACCTCCCGCCGTCCGGCGGACAGTTCGGCGACTACGACCGCGCGACCAACCGGCTCGGCGCGGCCTCCCTCCTGGCCGCCAACGCCGCGGCGGACAACCCGAAGCACCAGCCGCTCGCGGACACGCTGAAGCATGCGCAGGACGTCATCGCCCGGACGTTCGACATCCACCAGAGCGAACCGGACATCGCGAAGGCCCGCGGAATGTGCTGAGCCCGTGCCGATCGGCTGCCGCGCCCCGGTCGGCGAGGCGCCGCGCTGCGCCGACCGGGTGCCGCCGTCCGGCGGGTTCGCGGGCCCGGAGTCGTAGCCTGGGAAGGCGACGGACTTGGCATCTTCCCCCGCGGTGCGGGGTGGACGGGCAAGGAGGCGTCGCGTGTACAGCAAGGCCAAGATCGCCGGGCATCCCCTTCACCCGATGCTCGTCGCCTATCCCGTCGCCGGCTACACCGGCACTCTCGTGGGACTCGCCGTCTACGCCTCGAACGGGCAGCAGTTCTGGCTGAACTTCGCCATCGCGATGAACATCGCCGGTGTCGGCGGCGCCCTGCTCGCGGCACTGCCGGGAGCCACCGACCTGTGGTTCGGCATCCCGCGCGGCTCGCGCGCCCAGCGCGTCGGCCGTGCGCACGCCGCGATGAACGTCGTCGCGCTCGGCCTGTTCGGCGCAGTACTCGGCACCTATGTGCAGCACTGGGACGGCCCGCCGCCGTCCCGCGGCACCACCCTCGGCTTGGCGCTGTCGTCGGGCGGCCTGCTGGCCACCATGATGGCCGGGTTCCTGGGCTGGATGCTGGTGCAGACCTACCACGTGGGCGTCACGCTGAACACCGCCCAGGAGGCGCAGGAGTGGCAGGCGGACACGTCCGGGGCACGGCACCGTACCGGGCCGGTGATGTGAGGGCTCGGAGGGCAGCCGGCCCTTCGACCCTGTCCTGAGCCCGGGATTTTTCCCGGTTGATACGCAATTGCCCGCGGGTCGGCTCCGGTTGCGGGGCTTTGCGCGCCGGGTTGTGCTGGTCGGAACGACTTCGATCGGCACGATCCCGCGCGGAGGGTGACATGGCCACGGACGGCCCCGACGACGCATCCCCGCGGATCCCTCCGGAACCGCCCGAGAAGCCTTCGCAGGTTCCACCGAAACCGTCGGAACCGCCCCCCTCGCTGGGCAAGACCCCGCAGACTCCTGCGGAAGGGGCGGGACAGCCGCCGCAGACTCCGCCGGAAGGGGCAGGCCCGCAGGTCCCGCCGGACGGGGCGGGCCGACCCCCGCAGGTTCCGCCGACGACTCCGCAGATCCCGTCCGACCAGGACGAGTTGCGCGCCTTGCGGGCGCGCGTCGCCGATTTGGAAGCCCAGCCGCAGAAGCGTCCGAAGCACCGCGTGCGGGCGTTCTTCTCGGCGCTGCTGATCGTGATCGCCGCCGTGCTGGCGCCGTTGTCCGCGGCGGCCGTGTGGGTGGACAGCCAAGTCAGCGACACCGGCCGGTTCGTCGCCACGATGAAGCCGCTGGGGACGAACCCGGACGTGCAGAACGCCGTCACCAACCGGGTCACCGACGCGGTGATGCAGAACATCGACGTCAACGCGATCATCAACGACATCGCCCCCAGCGACCGCCCGCGGCTGGACACCATCCTCGGCGGCGCGAGCGGCGCGATCACCAGCGGCATCAACGGCCTGGTGCACACCGTCGTCCAGAACTTCGTGCAGAGCGACGCGTTCCAGACCCTGTGGGTCAGGCTCATCACCGATGCGCATCAGGCGATGGTGAAGGCGCTCACCGGAAGCGGCGACGCCAGCATCAAGATCAACAACGATACGGTGTCCCTCGACCTCGCGCCGGTGATCGCCCAGGTGAAGACGCAGTTGGTCGACCAGGGCCTGGGCGTCGCGGCGAAGATCCCCGACGTGCACACGAGCTTCACGCTCGTGGAGTCGAAGGACATCGGGAAGCTCAAGACGTACTTCCGGTTGCTCGACATCGCGGGCGTGTGGCTGCCGATCATCACCGTGGTCGTCGCGGGCGCGGGCGTGCTGCTGGCGCGGCGGCGGCGGCGCGCGCTGGTCGCGGCGTCGCTGGCGATCGCGGCGGGCGTGGCGGTGCTCGGGATCGGCCTGGCGGTGTTCCGGCTCATCTACACGGACCGGCTGCCCGCGGACGTGAACCGTCCGGCGGCCGAGGCGGTGTACGACACGCTCGTGCGGTACCTGCGCGCGTCGGTGCGGATGATCATCACGCTCGGCATCATCGTGGCGCTGGGCGCGTGGCTGAGCGGTCCGGGGAAGTGGGCCACCAAGGTGCGGACCGGCTGGCAGTCCGGCATCGGCACGGCACGGTCGGCGGTGGGCCTCAACACCGGCTCGTTCGGCGTGTGGGTGCACCGGTACAAGACGTGGATCGTGTGGGCCTTCCTCGCCTGCGCGGCGATCGCGCTGATCCTGTGGAGCTACCCGACGGGCCTGGTCATCCTGGGGATCACGCTGACCTTCCTGTTCGCGCTGGCCGTGTTGGAATTCCTGGACGGCGGGGAGCCCGGGGGCGGGGCGACCACGTGGCGGGCGTCGGGCAAGGGGGCGGAGGCTCGGACGCCGAACTCGTCGTAGGCGGGGGGCCGGGGGTCTCGGGGCCTCCGGCTGCTTCGGCTGCTTCGGCGGCTCCTGCTGCTTCGGGGTTTTCGGGTTCTTCTCGGGTGGCGGTCACATTCGGCGGGCGGGATCCGTCTGCCGGGTATGAGTGTGGAAATCGATCTCTCGAAGCCCGGCTCCGGCCCGGGCGGCCCGCTGTCCGAATCCGGCGGCGGCGCGTTCCTCGCGTCGCGGCGCGGGAAGCTGACGTTGTTCCTGCTGTGTGCGGTGGCGTTCCTCGATTTCGTGGACGCGTCCATCGTCAACACGGCGTTGCCGTCGATCCAGCGTGATCTGAGCTTGTCGACGCAGAGTCTCCAGTGGGTGCCGTCGGGCTACCTGCTGACGTACGGCGGTCTGATGCTGCTGGGCGGTCGCGCGGCCGACCTGCTCGGGCGGCGGCGGGTGCTGATCGCCGGGACGGTGGTGTTCGGCATCGCGTCGCTGGTGGGCGGCTTGGCGCAGACGTCGGGCGTACTGATCGGCGCGCGGCTGGCGCAAGGGACGGGCGCGGCGATGATGCTGCCGGCGGCGCTGTCCATTCTGACCACGTCGTTCGCGGAGGGTCCGGAGCGGACCAAGGCGCTGGGGGCGTGGGCCGGGACGGGGGCGCTCGCATCCGCGGTCGGGGTGTTCCTGGGCGGGGCACTGACCGAGGGTCCCGGGTGGCGCTGGGTGATGTTCGTGAACCTGCCGGTGTGCGTCCTGGTGCTGCCCGCGATCCCGCGGCTGATCGGCGACGACCGGCGGCGGATGCCGCGCGGCGGATTCGACGCGCTCGGGACGGTGCTGGCGACGTCCGGCCTTTTGCTGCTGGTGTACGGGCTGGTGAAAGCCCCGGATCAGGGCTGGTCGGCGACCTCGACGGTGGTGGAGCTGACGTTGGCGGGGGCATTGCTGACGGCGTTCGTGTGGTGCGAGGCGGTGGCGCGGAATCCCCTGATGCCACTGTCGGTGTTCCGCATCCGGGGGTTGGCGGCGGCGAATGTGACCCAGCTGATCGCGATGTGCGGATTCATTTCGATGTTCTTCTTCCTGACGTTGTACATGCAGGACGTGCTGGGCTACTCGCCGCTGAAGGCCGGGGCGGCGTGGCTGCCCCTGTGCGTGGGCGTCGCGGTAAGCGCGGGCATCGCGTCGCAGCTCCTGCCGAGGATCGGGACCCGTCCGGTGATCGCGGCGGGAGCCGTGGTGGCGGCGGCCGGGATGTACCTGCTGTCCCGGATCCCGGTGGACGGCTCCTACGCGGCGGACCTGCTGCCGGGGATGCTGATCGTGTCGCTGGGACTCGGCGGGGTGTTCGTGGGGATCACGACGGCCGCCAACGCGGGCGTACCGGCGGACAAGGCGGGATTGGCCGCGGCGCTCCTCAACACCTCGCAACAGCTGGGCGGCGCACTGGGGTTGGCAGTGCTGTCGGCGGTCGCGACCGCGCGAACGCATGCGGTGGCCGGGACGGAGTCCGCCGCGGGGGCGGCGACTTCGGGCTTCGGCCGGGCTTTGCTGGTGGGGAGTGTGTTCTTGGCCGTGGCGGGGGCGGTGGCTTTGCGGGCGCCTAATACGAAGGGGGTGGAGGTGGACGGCGAGGGGTGAATTCGGCCTTGGAGACAGCGGGGTTCGGGATACTCGCGAGACTCCAAGGCGGCAGCTGTGGCGGCCTGCGCCCACTACGCCCCGGCAAAAAGCACTACACACCCCGACTCACAACCCCTCGACCCTCCGCAACAACCCCATCCCCGTGCGATCCACCGAGCGGGCCGTGTTGCTCAGGACCACGACGCCCGCCCGTCGCTTCGGGACGAAGCCGACCCAGGACGCGAAGCCGCCGGTCCGGCCGTTGTGCCAGTACAGGCGCTTCGTGTCGGAGCCCTTCGGCTGCATGCTCATCCAGCCGAGGTGGACGTGGTGGTGGGCGGCCAGCTCGAACTGTCGTGAGCGGGCGAGGCGCAGGGCGTCCGCGAAGGCGTGGTCGGTGACGGCCTTGAGGTCGAGGTGGACGCGGACGAAGGCCAGCAGGTCCTCGGCGGTCGCATGCAAGCCTCCCGCACCCGCCAGCGACGCCATGTCCCACGCCGCCGTCGGCTTGCGGCGCTTCGTGTGGCCCGCGGCCAGGCGTGCGGCGTGTGCGGGCGGCACGGCGACCGACGTGTCCGACAACCCCAGCGGCACGGTGATTTCCCGGGCCACGAGTTCGTCGTACGAAAGCCCGGCCCGCCGGGCGAGCGCGATGCCCAGCAGGCCCGCGCCGAGGTTCGAGTAGGCGAAGCGCGTCCCCGGTCGAGCCGCGAGCTTGGTCCGGCCGAGCGTCGCCAGGACGTATTCCTCCGTGCAGTCCGCGTAGGGGTCCTCGCGGTTTCCCCCCGCCAGAACCGCCTTCAACAGCCCTTTCGGCAGGCGCGGCAGCCCCGACGTGTGGGTGGCGAGGTGCCACAGTCGGATCGGTTCGCCGTCGCGCGACCGTATCGACGTTCCGGTCGGCAGCAGGTCGGCGACGGGTTCCTCGACGTCGACGACGCCGGCGATGGCAAGTCGGGCCAGGGTCAGTGCCGTGAACACCTTGGTCACCGAGCCGACTTCGAACAGTGTGTCACCCGAAGGCGGTTGGCCCGCCGAAGCTCCGGTGGTCGCCATGGCGCCGACGCCACGTATCTCCACCCGGTCGCCGGACACCGCCGCGACCACCGCTCCGACGTGTTTGGCCGCCAGCGCGTCGGCGGCCTTCTGCACAACCCTGCCTAGGTCTGTCATGCCGGTCAATCATGGCCGACGCTTCGGCGGCCCGTGGCACCGGCGCCAAATCCGGTGCGGCCCCCGGTCGGGAGCGGTCATCATGACCGTGATACCGAGGGTCGCGCCGTGCCGCCGGACACCATCTGGGTGCGCCGACCCCGCCGATACCACCGACGGCGCCGACACCACCGACCGGAGGGCCCCGGATGCTCACGTCGATTCTCACCTTCGCGGGGGCCGCCTGCCTGATCGCCATGGTGCCCGGCCCGAGTACGGCGGTGATCCTCCGCCGTTCGGTGCTGCACGGCCGGACGTCGGGCATGGTCACCGTGCTCGGCAACGAGGCCGGTGTACTGCTGTGGGGGTTGGCGGCGGCGTTCGGGCTGTCCGCGGTGCTGGTCGCGTCGGAGATCGCGTACCACGTGATGCGGATCGCCGGTGCGGCGTTCCTCATCTGGATGGGCGCTCAGGCGCTGTGGCGTGCGCGCCGCGGGAACACGGCCGACGAGGAAGCCGACGACGGCCGGGTGTCGCATTGGCGGGCGTTCCGCCTCGGGCTGCTGACCAACGCGGCCAACCCCAAGGCCGGCGTGTTCGCGGTGTCGCTGCTCCCCCAGTTCGCGCCGTCGGGCGCGCCCGTGCTGCCGATGCTGCTGGTGTTCTCGGTGATGTGGGCGCTGATCGACCTGATCTGGTACTTCGGGCTGGTCTGGCTGGCCGGGCGGGTCCGGGCGACGTTCCAGCGTCCGGCGGTCCGTCGCCGGATGGAGCAGGTCTCCGGAACGGTGCTGGTGACCCTGGGAGTTCGCCTGGCGGCGCAGCCCTAGCCGCACACCGCAACCGCACCCTGCAACCGCAACCTGCAGCCGCACCCCCTCCCGGAATCAGCTGCCCGCCACCCGCTCGGCCAGGTCCCGGTCCAGTGCCGCCCGCACCAGCGCCGCCGCGAACGGGGCCAGGTCGCCGTCGGCCAGTTCGGCGAGGCGCTCGGGTGCGGTCGGCAGGCCGATTCGGGCCGCGCCTTCCTGGGCCTTTTTGTCGAATACCGGTCGCAGGAATGGCCACACGTCCTGGGCTTCGCGGCAGAAGATCCGGGCGCCCGTCGGGCCGATGCCGGGGAATTCGGTGAGGAGGTCCTCGACTCGGTCGCGTTGTTCGTCGGCTTCGCGAGCGAGGTTGCGCAGGTCGCCGTGGTAGCGGTCGCGGGCGAGGTCGGCGCATTCGCCGAGCCGGGTGGCGGTGCCTTCGTCGTAGCGGACGTAGTGGCCGCGGCCGAGGGCGTCGACGCGTTGCTGCCAGGTGAGTTCGGCCATGCCGTGGGGCGTCCGACCGCCTGCGGCAAAGAGTTTGCGGGCGCCGGCGACGGCGACGGCCGCCTTGATCCGGGTGGAGACGAGGTTGCTCAGCACGAGCAGCTGCCACAGCGGGGCGGGCTTGTCGGCCGGTTTGATACCCGCGTCGGCGGCGTAGGTGTCCCCGGCTTCGGACAGCAGCCGCTGCGCGCGCCGGTGTTGCTCGGTCCGGGCGATGGTGGCGGTCATGGTTTTCCCTTCGGCCGCTCGCGGACGACGTCCGCGGGGCTTTTGTCGTCGCGCAACCCCAGGAACTTCGGGTGCCGCAGCCGCCCGGCCCGGGTCCATTCGCCGAAGCCGACCTGGGCGACGAGGACCGGCCGCACCCACAAGGCGCGCTTCTCGTCGACCGCATCCGCGAACGGTGTTGTCCCGGTGCGGAGTTCGTCGAGGCTGGTACGCAGGGACGTAAGCGTCCGGGCGTCGAAGCCGGTGCCGACTTTGCCCGCGTAGTGCAGGTCGTCGCCCTCGTAATAGCCGACAAGCAAGGCGCCCAGCCCGGTGCGGCTTCCGGCCGGTTCCGTGAATCCTCCGATGACGAACTCCTGGCCGCCGACGCATTTGAGTTTGAGCCACGCGTCGGAGCGGCCGTGGGTGTAGCGGCTGTCGGCGCGCTTGGCGATGAGGCCTTCCCAGCCGCGGGAGCAGGCATCGGCGAGGAGTTCCGGGCCGCCGTGGTTGCGGTGGGTGGTGTAGCGGAGCGGGCCGTGGAAGTCGATGGCTTTGCGGAGCAGGGTTTTGCGGTCGCGCAGCGGGAGGCCGGTGGTGTCGCGGCCGTCGAGGGCGAGCAGGTCGAACAGGTAGTAAGTGACGGCGACGCCGGTGGCCAGGGCGGCGACCGGGTTGGTGAGCCCCATGCGCTGCTGGAGGAGACCGAAGTCGGTGCGGCCGCGGTGCAGGGCGACGACTTCGCCGTCGACGGTGAAGGCGAGTCCGGTCTGCTGTTCGAGCGCGGCGACAAGTTCCGGGTAGGTGCCGTTGAGGGGGCGTCCGCTGCGGGATTCGAGCCGGACACCGCGGTCGGGGTGGTAGTCGGCGAGGACGCGGACGCCGTCGAGCTTGCGTTCGAAGACCCAGGCGTCGCCGAAGTCGCGGCGGCTGCTGAGTACGGCCAGCATCGGCTGCGCGATCATCCTCGACCGCCTCCGGAGCCGCGCCCGCCCCCGTCGCCCCCGCCCGGGCGGCCTCGCCGCCATCCGTGCCGGCCGACGCGGTCCGCGGCGCCGCCGTCCTCGGCGGCGACCTGGCGCAGTGTGCGGCCGGTCCGGACGGAGCGGGCGCGCAGCGGGTCGGGGGTGCCGCGGTCGGAGGCGCGTTCGTCGGCGCGTTTGACGAGCAGCCAGGCTTCGCGGCGGCCGGCGTCGCCGCGCGTGCGGGTGAGCGCGTAGCCGCCGCGGAGTTTGCGGCCGTCCAGCCAGAACGAGGCGTGGCCGTCGGCGAGGGCGTCGGCGAACGGTACTTCGCGGCCGTGGCGGTCGGTGGCAAGGCTGCGGTAAGTGCCTTCGTCCCAGACGATGACGACGCCGGCGCCGTACTCGCCGTCGTCGACGACGCCCTCGAATTCCCGGTACTCGAGCGGGTGGTCTTCGGTGGGCACGGCCAGGCGCTTGTCGCGCGGGTCGCGGGAGGGTCCGCGGGGCACGGCCCAGGATTTGAGGACGCCGCCGACTTCGAGGCGGAAGTCGAAGTGCATGGCGGTGGCGTCGTGGATCTGGACGACGAAGACGGGTTCCCCGTCGGTGGCTGCGCCGGGTTCGCCGCGGGGCTCGGTGGTTCTGCCGAAATCGCGCTTGCGCCGGTATTCCCCGAGGGCGTCGGTCGCGGCCACGGGCCCTCCTCGGATTCGGCGTGCGTCCACGCGCCTGCCGGGCGCGCCGGACAGCCCTGCCGGACGGCCGCTACCCGCCTCGTGCGCGGTCATGCACCGAGGCGGCCGTCCGGGTCAGGCGCGCCCGGGTCGGGTGTCCGGGTCAGGGATCCCGGTCAGGGATCCGAGTCAGGCGTCCGGGCGCAGCTCGTCCAGCTTCCGGCGTGCGGCGGTGAGCCGGTACCCGCGTTTCGGCGCGTCCGCCCACGGGTCGTCGGCGAGCCGGTCGCGGATCGACGCGACCGTCCAGGTCCGGGCGTGGATGCCGGGGTCGGCGGCTTCGTCCCAGGTCAGCGGCGTGGCGACGGGGGCGCCGGGCCGGGCGCGGACGGTGTACGGGGCGACCGCGGTCTGCGCGTAGGCGTTGCGCTGCACGTCCAGGTAGAGGCGGCCGCCGCGGCCGTCCTTGCGGGCCGCGGTGGTGAGGGTGTCGGGGTGCCGGGCGGCGAGGACGTCGGCGGCGTCGCGGGCGAACGCGCGGACGGTGTCGAAGTCGGCGTGCCGGTCGAGCGGCACGATGACGTGCAGGCCGCGGGAGCCGGTGGTCATGACGGAGGAGGCCAGTCCGAGGTCGTCGAGGAGTTCGCGGGTGGCGGCCGCGGCGGCGCGGACCGGGGCGAAGTCGTCGTCGGGCGGATCCAGGTCGAAGATCAGCCGGTCGGGGTGGTGGGGCCGGTCGGCGCGCGCGGGCCAGCGGTGCACGGTCACGCAGGCCTGGTTGGCGAGGTAAGCGAGGGTTTCGGCGTTGTCGCAGACCGCGTAGTCGACGGAGCCTCCGGCTTTGCCGAGTTCGACGCGGTGCACCCAGTCCGGGAAGTAGTCGGGGGTGCTCTTCTGCATGAGGGGCCGTTTCCCGATCCCGTCGGGGTAGCGCTCCATCATGAGCGGACGGCCGCGCAGCTGGGGCAGCATGCGGTCGGCGACGGCCAGGTAGTGGTCGACCAGGTCGGCCTTGGTGAGGCCGTCGTCAGGGAAGAGGACCTTGTCCGGCCGGGAGATCTCGACGGTGTGCCGTCCGGCGCGGACGGTTGCGGGTTTCTCGGCCATGGACGCCGCCCGCCTCCCCGGCCTGCCGGCCACAACGCCACCGACGACAACCACGAACACCGACAGAACACCAACAAAACACCGGCGATGGGACAGACCCGGCCCTGCTCGGGGGTTCAGGACCGGGCCTGCCGACAGCACAGTTGCCCGTTTGTGGAGGCTATTAACTGCTCCGAGCGGGTTTACTTACCAGATCTCGTCCACGTACGTGTCCGTTCCGACCACCGTGCGGAAGAACGGTGCGGCCAAACGGGTGTCCGCCAGCCCGGCCGCGGCGACCGCGTCGGAGTAGGCGCGCAGCGCGGGCAGGGCGTCGCGGACGTCGCCGTGCAGGAAGAACAGCTGCACCAGTCGGCCCGCACCGCCGGGAAGGCTGCCGAGCGGCATCGGCTGCTTGAGCCGCACCTCCTCCTCGCCCGGGGACGGCGCCCAGGCCGAGGCGATCTCGATGGACGAGCCCTTGAGCAGCGCCGGAAGGTGGTCGCGGTTCAGATCCGCCAGCAGGTCGGCCGCGGTCCGGTCGCCGCGGGCGTCGAGCCACAGCGCGACGATGCCGTCGTAGCCGTGGTCGAGGGCCAGGTCGACCGGCACCGGGTCGTCGTCCCGGTACGAGGCGCCGAGGTGGTCGAACAGCACGGTGTGGACGTGGGTGCGCTCGGCGAACCCGCGGCCGTCCCCGTACAGCGCGGCCACCTGCGGGCGCGCCCAGTCGTCGAAGTGCTCCTTGTGCTTGCCCTTCTCGACCCAGTAGATGCCGACGTAGCTGCCCGCGTCGCCCGGCTCGGCGACCGCGGGGCCCGCCCCGTCCTCGGCGGCCCAGCGCAGGTCCTTCAGCTCGCGCGTGGCGACCCAGCGGCTGCCCGCGAACAGGTGCGGGCCGACCATGCAGCCGCCGTAGTAGTGGTCGCGCTCGTACCAGCGGTTGTACGCGCGCTCGAACCCGCGGTGCGGGTCGACGAGGGTCAGCAGCATACTGCCGACCTTCACCGGGTAGTCGTCGACCCCGCCGACCTCGAGCGGCTGGTATGCCATGGCGCGCCTCCTGCTTGCGTGCGTCTTGCCTGCGTCCTGCATGCGTGCGTCCCCGTCTCGGGGACGCCTGGCATGCCAAACGCCGTGCTGACGCGCCCCGGCTTTGGCGAACCTAAACTGATGGGCCGTCAGTTTCAAGACGCACGGGAGGCTCCTCCGGCAACTCCTCGTCCGAAAGCTCCTCGTCGCGCGGCGGTGGCACGGCTCCTCCGGCGGTCGCGGGCGCCAGCGCCCGGCGGCGGTGGCGCTGCTCCAGCCAGACCGCGAGGCCGGCGAGGACGACGGCGAGCGCCCAGGCTCCGTAGGGCCCGGCGTCCTTGATGATCCAGAAGACGAGCGCGCCGGTCGCCGCGGTGTCCGCGAGGTCCTTCTCGGACGCCTTGGTGGTGGACAGTGCGGCGTTCGCCACCGGGAACACGTCGGCGCCCTGGACGGTCGCCACGACGCCCTTCTTGGAGTCGAGGGCGATGGTCACCCCGGTCTCGGAGTCGACGTAGCCGGTCATGTCGGTGGACGAGGTGTAGGCGAGCGGCACCGGGTCCGGCTGCGCGGTGAGGTCGGCACCGGGCGCGAGCGCCTGCAGAGCGGCCTTGGGCAGCGCCGGGGGCAGGGCGGACTTCATCGCCGGGTCGGCGAGCGGGCCGGACGTGCGGATGCGGTAGACGTACACCGTGCGGCCTTGGCGATGCTCGGTGCCGGAGTAGACCGCCGGGACGGTGGTCTGCGTCTCGGCGTCCCAGAAGGGATAGTCGCGCTTCGCCGGATCGAGCGGGAAGCCCGCGCTCAGGCCGACGTGCGGTTCGGCTTGGGCGCCGCCGGGCGTGGGGCGTTCGAGCAGGTTGACGCGGTCGACCGCGTACTGGTGCTCGCTCGTCGACACGACCTGTCTCGTCGGGCCGAACACGTCGGTGTGGTCGTTGAGCACGATCGTGCCGCCGGACGTCTTGACGGCTTTGACCTTGCGGTCGGCGGTGACGGGCAGGTCGCGGATGATCGCGTGTGCGAGGTCGCCTTTCTGCATGGCAGCGGGGTCGAGGGCGGTCACGGTGCCCTGGAAGTGCATGGTGCCTTCGGCATCGTCGGGCATTTTGTGCAGTTCGTCGTAAACCGCGAACTTGCTCACCGCTCCGGTGGCGACGAGAAGTAAGGAAACGGATCCGAGGATCCAGGACGCGCGGCGCATGAGGGGCCTCCCATCGTGCTCGTGGGGAAGACCCAATCAGCCGCGCATCGGATCCCGGCCGGAATCGCGCATTCCGGCCCGCACAGTGATCGCATGTGCTAATCGGCCGTGCGGCGGGGCGGAGCGGTGTACGGTGCGCGGCGGGTATGCCGAGCGTCCTGCCGTTTCAGGCCTGGCCGGTCTCGAAGCGGGCGACCTTGCCGCCGTCAATGGTGAACTCCCAGCGCGTCCGCATGCTCCCCCACGTGTCGTTGCGGTAGTCGACGACGAGGGAGCGCCCGGAGTCGGCTTCTTGGACGACGTCCATGTGCCCGCGGGTCGTGAAGATCTCGCGGTCGGTCCACTCGGCGAGGTCGCGGTCCGAGCCGTCGTCGGACATCGTGGCGCCGGGGGCGAGGAGCGCGTCGAACGCGTTCCTGTCGTGCTTGTTGACCGCGGCGACGAAGGCGCGGACGGTGGGGTCGGTCAGCTCGGCAGTGGCGATCATGGCGGTGCGCTCCCGGGATTCGACGAAAACCCCGGCCTGGGTCGTGGTGCGGCCGGGGCCTTCCAGTCGAGCACGGGAGAGGTGACGCGTCATCAGGGCGTGGGCCCAATGGGTGAGGCGGGGGCGCGAACGGCGGAACTGTCGCCGCAGGGCGAACGCGGGCCGCTAGGAGAGGCCGAGTTCGTCGGCGGCCTTCTGCAAGACCGTTTCGATCTGGTCGGTCGGCACGACGTCGCCGGGGTCCGGGGCGGTCACCGAGCAGGGCGTGTCGGCGTGCGACAGCCTGAAGACGGTGTTCTCCGTGGTGCTGTCCACGCGCTCGGTCACCCGGAAGGGGAACGGTTCGCCGTCGACGGGGACGTAGAACGTCGTGGTCGTGTCCGTGTCCGGGTGAACGACGAGCGGGACGACCGCACGGCCGTCGACGGTGGTGGTCTCGCCCTTCGTGGCGTCCGTCGCGTTGTCGCGCAGGAGTTCGGCAAGGTTCGTCAGGTCCGTGACGCTCGTCGTGCCGTCGGAGTCGTCGTCGTCTTCCAGGTCCATGTACTTGCCGCCCATGGCCCGTTCGATGACGGCGCGCTGGCCGTCGTTCAGCGGGCCCGAGTCGGACATCGCCTCGTACACCGCAAGGTCGGCCTTCACGTAGCCGTGGCCGTCGACCATCACCAACTCGACGTGCCCGCCGGACATCGTCCCGACGAGGCGCGCGTCGGTGCCGCCGCGCATGCAGCCCGTGACGTCCAAACTGCTGCCGTCCTCGATCACGCCGCCGATCACGACGTTCAGCGAATCGTCGCCGACTGCCTCGGCGGCGCGGCGCGCGAGTTCCGACGCGCTGTAGGCGGCGTTGCCCGAGGCGGCGGCCGAGGCGGAAGGCGACCCGGACGCCGAGGGCGCGGCGGCGTCGCGGGCCTTCGCGGCGCTGCCGGCACCGCCGGAGCCGCAGGCGGACAGAGCGGTGACGGCGGCGAAGGCCAGGCCGGCGACGGCGGCGGCACGGGTGCGTCGGGTGATGTGGTGCATGGAGTTCTCGCCGGGAGACGTGCGCCGGGTGGTGCGCGAGCGGTACGGGGGCTGCGCGACGCTAGCGGGTCCCGAGAGGCTTTGGCAACATTTTGGTTTGTGGTGGGCGTGGCGGACGCCGGGGATCGCCGTGGGGGCTGGTAGTAGCGATCCGGGCGGGTCAGAGCATCCGGTACATCACCAGCAGTCCGACGTAGCCCAGTTCCGGATGCCGGAAGCCCTCGCGGAGGTTCGCGGCGATCGCGAAGCCGAGGGATTCGTAGAGCTTCACCGCGCGGGTGTTCGTCTCGACGACGGCGTTGAACTGGATCGCACGGTAGCCCTCGGCGCGTGCCCAGTCGATCACGTATTCGGACAACGCCCGGCCCACGCCGCGGCCTTGCGCAGCCGGGTCGACCATGAAGCTGGCACTGGCGACGTGTGCGCCGCCGCCCATGTGGTTGCGGTTCATCTTGGCGGTGCCGAGGACCCGGCCGTCGTCGTCCAGTGCGACGACGGTGCGGCTTGGCGGCGCGAGCATCCACATGTCGCGTGCGGTGGCTTCGTCGGTGTCCGGCCAGTAGGTGTAGGTGTCGCCGGCTCGGACGATGTCCCGCCAGAACGGCCAGATGAGGGGCCAGTGGGCGGGCTCGGCGGTGGTGATGCGCATGTGAGGGGTCAGTCGCCCGTCGCGCCGTCGATGCGTTCGCGGAGGAAGTCGGCGTGGCCGTTGTGGCGGGCGTATTCCTCGATCATGTGGACGTAGATCCAGCGCAGGCTCATGTCGGTCTTTCGGTAGGGGTCGTGGTAGACCTCGTCGAGGGAGCGGCCGCGGGCGGTGTCGCGGGCACGCTCGACCTCGCGGAGGAAGGTGGCGTAGTCGGCTTCCGCGTCGGCGGTGTCGACGTCGTCGAAGTCGCCGTCGAGGTTGTCGTCGTCGTAGTAGAGCCCTTCGGGTTTCTCGCTGCCGTCGAAGCGGATGCGGAACCAACTGCGTTCCACCTCGGTCAGGTGCCGGAGGAGGCCGAGGAGCGACATGCCGGAGGGTTCGACGCTGCGGATCTTGAGTTGTTCGGCGGTCAAGCCCGCGCACTTGGCGAGCAGGGTCGCGCGGTGGAAGTCGAGCCAGCCGTCGAGCATCGCGCGCTCGTCGGAGATCAGGGGGGCATCGTGGCGGGTGGCTTCAGGCGCGGTCCAGGTCATGAGGTCATCATGCCCGGGTGCCCCCCGTTTCCTCCCCTGCTTTCCCGCCGAGGTCGATTCCGCGCAGTTTCTCCGGGTCGGCGATGACGTCGATGCGGACGATCAGGCCGTCCACGATGGTGAAGCCCGCGACGCCGCCCGGCCGGTCGAGGCGGCCCGCGAGGGTGCCGGCGCTGCCGTTGACGATGACCGGGGTGATCTGCGCGAGGAACTGCGGGCCCACCTCGATCATCTGCTTGGCGACCACGTCCGCGCCGACCAGCGTGGTCTCCGGCGCCGTGCGGTGCGCCGCCGCGGCGTGCGCGCCGAGGCGGTGGGCGCCGATGTCGAGTTGGAAGCGGACGTCGGGGGCGAGCGCGCCGACGAGGGCGTCGAAGTCGCCGTCCCGGGCGGCGGCCAGGAACGCGTCGACGATGCGGCGCTGCCGGACGAGGTCGGTGTCCGGCCGCGGCGCGGACCGCACCCGGCGGCGGGCCCGGCTGGCCAACTGCCGCGCGGCGGCGGGGGTGCGGGACACGATCGGGGCGATCTCGTCGAACGCCATGCCGAACACGTCGTGCAGCACGAAGGCCAGGCGCTCCGCGGGGTTGAGCGTGTCGAGGACGATCAGCAGCGCGAGCCCGATCGAGTCGGCCGCCACCGCGGCTTCCTCGGGCCCCGGCTCGTCGTGCATGCGGACGATCGGTTCGGGCAGCGACGTCCCGGGATAGTCCTCGCGGCGGCTGCGGCGGGTGCGCAGCATGTCGAGGCTGATGCGGCCGACGACGGTGGTGAGCCAGGCCCGCAGGTTGACCACGTCGGCCCGGTCCGCGCGGGTGACGCGCAGCCACGCCTCCTGCACGGCGTCGTCGGCGTCGCTGCGCGAGCCGAGCATGCTGTAGGCGACCGTTCTCAGGTGGACGCGGTGCGTCTCGAACTGCTCGGCAAGCCAGATGTCGCCGGGGTGCGGGCGGTCGGCGTCGGGGGCGGGGGCGGCGATGGCGTCCATACACGGTTGACGGAGCTGGTGGTGTGGATGTGACACACGCCAGGTCAGCCGGGTTGTCCACAGGGTTGCGGGGGGTGGGATGACAGGCGGGGGGGTGGAGGGGAGACTCGGATGGTCGACGTTCGCTGAGGAGTAGATCCGGCGAGGTCGATGGCGGAGGAGGCGGGGGAGGGCCCTTCGACGCGAGCCGAGTCCCAGAGAAAGTGGGAGGAGGTCGGCCGACGGGGTAACGACGAAGTCGAGGTCGCCGGGCACGCGGGCCCGGTCGCCGACCCACGCGGGCATCGCCGCGCTGCCGCGCAGCACCAGGACATCGCGCCACGGCGAGGCCGCGATGCCGGCCAGGACGTGGTCGAAGGCCACGCGGCCGAGGTCTGCGGTCATCGGCCCCGCACCGCCGGGAGGATCGTCGCGACCAGGACTTCCGGGGCCTGCTCTGCCGTCAGCCGGCCGACGTTGACGTCCTCGGCGGCCGCGTGCATGAGGCTGTAGATGGCGCTGAGCAGCCACGTGGTGGCCAGGTCGGTGCGGAAGTCGCCTTCGTCGCGGCCGCGTTCGATGAGCTGCTCGACGTGGGCGAGGGCGCGTTCGTGGTGGCGGCGCATGTCGGCGGCCGGGAGTTCGGCGTGCGCGACGGCGAACAGGCGGCGGTGCCGGTCGAGTACGCGCCAGCTGGTGCGGACGAGCCGGTCGAGCGCCTCCGTCGCGGTGCCCTCTCGGGGCGCGGCGGCTTCGATGGCCGCGGAGGCTTCGTCGACCGCGCGTTCGAGCACCGCCCCGAGCACGGCTTCGCGGGACGCGAAGTGCGTGTAGAGGGTGACGCGCCCGACGCCCGCGGCGCGGGCGAGTTCGGCCATGGTCAATTGCGGGTGGTCGGCAAGGCCGGCTTGCGCGGCGTCGAGGATCGCTTCGATGCTGCGCTCGGCGTCGGCCCGGCGCCGGGGTCCGCCCCCGGCACCGCCCGCGCGGGATTCGGTTCGTGCCACAGCCGGTCAGCCTAGGGCGTCGCGCCGACGCCGACCGGGAGGGGGCGCGGACGGTTTGCGGACTTGAACTTCACACCAATGTGAGGTCCTAGGTTGCGAAGACGCCGCGCAAGCGGACGCTCCGCACCCGAAAGGTGATCCCCCATGCGTGCCCTCGCCCCCTCCCCCGTCGTCCATCTCGACGGCCGTCCGGCGACTGCGGACGAGCTGGCTCCGCTGGCCTTCGCCGGTCACGCGCACTTCACGGCGATGCAGGTGCGCGGCGGCCGGGTGCGCGGTCTGGATCTGCATCTCGCCCGCCTTCGCAACGCTTCGCTCGAACTGTACGGCCGAGCCTTGCCGGACGACCTGATGCGCGCCCACCTGCGCACCGCCCTCGCCGAAGCCCCACCGGACGTCTCGCTGACCGCCACCGTCCACGAGCCCGTCGGCGAGTTCACCGCCGCGGACGACGGCGGCGCGCTGCGTGTCCTGGTCCGGACGGGACCGCCGTCCGACGGCCCGGCGGGCCCGCTCGCGCTCGCGGTGGTCGGGTACGAGCGGGTCCTGCCGCATCTCAAGCACGTCGGCGAGGTCGCCAAGACGTACTACCTGCGCCGCGCCGTCGCGGACGGGTTCGACGACGCGGCGTTCGTCGACCGGCACGGCCGGTTCGGCGAGGCGTCCATCTGGAACCTGGCGTTCTGGGACGGCACGTCGGTGGTGTGGCCGCAGGCACCGGTGCTCGGCGGGACGACGATGGGGATCGTGCGCCGCCGCCTCGCCGAGCGGGGGGTACCGCAGGAGGACCGGGTACTGACGGCGGCCGAGTTGCCCGGGCTGTCGGGCGCGGCGGTGCTGAACTCCTGGACGCCGGGTGTGCCGGTGCGCCGCATCGGAGACACGGCCTTCCGCGACGCACCGGAGTTCCTCGAGACCCTGCACCGCGCGTTCGCCTCCGAGCCGGCCGAATCTCCGTAGTTCCC
Organism: Uniformispora flossi; assembly: GCF_049534875.1. Lineage (NCBI taxonomy): Bacteria > Bacillati > Actinomycetota > Actinomycetes > Kitasatosporales > Streptomycetaceae > Uniformispora > Uniformispora flossi. The sequence continues at coordinate 410,936 of NZ_JBMULZ010000002.1, forward strand.
GTCCGCGTGGCGTGACCGACCGTCGACGCGTCGTCCGTTCTAGTGCGCGAACATCGGCCGGTCCGTCTCCGGCGGTGGTCCGCCCGGCAGCAGCAGTCCGGCGAGTACCGCCATCGTGCCCGCGGCGGCGGCCGCCGCGACGAAGGCGGTGCCGATTCCGCCGGTCGGCATCGGTATCGCCCGGGCGTCGAGGCTGGACGCCGCCGCGGTCGACATGAGGGCGATGCCGAGGGTCGCGCCGAGTTCGTGGCCGGTGTTGACCAGGCCGGACGCGACCCCGGCATCGTCCGGGGCGACATAGGCGAGCGCCGTGGTCGTCGCCGCCACGAACGTCGCACCCAGGCCGAGGCTTGCGACGAGGAAGCCGGGCAGGACGTGCGCCCACGCACTGCCGTCGTCGGGGACGCGGGCGAGGAGCAGCGCGCCGAGGCCCGCGAGGATGAAGCCGGCGATCGCGGCGGGGCGGCCGCCGTGCCTGGTGACGACGTGCATGGCGAGGTGGGAGCCGAGGCCGATGGCCACCGCGACGGGCAGGAAGACGAGGCCGGTGTCGAAGGCGCCGAGGCCGAGCGTGCGTTGCATGTACTGCGAGGACAGGAAGAAGAAGGACAGCAGGAGGCCGGTGGCGGCGAGCATCACGACGTTGCCGGACAGCACCGCGCGGCGGCCGTGTGCGGGGAGCCGCACGAGCGGTTCCGCGACGCTCCGTTCGATCGCCACGAACGCGGCGGCCAAGGCGATGCCCGCCGCGAACGCCGCCCATGTGCCCGGGTCTCCCCAGCCTTGGTCGCCCGCGCGGACGAGTCCGTAGATGAGTGCGGCGACCGCGGCGGTCGCCGCGAGCGCGCCCGGCACGTCGATGCGGCCGCCGCTGCGCCCGATGCCGGCGTCGACGAGGAGTGGGACGGCGACGGCGAGCGCAATTCCGACCGGCACGTTGACGTAGAACGCCCACTCCCAGCCCGGTCCGTCGGTGAACGCTCCGCCGACGAGCACGCCGACGGCGGCGCCCGCGCCGCCGAGCCCGGCCCACACGCCGAGCGCCTTGTTGCGTTCCGGGCCGTGGAAGGTGGTGGTGAGGATCGACAGCGCGGCGGGCGACAGCATCGCCGCGCCGACTCCTTGTGCTGCGCGGGCGGTGATCAGGGCGGTCTCGCTGCCGGCGAGGCCGGAGCCGAGGGATCCGGCGGTGAAGACGGCCAGGCCGGTGAGGAAGACCGCGCGGCGGCCACGGGTGTCGGCGAGGCGGCCGCCGAGCAGCATCAGGCCGCCGAAGCAGAGCGTGTAGGCGGTCACCACCCACGTGGACGCGGCGCGGCCGAGGCCGAGTTCGTCGCCCATGACGGGCAGGGCGACGTTCACGACGGTGACGTCGAGGATGACCATGAACTGCGCGAGGCAGAGCACGGCGAGTACCCACCAGCGGCGGGGCGACGGAGCGGGGTGGTGCGGGTCGTCCGCCGGGTGCGGATGCCCCGCGTGGTGCCGGTGTGCGGTGTGTGCGGCAGGCGTGTCCATGCCGGAACCCCCAATAAGTCGAACAGTAGTGTTCGATTTGAGGGTATGCCGTCGACGGGCTCGATGTCGAACACTAATGTTCGGGTTATCGAGCCGCCGGCTCACCTACCCGCGACTTGCTCCCGGCTTACCGGCCCTCCGTGGCCTGCGCCGCACGCAGCATCCGTTCGCCCAACGTCCGCATGTGCTCCGCAAGTTCGGGGGCGTTCTCGATGGTGAAGTCGGCGCCGAGGAGTCCGAGCCAGGCCACCAGCGACGCCGGGTCGCTCGAACCCGTCGTGAACACGCACGTCTCGGCGTCCAGCGGCTCCACCGATCCGGCGAACCACGGCACCCGGGCGGCGATGTCCTCCGCGGAGGCCTGGACGACGACGCGCACTTTGGTCTGCCACGGCGCCGCCGACACGCGCTTGGACACATAGTCGGCGACGTCTTCCGACGGCAGGTCGCGCGGCGTGAACCGGGCGCCGGTCGGGGTCCGCGGGACGACCCGGTCGACACGGAAGATCCGCCAGTCGTCGCGTTCCACGTCCCACGCGAGGAGGTACCAGCGGCGCCCCCAGTTGACCATCCGGTACGGCTCGACATTGCGGACCGTCTCGTTGCCCGCATAGTCCTGGTAACCGAACCGCAAGCGCTCGTGGTCGCGGCACGCGGCGGCGATCGTGGTGAGCACTTCGGTGTCGACGCGAGGCCCCTCCTGTCCGGGCACCGGCACGGTGTACGCGTGCAGCGCGTTGACCCGGCGGCGCAGCCGGGTCGGCAGCACCTGTTCGAGCTTGGCAAGGGCGCGCAGCGACGTTTCCTCGATGCCGGAGACGGTGCCGCCGGCCGCGGTGCGGAGGCCGACCGCGACCGCGACGGCCTCCTCGTCGTCCAGCAGCAGCGGGGGCAGGGAAGCGCCGGCGCCGAGGCGGTAGCCGCCGGCGGCGCCCCGGGTGGCGTGCACCGGATAGCCGAGGGTGCGGAGGCGTTCGACATCGTTGCGGACGGTGCGCGGGGTGACGTCGAGGCGGTCGGCGAGTTCGGTGCCGGTCCAGTCGCGGTGGGTCTGCAGCAGGGAGAGCAGACGCAGCAGTCGTGCGGAGGTTTCCAACATGGATGCGAGCCTGCCTTTCCTTTAGGAACGAAGCTTGCCTATTGGACTCCTAGAGTTCAAGCAGTGGAGATGAGCGGTTGCCACCGACCCCCTCCGTCTCCCTCGTCACCTCCCTGATTCCCTTGCTTGAAGGAGCACGCCTGTGAGCGCAGTCCTGGACTCCGCGGCCGTTCGGCCGGAGACGGAAACCGGTGCGCCGGCGCCCGGATCCGGTGCCGCCGAGGGCCGCCGCAAGTGGCTCGGCCTGTTCGCGATCCTGGCGGCCACGCTGATGAACCTGCTGGACGCGACGGTGGTCAACGTCGCGGCGCCGGCGATCCGGGACGACTTGGGCGCCTCGTACACCGGGCTGCAGTGGGTGGCCGCGTCGTACACGCTCACCATGGCGGTGGGGCTGCTGACCGGCGGCCGGCTGGGCGACATGTTCGGCCGCAAGCGGATGCTGCAGATCGGCGCGACGGGCTTCGTGCTGGCGTCGCTGGCGTGTGCGCTGGCGTGGAACCCGGAGGCGCTGATCGCGGCGCGCGTGGTGCAGGGGCTGTGCGGGGCGGTGATGATCCCGCAGACGTTCGGCCTGATCCGGGACCTGTTCTCGCCGCAGGAGATGGGCAAGGCATTCGCCGCGTTCGGTCCGTGCATCGGGATCGCGACGATCCTCGGCCCGATCGTGGCGGGCACGCTGGTGGACGCGGACGTGTTCGGCACCGGATGGCGCATGATCTTCCTGATCAACCTGCCGCTCGGCCTGTTCGCGCTGCTTGTCGGTCAGCGGGTGCTTCCGTCGGCGCGGCCGATCGCGGCGGGTTCGCGGTCGCTGGACTGGACGGGTGCGCTGATCGGCGGCGTCGGGATGTTCCTGCTGGTCTACCCGCTGGTGCAGGGCCGCGAAAAGGGCTGGCCGCTGTGGATGTTCGGCATGCTGGCGGCGTCGGTGGCGGTGCTCGGCGGGTTCGCCTACCAGCAGCTGCGGCGGGCGGCTTCGGGGCGCGCGCCGCTGGTGCGGCTGAGCGTGTTCCGCAAGCGGTCGTACGCGTCGGGCGTCCTCTTCGTCATCGCGTTCTTCGGTGCGATCACCGGCTTCTCCCTGGCGGTGGGCCTGTTCCTGCAGCTCGGCATGGGCTTCAGCGCGATGCGGGCGAGCCTGACGATGGGCTCGTGGGCGATCGGCGCGTTCATCGGCTCGGCGGCGAGCGGCATGCTGATGGGCAAGCTGGGCCGGAAGATCCTGCACATCGGTCTGGCGATCATGGCCGGCGGGACCGCGCTGCTCTACCTCGTCTTCGCGAACGCGTCGACGACGATGGGGAGTTGGCCGCTGGTGGCGCCGTTCCTCGTGTACGGCCTGGGCATGGGCCTGATCTTCGTCCCGCTGTTCGACATCATCATGGGCGAGGTCGCGGACGAGGAGGTCGGCTCGGCGTCGGGGGCGCTGGAGTCGATGCAGCAGCTCGCGTCGGCGCTGGGGGTCGCGATCTTCGGCACCGTGTTCTTCGGCCAGGGCGGCGCGCGGATGCACAGCCAGGCGGCGCTGGACGCGGTGTCGCTGACGGCGCTGATCGCGCTGGGACTTACCGCGCTTGCCTTCGCCGTCGGCTTCCTGCTGCCGAAGCACGCGCGGCAGGGCGGCGGGCACTGACGGGGACGTGAGAAGCGCCGGGCGGTCGACCTTTGCGGGTCGTCCGTCCGGCGCTTCGGCGTCTGTGGGTCTATGCGTCTTTTTTTGGGGGGCGAGTAAGTCGTCGTCACTTGGGGGGTGGCGGCGTTGTACGGTCTTGGGAACTGCGGGGAAGGTACGGATCTCGCGTGTGTCGAGGGCGTACGGAACACGCGGAACCTACGGAACCTGCGGGTCCGGCACAGGCTGTGGCTCAGCCGCCCTGGCCGGCGCTGCCGATCGGGCCGACCTTGACCAGGTCGCCGCCGCTCTTGACGGGGAACCGGCCGGCGCCGGGCCAGTCGATGGTCACGGACTTGGTCTCGTCGGGCGGGGTCACGACCAGGCCGGTGATGCGGAGGCCGGAGGCTTCGCCCATCGTCTCGACCGGGTAGCTGATGGTGAAGGACACCGACTTGCCGGCCTTGAGGACGATCGAGACGGGCTCCTGGCTGGTGCGCTGGGCGGATATGTCGCCCGCGTCGGTCTTGAGGTTGACGCCTGCGAAGCCGGCCATCGAGCAGTCCGGGCCGTTGTTCTTGAACGTGACCGCGACGCTGCCGTCCCGGTCGCCGTCAATGGTGTTGTCGAGCGCGGTGACCTTCAGTTCGTCGGTGCGGCACTTGGACGCCTTGCCGCTGCCGCCGCCCGAGGTGGTGCCGTTGCCGGCGCTCGTGCCCTGACCGCCGCCGCTGCTCTTGCCGGTGGAGTTGGTCCCTCCGCCCTGGGTCCCGCCTTGGCTGCCCTGGCTGTTGCCGCCCTGGCTGCCGCCCGAGTTCGACGTGTTCGGCGAGGCGGGCGGCTGACCGTTCGACGCGTTGGACGAAGCCCCTTGCGCGGCGCCGGAGTCCGAGTCCTGGCAGGCGGTCATCAGCAGGGCGCCGGCGACGAGGGCTGCGGAGGCGAGGACGGTCTGGCGGCGGTTGGCGGACATCAAAAACCCCTTGGTATCGCGTAGTTGAAGCCCTTGTGGAGCCGGGCTTCTCGGTGCGTGCATGATCACTATGTCCGGGCCCGGAACCCCTGGGGAACCGACGTCGACGATCCACGACAGCGCTGTCACCAACCAGTGACACGGTCACAGAACGCAACAGCCCGCGCGCCGAGGCGTTCGCCCTCACCCACGACAAGCCCCTGACCAGCAACAATGCCTTCGTGGCAAACCCATCGAACTGGCCTGCGAACACGCTCTCGGTGCTACGCGTACGTAACCGCGCCGTCACGGAGGTCCGCCCGTGATCGGTGGTTAGGGTCGAACACATGACGACACCCATGACCGGCAGCGCCTTCGACTCGCTTCTCCTCGACGCTGTGACCGACGCCGAGGCACTGCGGGAGACCTACGCCCTCCCCAGTGACGCGGCCGTGCGCAAGCAGATGACCGAACTCACCGATCAGACACGGGCATTGATTGGCTGCGCGTCGCTGGTCCTGGTCGCCAGCGCCGACGCCGAAGGCAATTGCGACGTCTCCCCGCGCGGCGGTCCGGCCGGGTTCGTCGCCGTGCTGGACTCGCGGACGCTGGCGATACCGGACGCGACCGGCAACAAGCGTCTGGACACGTTGCAGAACGTCGTCACCACCGGGCGGGCTGGACTCCTGTTCGTCATCCCGGGCCGCACCACGACGCTCCGGGTCAACGGCCGCGCCTGCGTCTCCACCCGCCCGGAGCTGCTGTCGCAGCTGACCGCCGTCGGCAAGCCGCCGGCCGGCGCGCTGGTGGTGGGGATCGAGGAGGTCTACCCCCACTGCCCCAAGTCGCTCATGCGCAGCGGCGCCTGGAAGCCGGAGGAGTGGCTCCCGACGGACGCCCAGCCGACCTCGGCCGAGGTGACGCTGGCACAGCTGCGCATGCCGGAGCTGACGATCGCCGACGTCCAGCAGGCGGAAGCGGATTCGCTGAAGTACCGGTACGAGTAGCATCTGGCGCCTCGTCAGTCGGCGTGGAGCTGCACGTGGGGGGGCGCATGCTCAGGAGGGCAGCCGCGGCTGTGGCCGCGATGATTGCCGTGGTGGCGTCGGCGGGGCCGTCGGCTGCCACCGGGGCGACGGACAATCCACCCGACAGGCCGGGGCCGTACGGCATCGCGTTGAAGTTCGACGGCCTGCCGTCGATCATTCCCCGCGAGGGACTCTCGGTCGAGTTCTCCTTGACCGCGACCAACCCCGACGGCCGGCCGCACCTCCTGCGTGCGGCCATGCACCCGGATCGCGCGGTGCCGAGTGTCGCCACGGAAACCGCCCTGGAGGTCAAGCGGAACGGCGCCTGGGAAGCCCTGGAACGGAAAGGCGCCGGCTCCGAAGCCCCCACCGCCGCGGGCGACCTCGGAGAACCGGTGCAGGTACCGCCCTACGAGACGGTCGCGGTTGCCGAACTGCGACTGACCGTGGCGAGTACTCCCGACGACTGGTCGCATGACGTCGCGGTGAATCTCGTGGCCAGGGCCATGGTGGTGGACGCCGACCCCGGTGACACGTCCTTCAGCGGAAAGCCATGGGCCGTGACGTACGGGAACGCCCATTCCGAGGTGGCCGCCTCCCTGGAGGGATTCCCCGTCGACTGGGTCCTCGGCGGGCCCGCTCGGGAATTCACCGTGCATATCGCCGCCGGAGTGCCTCTGAACCGGCAGTACCTGAACTGGCGGCTCGCCTGGCCGGGCCAGACACCCACCTGGGACTACTTCTGCGCCGCCCGGCTGGAGGCACTGAACCCGACCACGCTGCGGTGGGAGCACCAGAAGACGTCCGGCATCTCGCTGCCCACGTTCGCCGCAGGGCCACCCACCGACCGGACGGTGCGCCTGCGCCTTGCGCTCGCAGGGTCTTTCCCGCCGTCGGACGCCACGCTGCTGTACGGCGTCGGCGAGTCGTACCGGGTGCGGATCGACACGTCACCGGCCGTCACCGCGGACACGGCCCGCGCCGAGGATCCCTCGTGGTGCCTCTTCCCGAAGGACGCGAAAACCGCCCCCGCTCCCCACCCCGGCGCGAGCCCGGACACGCCGAAGCCGAACGGGGAAGCGGCGGCCGGTCCCGGGAGTTCCCTCGGCAGGAAGCTCCGCTACGGCGCCGCGGGCACCGTCCTCGCGCTGCTCGCCGGTGCGGCGTTCGTGCGGGCCCGGCGGAAGCGGACGCGGCCCTGACCAGCGCGTCGGATGCCCCGTTCGCCGCGTCCGCCGGTTTGTGTCGACACCTTGACGCGGTGTCGTTGGTAGGCTCCCCGGGCCTGGACGACCGTCTGCGGGAGTGTTGTGAGTAATCAGCCGAAATGGGCCTGGTGGGTCGTGGGGATCGTGATCCCGGTCATCGGGATCATCGTGTCCATCCAGTTGGCTTCCAAGTCGGACTCCGACGGCAAGTCGGATGCCGGGAGCCAGTCGCAGTCGGCGAGTTCCGGTGCGTCCGCGTCCGGCGGGTCCGGAACCGGGTCCGCGTCCGGCGGCTCCGGGTCCAAGGCGGCGACGCCGCCCGCGGCGAACCAGCCCGCGAAGGTCATGGCCGGGCCGGTGAAGATCACCCTCAAGCCCAGTGCGTACTACCTCGATCTGGACACCACCTCCCCGACCCCCGGGCCGTCCGACAAGGGCGCCGACCTGTTCGTCGGCTTCAACCTGCCGGACCTGGGCATCTCCCCGCCGCGTTCCGGCGACGTGCTCGCCATCGCCCCGTCCGACGGCCCGGAACCCACCGCGGCCGACTGCCGAGGCCTCGTCGCCAAGAACGGCGGCTACTCCAGCGGCGAACTCTCCGCCGGCACCCGCCTGTGCCTCCAAACGGACGAGGGGCACATCGCCTACCTCCGCATCACTGCGGCCCCGACCCGCCAAGCCGTCATGTTCGACGTGACGGTGTGGGAGTAGACCGGACCGGGCCCGGCAACTCCTGGCCGGCGAACGGGGCAGCGGCTCAGGCACGCAGCGACGCCTGGGCCGCCACCGTCGCGGCACTCCCACCCGGCACCCTCGTGACCGGCGCGGTCGTCGCCCGGCAGCCCTTCGGCGTGTTCATCCGCATCGACTCCGTTTCGGACGGCGTCCGAGGACCCCGGCCCGGGCTACCGCGACGTGTAGTAGACGTATGCGGCCAAACCCGCCAGCGGGATCAGCTGGAACAGCAGCACCTTGACCTTCCCGCCCAGCGTCAGCGGGCGGCGCGGACCCGTATAGCCCGGCTGCGGCGGCGTGTAGTAGCCGTCCGAGCCGCCCGTGCCGTGGCACCCCGGGCACGGCTGCATCGACTGGCCCTGGCCTGAGCCGCCGCAGCCCGAGCAGGCATAGCTGTTGTCGGAGCCCATGCCGAATTGGCCCGCTCCGCCGCAGGCTTGGCATGCGCCGTAGATCGGCACAAGGCGCGCGCCGCCGCATACACCGCAGTTCCCCACCGTGACTCCCCACCCCGCGCAACGAGCCGAACGAGTGTGCCCCACCGGTCTCTTTGTACCCGGTGCGCGGGGCTGCCGCGTGCGGCAGGGGGGTGCCCGGTGCCTCCATGGCAAAATCGGCGGGTGTTCATCGGGATGCTGGGGCCCTTCGAGGTGCGGATCGACGGCGGCGGTTCGGCCGACGTGCCGGGGGCGCGGTTGCGCGGGTTGTTGGTCGCGCTCGCGCTGCGGCCCGGGCGGACGGTGTCGAAAGCCGCGCTCGTGGACTGGGTCTGGGGGGACGAGCCTCCGGCCGAGGCGACGAACGCGTTGCAGCGGCTGGTGTCCCGGCTGCGGAAGGTGCTGCCGGAAGGCGCCATCGAGGGCGGGACGGACGGCTACCGGCTGACCGTCGCACCGGACGACGTCGACGCGGTGCGGTTCGAGCGGCTGGTACAGGCGAGCCGGACCCACGCCGACGGCAATCCCCGGCCCCGGACGGAATCCCGCCTGCGCATGCTGCGCGAGGCGTTGGAACTGTGGCGCGGCCCCGCCCTGCAAGACGTCGGCCCGCAGCACAGTGCCGCCTTCGATGCCGCGGTGGTGCGGCTGGAGAACTTGCGGCTGGTCGCGACCGAGGAACGGGTCGACGCCGAGGTCGAGCTCGGGCGCGGCGCGGACGTCGTCACCGAGCTGACCGACCTGGTGGCCGCGCATCCGATGCGGGAGCGGCTGGTGGCGGCCTTGATGCGGGCACTGGTCGCGGCGGGGCGCGGCAGCGAGGCGTTGCTGGTGTACCAGCGTGCCCGCGAGGCGCTTGCCGACGCGCTCGGGGTGGACCCCTCCCCCGAACTGGCGGCATTGCATGTGGCTTTGCTGCGGGGCGAGTTGGGGGCGAGGCCGGAGAGCCGGAAGACGAACTTGCGGGCCGAGCTGACGTCGTTCGTCGGCCGGGAGGCCGATGTCGACGCGCTGCGCGGGCTGGTCTCCGGGCATCGGCTCACGACGGTGATCGGGCCCGGCGGCGCCGGGAAGACCCGCCTGGCGACAGAGGCCGCACGCACGATGCTCGGCGATCTGCCGGACGGGGTGTGGCTGGTCGAGCTGGCCGCGATCGGTGCGGACGGGGACGCGACGCACACGCCCCGGGCGGAAGCCGCTCCGCCGACCGCGCACGTCGCGCAAGCGACGCTGTCCGCGCTCGGCCTGCGCGACGCCCTCCTCGGCGGCAGCGCCAACACCGAGCTGACGGACCGTCTGATCGCGGCGATCCGTGACCGTGAGGCGCTGCTGATCCTGGACAACTGCGAGCACGTCATCGAGTCGGCGGCCGTGTTCGCGCACCGCCTGCTCGGCGAATGCCGCCGTCTGCGCGTGCTGGCGACGAGCCGGGAGCCGTTGGGCATCACCGGAGAGGCGCTGTGGCGCGTCGAGCCCCTTCCCCTGCCGACGGCGCGAGCGGCTGCGGGAGCGAATGCCGGCGCGGCCGGCTCGGGTACGGGGACGGCGGCGGACATCGCCGACTCCCCCGCGGTCCGGCTGCTCCTCGACCGGGCCAGGGCGGTCCGCGGAGACCTCGCCTTCGGTGCGGGCACCCCCGCGGGTTCGGCCGGGTCCGACAGGTCGGGCATCTCGGGTGCTTCGGTTGCTTCGGGTGCTTCGGGCACCTCGGGCGACCCGCTCGCCGTCTCTCCCTCCCCCACGACGCTCGCCACCCTGGCCCAGATCTGCCGTGCCCTCGACGGCATGCCCCTAGCCATCGAACTCGCCGCCGCCCGGCTCCGCACCATGTCGCCCGAGCAGCTCGCGGGACGGCTCGACGACCGGTTCGCCCTCCTCACCGCGGGCAGCCGTACCGCGCTCCCCCGGCACAAGACCCTGCGCGCGGTGGTCGACTGGAGTTGGGAACTCCTCACCGACGCCGAGCGCAGCGTGCTGCGCAGGCTGTCGGTGTTCTCCGGCGGCGCGACGCTCGAGGCGGCCGAGTCCGTATGCGCGGGCAACGGCGTCGAGGAGTGGCAGGTCCTGGAGCTGCTCACCGCGCTCACCGAGAAGTCGCTGGTAAGGACCGACAACGACGCGGCTCCGCGCTACCGCATGCTCGGCACCATCAAGGAGTACGCCGCCGGGCAGCTCGGCCGTGCGGGTGAAGCGGAAGCCGCCCGGCACGCCCACCGCGACTTCTTCATCGCGCTCACCGAGACCGCCGAGCCCGAGCTGCGCCGGGCCGCGCAAGTGACGTGGTTGCGGGCGTTGGAAGCCGAGTACGACAACATCGGCGCGGCCATGCGCGGCGCGCTCGCGGCCAGCGAGGCGCAGGCGGCGATGCGGCTGGCGGGCGGCGCGGGCTGGTACTGGTGGCTGGCCGGGCACAAGACCGAGGCCACGGAGCTGATTTCCGCGGCGACGCGGCTGCCGGGCGACGTGACCGACGACGTCCGGGCGACCGTGTACGCGCTGATGGTCATGTTCCTGACCTCGGGCCGCGGCGACGAGCACCAGGCCGCGGAGTGGATCCGCAAAGCGCACGAGGCCAGGTCGCGGATCGCCGACGGCGGGCATCCGCTGCTGGGTTTCATCATCCCGCTGGAGCGTCTGCTGAACGCGCCGGAGACGGTGGTGGAGGCGTTCGAGGCGCTCCTGGACGATCCGGATCCGTGGGCGCGCGCGCTGGCCCGGCTGCAAGCGGGCAAGACCCGGGTCATTCTCGGCCGCGGCGGCCGGGAGGCGGACGCGTGTCTGGAGACGGCGCTGGCCGAGTTCCGCATGCTCGGGGAGCGGTACGGGACGTCGTTCGCCCTCACCGAGCTCGCCGAGCGGATCGCGGTGCGCGGCGAAGTCACCGCCGCCTGTGCATACTTCGAGGAAGCCATCGCCCTGGTGACGGAACTCGGGGTGGCCGACGACGTGATCCGGATGCGCGCCCGGCAGGCACAGCTCTACTGGCAGGCCGGCGACGACGAGGCCGCCACGAAGGCCATCGCGGACGCGGAACGCTACGCGGAAGGCGTCACCTGGCCCGACGCGTTGTCCGAACTCGCTTTCGCCAAGTCCGGGCTCGCCCGCTGGCGCGGCGACACCGCGGAAGCGTCCGCGCAACTCCGCGCCGCCATGGCGCTGGTCGACGACCAGGACGAGCCGAACGTCCGCGCACTGACCCACCACCTGCTCGGCTACCTCGCCCCCGACGCCGCGACGGCCCGCGCCGAGCACACCGTCGCTTACCGGGCAGCCACCGCGGCCGGCCACCCCACCTTCATCGCGCAGATCCTCGTCGGCATCGCCGACGTGGCCCTGCGGGACGACGACCCCGCGCAGGCCGCCCGGCTGCTCGCCGCCGCCACGGGCCTCCGCGGGCTGCCGGACAGTTCGCACCCGGATGTGCGGCGTATCGAGCGGGAAGCCCGAAGCCGCCTCGGCGACGCGGAGTTCGCCGAGGCGGCCCGGGAGGGAGCGGACGCCGACTGGTCGCAATTGGCCGAGGTCACCCTCGCGCGGTGACGGCCGGGGTCACGCCCGCTTCTTGAACGTGGAGACCGCCCACGCATAGCCGACGACCGCGAAGCCGACGGACCAGGCGAAGGCCGCGACCGTGTCCCCGGTCGACGCGTGCTGCCCATTGAGCAGTCCGCGCAGGGTTTCGATGATCGGGGTGAACGGCTGGTACTCGACGAACTGGCGGACGCCCGTCCCCATCGTGTCGGCCGGAACGAACGCGCTGCTCACGAACGGCAGCATGATCAGCGGCACCGTCGCCAGCCCCGCGGACTCCGGCGTCTTCGCGGCCAGCCCCAGCGCCACGGTCAGCCACGCCGCGCCGAAGCTCACCAGCAGCACGAGCCCGAACACGCCGAGCCAGTCCGGCGCGCTCGCGTGCGGGTCGAACCCGAGCGTGAAGGCGACCGCGATGATCGCCGCGCACGCCACCATGCAGCGCACCGCCGTGACGACGACGTGCCCGTTCAGGACGGCGGCGCGGGACACGTCCATCGTTCGGAAGCGGTTGATGATGCCCTTGCGCATGTCGTCGTTGACGGCGGCGGAGGTCGCGCCGAGGCCGTAGCTGATGGCCATCACGAGGAGGCCGGGCGTCGCGTAGTCGATGTACGCGGCCTCGCCGGTGTCGAAGGCGCCGCCGAAGACCTTGACGAACATCAGCATCATGACGATCGGGAACAGGACCGACTGGAACACCGTGATGGGGTTCCGCATGCTGTGCTTGAGGTTGCGGCGCAGCATGATCATCGAGTCGCCCCACGACGACGACAGACGGTTCGGCGGGAGAGTGCTGCTCATTTTGCGACCGCCTCCAGGTGGGTCGTGCGCTCGGTCAGGGCGAGGAAGACGTCGTCGAGGTCCGGCGTGTGCACGGAGAGTTCCTCGGCGTTGAGGGCGTACTCGTCGAGCCGGTCCAGCAGGGACCGGAGGGACGCGGTACCGGCGTCGCCGGGCACGCGCAGCGCGAGTTCCTGGTCGTCGCGGGTGGATCCGGGCAGGATCCGGGCCGCCGCGTCGAGCGTCTCGGGGTCCGCGAAGCGCAGCCGGACGTGGGTGCCGGGCACCTGCCGCTTCAGCTCGTCCGCGGTGCCTTCCGCGATGAGCCGGCCCTGGTCGAGGACGGCGATCCGGTCGGAGAGGTGGTCGGCCTCGTCGAGGTACTGGGTGGTGAGGAAGATCGTGGTGCCGGCGGCGACCAGCTCACGGACGATCCCCCACATGGTGCGGCGGCTGCGCGGGTCGAGCCCGGTGGTCGGCTCGTCGAGGAAGATGATGCGCGGGCTGCCGACCAGCGTCATCGCCAGGTCGAGCTTGCGGCGCATGCCGCCCGAGTACGTCGACACGAGCTTCTGCGCGGACTCGACCAGGTCGAACCGTTCGAGCAGGTCGCCGACGAGCCGGTCGCCGGAGCGCACCCGCCGCAGGTCGGCCATCATCTGGAGGTTCTCGCGGCCGGTGAGCAGGTCGTCGACGGCGGCGAACTGGCCGGTGACGCCGATGGCCGAGCGGACGGCCTTGGTCGCGGTGGCGACGTCGTGGCCGTCGACGTACACGGTCCCGGCGTCCGCCGTGATCAACGTGGTGAGGATGTTGACGGTCGTCGTCTTGCCCGCGCCGTTGGGGCCGAGCATCGAGAAGACCGTTCCCGCGGCGACCTCGAAGTCGATGCCGTCGAGCACCGCTTTGCCGCCGTACGCCTTGCGCAGCCCGGTCACTGCGATCGCGGATCGTGTTGTCATGACGACGACGTTCCTCGCCGGCCCTGACGCTGTTCTGACACCGCCCTGACACGGTGGCGGCGGCCCGTGTCCGCGGCCTGTCCGGCGCGCCGGCCTGCGACGAAGCAGACGACGCAGGCGATGCAGACGATGCAGACGACGCACCGGACAGGGGCATTCCCTACGGCTGGTTCGGGTCCAGCAGGCAGAGGGTGTAGAGCGGGTCACTGCCCCGCTTCATCGTGTACGCAATGTTGGCCATCGTCGGGCACCCGGCGTCGTCGGCGGTGTCTTCGAGGCGGCCCATGACCTTCATCGGCTGCGGGTCGGTCGACGTGCACGGGACGACCTTCAGCTTCGGCTTGTCCCGGGTCCCGGTGTCGGAGACGCACTGGCCGACCTGCGGGCCGCTACCGGTGGCGGAAGCACCGTCGTCGTCATCGGGCAGGAACGCGAGCGTGAAGAAGCCGGCGATCAGGATCGGCATCAACAGCCAAAGGATCACCGGCCTGCGGGTCAGCGGCTTGCCCTCGTGCATGGGCAGGACGGGGCTGCCCGGGACCGGGGGCGCGAGCCGCCGGATGCGGGCGTACGGGATGAGGTTCCAGAGCAGCGTCAGAGGCGCGAGGAGCAGAGAACCGATGCTCCACCAGCCCAATTTCAGCGTGCTTGCGGTCATGTTGCGAAACGTCGCGAGTCCGCAGGAACGGCAGAACGGGCCGTTCAGGTGCTCCATGGACATGACGATGATGAAGCCGCGGTGCCCGCGCACGGTGGTTTCGGCTGCGGGAAAGGAACCGCAGAAGCGGCAGAAGACGACTTCGCCGACACCGTAGGGCGGTGTCGGCGGAGCGTTCGGGTCGGAGGGGGCCGGAGTGGCGTCGGGTCTTGCCGCAAAGGGATTCGCACCGTGCGCGGGCATGCTCAAGGAAGCCTCATCGGGGAAGGTCAGGCCGTGTGGTGGGAGCCCCCGCACGTTAATGCATGTCGCGCGCCTTGCAACAGGGAAGTCGGAACGATTCATCAGCCGGTAACGCACGGCATCGGGCGGTCGCGTGGCGAAGACGTGAAGAAGTCGGGCAGACCTGACGGTTCGTCAAATCTGCCTGGGTGGTTGTCGGCGGTTCCTTGTGCCGTCACGCCACCAACCAGTTCGAGCGAGGACGCGTTGGACCCGTGGGTGGCCGAACGGACCGGCCAGGTCATCGGGTTGGACTATGGACGGCGGTCTACGGACGCGAGTCATGCGGTTCGTATGGGGTGTGCTGGGGGCCCGCGGTGCCGAAAAGCCGGGTTTGGGTCTCGGTCCAGGGTGCGGCGGAGGTGGCGCGGGGTTGGGCGTGGGCGATGGACATGCGTCCCGTGGCGGCAAGTCCTTCGCGACCGTGGACGTCGAAGGTGTAGTGGAGAGAAGTAGTGCCGACTTTGGCGACGCGGAGTTCGACGGTCACGTTCTCGCCGAACCAGAGGCGGCCGCGGTAGTCGGCTTCGTAGTGGACACGCGGAATGGCCCCGTAGAGGTCTTCGAGGCCGAGCTGCCGCAGGAGTTCGGTTTCGGCGGCTTCGGCCCAGCGGAGGATCGCGGCGTGGTGGTGGTGTCCGGCCGCGTCGGTGTCGGACCATTCGACGCGGCGGACGATGGTGACGCTTGCGGGCGATCCGGGGGCGGTGGCAGCCGGCTGGTCGTCCGGGGTGCGGTGCACGAAGTTGTCTCCAAGGGTGCGGGCTGGGCGGGCATGGGCGGGCTTGTCAGGCTCGCCGGCTGGTCGTGTCCCGGGTGCCCGCATGGGCGGCGGCCCACGCACGGAGTTCGGTGCGGCGGAGTTTGCCGGTCCCGGTGCGCGGGAGAGCGTCGACGAATTCGACGGCGCGGGGGTACTTGTAGGGGGCGATGGCGGCTTTGGCGAAGGCCTGGAGCGCTTTGGCGGTGTCGTCGCCGGACGGGACGCCGGGGCGGAGGACGACGTAGGCCTTGACGATGGTGCCGCGCGCTTCGTCGGGGGCGCCGACGACGCCGCATTCGAGGACGTCGGGGTGGGCGAGGAGGGCGTCTTCGACTTCGGGACCGGCGATGTTGTAGCCGGAGGAGACGATCATGTCGTCGCTGCGGGCCTGGTACCAGAAGTAGCCGTCGGCATCGCGGATATAGGTGTCCCCGGTGTGGTTCCAGCCGTCGCGGACGTACGCGGCCTGGCGTTCGTCGTCGAGGTAGCGGCATCCGGTGGGGCCTTTGACGACGAGCGGGCCCGGCTCACCGTCGGGGGCGGGGGTGCCGTCGGCGCCGAGGACTTCGGCCCGGTAGCCGGGTACCGGCAGGCCGGTGGCGCCGGGGCGGATCGCGTCGTCGGCGGCCGAGATGAACACGTGCAGCATTTCGGTGGCGCCGATGCCGTCGATGATCCGCAGACCGGTGGCGTCGCGGAACCGGTGCCACACGTCGGCGGGCAGCGCCTCCCCCGCCGACACGCAGCGCCGCAGTCCGGCGAGGCGTTCGGCGGCGCCGGTGGCGATCACCGCGCGGTAGAACGTGGGCGCGGTGAACAGCACCTGGACGCCGAACCGGTCGATCAGGTCGACGAGTTCCTCGGGAGTGGCGCGTTCGACGAGCAGCGTGGACGCGCCGGCGCGGAGCGGGAAGACGACGAGTCCACCCAGGCCGAACGTGAAGCCGAGGGGCGGTGTGCCGGTGAAGACGTCGTCGGGGCGGGGGGCGAGCACGTGCCGGGAGAACGTGTCGGCGTTGGCGAGGACGTCGCGGTGGAAGTGCAGGGTGGCTTTGGGCCGCCCGGTGGTGCCGGAGGTGAACGCGACGAGGGCGACGTCGTCGGCGGCGGTGTCCACCGGCGGGAAGTCGGCGTTGCCGACGGCGGCGCAGCGGGCGGTCAGGTCGGCGTCGCCGGGGCCGCCGTAGGCGATCGTGGCGAGGCCGGGGACTGCGGCGGTGTCGAGTTCGCCGAGGAACCGGTGGTCGCAGATGGCGACGACGGGCGTACTGATCGCGCACAGGGTGGTGAGTTCGTGGGCGCGCAACAGCGGCATGGTGGTGACGACGACGCCGCCCGCCCGCAGGACGCCGAACCAACTGGCGACCAGCCAGGGGTTGTTCGGGCCGCGGAGCAGCACGCGGTTGCCGGGGACCAGGCCGTGGTCGTCGACGAGGACGCGGGCGACCTGCCGGGCGGCGCGTTGCAGGTCGGCGTAGGTCCAGGTCTCGTCGGGGGTGTGCAGGCACGCGCGGTCGGCGCCGTGCCGGGCCGCGGTGTCGTCGAGCAGGGCGACCGCGCAGTTCAGCCGGTCGGGGTACACCAGCTCGGGCAGCTCGAACAGGAGTTCCGGCCACTGCTCGAAGGGGGGCAGGCGGTCGCGGCAGAACGTATCGACATGAGCGGACGGGGACAGCTCCATGAGCGGGCACCTCGCCGGGACGTCATCGGGGTCCGGAAGCCAAGTATCTCGTGTTGATGACGACAGTCAATGCGGCGCGATGAAATGATGAAGGGGCGGCCGCACAGCGGTCGGGGCCGCCGGAGTGGTCCCGGCGGCCCCGACGCGGTGTGGGTGGGGTGTGCGTGGCCGGGGTCAGCCTCCGACCTTCGCGGGCAGGTCGGAGTCCCGGATGGCATCCGCCCACGGGTAGTGCAGGGGGTCGATGAGGCGGAACGGCGCGTCGGCGAGGATCTCCGTGTCGGGATGGTGCGGTTCGGCGGCGCGGAGGGCGCGGGCGGCTTCGGCGGGGTCGCCTTCGACGTACGCGATGTCGAGTTCGAGGTCGGGGCGGGTTCCCGAGGTCAGCGTCCATATCGCGTGGACGCCTTCCACGCCGGTCAGGCGGGCGGCGCGGGCGCGGGCCGCGTCGGAGGCGCCGCGGCGCTGGAGGACGACGATGCCGGTGTGGCCGACGAATGGGACTTCCTCGGCGGGGAGTTTGATGGCGGGGTCGCCGCTCGCGGCGGCGCCGGTGAACACGTCGCCGTCGCGGACGGTCTTCTTGTCGGCGGGGAACTCCATGCGGCCGGCGGCGACGAGGCGGTCGCGCAGGCCGGTCATGCCCGCGAAGGCGGCGCCGGGGTCGCCGGCGAGGGTGTAGATCGTGAGGAAGGTCGAGCGGCCGCCGGCGAACGGGGAGTCGGCCGCGGTCACGCGGGCGGCGTGCAGGTCGGGGGTGGCGACGTAGCGGCGGCTCTGCAGGACGCCGTCGAGGAGCAGGTTCGGCGGAGTGTGCTCCAGGTCGTACCAGCGGTTCCAGGCTTCGATGACGTCCGCGTCGCAGTCGAGCGCGGCGAAGATGATGCCGGTGGGGCGCATGCGGGTGGCTCCTTTCGCGTCGTACGCGGTGCGCACGGCCGCCCCGAGGGTGCGGCCGTGCGGCGTGCGGATCACACGGTGGACCAGGGACGCGGCGAAAGCCAGGGTGACGCGGGTCAGTCCACGGCCCGCCAGCGGCTGCCGCGCCCGGGGCGCCGCTCCCCCGCGACGAGGCCGCGGGCTTCCAGGGCGGCCAGGTAGGCCAGCATGTCGACGAGGGCGGCGTGCAAGGCGAAGCCGCGCAGCCGGGCCGGGGGGCGGCGCGGGGTCACCGCGGCGGCGACGTCCCAGGCGGTGGCCGGGCCCAGTTCGCGCAGTGCGGCGCGTACGGCGGTCAGCCTGTCGGTGTGGTGGCCGCGGAGGGCGTCGAGCCGGTGGTGGAGGCCGTGGAAGCGGTGCTCGTGGGCGGGGAGGACTTCGTCCGGCTGGTAACGGGCGAGGCGGTCGAGGGCGTCGAGGTAGTCGGCGAGCGGATCGGGGCCGGCGTCGCCGACTTCGCCCATGACGACGACGGTGGCGGGCAGGACGTGGTCGCCGGTCAGCAGGAGCCGTTCGCGGTCTTCCCAGAAGCACAGGTGGCCGGGCGAGTGTCCGGGTGTCCAGACGGCGGTCAGGTCCCAGCCGGGGACGTGCGGTTTGTCGCCGTCCTCCATCAGCACGTCCGGGCGCGGCATCCGGACCGCCGCGCGGACGATGTCGCGGGCGGCGGCCTCGACCACGTCGTCGGGCGCCCCGGCGGCCTGGAGGACGACCACGCGCCGCTCGTGCGGGGCGCGTTCGTAGTGGTCGAGGGCGGCGGCGTCGAGCGGGTGCAGCGACACCCAGGCGCCGGAGCGTTCCCGGATCCGGCCGGCGAGGCCGTAGTGGTCGAAGTGCGCGTGGGTGACCAGGACGCCCCGCACGTCGTCGACGGACGTGCCGATGCCGGCGAGTCCCGCGGTCAGCGCGTCGAACGCCTCGTCGGTGTCCCAGCCGGTGTCGACCAGGTAGGGCCCGGCGTCGGTCTCGAACACGTACACGAGGACGTAGCGCGGGATGGCCGGCAGCGGCACGGGGACGCTCCACAGTCCCGGCCGGACTTGCTCGACGGGCGGCAGCGGGCGCCGGGGCCCGTCGGGGCGCGGGGTGGGTGCGGTGGCCGACATGAAAGCCACTGTAGGCCGAGGGCGGGGTAGGGCCGGAGCGGGCCTTGGGGGTGTGCGACCCCGGGGGGTGCGGCGCACGGCCGGCGTATGGCGTCGGGGCGGAAACGGCGGGCGGCCCGGGAAAGTCCCCCGGGCCGCCCGCTCCCCTGCTGCCGGCGCGTCAGGACGCCGTGTAGACGGCTTCACCTTCCACGTACGTCGCCAGGACGCGGGTGTCCGCGATCTCCTCGGCGGGATGCGTGTACGGGTCGCGGTCCAGGAGCACCAGGTCGGCGAGCTTGCCGGCCTCGATCGTGCCCGTCGTGTCCTCGGCGTGGTTCACGTACGCCGTGCCGACCGTGTACGCCGCCAGCGCGGCGGTCAGGTCGATCCGCTGCTCGGGCAGGAACACCGGCTCGTTCTCGCCCGGCAGCACGCGGTTGACCGCGACGTGAATACCGGCCAGCGGGTCGGCGCTGCTGACCGGCCAGTCGCTGCCCGCGGCGAGGACCGCGCCGGCGCGCAGCAGGTCCCCGAACGGGTACTGCCAGGCGGCGCGTTCGGTGCCGAGGAACGGGATGGTCAGCTCGTCCATCTGCGGCTCGTGCGCGGCCCACAGCGGCTGGGTGTTCGCGGTCACGCCGAGCGCGGCGAAACGCGGCACGTCGTCCGGGTGGACGACCTGCAGGTGCGCGATGTGGTGGCGGTGGTCGTTCATGCCGTTGGCGGCCCGGGCCTGCGCGATCGCGTCGAGCGCTTCGCGGGCGGCGCGGTCGCCGACGGCGTGGAAATGGACCTGGAAGCCGTGCGCGTCGAGGACCTCGACGTAACCGCGGAGCGCCTCGGGGTCGACGAAGCTCAGACCACTGTTGCCGGTGCGGCAGCCACAGCCGTCGAAGTAGGCGTCGCCCATCGCGGCGGTGAAGTTCTCCGCGACACCGTCCTGCATGATCTTGACGGTGCGGGTGCGGAACCGGCCGACAGTGTTCCGCTCGCGCCGCGCCAGCAGCTGCGGCACCTGCTCGGCACCGGAGTTGCGGTCCCACCACAGGGCCCCGTTCACGCGACCGGTGAGGGTCCCGTCGGCGGCCGCGGTCAGGTAGGCGGGAAGCGGGTCGAACGCGCCGTGGTCGGAGCCGACCATGGCGTCCTGCCACGCGGTGACGCCGAGTGAGTGCAGGTGCGCCTGGCCGGCGAGGAGAGCGCGCAGGCCATCGGCGGCGGACGCCTTCGGCAGGTGACGGCCGACCAGCGAGGCGGCGCCCTCGTGCAGGGTGCCCTGCGGAAAGCCGTCGGCTTCGCGTTCGATGCGGCCGTCGGACGGGTCGGGCGTCCCGGCGTCGACGCCGCCGATTTCGAGGGCGCGGGAGTTGACCCACACGCCATGGCCGTCCGCGTTGACGAGATAGACCGGGCGGTCGGGCACAGCCGCGTCGAGGAGGGTCCGCGACGGCGTGCCGCCGGGGAACCAGTCCATCAGCCAGCCGCCGCCCTGGATCCACTCCTCATCGGGGTGGCCGTCCGCGTAGGCGCGGACCTTCGCGACCGCGTCCTCGGCACCGGACGCCTCGGACAAGTCGCAGCGGATCAGGGTCATGCCCGCGAACGCGGGGTGCACGTGCGCGTCCTGGAAACCGGGGAGGAGGGCCCGGCCGGCCAAGTCGACGACCTCGGTACCGGAGCCGACGAGGTCACGCACGTCGGCGTCATGGCCGACCGCCACGATGCGGCCGCCGCGGACCGCGACCGCCGTGGCCCGGCGGCGCGCCGCGTCCAGAGTGTGCACGGATCCGCCGCGGAAGACGAGATCGGCGGGGGTTGGCATGGTGGTGCTCCAGAGAAAGAAGCCGGGCTGTGGACGAACACGGGGGAATTCACCCCGAGGGGTGGTTGTCCACAGGCCGGACGGTTATGGATGTGACAGCACGCAAACGCGCCAGGCAGAGTCGACACGTCGGAACGGCAGGCCGCACACGGCACCAACCGGACCGACGGCGGAGGAGGCGGGGGAGGGCCCTTCGACGTCAACCGAAACCAAACGGTGGGGGGAGAGGGAGGGCCCGGTGAAGGCGGGCAGGGTTCGAGTCGGAGTCCGCAACCGAACCCGGCTCAGTCCCCCACCTCCAAAGCCGCCAACGCCCTCCGGCTCTCCGCAATCCGGTCCGGATCCCAGCCCGGCCCCGGTACCGAATCGATCAGCAGCCGCGTGTACGGGTGCTGCGGCCGGCTCAGCACGTCCGTCGTGCGGCCTTCCTCCACGACCCGCCCGTTGCGCAGCACGACCACGTCGTCCGTGATGTGCCGCACGACGGCGAGGTCGTGGCTGACGAACAGGTAGCCGATGCCCTGTTCCCGCCGGATCCGGCCGAGCAGGTCGAGGATCTGCGCCTGGATCGACACGTCCAGTGCCGCGACGGCCTCGTCGAGGATCAGCACCCGCGGCCCCGCCGCGAGCGCCCGCGCGATCGCCACACGCTGCCGCTGTCCACCGGACAGCCGCTTGGGCAGCGCCCCGGCTTCCCGCTCGCCGAGCCCGACCTGGTCGAGGAGTTCCTCGACCCGCGCGTCCCGGCCGGCCTTGTCCGCGTGGTCGCCGTGCAGCCGCAGCACCTCGTCGATGCAGTCCCGCACGGTGATCCGCGGGTCGAGCGACAGGTACGGGTCCTGGAAGACCATCTGGATCTCCCGGGCCCGCGCCAGCCGTTCGGCGCGCCCACGGGGCTTCTTCCCGCGTTCCCGGCCGCCCAGCGCGATGCTGCCCGCGTCCGGGGTGTCCAGCCCCACGACCATGCGGATCGTGGTCGTCTTACCCGACCCCGATTCGCCGACGATCCCCAGCGACCCACCCGGCGGCAGCGTGAAGCTCACGTCGTCCACCGCTTTGTGGTCGCCGAACGACCGGCACAGGCCGCGGACTTCCAGCGTCTCCCCGGCAACCGCGGCGGGTTCGGTCCCGATCGCCGCGGCTTCCGTCTTCGATTCGGCCTTCACGCCAAAATCCCTTCGTCGGCCCGCAGGCACGCCACTGCCCCGCCGTCGTCGGCCTTCAGCACCGGCGTCTCGACAAGGCACCGGTCCTCGGCGAACGCGCACCGGGCCGCGAACGCGCACCCGGGCGGGTTCTCCGCCAGCGACACCGGCCGGCCCGGGATCGGACGCGGCGGTTCCGCGTCCTCCTCCAGGCTGGGCGTGGACGCCAGCAGGCCGGCCGTGTAGGGGTGCCGCGGCGCCGCGAACAGCTGCTCCGCCGTGCGGGTTTCCACGATCCGCCCGGCATACATGACATAGACCCGGTGGCAGATGGCCGCGGCCAGTTCCAGGTCGTGCGTGACGAACAGCATGCCCGTCCCGTGTTCGGCCTGGAGACGCCGCAGGATGCCGATGACCTCGGCCTGCGTGGTCACGTCGAGCGCGGTGGTCGGCTCGTCGGCGAGCAGCAGCGACGGGTCGCCCGTCAGCGCCGCCGCGATGACCACGCGCTGCAGCATGCCGCCGGAGAACTGGTGCGGGAAGCGCTTCAGCGCGCCCTTGGGGTCGCGGATGCCGACCTCGGTGAGGAGTTCCTCGGCGCGCGCGTAGGCCTTCTCCTTGGAGACGCCGGCGGCGCGCATGCCTTCGGTGAGGAAGTCCCCGACCCGGCGCATCGGGTTCACCGATGCGCGCGGGTCCTGGAACACCATGGCGACCTGCTTGGCCCGGAGCTGCTTGAGGGCGGCCCGGTCCATGCCCAGGACGTCGTTGTCGCCGACGCGGACCTCGCCGCCGGTTTTGGCGTTCTCGGGCGTGAGCCCGAGGACGGTCCGGCAGGCGACGGACTTGCCGGAGCCGGACTCCCCCACGAGGCCCACGACTTCGCCGGCTTCGACGGTCAGGCTGATCTCGTCGAGGATCGGCCGGGCCGCGCCTTTGGCCAGCGCGATGGAGAGGTTGTCGATTTCGAGGAGGGCCATGGTCTACTTCTCCCGCTTCGCGACCCGGTCGGAGATGCCTTCGCCGACGATTCCGAACGCGACGACCGCGATGATGATGCAGAAACACGGGGCCAGTGCCGGCATGTACGCGTCCTTGAGGAGGGCGCCTTGCCCCTCGTTGACCATGGTTCCCCAGTCGGCCGTCGGCGGTCGGACGCCGAAGCCGAGGAAGGAGAGGCCCGCGAGTTCCATGAGCGCGTACCCGAAGTTGATCGTGGACTGCGCCAGGACGCTCGGCACGATGTTCGGCAGGAGGTGCTTGGTGCAGATCACCCAGCCGGACCAGCCTTGGACCCGGTACGACTCGATGTACGGCCGGGCCTTCTCCTGCACCGCGACGCTGCGCACGTAGCGGCCGACGTACGGCGAGTACGCCACCGTCATCGCGATGACCGGCGCGGTCAGGCCCGCGTCGAACACCGCGACGCACAGGATCGCGAGGAGCATCGCCGGGAAGGCGAACATCGCGTCCATGGTGCGCGACAGGAAGCTGTCGACCCATCCGCCGCGCCACGCGGCCACGATGCCGAGGACGATGCCGATGATCGTGGACACGGCGACGACGAGCAGCGGCCCGAGAAGGCCGGTGCGCGCGCCGTAGATGAGGCGGGTGAGGACGTCGCGGCCGGATTGGTCGGTGCCGAGCAGGTGGTCGGCGGACGAACCGGCGAGCGAGTTCCCGAGGTTGATCGCTTCCGGGTCGTACGGGGCGATCAGCGGCGCGAAGATCGCCATCAGCGTCAGCAGGACGAGGATGACGACGCCGATGGTGAACAGCGGTCCCTGCGCGGCGATGACGCGCAGTCGGGCGGTGGCGCCGCGCCGGGTGGGCGCGGCGGCCGCGGCGGTGGCAGCGGTCATGACGCACCTCGCCGTTTCGTGGACTGGGTCAGGCTCAGTCGCGGGTCGATCAGGGGCTGCAGAAGGTCGACGATGAGGTTCACGATCACGAACACCGCGACGATGAGCAGGGTGAGTGCCTGCACGACGGGGAAGTCCTTGTTCGTGACCGACCGGATGAGCAGAGAGCCCACGCCGTCGGTGCTGAACACGGTTTCCACGATCGAGGTGGACACCATGAGGCTGGCGACCATCGTGCCGACGACGGTGACGATCGGGCCGAGGGCGTTGCGGAGGACGTGCTTGCGCACGACCTCGCCGCCGGGGACGCCACGGGAGCGGGCGACCTCGACGTGTTCGCGGCCGAGTTCGTCGAGCATGGCGGCGCGGGTGACGCGGGCGAGGAGACCGGTGAAGGTCAGGGCCAGCGCGATCGCGGGCAGCGTCAGGTGCTGCACGCGGCCGGTGAAGCCGGCGTCGTCGCCCGAGCCGAAGGTCGGGAACCAGCCGAGCATCCGGCCGAACACCGCGATGAGGACGGTGCCGGAGGCGAACGCCGGGGTCGCGGTGGAGATGCCGGTGCCGACGAGGACCGTCCGGTCGACGATGCCGGGCTTGAGCGCGCTGAGGATGCCCAGGCCGATCCCGAAGATGCAGATGAGGATCATCGAGTAGGCGATGAGGAACAGGGTGGTCGGCAGCTTGTCGTTGATCAGCGTGCCGACGTCCTGACGGAACTGCACCGAGCGGCCGAAGTCACCGGTGACGACGTCGCCGAGCCACTTGAAGTACTGCGTGAAGAACGGGTCGTCCAGGTGGTACTGCTCGGTGATGGCGGCGCGGGCCTGCGGCGTGATCGGCCGGCCGCGCATGAGGAAGGTGACGGGGTCGCCCGGGGCCAGGTGCACGGCGCTGAAGACCACGAAGGAGGTCACCAGCAGCACGAGCACCAGGCCCAGGACGCGTCCGGAGATGTAGCGGACCATTAGCTCGCGGACCCCAGCTGTGCCGCCCACGGGTAGGACATCATCGCCATCGTCGGCGTGGCGCCGGTGATCTTCTTGCTCATGTAGATCGAGTACGGGGACTCGAACAGCGGAATGCCGGGCATTTCGCGGAGCAGGATGTCCTGGAGCTTGAGCGCGATGTCGGCGCGGGCGTTGTCGTCGGTGGTGGCGAGGGCCTGGTCGACGAGGGCGTCGTACTCCGGGTTCGACCACTTGCCGTAGTTGCCGAAGTCGCCGGTGCGCAGCGTCTGCAGCATTTCCATCGGGTCCGGCGTCATGTCGTACGAGTTGGTGACGATGATGTCGATGCCGTCACGCGTGGACGGGTCGGTGAACAACGCGGTGTACGCGTCCGGGGCGATCGTCTTGAGTTCGACGTTCAGGCCGATGTCCTTGCCCGCCTGCTGGATGGCGTTGGCGGAGACGCTCAGCTCGGGGCCGAGGTTGGTCGTCGCGATGACGATCTTCTTGCCGGCCGCACCGGTGTCCGCCATGAGCTTCTTGGCGCCGGCGACGTCCTGGGTCAGCTCCGGGAGCGCGGCCGCGGCGGTCTTGCCCTTCTCCGGGGCGATGCCGAACGCGTCGGGGATGAGCATCGACTTGGCGGGCTTGCCGTAGCCGTTGAGCGCGGCGTTGACGATGCCCTTGCGGTCGATCGCCATGGACAGCGCCTTGCGGACGCGGACGTCGCCGAGCGGGCCCTGCAGATTGGTGACCGCGGCGTTGTAGCCGCCGGAGTTGGCACCGAAGTAGAGCTTGCCGTTGCCGGAGCTGCCCATCTTCTCGTACGAGTTGGTCGGCAGCATGTAGCCGCCGTCGACCTCGCCGGACATCAAGGCGTTGACACGTGCCGACGGGTCCTGGATGAAGACCAGCTTGACGTTGTCGATCTTCGGGGTGAGCGACTTGTCCCAGTAGTCCGGGAACTTCTTGAGATTCATCGAGTCGCCGGTGTTCCAGCTGTCCAGCGAGTACGGGCCGGTGCAGTTGACCTTGCCGCTGGGGTTGCCGTAGTTCTTGCCGGCCTTCTCGAGGTACGCGGCGCTCTCGACGGTGCCCGGGGAAGCGGCGAGCTGCTCGTTGATGAGGACGTCCGGCTTGCTGGTCTTGATGGTGACCTGCATCGGGCCGGTCTTCTCGACCGAGGTGACGTCGCGGAAGACGGTGCTCCACGCGGAACCGTTGGCCGGGTCCATGTGGCGCTTGATGCTCGCGACGGCGTCGTCGGCGGTCATCGTGGTGCCGTCGTGGAACTTGACGCCCTGGCGCATGGTGTAGACCCAGGTCAGCGGGTCCGGGTGGTCGTACTTCTCGGCGAGACCCGGGGCGACCTTGAAGTCCGGGGTGATGCGGAGAAGCTGCTCGCAGACGTTCGCGAGGACCGTGTTCGGCGGGTAGTCGTAGGCGTAGAGGTAGTCGAGGGACTGCGGCTCGGCGTACAGCGACCAGGTGGCCGAAGCGAGGTTGCCCTTGCCGGGCGGGGTGAGCGCCACGGTCTGGTACGGGGTGGGGCTGTTGCCGGAGCCCCCGGACGGCCCGGAATTGCCGTTGTTGTCGGAAGCGCCGCCGCATGCGGCGGCGGACAAGGCGATGGCACCGACGAGTGCGGCTGTTCTGAGCATGCGCATGGGAACCACCCGTTTCGTGAGGTATTTCGTGGAAGGCCGAAAACGGTCGAGCGGAATGCCGAGGAATGCCTGGCGAAATGCGGAAAACAGACAGGTCGAACAAGGGATGACACGGCGGGTGGCCGCCGCGAGGCACCGGAAAGCCGGGTTACGGAGAACCGGACAGGTGGCGAGTATTGATGCGGGAACGGTCCCGCACAAGACTTTGCGGGAACGATTCTCAGCAGGTCATCCCAGGTGGCCGAGTGTTGGGCTCCGCACCTGTCAGCATGTAAGGATCCGGCTCATGAACGAACGTGACCGTCGGGTACGCCGCGCCGCGCCGCCCCGGGTTCGCCTGGTGGACGTGGCCCGCGAGGCGGGCCTGTCCAAAACCACCGTGTCGGCCGCCCTCAACGGCACCGGCCGGCTGTCCGCCGAGGTCCGCGCCCATGCGCGGGAAACCGCACGGCGCATGGGCTACCGGCCGAACGCCACCGCACGCCTCCTGCGCGCGGGACACGCGCGCCTGATCGGCTTCACGGCGCGCGAGTACGTGGAAGCACCGTGGTCGTACCTGGAATCCCCGTACCTGTCCGAACTCACCCACACCACCGCACAACTGGCCCTGGAACACGGCTACGCGATGGTGCTCCTGCCGAACTGCTCGCCCCGCGACGAGTGGACGGACCTGCCCGTGGACGCGGTGATCCTCGCCGATCCGGAGGCCGACGACCCGCTGGTCGACGACTTCCTTGCCGCGGGCATCCCGGTGTTCACCGACCAGCGGGTGGAAGGCCGTCAAGGCGGCTACTGGGTCGACATCGACTACGACGCCGCGATGCGGTCCGTCCTCGACCACCTGGCCGCCCAGGGCGCCCGCGACATCGTGCTGCTCACCCCGCAGAACGACTCCCAGTGGGCGCAGCGTTCGCTCGACTCCTACCTGACCTGGTGCGGCGAACGCGACCTCACCCCGCGCGCCGTCGCGACCGAACGCCCCGGCAACGCCGCGGTGTTGAAGGCCGCCGACCAGATCCTCAGCGAAGGCCCGGCGCCGGACGCGCTGTTCGCCCTTGCCGAGGTCAGCCCGCCTTTGATGATCGACGTGGCCCGCAAGCACGGGCTGTCGGTCCCCGACGACATCCTTCTTGTCTGCTGCAGCGAAGACCCCGTTGCCGCCCACTGCGCCCCGCCCGTCACCACCTTGAGCATGCAGCCGTCCGTCATCGCCGCGGCGGGCATGGAACTTCTCCTCGACGCGCTGGAATCCGGCAACGTCGAACCGGCCGGCCGCATCGTCCCCACCAGACTCGACGTCCGGCCGTCGTCGCTCCGGAAACCACGCGAGTAACCCGGTCGGCTCACCCCCTGCCCGCGCCACGCCGACGGCGGCGGCGCGGGCCGAGCAACGACAGCACGGGCCGACACCGACACCACACCGACACCGACACCGACACCGACACCGACACCGACACCGACACCGACACCGACACCGACACCGACACCGACAAATCGGCTATATCACCCAAACCCGCGCCTCGACTGCCGGAATCAGCCCCCTCCAATCATGTGATCTACCTCACACCATGGGCCGGCAGGGTGCATGTCCGGGGGGTGCCACGTGGCGCAAAACACACGCGGCCCCATCGGTCCGCACAGCCGAACGTGACCAAACCGCAACGTTCATGACGGTCAGTCAGCGGGGCGCGACGCCGTCCGGGGGCACTCCGCCCGCCACCGCCGCAAGACGCCCTCGCCGACCTCGACCTAGGGTGGAATCCGGGGGTCCGAGTCTCCGGGGGCCGGTGGGCCGGAGGTGGTGCGTGTGGACCTGACCGGGTGGCCGTTCCTGGTGCTGGTTGTCGGGCTCTCGTGTGCCGTGCTCGTGGGCACGATGGTGCTGTGGAACCGGTGGCCGCACCGGGCCGCGTGGCCGCTGCGGTTCCTGTCCCTGGTTCTGGTCATGGTGTGTGGTGCGGCGGTGATGGCCGACGTCGTCAACCGGGACTACGGCTTCTACACCTCTTTCGGCGATCTCCTGGGCAGCAGTCCGCTTCCGCACGATCGCCCGGTTCCCGCGCAGGACCGCGGCACCGTCGAGCGGGTCCGGCTGGACGGTGGGAATTCCGGAATCCACCGCGATGGACTCGTATATCTGCCCGCCGCCTATTCCCGCCCGGATGCCGCCGACCGGCATTTCCCGGTCGTCGAACTGTTCCACGGCTTTCCCGGTCAACCGGACAATTGGACGCGGCACCTGGGCATCGCGCACGTCCTCGACCTGGAGATCTCGTCCGGCCGGATGCCGCCGGTGATCGCGGTGATGCCGACGATCGGCGACCACGGCCGGGACAGCGAATGCGTCGACGCGGTCCACGGACGGGCGAACGAGACGTATCTCGCGGTCGACGTCCCGACCGCCGTCGCCGCCCGCTTCCGGGTGGCCGACGGGCCGCGCGACTGGGCGACGATGGGCTACTCCACCGGCGGCTTCTGCGCCGTCGACCTCGCCTTGCACCACCCCGACCGCTACGCCGCCGCGGTCTCCCTCGACGGCTACTTCACCCCGCAGGTCGACAGCAACACCGGCGACCTCTACCGCGGCCGCCAGGACATCCGCGACAACAACTCACCGCAATGGCTCCTCGCGCACGGCGCGCCCCGCGTTCCCCTCTATCTGATGGCGAGCCGCGGCGACCCCGAAGGCCTGCGGGCCATCGGCCACCTGCGCCGCGCCGCCCCGCCGGACTACCCGTTCACGCTCCGCACCGACCTCAACGGCGGCCACAACTTCAACCCCTGGCATCGCGCCGGTCCGGCGGCCTTGGACTGGATCGGCAGCCACCTCGGCACGGCCCCACCAACGCCGCGGCCCACGGGCTGAGCGCAGGGCATCGCCCCGGAGTTGCGGCAGGCGGTGCCGACCGAGCCGGGCAAGCCGCACACGAACCTCGAACCGGCGTGGCGCTACTTGCCGTCGGGGACGGCGTCGGCGGTCGGCGGCGACTGGTACGAGACGAACTCGTCCCCGACGACACGGCCGAGGACGACATCGCCTTGCCCGCCGCCTGGGCGAGAACCCGCTGACGCCCCCGGCCCGCGCACAGACCGGCCACGACACCTGTTCTCACTCCTGGGCCGCGCTTTCTCAGCTTTGCTGCTTCGCCTCGGCCAAGGTGTGGGCGACGAGGGCGTTGGCGTGGCCGTGGCCGAGGTGGTGCTCGGTCTTGAGCCAGGTGACGAGTTCCCCGTGCTTGGTCAGCGGGGACGAGCGGACGAGGTCGAACCACTCGGAGACGGGGCGGCCGTACTTCTTCTCGATGGACGGGAAGTAGCTCGCGGGGCCCTTCACCTGGTCGGCCATGGGGTTCTCCTCTGCAGGGTCGTCGTGCGGCGTGTTCTGCAGGGATAGACGGCGGGTGGCACGCTTACTCATCGCCACGCCGAAGTGACCTGGGCCACACATCGAAGGGCAGCCGACAGCGAAGCCAACCATCCGGATTGGCGTGGTAGTCGGCGGCGGGAAACCGGGTTTCGCTACTAGGATCGGGGTCGGTTGGTTACCGAAGGTAAGCGGACGGGGGTCGGCGATGGACGCGGGCGACGAGTCGGGATGGCAGCCCGAACTGCGGGCGAGCGACGAAGAGTGGGAACGGGTGACCCTGGACACGTCAAAGCCGACGCCGGCGCGGATGTACGACTACTTCCTCGGCGGCAAGGACCATTTCGCGGTGGACCGCGTCGCAGCCGCGAAGGTGGAGGAGGCAACTCCCGACACGTTCGACATCGTGTGGGAGAACCGGCACTTCCTGCAGCGGGCGGTGCGCTACCTCGCCGGGCAGGGCGTCGACCAGTTCCTCGATCTCGGCACCGGGCTGCCGACGCAGGGCAACGTGCACGAGATCGCGCAGGAAGTGAACCCGGACGCGCGGGTCGTCTATGTCGACATCGATCCGATCGTGCTCGCGCACGGCCGGGCGCTGCTGGCGACGAACCCGCACACGACGGTCGTCACCGCGGACATGCGGGACCCGAAGGGGGTTCTCGGGCACCCGGACGTGGCGGGGCTGCTGGACTTCGACCGGCCGGTGGCGGTGCTGTTCGTGGCGGTGTTCCACTTCATCCGGGACACCGAGGATCCCGCGGGCATCGTGCGGGCGTTCCGCGACGCGCTGGCGCCGGGCAGCTATCTGGCGCTGTCGCACCTGACGACGGAGGGGCCGCCCGCGGAGGCGGTGGCGCGGACCGAGGACGCGTACGCGAACGCGACCTCGCCGATGATCTTCCGGCCGCGGACCGCGGTGGAGCGGTTGTTCGACGGCTTCGACCTCGTCGAGCCGGGGCTCGTGCGGCCGTGGCAGTGGCGGCCGGACGATGCCGCGAAGGAGCGGACGGAGTGGCTGTACGCGGGCGTCGGCAAGCTGCGGAGCTGACCGGCCCGTCGGGGCCGGCTGCTCGCCGCGCAGGCCGCGCTACCGCAGTCTCCCCGCCCCTGCCAGTTCCACTCTCCCCCACATCCCGCGCACCGCGACCGACGACCGGTGGGGTCTGAGGCGTGCCCGCATGGTGCGGGCGGCGGCGTCGAGGCGGCCGGATTGCAGGTGCGGGTAGTCGTCCAGGAAGTCCCGCCACGCGGCGCAGGCTTGGTCGAGGCTGCCTTGGCCGAGGAGCAGTTCGGCGAGGCGTGCGGTGGTGACGGCGCGGGCGCGGCGTTCGGATGCGGGGCGGACGCGGAGTGCGGTGCGCAGGGCACTGACGGCGCCGCGGTGGTCGCCGAGGGCGGTGCGGACTTCGGCTTCCTGGTGGGCTTCCGCGGCGGCGTGGTAGGTGGCGACGACGTCGGTGTCGCGGCCCGCGCGTTCGAGGTGGGTGCCGGCAGTGCGCAGCGCGGCGAAGGCGGCGGTGCGGTCGCCGCGGCCCGCGTGGGCGACGGCGAGTTGGCCGTGCACGAACGCGGCTTGGGCGGGGGCGAGTGCGGGGCTGTGGCGGGCGGCGGCTTCGGCGAGGTCGTGCGCGAGGGCGCGATGGCCGAGGTGGTAGGCCTGGACGCTGAGTCCGCGGAGGGCGGCGGCGTAGCCGGCGGGGTCGGCGGCTTCGCGCGCGAGGGCCGCGGCGGTGCGGTAGTAGTCCTGGGCGAGTCCGTGGTGGCAGCCGTCGAAGCACATGAATCCGGCGAGGTAGGCGAGCCGTGATGCGCTCACGAGAAGGTCGTGGCGTATCTGGGGGGCGGCGGGGGCGCGGAGCCAGTCGGCGACGACGGTGCCGAGGAATCCGGCGAGGGCGTGGCGGCCGTGGCCGCCGCCGAAGGCGTCGTCGGCGAGGGAGAGGCTGCGCAGGAGGGCCTCGGCGGCGGCGATGTGGTCGCGGCCGACGTGCCGGGTGCCGGACGCGGCAAGGGCCGCCGAAGCAGGGGTGGGGCCTGCGCCGGTGGCGGGGAGGCGGCGGCTTTCGGTGACGACGTACACCGAGGTGCGGGCGGGGTCGGCGAGGGCGGCGAGGGCGGCGGCGGGGTCCGGCGGAGGTTCCGCGGTGGGGTCGGCGCAGGAACGGGTGAGGCCGGTTTCGTCGGGGGATATACGGCGGCCGAGGCGGCGGGACAGGGCTTCGGCGGCGAGGGCGGTGACGGTGCGGGACGGGCGTGAGCCGGCGAGCCAGTGGGCGACGGCGGTGCGGTCGTAGCGGAGGGCTACGCCGGTTTCCGCGCCGGTGGTGTTGACGGCGCGGGCGAAGTCCTGGCCGGTCCACGCGGCTTCCTTGAGGAGCGTGCGGAGGCGTGCGTTGGGGATGCGTTCCCCCATGGGGCGGTTTCTCCCTTGGTCGAGGTGCCGGGTCCCGGGGCCGGGTGATGGTCGACGGCCGGTGGTTCGGCCGGTTTCCGACAGGTTCATAGAGGTTCAGGAAGGTTCAGGAAGGTTCAGGAAGGTCCAGGCAGGGCCAGGCAGGGCCAGGCAGGTTCAGCCGGGTTCGGAATGGTCGGCGGGGTACGGCCCGGCGGTGGGTTTTCAACGCGGCCGGGCGTTCAACAGGCCGGTTAGTCGGAGGCTCTGTCGCCGCGGGGGTGCGGCGTTCTTTTCTAGGCATGCACGCGGTTGGCGGCGTCGATGCGCCGGCCGAAGGGGCGCAGAGACGCATACGCCGGTGGTGTTTCGCCATGCGCCGGTGTGCGCGTGCGTGCGCGCCGGAGCGCGCGGTGGCGAACCGTCGCGTGGTGTGCGATTCCGACCAGTCCTGGCGCAATGCGAGGGGATTTCGACCATGACGATCGACGAGACCGGCACTGCCGCGCCGTCCGCGAGTCCGAACGGGCAGGTGGCGGAGGACCGGCTCAGCCTGAGCACGCAGGCGGCCCGCAATCTGACGACGACGACCAAGACGCAGCCGCAGATGCAGGGCATCACGTCGCGGTGGCTGCTGAAGATGCTGCCGTGGGTGAACGTGTCCGGCGGCACGTACCGGGTGAACCGCCGGTTGTCGCTGGCGGTGGGCCGGGGCCGGGTGCGGTTCGTGCAGAACGGTGCGGACGACGTCCGGATCGTGCCGCGGACGCTCTCCGAGATCCCGCCGCTGCGCGGGTACGACGACGAGGACGTGCTGGCCGAGTTGGCGGCGCGGTGTACGCCGCGCGAGTTCCGTCCGGGCGAGGTGGTCGTCGAGGCGGGGACGCCGGTGACGGAGACGTACCTCATCGCGCACGGCAAGCTGAACCGGCTGGGGATCGGCAAGTACGGCACGACGGAAGTCCTGGGCGTGCTGGCGGACGGCGACCCGCTGGGCGAGGAGGCGCTCGGGCAGGCGGACCCCCATTGGGGGTTCACCGTGAAGGCGGCGACGACGAGCACGATCATGGTGCTGCCGTGGTCGGGCTTTCGGGAGGTGTTCGAGCGGTCGGCGTCGCTGCAGAACCACATCCACGCGTATTTGGCGCACCGGCGGCGGCCGACGAACAGCCGCGGCGAGGCGGACGTGGCCGTGACGGCGGGCCACGAGGGCGAGCCGACCATCGGCGGCACGTTCGTGGACTACGAACTGGAGCCGCGCGAGTACGAGTTGTCCGTCGCCCAGACGGTGCTGCGCGTGCACACCCGCGTGGCGGACCTGTTCAACGACCCGATGAACCAGGTCGAGGAGCAGTTGCGGCTGACCATCGAGGAGTTGCGTGAGCGGCAGGAGTGGGAGCTGCTGAACAACCGCGACTTCGGGCTGCTGCACAACGCGGACTATGCGCAGCGGATCAACACGTGGTCGGGGCCGCCGACGCCGGACGACATGGACGACTTGCTGAGCATGCGCCGTAAGACGCGCATGTTCCTGGCGCACCCGAAGGCGATCGCGGCGTTCTTCCGCGAGTGCAACAAGCGGGGCCTGGTGCCGGGGAGTGTGGACGTGAACGGGAACGCGGTGCCGGCGTGGCGCGGGGTGCCGATCTTCCCGTGCGGCAAGATCCCCGTGGTCGACGGGCACACGAGTTCGATTCTGGCGCTGCGTGTGGGCGAGGAGGACCAGGGCGTGGTGGGGCTGCGGCAGATCGGCATCCCGGACGAGGTGGAGCCGGGGCTGAACGCCCGGTTCATGGGGATCGACCAGCAGGCGGTGATCTCGTACCTGGTGAGCGGCTACCACTCGGTGGCGATCCTGGTGCCGGATGCGATCGGGGTGCTGGAGAACGTCGAGATCGCGGCGCCGCGGTCGTGACCGCGGCCGGCACCCTGGCGGGCCCGACGGGGCTGGGCACGTCGGCCGCCCGGCTGCGCTTGCGCAACGGCCACGACGGCAGCGGCAGCGGCAGCGGCGATGGCAAGGACGGCTCCGGTGCGTCGGGCGGCGGCCTGCGGGTTCCCCCGCTGTACTGCCCGGACGCGGTGCGGGACGATCCCGCGCTGGGCGAGGCGGTGAACGAGCGCCTGGTCGACTGGGCGGCCGGGATCGGCATCTTCGAAGGCCGTCTCGATCGTCTGCGGTCGCACGACTTCGGGCGGCTGTTCATGCTCGCCCACCCGGACTGCGACGACCCCGATCGGTTGCTGGTGGCGGCGCAGTGCGGGTTGTCGGAGTGGGCGGTCGACGACCACTGGGTCGACGAAGGCGAGGACACGACTCCGGAACTGCTCGGGCCGCGGTTGGCGATGGCGCACGCGGTGGTCGACCCGGTGCGGCTGCCGGCCGGGTACGGGCACGAGTTCGAGCGTCTGGTGCAGCGCGAGCCGGTGCTGCGGGCGTTCCGTTCGGCGCTGGACAACCTGTCGGCGATCGCGACGCCGACGCAGGTCGCGCGGTTGCGGCACGAGCTGGCGGTGATGTTCGTCGGCTACAACCAGGAAGCCGAGTGGCGGAGTTCCGGGCGCCGTCCGGCGGTGTGGGAGTACATGCTGCACCGCTGGGAGAACGCGTTCTATCCGTGCATGGTGCTGATCGACCCGATCGGTGGCTACGAGCTGCCCGCCTACGAGGCGGCGGACGCGCGGGTGCGGCGCACCTATCTGTGCGCGGGGACCGCGAACGTCCTCCTCAACGACCTGTACTCGATGGCGAAGGAGGACCCCACCGACACGAACCTGCCGAACCTGCTGGCCGCCGAGGAGGGTTTGACGCTTCAGGAGGCGGTGGACAAGGCGGCGGGGATCCACGACGACCTGATGCACCAGATCGAGGCCGAGTCGGTGGCGCTGAGCGCGCTGGGCTCGCCGATGTTGAAGCGGTACCTGGCCGGGCTGTGGGCATGGATGGGCGGCAGCAAGCAGTGGCACGCCACCAGCCCGCGGTACCAGGCCGTGCACGGAAGCTGATCACGCAGGCGCCCGGACCGGGCGGCCACCCCCGAAAGGAACGACGGTGACCATCCAAGACGCTCCACGCGCGGTCTTCACCAGCCCGTACCAGAACTCCGTCGCGGACTACTGGAACCGGGAGAAGAACCCGGTGAACCTGCGGCTGGGCGAGGTCGACGGCATCTACCACCACCATTACGGCGTCGGCGACGCCGACTGGTCGGTGCTCGAAGGGCCGGAGGACAGCCGCGAGGAACGCCTCATCCGCGAACTGCACCGCCTCGAGTGCGCGCAGGCCGACGTGCTGCTCGACCACCTCGGCCCGATCCGCCCCGACCAGCGGCTCCTCGACTCCGGCAGCGGGCGCGGCGGCGGCAGCCTCGTCGCGAACGCGCGCTTCGGCTGCAGCGTCGACGGCATCTCGATCTCGCAGAAACAGGTCGACTTCGCCACCGAGCAGGCCGCCAAGCGCGGCCTCTCCGACAAGGTGCAGTTCCACCTCAAGAACATGCTGGACACCGGGTTCGAGACCGGCTCCTTCGACGGGATCTGGAACAACGAGAGCACGATGTACGTGGAACTCGGCGTGCTGTTCGCCGAGTACGCGCGGCTGCTGCGCCGCGGCGGCCGGTACGTGTGCATCACCGGCTGCTACAACGACACGTACGGGCTGCCCTCGAAGGCGGTCAGCGAGATCAACGCGCACTACATCTGCGACATCCACCCGCGCAGCACGTACTTCCGCGAGCTGGCCGCGAACCGGCTGGTGCCCACGGCGGTGGTCGACCTGACCGAGGCGACGCTGCCGTACTGGGAGCTGCGGGCGAAGTCGCCGCTGGTGACGGGGATCGAGGACGCGTTCCTGACGGCGTACAAGAACGGCAGCTTCCAGTACCTGCTGATCGCGGCCGACCGGGTGTAACCCGGCCGACAGCGCCCGGGGCGGGGGCCACGTGGAGGCCCCCGCCCCGGGTCAGGCCGGCCGGAGGCGCGGCGACCGCAGCGACACCGCCACCATGACCGCGCCCGCCGCGGCGGCCAGGGCGCAGGCGAGGACGAAGCCGCCGCTGGTGGGATTGTCGCCGGAGGCCCCGGCGAGAACGGTGGCGGCTTGCTGGGCGCCGATCGTCATGCCGACGTTGCGGGCCACCATGTTGGCGCCCGCGGCGGCCGCGGTGTGGGCCGCGGGCACGGCGCGCACGACCTGGTCGGCCAGGCCGGTCTGGAGCAGGCCGGTGCCGAGGCCTATGACGGCGCTGACCACGTAGGCCTGCCACAGTTCGCCGTGCAGCAGCGCGAGGGCGACCAGCCCGACGGTGCTGACCAGCGCGCCGGCCACCAGCACGCTGCGGGATCCGCGCGTGGCGCAGGCGCGTCCGGCGACGACGCCGGCCAGCAGGATGGTGAACGACTGCGGCAGGATCAGCAGTCCGGCGGCGCTCACGTCCTGCCCGAAGCCGAAGCCGGTGTCCGTGGGTTGGGCGGCGAGCTGGGGCAGCAGGAACATCGACGTGGACGCGGTGATGCCGGCGAGGACCGCGGCGGCGTTGGCCGTCCACACGGGGCGCAGCCGCAGCATGGTGAGGTCGATCAGCGGGTCGCGGATGCGGGCGGCGAGCCACACCCAGGCGGCGCCGAGCAGCACCGACGCGGCGAGGAGCGCCGCGACGACGGCCGGGGGCCAGGTCTGGACTTTGGTCAGGGCGAGCAGCAGGCTCACGAGCGTGCCGGCCAGCAGCAGGGCGCCCCACCAGTCGACACGTGCCGACCTGCCGGGTGGATCTGACCGCGGCACGCACCCAACCACCGCGGCGAGCGTGGCCCCGACGAGGATCAGCGGCAGCCAGAACAGCCAGTGGTACGACAGGTGTTCGACGATGGGCCCGGTGGCGACGATGCCGATGCCGCCGCCGACCCCGACGACCGCGGACAGCAGGCCGATGGCCGGGCCGACGCGGTCGGCGGGCAGGCATTCGCGGACGATCGCGAACGACAGCGGGAAGACGGCGCCGCCGAGTCCGGCGACGACGCGCCCGGCGACCATGACCCACAGCGAGGTGGCGAGCGCGCACACCGCGGTGCCCGCGGCGAGCAGCACGAGCACGACGACGAGGACCCGTTTCCGGCCGAAGACGTCGCCCAGCCGTCCGGCGATGGGGGTGGCGACGGCGGACGACAGGATGAAACCGTTCATGATCCACGCGAGTTCGCCGGTGGGCGCGCCGAACTCGCGCTGGAAGGTCGGCACCGCCGGTCCGACGGTGGCTTGCAGCAGCGAGTAGGCCGACGCGGCGAGCACGAGCGCGCCGAGGAGTGCGCGCGGACGCACGGCGGGCGGCGTGCCCGGGGCGGCCGGGCGCGTCGGATCGCCGCCGTCGGTGCGGCCGAAAAGCGTGGCACGGGAGATCACACGCGCACGCTCCCACAGGGACGCGGAGGATGACAGGGGCAGAAGACATCGCGTGATGACAAACCGTTCGGTGCGGCCCCGGGGCGGCGTTGCGTGGCTCCTTTTGTTCCGCCAACGATCGAGCGGCGGAAACGTCACGCACCGGTTCTCGACCGAGGGACGCGGCGTTCGAAGCAGCAGCCCTGCCCTCCGAACAGCTCGCGGAGCGGCGCGCCGGCAAGCATCCACGCTACCCGGGGATACCAGCCCCAGGAGCCGACACGCCAACACGCCGCCCCGATAGTCCGAATAGCGGCGATTCATCCCTTATGACATGAATAATGGGAGAGCCGTGCGGCCGGACCGCCCGCCTTCGGGCGGGCGGTCTCGCACTGTTCCGGAGCCGGGCCGTGCACCGCACCGCCCGCGGACCCGACGAGGAGCCCATGAGCCGACCCGCGGACTCTGCCCCGGCCCCGGGAGCGCCGGATCCGACGGACCCGGCGGACCGGACCGGCCCGGCGCCCGATCCCCCGCCGGCGCCCGGGACCGACGGCGACACCGGGGATCCGGTATCCCGACTCCTGCGCGACCGCGGCTACCAGGGGCTCATGGCACTGTGCGTGCTGCTCGGCGTGCCGATCGCGCTCGCGTCGTTCTTCTTCGTCAGCCTGCAGCACTGGCTCCAGCGCCAGGTCTGGGAGGACCTGCCGAACGCGGTCGGCTACGACCGGGCGCCTTGGTGGTGGCCGCTCCCCGCCCTTTTCCTCGCCGGACTGATCCTGGTGCCAATCGTGACCCGGATGCCGGGGCGCGGCGGGCACGTTCCCGTCCACGGGCTCGGCGGCAAGCCGATCGGCCCGGTCGAGCTGCCGAGCGTCGTCATCGCCGCGGTCGCGACGCTGCCGCTCGGTGTGGTGCTCGGCCCGGAGGCGCCGCTGATGGCGCTCGGCAGCGGCCTCGCGCTGTTGGCGATGCGGCCGCTGAAGAAGGCGGCGAGCCCCAAGGGCGTGGCGCTGCTCGCCACCGCCGGGTCCACCGCGGCGATTTCCACGATCCTCGGCGGTCCGGTCGTCTCCGCGGTGCTGATCCTCGAAGCCGCCGCTCTCGCCGGGCCGCAGATGGTGGCGCTGCTGCTGCCGTGCCTGATCGCGAGCGCGACCGGCGCATTGGTGTTCACCGGGTTCGGGAACTGGACCGGCCTCTCGACCGGCGGCCTGAAACTCCCCCAGGTGCCGCCGGACGTGAATCCGGACGCGGGCGACTTCCTGTGGGGGATCCCGATCGTCCTGCTGATCGTGGTCGTGGTCGGCGGGGCGCATCGGCTGGCGCAGCCGACCGAGCGCTGGGTGCAGCGCAACCTCGGGTGGCGGACGCTGGTGTGTGCGAGCGCGGTCGGCGTACCGCTGGCCGCATATTCGCTGATCACGGACCGCTCCCCCGACGAAGCCGCGTTGTCCGGGCAGGCGATGCTCGGGCAGCTCGCGGCCGGTCCGCACGAGCTGTCGGTCGGTGCTCTCATCGCGCTGGTGGTGTGCAAGGCGTTGGCGTGGACGGTCTGTCTCGGGGCGCTGCGCGGCGGTCCGATCTTCCCGGCGGTGCTGCTGGGTGCGGCGACCGCGATGGCGTGCTCCGGTCTGCCGGGGCTGCATCCGACGCCCGCGTTGGCGCTCGGGATGGCAGCGGGCGTGGCGGTGGTGACGGGGCTGCCGCTGACCAGTTCGGTGCTGGCGGTGCTGCTGATGGGGCCGGACGCGTTCGACCAGATGCCGCTCATCGTGGTGGCGTCCGTCGTGGGCTTCGGGGCGAACCGGCTGATGCCGGCGCCGAAGCAGACCCCGGCGGCGCCCGCGGCGGATGTCGGGACCGCGGGCGCCGGGGCGGCGGCCCGCCCTTGACGGTTTAATACACGCGTTTTAAGGTCGCTCGGGTGAGCACCCGTGACGACATGGTCCTGGCCGCGGAGCGGCTGTTCGCGCGGTTCGGAGTCGACGGCGTCTCGCTGCGCCAGATCGGTGCCGCCGCCGGACAGCGCAACGTGGCCGCCGCGCAGTACCACTTCGGCGACAAGCAGACGCTGCTGCAGGCCATCTACGACTTCCGGCTGGCCGCGATCGACGCGCGGCGCCGCGAACTCCTCGACGCGGTGCGCGCGTCCGGTACCGCGGGGGACGTGCGCGCGCTCGTCGAGGTGCTCGTCGTCCCGCTCGCCGAGCAGGCCGCGACGCCCGGGAGCCACTACGTGCGGTTCCTCAACCGCATGTGCGACCACCAGGGCCGGGCGCTGCTGCCGCTGTCCGAGGTCGGTCCGGTGAACAGCGCCCTGGAGGTCGGGCATCTGATCCTGGACGCGCTCGGCGGCACGGCCGCCGGGAGTCTCAGCGGTCACGGTCCCCGGGCCCGGCAGCGCGGCGAGCTGGCGGGACGGCTCATCATCGCCGGGCTCGCCGACCTCGAACACCGGCTCGGGCCCGACCCGGACGCCACCGTGGACGTCACAGCCGACACCGTCTCCGGGCCGGATGCCGAGCCCGATCTCGACCCGGCGGAGTACGCCGACGGCGTCGTCGACGCCGTGGTCGCGGTCCTCACCGCCCCGGTGTCGGCCCGCCGCCGAACCCGCTGACCCCCGCCCCCGCGCCGGATTCTGCCCGCCGCCGCCCCTTGCTCCTCGTTCTCCCGTCCTGTCGAAACCGGCGAATCCGCCGGACGTGTCGAAAGGTGCCGCCATGCCCGCCACCCCCGCCGACCGGCCGCCCCGTACGCTGACCGCGTCCGCGGCCGACCGGTGCTACCCGGAGGACCCGAAGCCCCGCGACGGCGCCCCGGACGTCGTGGTGATCGTGCTGGACGACCTCGGGTTCGCGCAGATAGGCGCGTTCGGGTCGGACATCGCCACCCCCCACATGGATCGGCTCGCCGCGGGCGGCCTGCGCTACAACCGCTTCCACGTGACCGCGCTGTGCTCCCCCACCCGGGCGAGCCTGCTGACCGGGCGGAACCACCACGCCGTCGGCATGGGCTTCCTCGTGGACATGCCGATCGCCTACCAGGGCTACAACGCGCGCGTCCCGAAGTCGGCAGCGACGCTGCCGCGGATTCTCCGGGATGCGGGCTATTCGACGCTGGCCGTCGGCAAGTGGCATCTGACGCCGCGCTGGGAGCGTTCCGCGGCCGGCCCGTTCGACCGGTGGCCGCTGGGCTACGGCTTCGAACGCTTCTACGGATTCCTGCAGGGCGACGCCAACCACTGGGCGCCTGAACTGGTGTGCGACAACCACTACGTCGAGCCGCCGGCCGGGCCGGAAGACGGCTACCACTTGTCCGAGGACATCGTCGACACCGCGACGCGGATGATCCTCGACCAGAAGCAGGCCGCGCCGGGCAAGCCGTACTTCATGTACCTGCCGTTCGGGGCGATGCACTCGCCGCACCACGTCGCGCCGGAATGGGTCGAGCCGTACCGCGGCAAGTTCGACGGCGGGTGGGAGCGCTGGCGCGAGGACACCTTCGCGCGGCAGAAGGCCGCCGGGATCGTCCCGGAGGACACCGAGCTCCCGGTGCGGCCGCCGTGGATCCAGGAGTGGGACGCCCTCGACGAGGACGACCGCAAGATGTTCGCGCGCATGCAGGAGGTCTACGCGGGCTTCCTCACCCACACCGACGCGCAGATCGGCCGCCTGCTGGACTTCCTGGAGAGCACCGGCCGCCTCGACAACACGCTCGTGATGCTGATGTCGGACAACGGCGCCAGCGCCGAGGGAGGCCAGCTCGGCACGGTCAACGAGCACCGGTTCTCGTCCAAGATGGGCGACTCCACCGAGCGCAACATCGCCGACCTCGACAACTGGGGCGGCCCCGACACCTACCCGCACTACGCGTGGGGCTGGGCCTGGGCGGGCAACACACCGCTGCGCCTGTGGAAGCGGTACACGTGGCTGGGCGGCACGCGCGCCCCGCTGATCGTGCACTGGCCGGACGGCATCGCGGCGCGCGGCGAGATCCGCAGCCAGATCACCCACGCGGTGGACCTGATGCCGACGATCCTGGACGTGTGCGGCGTCGCGCAGCCCGACGTCGTCGACGGTGTGGCCCAGCAGGACGTCGACGGGCGTTCCCTGGTCGGCACGTTCACCGACCCGGACGCCGAATCTCCGCGCACCACGCAGTACTTCGAGATGCTCGGGTCACGGTCGATCATCCACGGCCGCTGGAAGGCCACGACCGACCACGTGTCGCGCGGGGTGCTGGACGAGGAGCGGCTGCTGCTCGGCAGCCGGGACTTCGCCACCGACCGGTGGTCGCTGTTCGACCTGTCCGACGACTTCGCCGAAGCCCGCGACGTCGCCGAGCAGCACCCGGAGGTGGTGGCCGAGTTGGAGGACCGCTGGTTCGACGAGGCGGAGCGCAACCACGTGCTGCCGCTCGACGACACGATGCAGGAGCGCCTCGCCGCGCTCATCTTCCCGCAGTACGGGCTCCAGCCGCGCGGCACGTACCTGCCGGCCGGCAGCCCGGTGCACGAGGAGTCGCTGCCGCCGCTGTTCGGCGGGTTCACGCTCACCGCGGACGTCGAGGTCCCGGCGGACGGCGCCGAAGGCGTGGTGTGCTCGTTCGGCGACCTGACCGGCGGGTTCGTGCTGTACGCGCGGGACGGCAGGCTGACGTTCACCTGCTCGCGGGCCGGCGAGGTCGACCGGGTCGCGGCGGACGCGGCGCTGGCGCCCGGCCGGCGCAGCGTCGGCGTGCGGTTCCGCCCCGAGGGCGGTGAGCACGGGACGCTGAGCCTGGTCGAGGACGGCAAGGAGACCGCGACCGTGCCGCTGGGCGGGGCGTGGCCCGTCGCGTTCCAGCACGGCGGTGCGGGGTTGACACTGGGGCGCGACCGCGGGCTTCCGGTGGACCGCAACTACCAGGTGCCGTTCACCTGGAACGGGGTGCTGCACGAGGTCGTCATCGACACGGCCGCGGTGCCGGAGCTGGATCTGGACACCGAGCTGCGGCAGGCGCTGCACAGCGACTGACCCGGCGGCCCGGCGGGCCAAGGCCCGCCGGGCGGCTCCGTGGCACGGCGGCGGACCTCCCGCGGGGCGTCAGCGGGCCGCGGCCGGGGCGGGTGCCCCGTTCGCGGCCCGTTCGTGCACCACGACGTCGCCGTGTTCGCCGGCGAAGGCGACGAGGCGGCCGCCGGGGGCGAGGAGGGACAGCCATTCCGCGGGCGGCTTGGGGACCGGGAAGGTGGCGATGATGCGGTCGAACTCGGGCCGCGCGTCGCCGTGTTCGTCGGCGCGCGGCATTCCCGAGCAGTGGTCGGGGACGGCGCCGAGGCGGGTGGCGAGGTCGGGGGCGAGCGCGTCGGCGACGTGGATCTCGACGCGGTAGCGGTGCCGGTCGAGGCGGGTCGTGGTGGACGCGGCGAGGTGCGGGTCGATCTCCACGGCGACGACGGCGGGCGCGGACGGGACCGGTCCGTTGAGGTAGGCGGCGATCATCCCGGCGCCGATGCCCGCGCCCAGGCCGAGTTCCAGCACCCGCTGCCCGGGGGCGAGTTCGAGGGCGTGGAGGGCGGCGAGGTAGCGGGTGACGGAGACGGTGGCGATCTCGACGTCGCCGGTGACGGTCTCGGCGCCGTGCGGCGCGGCGGCGGCCAGGCGGACGACGAGCGGGGTCCCGGAGTAGACCTCGTGGAGCCACGCGGCGCGGTGCGCCGGGTCCGTGCCGTCGAGGTACGTCCACACGCGCGGCCCATCCGCGGCAGTGTCCGCGGCGATATCTGCGGCGATGTCCGCGGTGCTGCCCCCGGTTGTCAGGTCCGCGGCCTGCGGCGGTGCGGCGCCCGGCGGCGGGGACGCGTACGGGACCCACACGCCCGGCACGAACTCCTCGCGCGGGAACACCTCGGCCACGCGCTGCCAGCGCGGGTCCGGGAGGTGTCCGGCGGCGGCCAGACGGGCGGCCGCGCCCCTACGCAGGGGTTCGGGATCGGGTTGCGTCTGTTCCATGGCGATCATCATGGCGTGCGCCGGTGCCCGGGTGAAAGCCGCGCGTCCGGGACCGGCCGTCTGTCGCGAATGTGCCTTCCGGGTACGGCTGTCCGGGGTGGCCCGCCCGGACGGTCCGGGGCCGTCCGGGCGGGGTCCGGCGGC
This sequence comes from Uniformispora flossi, assembly GCF_049534875.1. NCBI lineage: Bacteria > Bacillati > Actinomycetota > Actinomycetes > Kitasatosporales > Streptomycetaceae > Uniformispora > Uniformispora flossi. The sequence continues at coordinate 454,940 of NZ_JBMULZ010000002.1, forward strand.
CCCGGCGGTCCGGTCGCGGCCGGTCCGCCGGGGGTCGTCGGGTGAGCACCGGCGCCGAGCCGGCGGTCAGGTGGTCAGGTGGTCAGGTGGTCAGGTGGTCACCGGGTGGCGGACCGCTGGTCAGCGGTGCAGGTTGCCCGGGTCGCTCGTGCTCGGGCGGCCGGTCTCGACGTGGCCGGCGAAGCGGCGCAGGTAGGCCGGGTCGCCGGGGGCGGTGACGGCCAGGTCGTACCAGCCGTTGCTGTCGCCGAGGTGCGCGTTGTGCACGGCCTGCTGACCGGGGCGGAGCCGGAAGGACGCGCTCTGCCGGGCGTTGTAGGCGTCCTTGACCTCGAGCTGCAGGGTCTCGGTGCCTTCGTTGGTGAGGACGAGCTGGATCTTCTCGCTCTTGCCGTTGCGGCGGGCCCGGATTTCCGCGCCCGCCGTGCCGGTGCGGCCGTGGAAGGCGCGGAAGAAGCCGTTGGGGCCGTGCACGGTGAAGTCGTAGACGCCGTTGGTGTCGGCGGTGACGTCCCAGCTTCCGGCGAGGCTGCGGCCGGCTTCGACCGTGTAGGACCACGGCGCGCCGGGGTGGCTGGTGGAGGTGACGTGGAAGCTCGCACCGGCGGTGCCGTCGTTGGCGAAGGTGATGCCGAGCTGCTTGCCGGCGCCGGCGCGGGCGTCGACGGACAGGTCGTAGGGCAGTGCGCGGGCGGGGCGGACGCCGGCTTCCTGCACGGGAACAGCGGGGTCGGCAGGCGGGACGGGCACGAAGTCGGGGTGCCGCTTGCGGTCGGCGGGGACGTAGCGGGCGGTGCTGGGCAGGCCGGGGACCCGGGTCTCGGTCTTGCCGAAGTCGAACGCGCTGGTGAGGTCGCCGCAGACGGCGCGCCGCCACGGCGAGATGTTGGGCTCGTGGATGCCGAAGCGCTGTTCGATGAAGCGGATGATCGAGGTGTGGTCGAACGTCTCGGAGTTGACCCAGCCGCCGGTGCTCCACGGGGAGACGGCGATCATCGGGACGCGCTGGCCGAGGCCGTACTGGCCGGGGGTGCTGCGGTCGCCGCCGACCGGGGTGAAGTACTCGCCGGCGGTGGCGACGGTGGACTTGCCCTGGGCGGCGCCGTTGGCCGCGAACGGCGGGACGACGTGGTCGAAGAAGCCGTCGTTCTCGTCGTAAGTGACCAGGAAGACGGTCTTGCTCCACACGTCGGGGTTGGAGGTGAGCGCGTCGAGGACCTGGGAGACGTACCAGGCACCGAAGTTGACCGGCCAGTTCGGGTGCTCGCTGAACGCTTCGGGGGCGGCGATCCAGGAGACCTGGGGCAGCTTGCCGGCCTGCACGTCGGCGCGCAGGAGGTCGAAGTAGCCGCCGCCCGACTTGGCGCGGGTGCCGGTGCGGGCCTTGTCGAAGAGCGGGTCGCCGGGGCGGGCGTTGCGGTACTGGTTGAAGTACAGCAGCGAGTTGTCGCCGTAGTTGCCGATGAACGCGTCGTCGGTCCAGCCCCACGAGCCGGCCGCGTCGAGGCCGTCGCCTTCGTCCTGGTAGATCTTCCAGGAGACGCCGGCCCTCTCCAGTCGCTCGGGGTAGGTGGTCCAGCCGTAGCCGAGTTCGGCGTTGCTGATGACGGGGCCGCCGCCGGCGCCGTCGTTGCCCGTGTAGCCGCTCCACATGTAGTAGCGGTTGGGGTCCGTGGGGCCCATCAGCGAGCAGTGGTAGGCGTCGCAGATGGTGAAGGCTTCGGCGAGGGCGAAGTGGAACGGGATGTCCTCGCGGGTGAGGTGCGCCATCGTGGTGGTGCCCTTGGCCGGGATCCAGCCGTCGTAGCGGCCGTTGTTCCAGGCTTGGTGGCCGTCGTTCCAGCCGTGCGGGGTGCCCTGGAGGAACGCCATGCCCAGGTCGTTGTTCGCCGGGCGGAACGGCAGGGTCTCCTTGCCGTTCTTGGCCTGGTGCCAAACGGGCTTACCGGTGCCGGGCAGGGTGACCGGGCGCGGGTCGCCGAAGCCGCGGACGCCGCGCAGGGTGCCGAAGTAGTGGTCGAACGAGCGGTTTTCCTGCATGAGGACGACGATGTGCTCGACGTCCTGCAGGGTGCCGGTGCGGCGGTTCGCGGGGATGGCGGCGGCGCGGGCGATGGGCGCGGACAGCGCCGACAGGGCGGCGGTGCCGCCCGCGAGCTGGAGGAATCTCCGGCGGTTGACAGCATTCACGGCAGGGGGTCTCCGGTTTTCGTCCGTCGGGGGTGCGGGTGCGCCGGTCGGCGGTGCGCCGCTCAATGTCCGGCAGGGCGCCGAATCGCGCGCGGCCGGCGGGAGAACCCCCGGCGAACCCTGCGGCAAATTTCGCGGGGCGCCGCGGCGCCGGGGGACAGACTCCGGCGCCGCGGCGGTTCGGGGTGTTTCAGGGGTTTCAGGATGCTTCAGGGTTTTTCGCGGAGTTTCCGGGCGTTGCAGCTGGTCCAGGGGTGGTGCGGGGTGCTACAGCTTGCGGCAGAGCAGGGCGTCGGGGGTCTTGCCCTTGGCGTACGCGCCGGTGAAGGCGATGCCGGCGGCGTACTCGTCGGTGCCGCACTGGCCCTTGTAGTTGCCGGAGGCGAACTCGCCGCCGGGGTTCCCGGCCGGGCGGTTGTCGCCGCGGTCGAACCACACGGTGCGTCCGGACGTCGGGAGCGCGCGGGACGCGGGTCCGCACAGCGCGCCCGAGACCGCTTGGCCGCGGACGCTGTAGCCGACGAGGTACTGGTTCGGCGGGCACTGGAACTTGGTGTAGCCGCCCGCCCAGTCGCCCTGCTGGACGAAGCGCTCGTCCTTGACGACGGTGAACGGCCCGACCGGCGCGGTCAGGTCGCGTGCGCCCGCGTCGGTGCACAGCCCGCGGCCGTCCTTGTGGGACAGACCGACGAGGCGCTGGCCGTCAGGGCACACGCCCTTGCGGGCGCCGGAGTCCCAGTCGCCGGTGGAGCGCACGCGGAGCGACTGCACGGCGTCCGCGTGGTCGAGGTTGAGCATGTCCCAGGTGTCCGTAGCCGGGATCGGTCCGGTCGTGGACGGCGCGTTCACCAGGCGGTTCCAGGCGGCCGCGCGCCAGTCGCCGCCGTCGAGGATGCCGGAGCGCTTCCCGGCGGTGTCGTAGTCGAGCAGGTTCCAGGCGTTGTGCCCGGCGAAGCCGACGAGCGGCCAGTAGGCGAAGTCGGTGTCGTTGGCGATCAGGTAGTCGACGAAGTTGCCGAACCAGGCGGTGGCCTGCGGGTTGGTCTCGTCGGCGCTGATCCCGAATTCGCTGATCCACACGGGCGCCGTGTAGTGCTGTCCGGTGTCCGCGGAGACGAAGAACGCCTGCTTCTGCAAGGTGGCGTACAGGTCGGTCTTGGAGAGTTCCTGGTAGCGCCAGTCGTGGGTTTCGCCGGTCCCGGTCGCGCCGGTGTGGTTGGGGCCGGTGTAGCCGTAGAAGTGCGCCGAGTAGACGAGCTTGTTCGACGCGACGAGGGTGTGCGACAGGGTTCGGGTCGGTTCCAGCGTGGGCCGCCAGTGGGAGAACCCGTCGGCGGGAATGCCCTGCCAGTTGATGCCTTCGACGACGATCAGCAGGTCGGGGTTGGCCTCGGTGAGGAGCCGGTCGCCGAGGCGCTGGGAAGCGGCCCACCAGTCGTGGTCGTCGCCCCAGCCCCAGTTGGCGTCGTCGGTGATCGTGCGGCGGACCTCGTTGTACAGGTCGGCGCCGACGACGCGCTTGTTGTCCTTGTAGCGCTTGGCCAGCATGAGCCAGTCGGCTTCCCACTGGGCGGTGGACTGGCTGGTGTTCCAGCGTTCGTTGCCGTCCAGGCCGCAGCAGAACCGGGACGTGTTGGTGTGGTTGTTGAGGACGACGGCGAAGCCTTCGGCGGTGGTCGCGGCGATGACCGCGTCGAACACCTGGAGCGGGGTCTTGCCGCGCAGCTGCGGGTTGGCCGCGACGGACGCGTCGCTGACGGGCCGCTGGTCGTGCAGCATCTCGTTGGAGAACGGCAGCCGGACGCTGTTGATGCCGAGGGTGTGGAAGTCGGACAGGATCGTCGCGACGGGTGCGCGGTCGAGGCCGAGCGGCATTTCGTCGGACTTCTCGCCGGCGTTGTGGTTCGCGGGGTCGTTGATGTCCCCGGACCCGGTCCACGAGCCTTGCGCGCCGTGCCAGTTCGCCGACTTGAGTTTGAACCGGTCGCCGTCGGCGTCGACGATGTAGCGGCCGCGGGTGCTGAGCGGCGCCTTCCAGGTGTCCGCGAGCGGCGCGCTCGCCGCGGCGGGTGCGGCGGGTGCCGGGGCGGCCGCTCCGGAGCCGGGGACGGCGAGTGCCGCGGCCGTCAGGCCCCCGGCCAGCACGGCCCCGATGAGGGTTCTCTTCACGGTGTCCTTCGCAGGTCCGGGGCCGCCGCGCCGGAGGACGACAACGACGTGGGCGACCCGGTGGCTGTGTTCGCTGGAGCGATGTGCGTGAAGCGGTAGTGCGTGGTGGAGCGGTGGATCTGCCTCGGCAGCAGCACCGCCGAGGGGTAGTCGGGCCGGTTCGGCGTGTCCGGGAAACGCTGGGTTTCCAGGCACACGGCGGCGTGCCGGCCGAAGGGGGCGCCGAGGCCGTTGGCGGTGTAGATCTGGAGCCCGGGTTCGGTGGTCCAGGTCTCCAGGCGGCGGCCGGAGGCGGGGTCGTCGAGGACGGCGGCGCGGCGCGGCCGGGCGGTGGTGCCGCCGGGGAGCGCGTAGCAGTGGTCGAGGCCGCCGGCGGCGGCGAGCTGCGGGTCGGTGGCGGCGGCGCGGAACACGTCGGCGAGGGGCTGTCCGGTAAGCGCGAACGGGGTTCCGGCGACGGGTGCGGGGGCGCCGCCGTGGGGGATGCCGGTCGGCCCGACGGGCAGGTAGGCGTCGGCGTCGACGGTGAGCCGGTGTCCGGCGACGTCTCCCCCGCCGGCCAGGTTCCAGTACGCGTGCTGGGTGAGGTTGACCACGGTGGGGCGGTCGCCGACGGCCCGGTAGTCGACCTCGAGGGTCCCGGCCCGGTCGACGGTGTAGGCGACTTCGACGTCCAGGCGGCCGGGGAAGCCCATGTCGCCGTCGGGGCTGCGCAGCCGCAGGCGAACGCCGACCCGGTCGTCGGCGGTGACCGGCTCGGCGGTCCAGATCCGCCGGTGGAAGCCGTCGGGGCCGCCGTGGAGGGTGTTGCCGCGGTCGTTGTCGGGGAGGCGGTGGGTGGTGCCGTCGAGGGTGAAGGCCGCGCCGGCGACGCGGTTGGCGTAGCGGCCGACGAGTGCGCCGAGGTAGGCGTCGTCGGCCGCATAGGCGGCGGTGGTGGGGAGTGCGAGGACGACGTCGGCAGTGTGGCCGTCGCGGTCGGGGACGCGGCAGGACTGGAGGATGCCGCCGTAGGTCAGGACGGCGGCGGTGACGCCGCCCGCCGCGCCGAAGGTCCAGCGTTCGACCGGTCCGCCGTCCAGGGCGGTGCCGAACGGCTCTCGGTGCAGACGGAGTTCGGGGTGCGGGCGGGCGGCGGGGGTCATCGGGCGGCCGCCATGCCGGTGGTGCCGAGGACGGCGACGCCGCGCGGTTCCAGCGTGAGGCCGGCGACGAGGGGGCGGTCGGCGGCGAGGAGGTCGCGGCGTTCCGCCGGGAGGGTGACGGTGACCGGTTCCTCGGTGTGGTTGAGCACGATGAGCACGTCGTAGCCGTCGCCGCGGCGGACGACCGCCTGGACGCCGCGCGGCAGTCCGGGGAGGACGGGGTCGACGCCGGCGTCGGCGAGGGCCCGGCGGGTGAGGTCGCGCATGGCCGCCGGGTCGGGGCGGGTGGCGACGTAGCGGGCGGTGCCGCTGCCGTGGGTGTGCACGGTGGCGGCGGGGCGGCCGTCCCAGTCGGGGCCGGTGAACAGGAGTTCGGGGACGGCGCCGGCCAGGCCGACGTCCTCGCGCCACAGCGACGCGGGCTCGGCGGGCTCGGGTCCGCCGAGGGCGGCGCGCAGCGGGACGGGTTCGCCGTCCGCGGCGGGCCAGAACTCCTCGACGCGGATGCCGAGGACGTCGCGCAGCGGCCCGGGGTAGCCGCCGAGGTGGACGCGGTCGTGCTCGTCGACGATGCCGGTGAAGAAGGAGGCGAGGAGGGTGCCGCCCGCGGCGACGAAGTCGGCGATCCGGGCGGCGTGGTCTTCGGACAGCAGGTACAGGCTCGGCAGCACGACGAGCCGGTAGCCGGTCAGGTCGGCCGACGGGTGCACGACGTCGACGCCGGCGCCGAGGTCGAACAGCGGGGCGTAGTGGTCGAAGAGTCGTTCGAGAGCGCGGACCGCGTCGGACGGGTGGGAGTCGAGTTCGAGGGCCCACCACGCGTTCCAGTCGAACAGCACGGCGACCTCGTTGCTCGACTCGGTGCCGGCGAGTTCCGGGACCAGGGCGAGTTCGCGGCCGAGGGCGCGCACTTCGCGGTACACGCGGCTGTCGGCGCCGGCGTGCGGCACCATGCCGGAGTGGAACTTCTCGGCGCCGCCGCGGGATTGGCGCCACTGGAAGTACATGACGGCGTCGGCGCCCTGCGCGACGGCCTGCCAGCTCCACAGCCGCATGCGCCCGGGGGCTTTCCCAGCGTTGCGGGCGCGCCAGTTGACGGCGGAGGGGGCTTGTTCGGTGAGGAGCCAGGGGGCGCCGCCGGTGGCGCCGCGGAGGGCGTCGTAGGCGATGGCGGCGGCGATGTGCTCGTGGGGGCCGTGCGGGTCGGGGTAGCTGTCGAGGGCGGCGACGTCCATTTCCGGGGCCCACGCGTACCAGTCGACGGTTTTGTGGCCGGCCAGGAAGTTCGTGGTGACCGGCACGTCGGGGGTGATGCGGCGCAGCGCGTCGCGTTCCAGGCGGAAGCAGGTCAGCAGGGCGTCGTTGCTGAAGCGTTTGAAGTCGAGCTGCTGGGCGGGATTGGGGTAGGTCGGGGCGACGCGCGGCGGCAGGATCTGTGCGAAGCCGGTGTAGCGCTGGGACCAGAAGTCGGTGGACCAGGCGTCGTTGAGCTTGTCGACGGAGCCGTAGCGGTCGGCGAGCCAACGGCGGAAGTCGGCGGCGGAGACGTCGCAGAAGCACTCGGCGACGTGGATGCCGTATTCGTTGCCGACGTGCCACATCGCGAGTGCCGGGTGGTCGGCGTAATGCGCGGCGAGGGCTTCGGCGAGTTTGACGGCGCGGTCGCGGTAGACCGGGCTGGACGGGCAGAAGTGCTGTCGGCCGCCGGGCGAGAGGACGGTGCCGTCGGCGGTGACGGGCAGGATCTCGGGGTGTTCGGTGGCGAGCCAGGCGGGCGGTGACGCGGTCATGGTGGCCAGGTCGGCGGCGATGCCGTGTGCGGCGAGGTCGTCCATGACGGTGTCGAAGTAGCGGAAGTCGTAGGCGTCGCGGGCGGGTTCGACGCGGCCCCAGCCGAAGACGGCGAGGTTGACGAGGGTGACGCCGGCGTCGCGCATGAGGCGGAGGTCTTCCGCGCGTGTGGCGTCGTCCCATTGTTCGGGGTTGTAGTCGCCGCCGAAGCCGAGTCCGCCGAGGCGGTCGCGGAGCCGGTGGACGCGCTGCGCCGGGGACACTTCCGATGTGCTCAAGGGTCTTCCCTCGGGAGAGAGTTCCGAACGTGACAAGAGGCGTGGCAGAGGCGTGGCAGGGGCTGTGTCAGGAGGCGCGGCACGGGATGTTAGCGCTCACACGGTGGGCGCGGAAGAGTCCGCGGAAGGGGGCCGCGCCGCCGGACGGAGCCGGATGTGTCGTCCGGCGGCGCGGGGTCTGCGGGGTCAGGCGGCGAGGGCGGGCGGTGCGGTGCTGTCGCGCACGACGAGCCGCGGCGCGACCGAGGTGACCGCGGCCTCGGGCGGCCGCCCGGTGTGGATCTGGTCGAGGAGCAGGGCGACGGCTTGCCGGCCGATCTCCTCGAAGTCCTGGTGGACGGTGGTGAGCGGGGGCAGGAAGTAGCCCGATTCGGCGACGTTGTCGAAGCCGACGACGCTGACGTCGCCGGGGACTTCGCGGCCGGCGTCGTGGAGGGCGCGGATCAGGCCGAGGGCCATCTGGTCGTTGCCCGCGAAGACCGCGCCGACGTCGGGGCGGGCGGCCAATTCGCGGCCGGCCCGGTAGCCGCTCTCCGCCGTCCAGTCGCCGTACACGACGGGCGGGACCGGGCAGCCGGCGTCCTTGAGGGTGCGGTGCCAGGCCTCGGCGCGGCCGCGCGCGGGGTGCGAGTCCTGGGGTCCGGCCAGATGGTGCACGGTGCGGTGGCCGAGGTCGAGGAGGTGGCGGACCGCGAGGCGGGCTCCTTCGGCCTGGTCGGTGTGCACGGCGGCGTGCCGGTGGGTGCCGTCGCCGTCGTTGACCACCACGGGAAGTCCGCTGGGCAGGCGCAGCGCGGGGGTGTCGAGGATCTGCGCCTCGTTGAGGATGATGCCGTCGACCGCCTGGGTGGTGAGGCGTTCGAAGGCTTCGCGGACGGCCTGTTCGGTCTGGTCTTTGATGGTGACGATGTTGACCGAGTAGTCGGTGTCCTGCACGGCGGACACGATCGATTCCAGGGTGCGGGCGTTGCCGTAGGCCTGGAGGTCGAAGCTGATGACGCCGATGGTGCGGAAACGTCCGGTGGCGAGGGCGCGGGCGGCCGTGTTGGGGCGGTAGCCGAGCATCCGCATGGCGTTGACCACGCGTTCGCGGGTGGCTTCGTCGACGTTGGTGCGGTGGTTGGCGACACGTGACACGGTCTGCGCGGAAACGCCGGCGAGGGCGGCGACGTCGGCCATGGACGGGGCGCGCGTGCGCCCCGCCGCGGCGGGCTTCCGCCGTCCGTTCTGTGCCATGGAGCGCATCCTCTCACCTGCGGCACCCGTGCCGGGCACCGAACGGCAACATGTTTGCGCAAACATGCCGACCGGGTCAACAGGTCCACCTGCCGCCGGAAAGCCGCCGCGCTGCGGGACCTTTCCTTCATGAACTTCCGCCCTTATAGGGCGTTTTCCCGCATCACAACGGCGGGAGTTCCGGGTCTTGACACTCCGGTAGCCGGTAGACACACTTCCGAATCGCGCCACCGATGTTGGCGCTAACATGACAACCGGAGGACTTCCCGTGAGAGTCGACCCGGTTTCGGGGCCCCGCCGGGCTCCGGGACTTCACCGGGGGCCGCGGTGAGGCGCGGCGCCGTCCGGCGCAACGCCACCGCCCACGCGTTCTTTCTGCCGTTCCTCGCCGTCTTCGTGATCGGGATCGTCGCGCCGCTGGCCTACGCGATCAATCTGAGCCTGTACCAGGAGAAGATGATCGGCGGCACGACGTTCACCGGCCTGGACAACTACCGCAAGGCCATCCAGGACAGCCTGTTCCACGCCGGCCTGGAACGCGTCGCGGTGTTCTTCGCGATCCAGGTGCCGCTGATGCTCGGGCTCGCGCTGCTGGCCGCGCTCGCCATCGACAGCGGGCGGCTGCGCGCACCCGGGGTGTTCCGCATCGGCATCTTCGTGCCGTACGCGGTGCCCGGCGTCGTCGCCGCCCTCATGTGGGGCTACATCTACGGCGACCGGTTCGGCCTGGCCGGCGAGATCGAGGACCTCCTCGGCGTCGACCTGCCCGACTTCCTGTCGTCCGGCTGGATGCTCGCGTCCATCGGCAACGTCGTCACCTGGTCGTACGTCGGCTACAACATGCTCATCTTCTACGCAGCCCTGCGGGCCATCCCCGACGAGCTGTACGAGGCCGCGGAGATGGACGGCGCGGGCCGCATCCGGCAGGCCTGGAGCATCAAACTCCCCGCACTGCGCCCGGCCCTGCTGCTGGCCACGATCTTCTCGGTGATCGGCACCTTCCAGCTCTTCAACGAGCCGAGCGTGCTGCAGTTCATGGCGCCCGGCGTGGTGACGACGAACTACACGCCGAACATGTACGCCTTCAACCTGGCGTTCGACGGACGGCAGTTCAACTACTCGGCGGCGATCGCGGTGCTGCTCGGTCTGACGACGGTCGTCGTCGCGTACACGGTCCAGCTGGTGACCAGCCGAAGGGAGCGCCTGCTGTGAGCGCCGAAATCGCCGAGGCCCCGCCGACCGCCCCCGCGGTCCGGGACCGGCCGGCCCGTCCGGTCCGGCCCCGCCGCCGCAAGCGGCGGACCGGCAAGAGCCCGGCGCTGACGATCGTGATGGGCCTGATGCTGGCCTACGCGCTGCTTCCGCTCGTGTGGCTGTTCGTCAGCGCGACGAAATCGAACCGGACCCTGTACGACTCCCCCGGCATGTGGTTCGGCGACGGGTTCCACCTGTTCACGAACATCCACGACGTGCTCACCTACGACGACGGCATCTACCTGCGCTGGTTCGGCAACACCCTGCTGTACTCCGTCTTGGGCGCCGGCGGCGCAGCGCTGATCGCCACCATGGGCGGCTACGCCCTCGCCAAATTCGACTTCGTCGGCCGCCGTTTCCTGTCCGCGCTCGTTCTCGGTGCGATCTCCATCCCCGCGACGGCGATTGCGGTGCCGACCTACCTTCTGTTCAGCGACATGGGCATCGTGAACACGCCGTGGGCGGTCCTGCTGCCGAGCCTGGCCAGCCCGTTCGGCCTGTACCTCATGCAGGTCTACGCACGCGATGCCGTCCCCGACGCCATGCTCGAAGCCGCCCGCATCGACGGCGCCGGAGAACTGCGGATCTTCTTCACGATCGCGCTGCGGCTCCTCGCGCCGGGGTTCGTCACGGTGCTGCTGTTCACGCTGGTGGCGACCTGGAACAACTACTTCCTGCCGCTCATCGTGCTCAACGATCCGGACTTGTTCCCGCTCACGGTCGGCCTGCACCAGTGGAACGACCTGGCGCAGGGCGGCAACAGCGTCGGCAACGTGCCGCTGATGCCGCTGGTGCTGACCGGCAGCCTGCTGGCGATCCTGCCGCTGATCGCCGCGTTCCTCGTCCTTCAGCGGTTCTGGCAGTCGGGCCTGAGCGCGGGCGGCGTCAAGCAGTAGCCCCGCCCGCCGCTCCGTCCCGACCGGCGCACCCTCGACGCCTCCCCGACGCACGTCCCTGCACGTCCCTGTCCCCACCCCGGCTCGACCCTGCCTTGGGAGCATCCGAAATGCGTAGTTCGCTCAAGCCTGCCCTGACGGCCACGACGGCCGCCGTGCTCGCGCTGGCCCTGGCCGCGTGCGGCGGCGGTTCCGGCGGCAAGTCCGACAACGCGGGCGGCAAGGCCGACCCGGCCGCCGTGCAGGCGGCCCTCGACAAGCCCGCCGAGATCACGTTCTGGACGTGGGTCCCGAACATCGAGAAGACCGTCGCGCTGTTCGAGAAGAAGTACCCGAAGGTCAAGGTCCACGTGGTCAACGTCGGCCAGTCGAAGGACCAGTACACGAAGCTCACGGCCGCGTTGAAGTCCGGCAAGGGCGGCCCCGACGTCGCGCAGATCGAGTACTTCGCGCTGCCGCAGTACGCGCTCACCAAGGGCCTGGTCAACCTGGCCGACTACGGGGCCGGCAGCCTCCAGGACAAGTTCGCCCCGTCCGCGTGGTCGCAGGTCAACGTCGCGGGCGGCGTCTACGGCGTGCCGCAGGACACCGGGCCGATGGCGATGTTCTACCGCAAGGACGTCCTCGACAAGGTCGGTGCGACGCCGCCCAAGACCTGGGAGGAGTTCGCCGCGGTCGCGAAGAAGCTGCACGATGCCGACCCGAGCACGTATGCCACGTTCGTGGACCCGGGCGACGCGGGCGCGTCGACCAGCTTCATGTGGCAGCTCGGCGGCAAGCCGTTCGCCGTCGAAGGCACCTTCAACGTGAAGGCCGATTTCGCGAACGACCCCGGCGCCAAGACCTACGCGTCCACCGTCACCGGCCTGGTCAAGGACAAGCTCCTCGACGTGACGCCGAGCTGGAACGACGAGTGGTGGAAGTCGATGGCGGCCGGGAAATACGCGTTCTGGCTCGCGGGCGCCTGGGCGCCGGCGGTGCTGGAGAAGAACATCCCGCAGGCCAAGGGCACGTGGTCGGCGGCGCCGATGCCGGGCGGCGCGAGCGCGGAGAACGGCGGCTCGTCCGTCGCGGTCACCACGCAGGCCAAGAACAAGGAGGCGTCGGTCGCGTTCGCCGAGTGGCTCAACTCCGACCCGGAGGCCGTCAAGTCGCTCAACGGCGAGGTCGGGCTGTTCCCCGCCACCAAGGCGCTGCTCGACGACCCGGCGTTCCGCGGCGCGGACGTGCCGTACTTCCCCGGCCAGAAGCCCAACGAGGTCTTCGCCGACATGTCGAAGGCGGTCCGGCCGGAGTGGCAGTACCTGCCGTTCCAGGTGTACGCGAACAGCGTCTTCAAGGACACCGTCGGCCAGTCGCTGCAGAACGACGGCGACGTGGCCCGCGGCCTCGCGGAGTGGCAGAACCGCGTCACGACGTACGGCAAGGAGCAGGGCTTCACGATGAAGTAGGCCGCCGCTGCCCCCTCCTCCCGCAGTTCCGTAATCCGGTAGTTCCCTTGGTTCCCTTGGTTCCGTTCCCGTAGGAGTCCCCCGATGACCGCCGTCCTCGCCGCCGATCCCGGTATGCCGCTGGTCCTTCCGCTGCTGCCCGGTGAACGGTGGTGGGGCGGCGCGTCCGCGGAAGGCCGGTCCATGCCGTATGCCGCCGGCTACTCCTTCGACCTGCGGGACCTGCTCGGCAACCAGGGCATGCCGCTGCTGCTGTCGAACCGGGGCCGCTGGGTGCACAGCACGGGCACGTTCACGTTCGCCGTGGGCGAGGACACGCTGACGGTCACCCCGCACCGGCCGGGTGCGGTGGTGGAGTACGGCAGCGGCTTCGGCGACCTGCGGGGCGCGTACCGCGACGTGCTGGCGCGGTACTACCCGGCGTCGGGCACCCTGCCGGCCCCGCTGCTGTTCACCGCGCCGCAGTACAACCTGTGGATCGAGACGGTCTTCGAGCCCACCCAGCAGAAGGTCCTGGACTACGCCGAACGCCTGCTCGCCGAGGGCTTCCCACCCGGCGTGCTGATGATCGACGACCAGTGGAGCAACGACTACGGCAACTGGACCTTCCATCCCGGCAGGTTCCCGGACCCGGCCGGGATGGTCGCCGAGCTGCACCGGCTCGGGTTCGCGGTGATGCTGTGGCTGGTCCCCTACGTCACCCCGGACTCCCCCACCGCGCGGACGCTGCACGACGCCGGGCTGCTGCTGTGCGACCCGGCGGACCGCGACCGTGCGGCGGTGGGGCATTGGTGGAACGGCTGGAGTTCGGCGCTCGACCTGGGCAACCCGAAGACGGTCGCCTGGCTGCAGGGCGTGCTGGGCACGCTGCGCACCGAGTTCGGCATCGACGGCTTCAAGTTCGACGGCGGCGACGCGGAGTGGTGGCGGCGTCTCGGGGTGGCCGACCCGGAGGCGTACACGCTCGCCTGGAACCGCATCGGGCTCGCGTGGCCGCTCAACGAGTACCGCGAGGCCTGGCGCACCGCGGGCCTGCCGCTCGCGCAGCGGCAGCAGGACAAGTACCACCTGTGGGAAGGCCGGTTCGGTATCGAGAGCCTGATCCCGAACGCGCTCGCGCAGGCCGTCACCGGGCACGCGTTCACCTGCCCGGACATGATCGGCGGCGGCGAGTTCCGCTTCGTCCCGGCCGAGGACGGCGAGGGCTTCGACCCGGAACTGTTCGTCCGCTACGCGCAGATCGCCGCGCTGTTCCCGATGATGCAGTTCTCCGCCGCCCCGTGGCGCGTCCTGGACGCCGAGCACCTGGCGATCGTGCGCGACGCGGCCCGGCTGCACGCCGCCTTCGGCGCCGAGATCCTCGCCGCCGCGAACGCGTCGGCAAAGACCGGCGACCCCGTCCAGCGCCCCCTCGCCTGGGCCTACCCGGAGCACGGCTACGAGGACGTCACCGACCAGTTCCTCATCGGCGACGACCTGCTGGTCGCCCCCGTCACGCTCCGCGGCGCGAGGACGCGCGAGGTCCACCTCCCCCCGGGCACCTGGCGCGCCGACGACGGCACCGAGCACACCGGCCCCGCACTCGTCACGGTCGCGGCACCGCTGGCCCGGCTCCCGCACTTCCGCCGGATCACGTCGGACTGACGTCGTTCGGACGCCGCCGGGCGCGTCAGCGCACTTTCTCCAGGCCCTTCGCCACCGATGGATGCACCGTCGTGGCGGTGGGTCTGCCCGTCGGCGCGGCGATCCGGGTGTTGGGGGAAATGCCGAGGACCGCATCGCTCTTCACCGCGTCGAGCCCGTGGGCGGCGGCGGCCAGAGGCGCCACCAGACCGGGCACGGCGGTTCCGCGGACCACCCCGGGTCGGCTCGCCGGGGCGATCCCGGCCGCCACGGCGGCGGGCACGCCGCGGCCCGTGGCGTACTCCCGGATCGAGGTGTTGAGTGCCTCGGTCGCCCAGGGCAACTGCGCGTAGTAAGCGTCTTCGCCGAGCGTGGTCGGGTGGAAGTGGACGTTGACGATCGGGAGCGGTGTGCCGTGGCCGTCCTCGACGACGCCCCGAGTGACCTGCATGTCCACGGCGGGTGCGTTCCCGGTGAGGCGGGTGTTCCCGGCGATCTCGGTCATGGCCCGGGTCACCTTGTCGGCGTCCCATTCGGTGCCGGCGACGAGCCGGAAGAACCGCACTTTGCTGGGTTTGGCGCGGTCGTCGTTTTCGTGCCCCGCGCAGCTGGCGACAGTCGCCCCGACATGCCGGTTCAGCAGGTCGACGGTGGTCCGGATCGGCGCATCCACGGCGGCGAGATAACTCGTGGGCTTGCCGCCGTCGATGCGGATCGTGTCGCCTGGCACCAGGTCGGCCGACACCCACGGGTTGGTGCCGCTTTCGGTGACGCCGCCTGTTCCGGCATGCCTGGCCCCCCTGTGCACCACCGGTTTCGGCGTGCCGTTCGCCCAGGCGAGCCAACGGGTGTAGAACGCGTCGAAGCCCGGCATGGTGAAGTTCCGGGTCATCGGCCGCTCCAGGTCCGACCAGCGTTCGGTCCGGGGGGAGTTCGCCACTCGGGTCACCTTCCGTAGCCGGGCAAGCGACGCCCAGGCTACGTCAGTTCGGTGCCGGCGTGATCACGAGTTCGTGGAGATGACCGTCCGGGTCGCGGAAATAGGCCCGGCCCGGGCCGCCGAGGGGGTCGTCGGTGCGGCCGTTGGCGGGGTCCTCGGGGTCGTTGCCGAAGGCGATGCCGCGGTCGGCCAGCCGCGCGACGGCCGCGTCGAAGACCGCGGGCGTGACCCGGAACGCCAGGTGCACCGGAGCGGGGTCCGCCTCGCGCACGAAGGCGAGCGACCAGCCGTCGAGCACGAGCGAGAACATGTCGCCGGGCTCTTCGTCGGGCGGGCCGTCCGGGACGACGGCTCCCTCGCCCAGCACCCAGGCCAGGAAGGTTCCGGCGGCTTCGGGGTCCCGGGCGGGAATGCCCACATGATCAATGGTGACAGCCATGCCGGGATCCTAAGCGCACCGATTAGTCCCCGGCCTCCGCTTCGCGCTCGGCGCGCCACTCCGCCACGAAAGCGTCGACGTCGACGGGCTTGCGGTCGAGCATCGGGCCCGGCGGCGGGCGCCGCAGCATCGCCTCGATGCGCTCGTTGATGCCGTCGAGGAGTTCCCGGACGGCGCGCTCGGTGGGCGCGGTGCGGGCCTCGATCAGCGCGTTCTCGGTGTCCTTCCGCAACTGCAGGGCCGGCGGCAGGATCGATACGCCTTCGCGGTGCAGCTTGTCCTTGACCCACCACAGGTCGTCGTAGGGGGCGTCGAGCGCGGCGAGCGGCTTGCCGAAGCCGGGCAGCGACGAGAAGGCGCCGTTCTCCTCCGCCTCGCGGATCTTCCGGTCGACCCACGATTCGAAGGGCACGCCGGGCGGCTTGCGTTCGGTCACGGGGAAGGCCTCCCTACCGCTGGGGTTCCCTTCCATGATGCCGCGTTCGCGCGGCGGACCGGCCGCGGGGACGCCCGGCGGCCGGCTCAGGCGCCGCCGCGCAGCTCCGCCAGCTTCACCACGCGGGCGGTCGGCGCCTCCGGCTCGTGCTTGGGCAGCAGCCAGCGGCAGAAGACGACGCCGGTGTGCAGTCCGGTGGTCGGCAGCCAGTCGGGCTCGCCCGGTCCGGGGTCCTCGTGGGCGACGACGACGCGGAACCGGTTGTCGGGCGTCAGCCGGGCGGTGCGGGTGTTGCGGGAGACCGGGCCGGTGGGTGCGTCCATGGACTGCATGAACGAGTTCCACAGCTGGATGCCCCAGTAGGTGCACTCCCCCGCGTCGCCTTCGATGACCAGGGCTTCGTCCGGTGCGAGTTCGTAGCGGGCCCGGCAGTAGACGTTGTCCGGTGTGCCCCAGCCGGGCATGGTGCGGCCGAAGCGGAAGGGTTCCGCCATCGCGTTGGGGGCGACGGGGCGCTGCGGCTGGGTGAGGACCGTCTCGGCGAGGAAGGCCGTCGTGGCGCGGAGCCCGGCGGCCACGCGTTCGGCGTCGAAGACGAGCGGTCCGGCGGCG
This sequence comes from Uniformispora flossi, assembly GCF_049534875.1. Classification (NCBI taxonomy): domain Bacteria; kingdom Bacillati; phylum Actinomycetota; class Actinomycetes; order Kitasatosporales; family Streptomycetaceae; genus Uniformispora; species Uniformispora flossi. Next base: position 471,400 of record NZ_JBMULZ010000002.1, read on the forward strand.
GGTTCAGCGGGTTCGGCGGGTGCGATGGTGTATTCGGGCCGGCGTGCGGTGTCTTTGGCGAAGTAGTACTCGCGGGAGATGACGATCACCGCGTCGTCGGGCAGTTCGATCCAGTCGCCTTCGGCGGGGCGGTTCCGGGAGAGGGTGATGCGGAAGGTGCCGTCGTCGGCGATCCGCATGGCTTCGTGGTTGAGGTCGCCGACGGTGTGCTGCCGCAGGTGGGCGGCCGCGTCGGGGCCGCCGTGCACGGTGAAGGAGAGGTAGCACTCGTCGCCGCGGCGTCCGGTGATGACGTAGTCGCGGCGGCCGTCGACGAGGGCGATCGTGTAGTGGGTGTCGGTGTTGTCGCCGAGGATCCGGGCGGTGGGTCCGGCGAGCGGGAGGAACCGGGGGGCGGCGGGGTCGCCTTCGAGGTAGATCTCGAGGCCGTAGCGCAGGACGTGGGTGAGGCTGCGGTAGCCCTCGGCGACGGTCCGCTGGTCGAACACGCCGCGGGCGGGGTCGAGGAAGCTGTTCTCGGCGTCGCGGAGCCCGTCGAGCAGGGCGTGCCAGACGTCGGCGAGCGGGCCGGGGTCGTTGCGGGGCGTGCTCATGCGTGTCCTCCGGTCGAAGGTGTCTCGGCGGCGATTCCGAAGCGTTTGCGGTAGCCCTCGAACCGCTCCGCGACGGCGCCGCCTTCCAGGCCGAATTCCTCGAGGGCGTACGTGTGGCGGCCGTACTTGTGCTGCCGGTTTCGGCCGGTGTGGGCGCGCATCGCGTCTTCGGTGGCGGGGTCGAGGTCGCGTCCGAGCCACGTGTAGACGGCGCGGACGGTGCCGACCGGGTCGGCGACCAGGTCCGGGTAGGCGATGTCGAGGAACCGTTCGTCGCCGTTGCGGTCCCGGAAGTCGACGACGCGGTCCGCCATCGCGGCGAGGTTCGCGGACCAGGTGCGGCCGGTCGTGTAGCGGTGGTCGGTTTCGGTGAACGTGCCGGACAGCGATGCGACCAGGCTGCACGTGGAGGCGACGGTGACCGTGGGGTCCCGGTGGGTGACCACGAACCGGGCGTCGGGGTAGCGCGCGGCGACCGCGTCGATCGCGTGGCAGTGCACGGGCGCTTTGAGGAACCAACGGCCGGGACATCGGGATTGCAGCAGCCGGAGCATGCGGTGGTGGTGGTCGTACGCGGCGGTCATGTCACTGTCGAGCAGCCAGGCGTCGTAGTCCGGCACGTTGTACATCGTCGAAAGCATCAGGCTGGCGAAGTGCTGGGCGAGCAGCACCGTGCACTCGACGGGTGCCTCGGGCGGGTCGTGGTGGATGGCTTTGAAGCCCGGGTTGAGCCGGTCGACGACGCTCGGCGCGGTGCGGGCGGCGTGGAGCCGCGGGTCGTCACGGTAGGTCGCGGTCTCCGGCGGCGGGGTGGAGTCCTGGGCTTCCCAGCCGAGGAGCGACCGGTTGGCCGGGTCGGCGGCGAGCAGGTGGCTGAGCGCGGTGGTGCCGCTGCGCGGCAGGCCGATGACGAACACCGGGGCGGTGACCCGCTCGTCGGCGAGTCCGGGATGGGCGCGCTCCCAGGCGGCGGTTTTGGCGCGGTTGGCGAGCGCGGCTTTGGTCTGGCCTTCGAAGACCGCGCGGCCGATCGGGGTGAGGTCGGCCGTGGCCGCGACGGCGTCGTGGACGCGTTCGAGGCCGTCGCGGAACGACGGGTCGCCGAAGTCGTCGAGGCCGGTTTCCGCGGCCACCAGGTCGAGCAGGTCGTCGATGCGCTGCGCCACGTGCGCCTCCGCGGGATCCGGCCGGACTGACGCGATTACTTGTACGCTATACGGAAATTGAAGGGAAGAGCCGCCGGGGATTTCCGCGGCGGAAGGGGAGGCACCGTGACCGCGAGCGACCGCATTCCGGAAGCCCCCGAAGGCCCGGCCGTGGGAAAGCGGGGCCGCGGCCGGCCGCGGCGCCGCACCGAGGCCGAAGTCCTCGACGCCGCCGCGGCGGTGCTGGCCGAGTCGGGGGCCGCCGCGGTGTCGATCCGCAAAGTCGCCGACCGGCTCGGTACCGCGCCGATGACGATCTACACCTCGTTCCCCGGCCGCGACGCCCTGGTCGACGCCCTCGCCACGCACCTGATGAGCCGTCACGACACGGCTCCGGACGCCGCGTTGCCGCTCGACGAACGGGTGCGGGACTGGATGGCCCGCTACCGGGACGCGCTGGTCACGACCCGGCTGCACGAGTTGCTCGCCGCCGGGGCGTCGGTGGCGCCGCTCCTCGACGTCGCCGCCCGGTGGACCGCGCAGCTCGCGACGCTCGGCCTGTCCCCCGCCGACGCGGCTGCCACGACCCGGCAGTTGGTGTGGGCGGTGCACGGATTCTGCGCCGCCGAGGCGGGCAACCTCGCGGCGCAGACCGGCCGGACGGCCGACGCGCTGCTGCGGGTTCCGGAGGAGCACCGCGCGGCGGCCGCGGCGTATCTCGCGGACTTGCGCGCCGCACCGGACTTCGCGGCCGAGTTCGCGCGCACCGCGGATGCGCATGCCCGAGCGATCGCGGCCTTCGCGGCGCGGCATAGGATCGGCGGGTGACCCACCGCACCGCCGAACACGCGTTCCAGATCCGCCCGTACCGCCCGGAGGACGCGGACGGCGCGGTCGAAGTCTGGGCGCGGGCCTCGGAGACCGCCCACGCGTTCCTGGGCGACCCGGCCGGGCCGGAGCGCGAGCGCAAGATACGCGAGATCTACCTCGTGCACGCGGACAACTGGGTCGCGGAGACCGCCGACGGCCGCGTGGTCGGGCTGCTCGGCATGCTCGGGTCGGAGATCGGCGGCCTGTTCGTGCACCCCGACGCGCAGGGCATGGGCATCGGCCGCGCCCTGGTGGCGTTCGCCGCGGCCCGGCACCGGAGCGTGACGCTCGACGTGTACGAGGAGAACGCCAAAGCCCGCGCGTTCTATGCGCACCTCGGCTTCACCGAGAAGAGCCGCGGCCACGAAGACGACGAGGACAGCGGCCACTTGGTCATCACGCTGCGGCTGACCGGCGCGCCCCGCGCGGCCGGCTCGGCGCCGGTCGACGCCGAGGTCTGAGCACCCCCTCCCCCGCTCCCCCCGCTCTCCCCTCTCTTCATCCCCGGACGACCGGCACGGATCGACGCCGGCCGGGACTCGGGCATGCCCGCACACCGCGCCCCGCGGCCGCCCGGCCGGTGGAGCGGTGCCTTTCGCGCGCCCGTCACGTTCCCTTCGCGGGCCGGCACGAGGCTCCCACAAGACGCGCGTCATAGCTACCCATGCATATACACGTTGTTCGCTTTGCCGTCGCTATTGACAGCAAGATCCCGCCAATCCAACCTAAGGCGTAGATTCACGCGTACTTACCAACGCTGATGCCTGCCGTACTCGGAGGCGACGCGGATCGTTCGCCTCGGACACCCCGGTGGGGGCGTGGCGTCCGGCGGCAGGCGTCGCCCCCATCGCCGAATATCACCTCTTTTCCTTGGGAGACCCATGCCTTCCGCCTGCCAGGGTTCGCACCGTTCTTGCGAGGCCCCCCGGTGACCGCCCCGGAAAGCACGGCCTCCGGCACCGCACCGCCGGGCGCGTCCGGCCCCGCACCCGCCGCGTTGACCGCGACGCTCATCGACGCCGAGGCGGAACGCGCCGAGCGGGCCGCCGCCGAGCGGGACGTGCTCTTCGCGGACGAGCTGCTCCCCGGTGTCGGCGGGCAGCAGATGACGCTGCGCGAGGGCTTGGCGGCGGGCGGGTCGGCCACGTTCTTCACGCTGATGCTGCTGTCCTCGTTCGACGAGCTGGAGCAGGCCACGCTCGGCGTGCTCGCGCCGGACATCCGCGACTCGTTCGGGATGAGCGACGGCGCGATCGTGTTCCTGTCCGCGGCGTCGGGCGCGTTCCTGGTGCTCGGTGCGCTGCCGTTGGGCTGGCTGGCGGACCGTCACCGGCGCGGCCGGGTGGCCGGGTGGGCGGGACTGGCGTTCTCGGCGTTCATGGTCGCGTCGGGTGCCGCCGCGAACGTGTTCCTGATGTTCCTGGCCCGGCTCGGGGTCGGTGTGGCCAAGTCGAGCACCCTGCCGGTGCACGGGTCGTTGAACGCCGACACGTACCCGATCGGGGTGCGCGGCCGGGTCGCGGCGACCAACGGCATCGCGGGCCGGCTGGCCGCGGTGCTGAGTCCGCTGGCGGTGGGCGGGATCGCCGCGCTGGCGGGCGGCGGCGACGGGTGGCGGTGGGCGTTCTTCGTGCTCGCCGTCCCGACCGCGGTTGCCGCGCTGTTCGCGTTCCGGCTGCCGGAGCCGCCGCGCGGGCAGCACGAGATGAAGGCGGTGCTCGGCGAAGTCCTGGTGCAGGAAAAGCCGATGCCGATCTCGATCGAGGCGGCGTTCGCGCGGCTGCTGCGGATCCGCACCACGAAGACCGTCGTCATGGCGTTCGCCGCGATGGGCTTCGGGCTGTTCACGGGGCCGGTGCTGACCAACCTGTGGATGGAGGACCACTTCGGGTTGGGCACGTTCGAACGCGGCGTGTACGGCACGCTCGGCGGTCTCGGGGTGCTGGCCGTACTGCCGTTCGTCGGCCCGCGGTACGACCGGCTGTACCGCACCGACCCGGCGCGGGCGTTGAAGCTGGTCGGGCTGCTGATCCTGCCGGTGACGGTGCTGACGCCGCTGCAGTGGGCGATGCCGACGGCGCCGTTGTTCGTGGTGGCGCAGATGCTGCCGGTGATCCTGCTGTCGTCGGCGTTCGCGATGGTCGGCCCGGTGATGCAGTCGGTGGCACCGTACCGGCTGCGCGGCCTGGGTTCGGCGCTGGCCGCGATCTACATCTTCTTCATCGGCGCGACGGGCGGGTCGCTGCTGTCGGCGCTGATCCTGGACTCGTACGACCCGCGCACCGCCGCGCTTGTCCTCGGCGTCCCGTCCACGCTGGTCGGCAGTCTGATGCTGATCCGCAGTTCGTCGTTCATCAAGAACGACCTGTCGCGGGTCGTCGCCGAGCTGCGCGAGGAGCTGGCCGAACGCGACCGGCAGGCGGCGGACCCGGAGCACGTCCCCGTGCTCCAGGTGCACGGCATCGACTTTGAATACGGCAACGTGCAGGTGTTGTTCGGGGTCGGGTTCGAGGTGCGGCGCGGTGAGACGCTGGCACTGCTGGGTACCAACGGGGCGGGTAAGTCGACGATCCTGAAGGCGATCTGCGGACTGGGCACGCCGTCGCGCGGCGTGGTGCGGCTCAACGGCAAGACCATCACCTATGTGGCCCCCGAGCAGCGCGGCCGCCACGGTATCCGCCTCCTGCCGGGCGGCAAGGGCGTGTTCCCGGGCATGACCGTGCGCGAGAACCTCGAAATGGCCGCGTTCCAGCTGCGCGATACGACCCGCGGGCACCGCGACGGCCGACTGGCCTACGTCCTGGACGTATTCCCCGACTTGGCGGCCCGTCTCGGGCAGCGCGCCGGGTCGATGTCCGGCGGCCAGCAGCAGCAGCTCGCGCTGGCCATGGTCCTCATGCACGACCCGGAAGTGCTGCTCATCGACGAACTGTCCCTCGGCCTCGCGCCGGTGGTCGTGCAGGACCTCCTGGCGATCGTCGAGCGCCTCAAGGCGGACGGCTTGACGATGGTCGTCGTCGAGCAGTCCCTGAACGTCGCGCTGTCGATCGCCGACCGCGCGGTGTTCCTGGAGAAGGGCCAGGTCCGGTTCACCGGCGACGCCCGCGAACTCGCCGAACGCGACGACCTCGCCCGCGCGGTGTTTCTCGGAAATCGCAGTCTCGGCAAGGAAGGCGGCTGACATGCCCGAACTGACCCGCCAACTCGCCTTCGACGGCGTCGTCAACGGCCTGGTCGTCGGCCTGCTCGCGATGGGCATCGTGCTGGTGCACCGCTCGACGCGGATCGTCAACTTCGCGGTGGCGAACATGGGCCTGGTCGGGTCCGCGCTGTTCGCGCTGCTCGCGGTCCGCTACGGCGTGCCGTACTGGATCGCCCTGGCCATCGCGCTGGTCGCCGGGACCGCGTTCGGCGCGGCGGTCGACCTGGTCGTGGTGCGGCGGCTCTTCGGCGCGCCGCGCGTCATCCTGCTGGTCGCCTCCATCGGCGTGGCGCAGCTCGCGCTCGTCATCGTGTCGTCGTACCCGGAGCTGGACGGTGCGGAGAGCTATCCGGTGTGGTCGAGTGCCCAGTGGCATCCGGCCGGGCTGGAGATCACCGCGACGCAGGCCGGCGTGCTGGTCGTGGTGCCGCTGGCGGCCGTCGGCCTCGGCTGGTTCCTGGGCCGGACCACGCTCGGCAAGGCCGTCACGGCGTCCGCGGACAACCCGGAGCTGGCCCGGCTGAACGGCATCAGCCCGAAGGCGGTGTCGACCGCGGTGTGGGCGATCGCCGGGCTCGTGGCGACGGTGTGCCTGATCCTCGTCTCGGCGCGGACCGGCACGGTCACCTCCCCGGCCGTGCTCGGCATGACCACGCTGATGCGGGCGCTCGCCGCCGCGGTGATCGCCCGCATGCACTCCTTCCGGATCGCGCTGCTCGCCGGGGTCGGCCTCGGGCTGCTCGAATCGGTCATCCAGTTCACCTGGCTGGACCAGCCGGGCCTCACCGACATCGTGGTGTTCGGGCTCGTGCTGGCCGCGGTGTTCGTCGCCGGGCGCGGCGGCGCGGCCGAGTCGGGCACATTCTCGTTCGCGCCGAAGGTGCGGCCGGTCCCCGAGCGACTGCGGAACCTGTGGTGGGTGCGGAACCTGGAGCGGTTCGGGCTCGTCGCCCTCGGCCTGGTCGCGGTGGTGGTGCCGCTGCTGGTCACGCAGCCGTCGCGGCATCTGCTGTACACGGTGATCGTCGCCTACGCGATCTGTGCCGCGTCGGTCACCATGCTGACCGGCTGGGCGGGCCAACTGTCGCTCGGGCAGATGGCGTTCGCAGGCATCGGCGCGCTGACCGCGGCGGCGTTGAGCCGCGGCCTGCGCCTCGACATCGGCAACGGCAAGGTCCTGGTGGTGGACCGGCTCACCTTCCCGACCGCGGTGGCCGCCGCGTCGCTGGTGACCGCGGCGCTCGCGGCGCTGATCGGCGTGGGGGCGCTGCGGGTGCGCGGGCTGCTGCTGGCCGTCAGCACGGCGGCGTTCGCGGTGGCGTGCTCGCAGTGGGCGTATACGCAGGACGTGTTCCACGACAGTCCGACGCGGCCGACGGCGACGTTCACGCGCACCGACGTGTTCGGCATCGACGTGTCCTCGCAGCGCTCCTATTACTACGTGGTCCTCGTCGTCCTGGTGGCCGTGCTGGTCGTCACCGGACGGCTGCGCCGCACCGGCGTGGGGCGGACGACCATCGGGGTGCGGGACAACCCGGCGACGGCGGCCGCGTACACGGTCGGGGCGACGCGCGTGAAGCTGCGGGCGTTCGCGCTCGGCGGCGGGGTCGCGGGCCTGGGCGGGGCGTTGCTGGCGGGTGCGCTGCAGACCGTGCCGTACGGCGACTCCTACTTCCGGCCGGAGGACTCGCTGATGCTGGTCTCGGTCGTGGTGATCGGCGGTCTCGGGTCGACGTCGGGCCCGGTACTGGGCTCGCTGTGGGTGATCGGCCTGCCCGCGCTGTTCCCGGGCAACTCCATCGTGCCGCTGCTGGCGTCGAGTCTGGGGCTGCTGCTCCTGCTGCTGTACTTCCCCGGCGGGCTCGTGCAGATCGGCTACAGCGCCCGCGACGCGCTGCTGGCGTGGGCGGAGACCCGGGTCGGCGCGGAGCCCGCGAAGGCCGCGGACGCCCGGCCGGCGATTCCCGCCCGCCCGGCCCGGGCGCCGCTCCCGGACGACGCGCCGGTCCTCGCGGTGTCCGGCGTACGGGTGCGGTTCCGCGGCATCACCGCGGTCGACGGGGTGTCGCTGGACGTCCGGCCGAACGAGATCGTCGGCCTGATCGGCACCAACGGCGCGGGCAAGTCGACGCTGATGAACGCGGTCGGCGGGTTCGCGCCCGCGACCGGCCGGGTCGAGCTGCTCGGCCGCGACGTGTCGGGCTTCGCCCCGGCCCGCCGGGCCGCGCTCGGACTGGGCCGGACGTTCCAGGCGGCGACGCTGTTCCCGGAGCTGACGGTACGGGAGACCGTGCAGATCGCCTTGGAAGCCCGCGGCCGCACCGGACTGCTGTCGTCGGCATTGTGGCTGCCCAAGTCCGTGAAGACCGAACGGGCCAAGCGGGCGGAGGCCGACGACCTGATCGACTTCCTCGGCCTCGGCCGCTACGCGGACGCGTTCATCGGCGACCTGTCGACCGGCACCCGCCGCATCGTCGAGCTTGCCGGGCTGCTCGCGCTCGACGCGCGCGTGCTGTGCCTGGACGAGCCGACGGCGGGCGTCGCCCAGCGGGAAACCGAGGCGTTCGGTCCGCTGCTGCACGAGATCCGCCGCGAACTCGGCGCGTCGCTGCTGGTCATCGAGCACGACATGCCGCTGATCATGGGCATCAGCGACCGCGTGTACTGCCTGGAGACCGGCCGGGTCATCGCCGAAGGCCTGCCGGGCGACGTCCGCAACGACCCCAAGGTCGTCGCGAGTTACCTCGGCACCGACGAACGGGCGATCGCCCGCAGCGGCGCCGCGGGCGACGGGGCCGCTCCCCCGGGTTCCCCCGCCGACGGCCGCCTGGCCGCCCCCTCGGGGGCCTGAGCACGGGGGTTTGCCGCAGCCCGTCCCGGACCATCCGCCACACTGGTCCGGGACGGGCCGTTCCCACGAAGAGCACAAGGACGGGCATGCAACTCGACTTCGTCATCCTCGGGATGCTGGCGCTGCGCCGGTTCTCGGGCTACGACCTGCGCAAGTGGATGGACGGGCCGCTCCGATTCCTCGGCTACAGCGTGCAGCTCCCGCAGATCTACCGGCGGCTCGCCAAACTGGTCGAACGGGGTTGGGTGGAGTTCGATGTGGACGCTCGCCAAGGCGGCCCGGACGCCAAGGTGTACCGGATGACCGAGGCCGGGCGGGAAGCGCTGTGGGAGTGGGCGCAGTCCGAGTTCGTGCCGTCGGTGCGTCCGGCCGACCCGGAGTTTTCGATCCGCTACGTCTTCGCCGGACAGCTCGACCCGGAGATCGCGATCCGCGTCGTGCGCACCGAGCTGGAATACCGCGAGAAGCAGATCGATCCGACCGCGAATCCGCCGTGGATCGCGGAGGCCCAGTACGAGGACACCATGGCCGGTCTGGACAAGGCATGGGCGCGCGAAGTGCACATCTCCGGGCACGAGTACGGGTACAGCAGCCACGCGATGTACATCACGTGGCTCAAGCTGACCTTGAACCGGCTGGAACGTGTCGCGGCCGCGCGGTCGGAGTCCCCGGGTCCGGAGCAGCGCTAGGGCGCAGGAACGATCGGGCACGCTGAACCGGCCGCGGCCGGTCGGGAGGGGTTCCTCCGGCCGGCCGCGGCTGTTTCGGTTGCGCCGGCGGCTAGCGCGCCGGGCCGATCGGGTAGCCGGCCTTCGCGGCGAGCGACAGCATGCGTTCGAAATCGAAGACCTTGCTGTCCGGCGCGTAGGTGCCGTCGATGCGGAACAGCAGGTACCGCGCCGCGTTGCCGCAGTACTCGCTCGGTTCGTCGGCGGCCGCCGCGACCACGTCGCGGTAGGGAGCGACCGCGTCGGGGCCGAGCGCGGTCAGCGCGCCGAAGGCTTCGAGTCGGACGCTCGACGGGTGCGCGGGTCCGGCGAAGTCGGCGAGGACCGCAAGAGCGTCCTCGTCGGCTGCGAACCTCGCGAGAGCCTCGGCGCAGGGGATGCGCACGAAGGGATCCGGGTCGGCGTCGACGGTGTCCTTGAGGAGCTTCGCCGCGCCGCCGGTGAGCCCGTCGCGGCCGAGGACGAGGAACCCGACCGCGCCCCACCGCCGCACCGTCGGGTCGGGATCGGCCAAGGCCCCGGTGAACCGCGGGATTTCCGCGGGGTCGCGGCGCCCGACCGCGTCGGCGACGTCGAGGATCCGGCCGAGCGGGTAGGCGCCGTCGGCGCGGGACGCGTCGTAGCCCTCGGCCGCGGCGCCCTCGGGCAGGAAGCCGTTGTCGTTGACGGCGAGGATGTGGTCGCGCAGGGCCTCGCCGAGGCGCTGTTCGACGTCCGCGTAGGCGGGGTCGCCGGCGAGGTTGCGGATCTGGTCGGGGTCGGCGTCGCAGTCGTACAGCTCCACGCCGGGTTTCTCGTGCCAGAACGCGTCCTGGACGGGGTCGAGGCGCCCGGCCAGGTGCTCGGCTTCCCACGACTGGTAGCCGGCCGCGAGCCACGCGAACGCCTGGTGGGCGCCGTAAGGGCGGTGCGGGTCGTAATTGCGGATGTAGCGGTAGCGGGCGTCGCGGACGGTCCGGATCATGTCGAGGCGCGCGTCCATGCGGTTGCGCATCCCGAAGGCGAGTGCGGTGTCCTCGTCGAACGCGGTGCGGGCGAGGCTTTCGCCCTGCATCTGCGCGGGCACGTCGCCGCCGGCGAGTTCCACCAGCGTCGGCGGGATGCGGAGGGTGCAGACGGCCGCGGGCACGCGGGTGCCGGGAGCGGGGAACAGGTGCGCCCAACGTTCCGGCGCGGCGATGACGAGGGGCACGTGCAAGCCCTCGTCGTAGCACCAGCGTTTGGTGCGCGGCTGCACGCCGCCGTGGTCGGAGGTGTGGATGACGATCGTGTTGTCCAGCTCGCCGTCTTCCGCCAGCTGCGCCAGCAGATTCCCCACGAACGCGTCCATGTTCGCGATGTGCCGGTAGTAGTGCGCGAAGTCGCCGCGGATCCCGGGGGTGTCCGGCAGGTAGGCGGGCAGCCGGATCGCGTCGGGGTTGACGGTGAACTCCTCGCGGGAGAACACCGCGCTCTCGTGCGTCGGGTCGTAGTTGAACACGGCGAGGAACGGCGTGCCGTCGGGGCGGGTGCGCCAGTGTGCGGTGTTCGAGCAGTCGTCCCAGATCGCCTGCGGGTCGACGGCGCAGTTGTAGTCGGTCTTGGCGTTGTTGGTGCAGTAGTAGCCCAGGCCGCGCAGGATTTCCGGGTAGGTGGTCAGCCAGTCCGGCACGGGCGCGTTGGCGCGCATCTGGTGCGCGGGGCCGTGGCTTTCCGGGGCGATGCCGGTGAGCAGCGCGAACCGGGACGGGGCGCAGACGGGGGCGGCGCTGTAGGCGTGTTCGAACAGGGTGCCGCGGGCGGCGAGGGCGTCGAGGTGCGGGGTGACCGCACGGGGGTCGCCGTAGCAGCCGAAGCGGGGCGGGCAGTCTTCGCTGACAGTCCAGAGGATGTTGGGGCGGTCCGCGGTCATCGGGCGGCCTCCACGGCGGCGGGGGCGGGGTCGGCGGGGCCGAGCGCTTGGAGTGCGTCGGAGACGGCACGGACGATGTCGGGGCCGAGGAGCCCGGCGGCCAAGCCGGAGAGCTGGATGAGCGAGGCGTCGCCGATCATGCGGGTGAGGCCCCCGTCGATCAGGCGGCCGAGGCCGAGGCCGCGCAGGACGGCGACGGCGGCTTCGTCGGCGAACAGGTCGCGCAGCGGGGCGTTGACGCTGCGCGGCCCGGTCGGGAAGTCGGCCGGGTCGAGCGGCTTGGCGTCGGCGGCGGCTTCGGCTTGCGCCCGGTGGACGCGGGCGAGGAGGTGTTCGGTGCCGGCGGGCCCGTGCTGGGGCAGGCCGAGGCGGGTGTACTGCTCGGCGGGCGCATCGGCGGCGCGCATGGCGTCGAGGAGCAGGCCGATCAGGCGCAGTTCCAGGGCGTCGTCGACCAGCGGCGTCTCCTGGCCGGGGTCGGTGTCCAGGTCGAACATCAAGGTGCCGTGCGGGGCCGGGGAGATGGCGAAGCCGGGCACCTTGAGGACGGGTGCGCCCTTGGTGAACGCGTGCGTGCCGCCGGGGACGAGTTCGGCGCCGGCGAGTTCGGCCGGGGTGAAGCGGGCGGCCATGCGCGTGGGCATCAGGGTGAGTTCGGTCAGCGGCGTGTTGGACGGGTCTAGGCACGCGCGCATGTAGACGTAGCGGCCGTCGGTGACGGACACGTGGCCGCCGAACGCGCCGAAGATGCCGGCCTCGCGGACGGGGGTGTCGTCGGCGACGGTCTGCCGCAGCGGCACGCCCATCATGTCGGGGGTTCGGTCGACGCCGAAGTACTCCAGCAGGGTGGGCGCGAAGTCGATGGTCTGCACCAGTGCCGCGCGGCGTTCGCCGGCCTTGCGGCTGCGCGGGTCCCAGACGAACAGCGGGGTGTGAATCGTCTCGTCGTACCAGGGCTGGACGTTCTTGCCCCACCAGCCGTGTTCGCCGAGCAGGAAGCCGTGGTCGGTGCACACGATCAGGAGCGTGTCGTCCCATAGGCCGTGCGTGTCGAAGGCGTCGAGGACCCGGCCGAGGTTGCGGTCGCACATGGACAGCAGTGCCGCGTATTCGAAGCGGACGTGTTCGACCTGTTCGGGGGTTTCGCGGACCATGCGGTAGTCGGGCCAGTCGTAATGGGGGCCGTCGTAGCCGTGCTCGTAGAGGTCCTTGTAGTGCTGCTGCGAGAAGAACGGTTCGTGCGGGTCGAACGTCTCGATCTGCAGGAACCAGTTGTCCTCGGCGTGGTTCGTGTCGATGAACTCCAGTCCTGCGTCGAAGGTCTTGCTCTGCGGCTGGTCTTCTTCGCGGGTCATGTAGGAGCGGTTCACCCAGTCTTGGCGCACCTTGTGGCCGCCCATGGTCTTGAGTGTCTCGGCGGGCATGTCGGGGTCGGCGACGTGCCCCTTCCAGGCGTCGCCTTCCTGGCCGCGGAAGAACTCGTAGCTGCGGAACCGGTTGTGGTACGTCGCGCCGCCGTCCTCCCAGTAGTGCTGGTGGTCGGTCACCAGGTGCGTGTAGACGCCGGCGTCGCCGAGCATCTCCGGGCACGAGTCGTCGAACGGCTCCAGCGGACCCCACGAGCGGTGCAGGAAGTTGTGCCGCCCGGTGTGCAGTTCACGGCGCGCGGGCATGCACGGCATGCTCCCCGCGTAGCAGTTGTCGAACGTGACGGTGCGCTCCGCCAGCCGCGCGAAGTTCGGCGCATGCACCCACTCCGGCGCGCCGTAGGGCGGCAGGTACTTCCGGATGAGGGTGTCGAACATGACGACGACGGCTTTCATCGGTACTCCCGGCATTGGACGAGTCGGCGGTCGCGCCGGGCCGCCACGGGAGCGGCGCAGCCGCCAGGGCCTATGTACGTTAGAACATGACACAAACATGAGAACAGCCCATTGACACGTGATTAACACGCCAGGATGCTGAGCCGACCTAGATTCCTGGGTTAGTAGCTTCCCCATCCGGAAGGCTCCGTTCCATGACGCCCACGATCAGACGCCCGCTCCGCCGCGCGGGCGCCGCCGCCGCGGCCCTCGCCCTGTCGCTGGCCGCGGCCGCGTGCACCATCGAGGACAAGGACAAAGCCGCCGCCCCCGGAGCCGCTCCCGGCGCGGCACGCACCGACACCCCCGGGGTCACCGCGGACAGCATCAAACTGGGGATCTCCTACCCCGACTTCGCCGCGGTGAAGGCGTTCGTGAACATCGACCAGGGCGACTTCGAGGCCACCTACAAGGCCCTCATCGACAAGGTCAACGCGGCGGGCGGCATCCACGGCCGCAAGATCGTGCCGGTCTTCGCCAAGACCAGCCTGGTCTCCCCCGCGGCCGCGCAGGAGGCCTGCGTCAAGCTGACCCAGGACGAGAAGGTCTTCGCCGTCGTCAACCTCATGCCGGGCAACGCGCAGGTGCCCTGCTACACGCAGACCAACCGCACCGCGGTGATCGGGAGTCCGCTGGAGCCCGAGATGAACGCCGCGGCGCAGGCCCCCTGGTTCTCCTTCGACACCGGCCTGATCCCCCGCAAGTCCGTCGAGGCGTTCGCGGCACGCGGCGACCTGGCCGGGCGCAAGGTCGCGATCGCCACGGTCTCCGGCGACGAGGCGCAGACCAGTGCCCAGGTGCTGCCCGCGCTCCAGGCCGCCGGGATCACCCCGGTCGCCAACGGCACCATCACGATGGGCGGCGCGGACCCGGCCGTGCTCGGCCAGCAGGCGGGCGTGCTGTTCCAGAAGGCGCAGGCCTCGGGCGCGGACACGCTGCTCCTGGTCGGCGGGGCCGCGCAGATCATCCCGCAGGTCCTGGAGAAGACGACCTGGCGCCCGCGGCTGCTGTTCACCGTCATCCCGTCCGGCTACACGACCGGCAAGGGCCAGCACGACTTCGGCACGCTCAAGGACTCCGTGGCCGGCAGCCAGATCGTCGACTGGTCCGATCCGGCCCTCACCGCCTGCGCGGACACCGTGGCCCAGGCCGACCCGAGCCTGGCCGGCAAGCTCGTCGACCCGGCGACCGTCGGCGGCGGCCAGCCCACGCCCGGCGCGTCGATGGCCTCGGCGTGCCGGAACCTCGCCCTGTTCAAGGCAATCGCCGACAAGGCCGGCCCGACGCTCGACTACACGACGTTCCGCCAAGCCGGAAACAGCCTCGGCCGGTTCCACATCCCCGGGTTCCGCGAGGACGCCGACTACGGCCCGGACACGCCCGACGGCGCGATCCCGGTCCGCGCGACCGTCTACGACCCGGCCGGGAACCGGTTCGTCCCGGCCCCCAACTGACCCGCCTCCCCGCCCGCGCGGGCCGCACCCGGCCCGCGTCCGCACGACTCTGGAGCACATACCGATGCCCGACTCCGCCGCGCCGCCGACCGACACCGAACTCCGTGCCCTGGCCGCCCGATTGTCCACCGACGACAAGCTGCGCCTGATCACCGGCGAAGACGTGTGGTCGCTGCCCGCGCTGCCGCACATCGGACTCCGCAAGATCACCATGTCCGACGGCCCGGTCGGCGTGCGCGGCGTCACCTTCGACGAAGGCGACCCGTCGGTGCTGGTGCCGAACCCGTCCGCACAGGCCGCGGCCTGGGACCCCGAGGTCCCCCGCCGGGCCGGCGAACTCCTCGGCGCGCAGGCCCGCGCGAAGAACGTCGACGTGCTGCTCGCGCCCACCGTCAACCTGCACCGCACCCCGCTCGGCGGCCGGCACTTCGAGTGCTACTCGGAAGACCCGCTGCTGACCGCCCGCTCCGGCGCCGCGTTCGTCGCGGGCGTGCAGGCGCAGGGCGTCGCCGCCACGGTCAAGCACTTCGTCGCCAACGACAGCGAAGACGGCCGCATGGAGTACGACGTCCGCGCCGACGAGCGGACGCTGCGCGAGGCCTACCTCGTGCCGTTCCTCGCCGCGGTCCGCGACGCGCGGGCGTGGTTGGTGATGTCCGCGTACAACGGCGTCAACGGCCACACCATGACGGAGAACGCCCCGCTGCAGACCACCGTCCTCAAGGACGAGTGGGGCTTCGACGGCGTCGTCGTGTCCGACTGGATGGCGGTCCGCTCCACCGAAGCCGCCTACCTCGGCGGCACGGACATCGCCATGCCAGGCCCTGCCGAACTGTGGGGCGAGCCGCTGCGCGCGGCGCTGCGCGACGGCCGCGTCGACGAAGCCGTGCTCGACGACAAGGTCGTCCGCATCCTGCGGCTCGCCGCCCGCGTCGGCGCGCTCGGCGACACCGCCCCGGCCACCCCGTCCGACGTCCTCGCGGACGCGGGCGAGCGGATCCGCGACATCGCCCGGCGCGGCCTGGTACTCCTCGCCAACCGCGGCGCGCTCCCCCTCGACACCGGCAAACTGCGCCGCGTCGCCCTCATCGGCCCGAACGCGGTGCGGCTGTCCGCACAGGGCGGCGGCAGCGCGCACGCCAGCCCGCAGTATGTCGTCGACGTCGCCCAAGGACTGCGCGACGCCCTCGGCCCGGACATCGAACTCACCGTGCGGGACGGCATTTACACCCACCGCCGGCTCCCCGGGCTCACCCGCGGCAACTCGGTCAACCCGGTCACCGACGGCCCAGGCCTCCGCCTGGAATTCTTCGACGCGGACGGCACCGTGCTCGGCACCGAGGACCGGGTCGGCTCGCACGTCATCCTGTGGCCGGGCATGTTCCCGCCCGGCACCGCCAAGGCCGTGCTGCACACCCGCATCCTCCCCGCGGTCGACGGCGACAGCCTCCTGGAGATCCTCGGCTCGGGCGACCTCCGCTTGACCGTCGACGGCACCGGACTTCCGCTGGAAGCCGTCCCCGGCAACGACAACCCCATGGAAGCGCTGCTGCGCCCGCCGCTCCAGCGCCTTCCGCTGGCCGCCCGCGCGGGCGTGCCGGTGGACGTCGAACTCGCCTTCGTCGCCGACGGCGAGCTGGTCCTGGCGAGTTTCGGCATCGGCTTGGGCGACCCGCGCCCCGACGACGAGACCGAACTGGGCGAGGCCATCGCCGACGCGGCGGCCGCGGACGTCGCCATCGTCGTCGTCGGTACCACCGACGACATCGAATCCGAGGGCTACGACCGCAAGGACTTGGCGCTGCCCGGGCGTTCCGACGAACTCGTGGCGCGTGTCCTGGCGGCGAACCCGAACACCGTGGTCGTGGTCAACGCCGGATCGCCGGTCCGCATGCCGTGGCGCGACGCCGCCGCCGCGGTGCTGTGGGCGTGGCTGCCCGGGCAGGAAGGCGGCAACGCCATCGCCGACGTCCTCACCGGCGCGGCCGAGCCGGGCGGCCGGCTGCCCACCACGTTCCCGGCGGACGAAGCCGACGTGCCGATCCTGGCGACGACCCCGGTCGACGGACGCCACACCTACGACGAAGGCCCCACGATCGGCTACCGCCTGTGGGCCGCCCGCGGCGCCAAACCCGCCTACCCGTTCGGCCACGGCCTCGGCTACACCACCTGGGAGTACCGCGACCTGCGCATCGAAGGCGACGCGACGGCCGGGCTGACGGTGACCGCCGACGTCGCCAACACCGGATCCCGGCCGGGCCGCGAGATCGTGCAGGTCTACCTCGAACCGGCCTCCGGCGAACTCCTCGGCCGCACCGAACCGCTGCGCCTGGTCGGCTACGCACCGGCGACCGCGGCACCGGGCGAGGCCGCCACGGTGCGCATCCCCGTCGACGCGGACACCCTCGCGCGCTGGGACGCCGACGCGTCCGGGTGGCGCGTGGTGCCCGGCACCTACCGGATCGCCGTGGCGCACAGCGCGGGCGACGTGCGGCTGACGGGAACCGTCGAGCTGTAGCCGGCCCGAGCCGAGGGGCCGGTCTTGTGCGTGTGCCGGGGACGCGTACAAGACCGGCGTCCCGTTTGCCGCAGCCACCGTCGGTCCCTCTTCCGGTCGTCTCCACCACCCTCAAACGGTTGCTATATTGCGCAACTCGATGACTATTCGGTCGGGGAGGCGCGTGCCCAGGACATCCGGGGCCGGCCGGGCATGCGGGCCCGGGCGGCAGGCCGCACGGGAAGCCGCCCAGCGCGACCGCCGCCGGTCGCGGCGCCGCCGGCGGCTGCGGATCGTGCTGTTCACCGCACTGGCGTTCGTGGTCCTGCTGGCGTCCGGCGCCGCCTGGCTGTACTTCCGGCTGAACGGCGACATCCGGACGTTCTCCGGGGACGGCGTGCAGCAGGACCGCCCGCCGGACACGTCGCCCGGCCGGAACGTGCTGATCATGGGCTCGGATTCGCGGTCCGGCGACAACGCGAAGTTCGGCGGCGGCAAAGGCGACGTCGGCCGCTCGGACACCACACTCCTCCTCCACGTCTACGCCGACGGCAAGCACGCCGTCGGCGTGTCCATCCCACGCGACACCATCGTCGACATGCCGTCCTGCCGGAAACCGGACGGCACCTGGACGCGGCCGCAGTCCAACGTCATGTTCAACGACGCGTTCTCGGTCGGGAACACGGCTTCGGGCAATCCGGCTTGCACGCAGAACACCGTGGAGAAGCTCACCGGGCTCCGCATCGACCACACGATCGTGGTGGACTTCGCCGGTTTCGCCGCGATGACCTCGGCCGTCGGCGGCGTCGAAGTGTGCCTGCCGAAGGAGGTCTTCGAGGGCGACCTCAACCCCAACAAGGGCAGCCGCGGGCAGCTCGTCTTCCCCAAGGGCAAGCAGTCCGTGTCCGGACAGAGGGCGCTCGACTACGTCCGGCTGCGGCACGGCATCGGCGACGGCTCCGATATCGGCCGCATCAAACGGCAGCAGGCCTTCGTCTCGTCGCTCGTCAAGAAGATCAAGGGGCAGGGCCTCGACCCGACCACCCTGCTGCCGCTCGCCGAAGCCGCGGCCAAGTCGATGACCGTCG
Source organism: Uniformispora flossi (assembly GCF_049534875.1). Classification (NCBI taxonomy): domain Bacteria; kingdom Bacillati; phylum Actinomycetota; class Actinomycetes; order Kitasatosporales; family Streptomycetaceae; genus Uniformispora; species Uniformispora flossi. The sequence continues at coordinate 489,581 of NZ_JBMULZ010000002.1, forward strand.
ACCCCGGGCTCGGCTCGGTGCAGAAACTGCTGTCGTTCACGCTGGCCCTCAAAGGCATCGACCTGCACAACACCAAGTTCGTCACCCTGCCGTGGCGTTACCAGGGCGAACACGTGGCCGTCGTGCATCCCGCGGCCGACGCCCTGTGGACGGCCCTGCACGACGACCGCACGCTCGACAACCAGGACGCCGGGAACGGATCCGCGAAACCGGCTGCCCTGACACCTCCGCCTCCGGCCACGCCGACACCGGGCCCGTCACCCGTCGACGGCACGGGCATTCACGTGTCCGTCTACAACGGCACCGCCACACCCGGCCTCGCCGGCCGCGCCGCCGACCTGCTGCGCGCCGACGGCTTCACCGTGGCGACGATCGGAACGGCGCCCGCGCCCGACCAGATCGCGACGGTCGTCGAGTACCCGCCGACGCATGCCGATCAGGCACGGATCGTGGCCGCTGCCTTCCCGGGAGCCGAACTGCGGCCCTCCGCCCGCGCCCCCGGGATCCGGGTGACCGTCGGCAGCGTCTTCGCCGACACACCGGCCGCACCCGCGCCCGGGGCGTCCGGCTCGGACGCCGCCTCGCCGGAGCCCGCCCCGACGGCCGTGCCGCCGTCGGTGGCGCAGGACGCCCGGTCGGCCGACGACGACGCGTGCAGCAACCTGTCGTACGGCTGACCGTCAGCCGCCGGCAGCCCTCGCTTGAGAGGTTGCGCAACCTCTAAAGTGCTGGGGCAAGGCCGAGCCCGGGACCGCCGGAGCGGGGCGGAGGAACCGAGCATCGGCATGGGGGCGGCAGTGCGGCTTTGCTTTCTCGTGGAAGACCAGTACCGCGACGACGTCATGCCCCTCCACGTCGCCCGGCATCTCCTGGCCACCGGCCACGAGGTCGACATCGTCGAACCCGGCCGCGGCGTCGTGCGGATCGACGAGCTGCTCGCCCGCGGCCACGACGCGTGGGTGCTGAAAACCGTGTCCGGCGGCCCCGGCCTGTCCCTGTTCGACGCCGCCGCGGCAGCCGGGATACCCACGGTCAACGACGCCCGCGCCGTGCACACCGTCCGCGACAAGACGGTCGCCGCGGCCATCGCCCGACGGCACGGACTACCGTTCCCGCCCACGCGGTTCGTCGCCGCCGCCGACCTGCTGCACCGCTTCGACGGCGGGCCGCTGGTGGTCAAGCCGGTCGCGGGCGACTCCGGGCGCGGCGTGCACATCGTGCGGTCCGCCCGCGACCTGCGCGAAGCCCGCGGCGCACTGCACCGCGAAGGGTTCCTGCTCGTGCAGCCGTACGTCCCCAACCCGGGCGTCGACGTCAAGGTCTACAGCGTCGCGGGCGACCTCCACGCCACCGTGCGCACCTCGCCCCTGCACCCCGACCGGCCGGTCGAGACCCGGGAGATCCCGCTCCCGGACGACCTCGCCGCGCTCGTCACCCGGATCGGCGAGGTGTACGACCTCGACCTGTTCGGCATCGACGCCGTCGAAGGCCCGGACGGCTGGACGATCGTCGACGTCAACGACTTCCCGAGCTTCCGCGGCGTCCCCGACGCCGTCCCGCGCGTCGCCGCCGCGGTGCTGCGGCTCGCCGACGCCCGGCACGGGAGGCTCGGCACGCGCGCCGTGACGGCGCGCCGGTAACCCGGGCCGCGGAAACGGCGAAGGCGGCTCCCCCGCCCGGGAGAGCCGCCTTCGGGTGCCGGATGCGGCTAGCCGCGTCCGCCGTACTGCCGTTCGAACGCGGTGAACGCGCCTTCCTGCTGCCACTGGAGCGCGGCCTTCGGGTTCGCCTCCAGGAACTGCGCGCAGCGCTGGTGCGGCGCCGGGTCACCCGGCCGGTCGGAGCGGCACGCGGTCACGACGGCGGACTTGCCCGGGCCGGAGAACAGGCTCACGCCCGGGACGAAGGCGTACGCGAGGGAGGCCCGTGCCAGGTCCTTGAGTTCGGGGTAGCTCAGACCGTAGGTCTGTGCGGCGTACTGGTATTCGTGGGTGATGTCGACGCGGGAGATGCCCGGGTCGTCGGTGGCCAGCACGATCGGCACACCGTACTGCCGGTACGACGAGAACGGGTGGTCGGCGCCCTTCACGCCGAGGATCTGCGCGTTGCTGGTGAACGGCACCTCCACGGCGACCTTCTCGGCGGCCATCGTGCGGGCGAGGTCCTGCCAGTTCGTCTCGTTGCGGAGGTCGACGCCGTGCCCGATGCGTTCCGCCTCACCGGTGCGGACGGCCTGGTCGACGTGGAAGGTCAGGTCTTCCGGCTTGACCAGTCCGGGCACCAGCTCGCCGGCGTGCAGGGTGATGTGCGCCTTCGGGTAGACGGTGTGCAGGTAGTTCAGCATGCGCATCTGCAGCCGGTAGTTCTGCAGCGAGCTGTCCCAGTCCTCGGGCTGGACCAGGTTGATCGCGACGAACCGCGCGTCCTGCTCGGCAAGGCGCATGCCCACGACCATCTGGGTGAACACCCGTGCGGGGGTGCTGCCGCGCGACACCTGGGAGATCCACCGCACGGACACCTTGCAGCCCGGGTCGGGCGCGGCGGTGCCGCAGTGCGCGGTCTTGGCGTAGACCGCGTCGGCGTCGTCGGATTCCTTGCGGGCCGCGGCGACGACCGCGTCCATCTGCCCGTCGGCGAGCAGCTTCGCGTGCATCTTCGCGAAGTCGTCGTCCCAGCCGACCTTGTTCGCCAGCGCCTTGGCCTCTTCGGAGGCCGGGCTGACCATCGTCTCCAGGTACGACTGGTTCTGCGCGGCGAGCGTGTTCGTGACGTCGGCCAGGAGTTCGCCGCGGTGCCGCCAGGTGACGTCGCCGAACTTGTTGAACGCGTCGAAGAAGTGGTCGTGGCCGGACTCGCCGGGCGGGAAGTCCTGCATGGACCACGCGGCGATCACCGTCCGCCGGTAGTCCGCGTCGGTCGTGGTGTCCGCCGCCGGGCGGTCGCCGGGCTTGCAGGGCGGCATGTAGGCCGTCGTCGTGGGGTCGAGGCACATGCCGTCCTGGGCGGCCAGGCCGAGGATGTACTCGGTGGACGCCGCACCGGACAGGTGGTTGTGCAGGTCGCCGCCCTTGGGCAGCGCGGCGAAGAAGGCGCGCTGCGCGGCCGGGTCGTCCTTGATGCTGTCGAGATAGGCCGACACCCGGCGTTCGGCGGCGGTGCCGGGCCGCGCCGGACCGGTTTGCGCCGGACCGGTCTGCGCCGGACCGGTCTGCGCGGTGGCGGTCTGCGCGGTGGCGGGGAGTAAGGACAGCAGGCTGAGGGCGCACGCACCGAGCGGAAGCAGAATCCGGCGGCGCGCGGCCGTTCGCATGGTCGTTTTCACCGGGGAATCATGGCCGACCGCCCCGTTGGTCGTCCCGCGAAGTCGCCGCCCGGAACGCCGGATTCATTCCTTCGAGTGAAACCGCTATACGGCGCCTTGGCCCAACGCCTGCGCCAAGGACAGCTTCCCCGTGGCGATGTGCATGCCGCGCGCGGCGATCTGCGCCTGGGTCGTGTCGAGTTCGCCGAGCCGGGTGAGCGGCGCGGGCCCGTCGTCGTGCAGCGCGCAGCACAGCAGCAGCAGGGTGCGCAGCGGCCCCTCCGGATAGGCCGAGTCCTCCGCGGTCACGATGTCGCGGAGCACGTCCCACCGCACGGCGGCGTAACGGCCGTCGTCGGACCAGTCGAGGCAGACCGCGTACAAGTCGGGGCGACGGACGAACGAGCCCTCCTCGGTGAGGATGTACGCCGTGGCTTGCGCCGCCGGTTCGCCCTCGGCGGCACGGTAGAGCGCCGCTTCGATCACCTCGGACGACAGTGCGGGCACCGCCGCGCCAAGCCGCTGGTTTTCCACGTTCCCCACGACCATCGGTATCGGCCCTTCCCGTCCCCGTGTCACACGCCGAAGGCGCAGCACCCCTCATCGAAGATGATTTCGACCTCGGACAAGAGTAAGACCACGAGCGGTGTGCAATGCGCCGGAAACGCCGGATCGGGTCAGGGTTTCCTGTCGGGATCCGCGGCGGTGCGGTTGCGTTCCTGGGTGAGGTCGCCGATCGCGATCGCGAGGGCGAGCACCACGAACGAGATCGACACGACGAGGCCGAGGCGCAGCGCGCCGGACCAGTCGGGGTGCGTCCGGGACGCGAGCCGGGAGAAGAAGGTGGAGCCGACGACGGCGATGCCGAGGGCGGAGCCGATGCGCTGCCCGGTCTGCAGGACGCCGCCGGCGCTGCCCGCTTCGCGGGGCGGGACGGAGGCGAGGGTGAGGGCCTGGTTGGGGGCGATGACGAGTCCGCTGCCGAGTCCGGCGACGAGGAGCGGGCCGAGGATGGCCCATTCGGTGACGGCGGGGTCGACGGTGCCGACGAGCACGACGACGACGCCGAGTCCGCAGATGACGGTGAGGAGTCCGGCGGCGACGAGGGCGTGCCCGTAGCGCGCGACGAGGTGTCCGCCGACGGCGGCGGACGCGGCCGAGCCGAGCGCGAACGGGGTGACGGCGAGTCCGGCGACGAGGGCGGAGTCGCCGAGCCCGGACTGCAGGTAGAGGGTGAGGACGAAGAAGATCGAGGTGAAGCCGGCGAAGTAGCAGAGCATGACGAGGGAGCCGCACGCGTAGGAGCGTTCGCGGAACAGGTCGAGGTCGACGAGCGGCGTGTGGCGCTTGCGGTAGCGGTACTCCCAGGCGACGAACAGCGCCAGCAGGACCGCGGACGCGGGCACGAACAGCCACTTGGCGGCGGTATGCCACTGCCGTTCCTCGACGAGCGGCAGCATCAGCAGGACGACGGCGGCGCCGAGCAGCAGGACGCCGACCGGGTCGAGGTCGCGCAGGCAGGGCCGGTGTTCGTGTGCGGGGCCGGGCAGCAGCCGCGCGGCGAGGACGAACGCCGCGATGCCGATGGGCAGGTTGACGAAGAAGATCCAGCGCCAGCCGTGTTCGGCGCCGAACACGTTGATGATGAGCCCGCCGAGGACCGGCCCGACGGCCGTGGAGATGCCGATCACGGAGCCGAAGACGCCGAACGCGCGGGCGCGTTCGCGCCCGCGGAACAGCTGCTGGATGAGCGCGGAGACCTGCGGCGTGAGCAGCCCTCCCGCGACGCCCTGGATCAGCCGGGCGAGGACGAGCCACACCGCGCTCTGCGCGGCCCCGCACAGGGCGCTGGCCGCGGTGAAGAGCGCGACGCCGAGCATGAACATCATGCGGCGGCCGCGGGCGTCGCCGACCCGTCCCGCCGGGACGAGCACGAGGCCGAACGTGAGCGCGTAGCCGGAGAGCACCCACTGGATGTCGCCGTCGGACGCGTCGAGCGCGGTGCGGATCGACGGCAGCGCGACGTTGACGATGGACACGTCGAGGAGGGTGATGAAGCCGGCGAGCATGCAGACCGCGAGCGCGCGCCAGCGGCGCGGGTCGGGCGCATAATCGCCGTCGCCCTCGCCGCCGAGCTGGACCACGGTCCGCGGGGTGTTCACCCGGTCATGCTGGTCGCGGCGGACGACCGGCCGGGTCCGCGACACGCGGGCCGCCCGACCGCGTACCCGGACGGCGCAGCGTCGGGGGATGCCGGGCGGGGTGTGCCGGGGGCGTGGGTCCGTGGAGGGTGTCGGGGGTGTCGGGGGTGCCGGGTGTGCCGGGCCGCGGGGTCAGCTTCCGGCGCCGGAGCCGCTGCGCCGGACGAGCCGGGACAGCACGACGGCGCTTTTGGTGCGCACGACGAACGGTTCGGCGCCGATGCGTTCGAGGACTTTCTCGAACTGCTGGACGTCGGCGGCGAGCAGGTGGATGACGGCGTCGGCGTCGCCGGTGACCGTGCTGGCGGAGACGACCTCGGGGTATTTGGCGAGGGCGCGGGCGATGTCCTCGGGCGAGGTGCGGCCGCGGCAGTACAGCTCGACGAACGCCTCGGTGCGCCAGCCGAGCGCGGACGGTTCGACGGACGCGGAGAAGCCGGTGATCACGCCGGTTTCCAACAGTCGGTCGACGCGGCGTTTCACGGCCGGTGCGGACAGGCCGACGCGTGCGCCGATTTCGGCGTAGGTCGCCCGCGCGTCCTCGATGAGCGCGGCGATGATGCCGCTGTCCAGCGCGTCGATGGCCATCGGTTGGTTCCTTGCTCCGGATCGTGCTCGGGGGCGGGTCTTGGTCGGGGTCTGCCGGTGGAGGTGTGCAGGTATGCAGGTATGCAGGTGTGCAGGTGGAGCGTGCGTCGAGGGGATGCGCGGAGGAACGTATCGCAGTGATCGCCGCCGATCCCAGGATGCGCGCAACGGATCGGGCGGGCATGCGGGAAGGACGCAATGGATCGGTGGTCGCCCGCAAGATCGGCTGGTTGGCCGCAGGTCGGGCGGTCTTTAGTGTTCTGGGGAGCCGGTGTCGATGCCCGGCAGCTTGCCTGCTCGCCCCTGCTCGTCCTTGCCCGATCCTGCTCGCCCCTGCTCGCCCCTGCTCGCCCCTGCTCGACCTTTTGTTTCCCTGTGTTTCCTTTCGTTTCCCTTCGCGAGAACGCCGAGAGCCGCCCCATGCCCGAGACGCGCCCCACCCGCCTGCCGATGCACACGTACGACGAGAACCTGGCCGACATGGTGTTCGCGTACATGCGCGAGCGCCTGCAGCTGGATCCGGTGCCGTTGGACCACCCGGGCGTGAAGGACAAGCTGGACCGCACGCTCGACGGGCTGCTGGGCGCCGACGGGAACGACCCGGCGGACGTGCTGGCGCTGTACGCGGACCACTTGGCGCCCGCGGTGATCTCGTGCGACAGCCCGCGGTTCCTCTCGTTCATTCCGGCGGCGCCGACGAAGGCCGCGCTGCTGTTCGACATGGTCGTCTCGTCCGCGTCGCTGCAAGGCATATCGTGGCTGGAGGCCGCGGGCGCGGTGGCCGCGGAGAACCAGGTGCTGCGGCTGATCGCGGACCTGGCTGGGCTGCCGGAGGGCGCCGGGGGCTGCTTCGTGAGCGGCGGTTCGGCGGGCAACCTGTCGGCGCTGGTGGTGGCCCGCGACACGGGCGCTCGGCGCCGGCTGGCCGAGGGCTACGTGCCGTCGGGCCCGTGGCGTGTCGCGGTGAGCGACCAGGCGCATTCGTCGATCGGCAACACGCTGCGGATCATGGGCGTGGACGCGCTGGTGGTGCCGACGGCGGACCACCGGCTGACCGGTGCGGCGGTGCGTGCCGCGCTGGCCGCGGACCCGGATCCGCGGTCGGTGGTGGGCGTGGTCGCGACGGCGGGGACGACCAACGCGGGCATCGTGGACGACCTGGCGGGCGTGGGCGCGGTGGCGGACGCATACGACCTGTGGTTCCACGTGGACGGGGCGTACGGCGGCGCGGGCCTGTTCGCGCCGAGCGTGCGGGCCAAGTACGACGGGATCGAACGGGCCGACTCGTTCGTGGTCGACCCGCACAAGTGGCTGTTCGCCCCGTTCGACTGCGCGGCGCTGGTGTACCGGCAGCCGGCGCTGGCGCGCGGCGTGCACACCCAGGACGCGTCGTACCTGGACGTGCTGCACACCGACGCGGCGGAGGAGTGGAACCCGACCGACTACGCGTACCACCTGACCCGCCGGGCGCGCGGCCTGCCGCTGTGGTTCTCGCTGGCGGTGCACGGCACGGACGCCTATCGGGACGCGATCGAGGCGGCACTGACGCTGGCCCGGGACACGGCGCGGCTGATCCGCGAGACGCCGCACCTGGAGCTGATCCGGGAGCCGGAGCTGTCCGCGGTGCTGTTCCGGCGCCGGGGCTGGTCGGCGGAGGACTACCACGCGTGGTCGCAGCGGCTGCTGGCCGGGCAGATCGGCTTCGTGACGCCGACGGGCTGGGAGGGCGAGACGGTGGCGCGGTTCGCGTTCCTGCACCCGGGGACGACGCCGGAGATGGTGCGGGAGATGCTCGACACGATGGCGTGAGGGCGGGCGGGTCCGCCGGCTTTTGACGACGTCGACGGCGCCGGGGTGCTGCGTGCTTTGTCCACGCGGCGCCCCGGCGCCGTCGTGTTTCGTCGCCCGCGGGCGTCTCGTCGTCTCGTCGTGCCGTCGTGTCGTCGTGTTCTTGTCGTTGTTTCAGTCGGTGGCGGGGACCACGATCAGTTCGCCGACGTGGTCCGCGAGGACGTCGCGGGCGGCGGTGGGGATGCCGTCGTCGGTGACGAAGACGTCGACGGTGTCGAGGGCGGCGAAGCCGGCGAGTCCGGCGACGCCCCACTTGGTGTGGTCGGCGACCACGGCGACGCGGCGGGCGGCGGCGATGAGGGCGCGGTTGGTCTGGCCTTCGGCGAGGTTGGGGGTGCTGAGCCCGGCGCGTTCGGAGACGCCGTGGGTGCCGAGGATCAGCAGGTCGACGTGCAGGTTCGCGAGGACCTGGTCGGCGATCGGGCCGACGAGTGCCGCGGAGCGGGTGGGGGTGCCGCCGGTGAGCAGCAGCGTCGGGGCGTCGCCGGCCCGGTCCCGGTCGGCGGCGCGTAGCAGGTCGGCGATGGGCAGCGAGTTGGTCACCACGGTCAGGCGCGGCACGCCGAGGAGCTGCGTGGCGACCGCGTACGTGGTGCTGCCGGCGGACAGCGCAACGACGCTGCCGGGTTCGACGAGGGCCGCGGCGGCGGCCGCGATGGCGGTTTTCGCGGCGGCGGCGAGGGTGGCTTTGGCTTCGAACCACGGCTCGTCGGTGGTGGCGGCGCCGGTGCGGGCGACCGCGCCGCCGTGCACCTTGTCGAGCACGCCGTCGGCGGCGAGCGCGTCGAGGTCGCGGCGGATCGTCATGTCGGAGACGCCGAGCCGGTCGACGAGGTCGGCGACCCGGACCTCGCCGTGCGTGCGGACGGTGTCCATGATCAGCGCGCGGCGGCGGCCCGCGAGCATGCCGCGTTCGACCACGCGTGCCTCCGTGTGTTCAAGCGCTCGTGCGTTCTTGCGTTCTTGCGTTGTTGCGTTCTGGCGGTTGTGAGGTCGTGCGCCCCAGGGGTCGTGCGTTCAAGCGTCCGTGCGGTGTTCCCGTCGCCCGGGGGCGGTCCGCCGGTCCGCCGGTCCGGGGACTGTATCCCGGATCCCCTTCCCCCAACAACCACACACCAACAACAACCACCATCGATTGTGGTTGACCTCGTGTGGTTGTGTTTGATTGTGTGTGGTTCCCGTCGATCCCGGGTGAGGATCGACCGACGGAGTGGGAGCCGTGAAGAAGACCACGACCAAGCTGGCCGACGGCCGTGAACTGCTCTATTTCGACGCGGACGAGACCGCGGTGCGCGACGCACCCGACCTGCGGCCGCTGGAGCCGGTGACCGCGCTGTCCGAGATCCGCCGCGATCCGGTGACCGGCGACCACGTCACGGTGGCCGCGCACCGGCAGGGCCGCACGTACCGGCCGCCGGCGGACGAGTGCCCGTTGTGCCCGTCGCGGGACGGGCGGCTCAGTGAGATTCCCGCCGCGGACTACGAAGTGGCGGTGTTCGAGAACCGCTTCCCGTCGTTGGCGCGCGACGCGGCGGCACACGTCCCGGGCCGATCGGGGCCGCTGTTCGACCTGGCGCCGGGCGCGGGGCGGTGCGAGGTCGTGTGCTTCACCGCCGACCACGACGCGTCGTTCGCGGACCTGAGCGAGGAGCGTGCCCGGGTGGTGCTGGACGCCTGGACCGATCGGACGGCCGCGTTGTCGGCCTTGCCGGGGATCGAGCAGGTGTACTGCTTCGAGAACCGCGGTGCGGAAATCGGGGTGACACTCCCCCACCCGCACGGGCAGATCTACGCGTTCCCGTTCGTGCCCCCGCGTACTTCCCGGGTCGCGGCCCGGGCCGCGGAACACCGCGAGGCGTTCGGACGGAACCTGTTCGACGACGTGGTCGCGGCGGAACTCGCCGATCCGGTGCGGGTCGTGACCGCGGGACGGTACTGGACGGCATTTGTGCCGTTCGCCGCACGGTGGCCGTACGAAGTGCACCTGTACCCGAACCGGCGGGCTCCCGACCTGACCGGGCTGAGCGAGGACGAGCGCGCGGAGTTCCCCGGGCTGTACCTGGACCTGCTGCGCCGCTTCGACCGGCTGTTCGACGGCGCGGGGCCTACGCCGTACATTGCCGCATGGCACCAAGCCCCCGCCGCACACCGCGAGGAGTTGGCGCTGCACCTGGAGCTGTTCACCATCCGCCGTGCCGCGGGCAAGCTCAAGTACCTCGCGGGAGTGGAATCGGGGATGGACGCCTTCGTGAACGACGTATCGCCGGAGGGCGCGGCGGAGCGGCTGCGGGCGGTGGGCCGGTGAGCGGCGTGTCTGCCGTCCGGGCCGGCTTTGCCGAGGTCTTCGGCGGCGACCCCGCGGGCGTGTGGGCGGCGCCGGGCCGGGTCAACCTCATCGGCGAGCACACGGACTACAACGACGGCTTCGTCCTGCCGATCGCCCTGTCGCAGCGCATCCTGGCCGCGGCACGGCCGCGCTCCGACGGACGGCTGCGGCTGCACAGCGCGCAGGGCGACGGCCAGACGACGGACCTCGCGGTCGCGAACCTGCGCGCGGGCGCGGTGGCCACGTGGGCGGCGTACCCGGCCGGCGTGGTGTGGGCGCTGCGCGAGGCGGGGCACGAGGTCGGCGGCGCGGATGTGTATCTGGCCGGCGATGTGCCGACGGGGGCCGGTCTGTCGTCGTCGGCGGCGCTGGAGTGCGCGGTCGCCTTCGCCTACGACGGGATGTACGGGTTGGGCCTGACCGCTCCCCACCTGGCATTGCTCGCCCAGCGCGCCGAAAACGACTTCGTGGGCGTGCCGTGCGGAGTGATGGACCAGATGGCGTCGGCGTGCTGCGAGGCGGGGTCGGCACTGTTCCTGGACACACGCGACCTCTCGGTGCGACACGTCCCCTTCGACGCCGCAGCACACGGACTCCGATTGCTGGTGGTCGACACCCGGGTGAAACACGACTTGGGGGACGGCGCCTACGCGGCACTCCGCGCGGGCTGCGAGCACGCAGCGGAGCTGGCCGGACGCCCGGCGCTGCGGGATGTGGAGCTGTCCGAACTCGACACGGTTTTGGGTGGGTTGCCGCCGGAGCTGCACGGCCTGGTGCGCCACGTGGTGACCGAGCAGGCACGGGTGACGGAGACGTTGGCGCTGCTCGACGCCGGCCGGGTCGCGGAGATGGGCCCAGTGCTGACCGCAGGACACGCCTCGCTGCGCGATGACTTCGGAGTCTCCTGCCCCGAAACCGACCTGGTGGTGGAGACCGCGGTAGCGGCGGGGGCGTTGGGGGCGCGGATGACCGGGGGCGGGTTCGGGGGTTCGGTGATCGTGCTGACGAGGACCGAGACCGCGCACGGCGTCACGGCAGCCGTGGAAACCGCGTTCGCGGAGGCGGGATACACCCGGCCGCGGATCTTCGCGGCGGAGGCGGGGGGAGGGGCGGGGCGGGCGGAATAGCGGCCTTCCTCTCTCGTCCGAGCACGCGGGTCTGGAATGTGCGGTCGGGAGTGAAACCTGCCGGCCGCCTCCAGACGCCGGCCATGGCCGGCGGCATCCCGCCTGTGCGTCGCAGGCGTCCCCACCTGGGTCGTCCACGGCGAATCCGGCGACGGTGCCGTCAGCGCCTCCGAACGCCGCGTCCTCGCATCCTGCGGCGGCATCACCATGGTGACCATCCCCGGCGCAAGTTTCCTCACCCCCAACGAAGACCCCGCCCTGGTCACGCACCTGATCGGCGATGCCCGGACGTCCCAACGCAATTCGCGCGCCGACTGACCCGACTTTCCAGCGTCGGCCAGCGCAACTACCGCCCCCGGCGCACCCGGTCCGCGCAACCCAACTCCAACATTCCCTCGACAGGCCCTACGCTGGTGCGCCGTGACTCAGCCTGCAGAACTCGACACCGCACCGCCCTTCGACCCGGAGGCGGCTCGCACGGCACGCTCCGTCATGGCTTTCACGCCGGAGCGGGTGGCGGCCACGCTCGCCTCCTACGGCGTCAACGCGTTCCCCCGGGACGTCCGCGCGTGGGAAGACGGTTCCGTCGCCCCCACCGAGGACCAGCTCATCGGTCTCGCCAAGGCCCTTGCCGTGCCGGTCGGCCGGCTCATGGGCGAGTCCGGCAATGCGTCGCTGCATGCGCTGCGGCTGCGGGCCGGGCTCACCGCGGCCGCGGCCGGCAAGCAGGTCGGCATGTCGGAAGCGACCTGGTTGCGGATGGAACGCGGCAATGCCTGGCGCGCCGACGAACGCCGTACGCAAGCCCTCATACGGATGTTCAGCGGTCTGACGCACCGCCAACTCGTCGAGGTGTCCGGAGCCCGCGAAGAACTGTCCGAATGCCTCGCCAAGTGCCTCGGCCAAGGACGCGCGCCCGCCTACGTCAGCCCGGTCACCGAAGTCCTCGGCCTCCGCCGCCGCAAGGTCGCCGAGGCGATGGAGGCGCTGATCGCGGACTTCCCGCCGCCCGGTGGCGTCGACGCCAAGCCCAAGCGGACGTCCGGCGAGCAAGCCGTCGAGGAGCCGCCCGCGCCGCCGCTGCCCGCGGGGGCGATGGACCGGTTCTGGGACCTCATGGGCAACCCGCCCGCGGACCCGTACGCGCCCGGCGCCTGGCGCCGCCCGCCGCGCCGCTGACCGCCCGTCGGCCGGGGAAGGAGCACCGACCTCCCCCGGCCGACACGTTCCACCCGCGTCCGCTCCGACTACCCGAAGACCGAAAGAACGTCTCTCGGGCGCACGGAACGACGTGGCGGTCACCCGCCGCAGCGGCAAGCCCCTCCGACCGCCCCTGGCCCCGTCGCCGACCGGATCCTCGCCTGCCGGCCCCCTGCGGTTCGGCACGGACTCCCTCGGTGCGACGACCGCACGGCTGCTGGTCGTTCCCGACGGCATCACCTCTGCGCGGATCGTCGGCGTGCCCTTCGGAACGCGTGATACGCCGCGCCCGACGCAGCGGAATTTCCCCTCACCACGCCCGACCGTGCCCTGCCTCAGCTGCAGGTCGTATCCGTCGCCGCACCGGTCAGCAAGTAGCTTGAAGTCGCGCGATCCACGCACGGGTTGTGGCGGTAGAACGCCACGTGGCCGTCGCCGTTGTACGTCACCAGCGCGGCGTTGGGCAGCTGCCGCTTGAGCCGGGCCGCCGCGACGTTCGGGGTGGCGGGGTCGCGCGTGGTGCTGACGAGCAGCAGGTTCGGGAGTTTCACCGCGTCGAGCGGGTACGCGCGGTCCGGCCCGGGCGCGGCGCAGTCCGCCGCCCAACTCCACACCACGGACGGTCCGAGGACGGGCGCGTCGGCCGCGACCTCGTGGGCGAGGCGGTCCGCTTCGGCGGCGGTGAGGGAGCGCCCGTCGGCGCAGTTGATCTCGTAGTAGCCGGCCAACGTCGCACCCTGGTAGGTGCCGTCGTCCGCACGACGGGCGTAGGAGTCGAAGGCGCGGAGCATGGGCCGCGCGTCGCCCCCGTACAGCGTGCCGAGGAGGTCGCGCAGCGCGGACCACGACGCCGGGCTGTAGAGGTACGCGGAGACGACGGTGCTCGCCATGCCCTCGTCCAGGGCCCGCTTGCCGACCGGGCGCGGCCGGTCGCCGAGTTGGCCGAGCATCGTGCGCATGCTCGCCGCGGCCGCGTCGGCGCCGCCGGAGAACGGGCAGCCGCGCCGCTGCACGCAGTCCGCGGCGAAGGCCCGGAACGCCGTGTCGAAGCCCACGGCTTGCTCGCGCGCCACGGTGAACCGGTCCGAGGCCGGGTCGACGAGCCCGTCGAGGACGAAGCGGCCGACGCGGTCGGGGTGGGCGGCGGCATAGCGGGCGCCGAGGTACGTGCCGTAGGACGTGCCCACGAAGTTGACCTTGTCGTCGCCGAGGACGCTCCGCAGGACGTCCATGTCCTCGACTGCCTCGGCCGTCCCCAGATGCGGCAGCAGGTCGCCCGTCCGCGCCGCGCAGCCCTGTCCGAACTCCTTGAGCACGGCCGCGTTCGCGTCGACCTGGGCGGCGTCCGCGGTCGTCGGGTCGAGGGACTGGATCCGGTCCATCAGCGGCCCGTCCCCGCAGACGACCGGCCGGCTGGCGCCGGTGCCGCGCGGGTCGAAGCCGACGATGTCGTACCGCTTGGCCACGTCGGGTTTCGCGGCCGCCAACCCGACGACCGTCGACCGCACGCCGCTGCCGGGTCCGCCCGGGTTCGTCGCCAGACTGCCGAGCCGCTGCCCGGCGGGTCCTGCCGCGGGGAGCCGGTAGACGGCTATCTGCACCGACTTCCCGCCGGGCGCGGCGTAGTCGAGCGGCACCCGCAGCTTCGCGCACTCGAGCCGCCGCGCGGCGGACCGGTACGCCGGATCGCTGCTCTGCGCCGTCCCGTCGTCGGTGCAGGTGCGCCAGGCCGGCTTCTGCGCCCGGAAGTCGCCCGCCGGCGAGGGCGAAGCCCCGGACGGGCTGCCTGCCTTGGCGGGGCCGCTGCCGGGCGGGCCGGCCGTCCTGCCGGCCGAGGAGGTGCAACCGGTCGCGACCACGGCGACGGCCGCGGCGGCGGCGAGCGCGGAGGAGCGGAGTCGGGCGGCGCGGAAAGGGTGACGGGTCACCGCAAAGACGTATCACCTGCGGCAATCCGCCGCCGGGATCCGCTCCTGCCGGACCCGCCGCCCGAACCGCGCGGGGCGGCAGCCGTGCTCAGCGCACCATCGCGTGCACCGGGTAGACCTTCGGCTCCGCGTTCGGGACGCCGAGCCGGGTCAGAATCGGCACGATGATCTCGCCGAACTGCCGGAACGCCTCCTCGGACTCCCACACGTCCACGACGAACCAGCCGTTCGGGGTGGGACCGGAGGTGTGCGAGATCAGCCCGGGGACGGGCCAGTCGGAGGTGCTGGTGACGGCCCCGCGGCCACCGGTCACCGCGTCGGCGCTCTGGTCGTACTGGGCCTGAGTCATGCCCGGGATGTCGAAAACGACGGCAACTGCCACGGCGAAGTCCATTCCGAGTAGCGACAAATCGGACTTCCAGTCTCGGCACGCCCCCAGGGTCGGCGCGCGCGGACGTGGGCTGAACGGGAGAGGCGGACGGCCGGGTGGGTGAAGGAAGTCGACCGGCGCACGGAGACCGAGGCCCCGGGCATCGGGACAGCACGAAACCCGGCTACCCCCGGGCCGCGTCCTGGTCCTCGCCGAACGCGATCCGGCGCACCCGGTCGGCCGCCGGACGGTCCAGGACGACGACCGACGTCCAACCCCGCGGCGGCTTCCCCGACGCCGCGAGGCGCCGCAGCACCCGCGCCGCGAGGGTGCGGTGCCGGGCGAACCGGCGGGGTGGCACGCAACGGCCGCGCGCCACCTGGCTCTGCCACGCGGTGGCGGCGTCCACGTCGAGGAACAGCACGTGCGCGTTCCGCCCTTGGCGCCGTGCCTCCCACCCCACCCAGGCACGGACCAGCGGCACCGCGCCGAAGTCCTGCACGGCCAGCGGCCCGTCACCGCGCAACCCGGCCCGCATCCGGCGCAGGTGCGCCACCCGCACCACGGGCCGGAACAGCCGGTACGGAATCCACCGCGGCAGCCGCGCCTGGTAGTGCAGCCGGGTATGCCGCGAGTCGACCAGCGGCGCCACCGCACACCGCGCCATCAGCGTCGACTTGCCCGCCCCGGGCAGCCCGGCGACGACGAGCACGTCGCGCGCACCGTAACGGAGCACGCCGACGGGATGCGGATGCCCGGCCGCGGCTTCGGGTTCGGGTTCGGGTTCGGCTTGGGCTTCGGGTTCGGCTCCGGCTCCGGCTCCGGCTCCGGCTCCGGGCGCAGCTTCGGCCTCGGCGTCGGTTTTGGCATCGGCCTCGGCTCCGGCGGCGGCTCCGGCTTCGGCTTCGGCCTCGCCGAGGAACGCCGAGTCGGCCTCCGCATCCGCCCCCGCCGTCCCTACCCGCAGGTCGTACAGCCCCCGCGGCCGCAGTTCACGCCATGGGCCCGAAGACCCGCCGTCACCGGCAAACGCGGTACCCGCCCGCCCGTCCTCCCCCGGCAAGTCCCCGACATCCGCCGCCCCACCCCGGCCACCCCGGCCACCCCGGCCGCCAAGACGGCCATCGCCGCCATCACGACCACCCGGGTCCTCCCCCCGCCCCTCACCACCACCACGGCGCTCCCCGCGCTGCTCCCCCACCCGCATCCGCTCGCCCGCCCCGTGTTCCATGCCGTACCGATCCGTAGCTCTGTCCGCGTAGCGCAGCAGCCTGTCGCGCCCACCCGTCGGCGGACAACCCGGGCGCGTCACGTCACCTGCCGCACCCCCTTGCCCACCTGCGGCAACGGCCCCGCCACGGTTGTCGCCGTTCCCGGATCGGTTTGGATGTCGGCTTCGGTGAGTACTGTGCAACGACCAAGGCGCGCGGCCGCGCCTGAGCCGGCCCGCCCTCCGCTCCGCTCCGCAGGAGGCCCGGCATGTCCCTCGTCCGCGTTCACAACTTCTCGGTGTCGCTCGACGGCTTCGGCACCGGTGACGGCCAGACTCTCGAGGAGCCGTTCGGCCACGCCGGCACGCGGCTGCACGAGTGGTTCTTCCGGACGCGGGCGTTCCGTGCCATGACCGGCCAGGAGGGCGGTCCGTTCAGTGTCGACGGCGCGCTCGCCGACACGTGGGACGGCGGCATCGGTGCGGAGATCATGGGCCGCAACAAGTTCAGCCCGCACCGCGGCCCGTGGGAGGACGAGGCGTGGCAGGGCTGGTGGGGTGAGAACCCGCCGTTCCACACGCCGGTGTTCGTGCTGACCCACCACCCGCGGCCGACGCTGGAGATGGAGGGCGGGACGACGTTCCACTTCATCGACGCGACGCCCGAGGAAGCCCTCAAGCAGGCCCGCGAGGCGGCCGGCGGCAAGGACGTCCGGATCGGCGGCGGCGTGACGGTGGTGCGCGACTTCCTGGCCGCCGACCTCGTCGACTTCATGCACATCGCGGTGGTCCCGATCTTCCTCGGTCGCGGCGAGCGCCTGTGGGACGGCTTGGAAGGCCTCGACGAGCGGTTCGCCATCGAGTCGACGACCACGCCGAGCGGGGTCACCCACCTGATGTTCAACAAGCGCTGAAGCCTCGGCGGGCGGCCACCCGGCGAGCGGGTCAGTCCTTCCGTCCGGTGGCCGCCACCGTCACCCCCAGCCCGATCATCGCCATTCCGCCGACTCCGCCGACCATCGCCAGCCGCCGCGGCGACCGTGCGAACCACGTGCGCGCACCCGACGCGGCGAGCCCCCACACGCTGTCCGACAGCACCGCGATGATGTTGAAGACGAGCCCGAGCAGCAGCATTTGCGCGGCCACGTGGCCTTGGTCGCGGTCGACGAACTGCGGGAGCACGGCGCCGAAGAACACGATGGTCTTCGGGTTCGCGACCCCGACGGCGTAGCCCTCGCCGAGGGTGCGCAGCGCACCGTGCGTGCCGCCGTCGTTGCCGGTGAAGGCGGCCTGGAGCGCGGTGCGCTGCCGTATCGCCTTGATGCCGAGGTAGACGAGGTAGGCGGCGCCGGCGAGTTTGAGCACGGTGAAGGCCAGGACCGAGCGTTCCACGACGGACCCGATGCCGAGCGCGACGGCCACGACGAGGGTGTACGCGCCGAGGGTGTTTCCGACGACGGAGGTGAGCGCGGCGCGGCGCCCGTGCGAGAGGGCCCGGCCGACCACGAAGAGCACGCTCGGGCCGGGCACCACGATGAGGAGGAACGACACCGCCGCGAAGGCGAGAAGACGATCAGCGGACATCATGCGCTCATCGAAGCACGCCGATCCCGCGCTCCGGCAGCGGTTTTCGCGGCCTGGGGAAAGACCGCGGGGCGCGGGCGGCGCGATGCACCGCCCGCGGATCCGTCAGGGTGCCGGGTGCCCGGCGTCGGCCGTCCGCGGCGGGCGTACGACGTCCGCCACGTCCCGGCGCGGTGTTGCCGGGACGTCGACGCCCATGCCCATCCGCAGCACCATCTGCGCGGTGCCGTAGTGCTTGGCTTCGGACGCCGTTTCGATGCGCAGGTCGGGGTCTTCGAGCGGCTGGTTGGCGAACGAGGCGGCCATGCCGTAGCGGGCGCCGGTGACCAGGACGCGCATGAGCGCCTGCCCGGCGGTCAGCCAGTCGAGCGCGGTGTCCGCGGGCGTTTCGAGGACGGCCAGGGTGGGCCGGCGTTCGAACGTCGCGGTGCCGCGGGACGGGATGTCGCGTCCGGCGGCCAGGTCCCGCACGGCCCCGGTGGGGGCGGCTGCGGACGGGCCGAGGCTCGCCGCGGGGACGCCGTCGCGCCGGTGGATTTCGTCCGCGGCGGCGACCCAGCGGGCACGTTCGTCGCGCAAGTGTTCCTCTTCGAGGCCGGTGGCTTCGCGGATGAGGGTCAAGAGGTGTTCGTAGGCCGGTTCCCGGTCCACCATCCGCAGCCAGGTGCCTTCGTCGCGGGCGGCGTCGCGGAGCTGTTCGAGGAGCATGCCGGGTACCGGTGTGTCGCGGAACGGGGCGCGGTTGGTCCGGCGGCTGGGCAACGTCCAGTACAGCGTTTCGAAGCGCGCGTCGGGTGCGCCGTCGACGGCGTGGACACGGGCGACGAAGCCGGGTTCGGCGCCGTCCGGCATGAGGACCGGCTCGGCGGCGATGCCGGCTGCGGCGTAGCCGAGCCGGGCGGCGAACACCGCGGCGCCGCACGCGATGTGTGCTTCACGGCCGGTCGGGTCGGCGAGCGGCAGGACCCGCTCGGGGTCGACGTGCACGTCGAGATCCGCGCCGTCCCACCGGAACCACCAAGGCTGGGTGTTGTGTTTGGACGGCGCGGACGTCGCCGCCCGCAGGATCTTGTCGCGCTGCTCGGGAGTCAGAGTCGAGGCCACCATGGCGCACCTCCGGGTCCGTGGGGGATTCCATATGCCGGGGGACGGCCCCGAATCCCAGGGTCGTCCCGCGGGACCGTTCCGCAGCAGTGACGAAGGTCCCTACGCACGGGCCGAACGGCCCGTCCGCACCGTGTGGAAAGGCCGGCGCCGCGACCGCCCGGAAGCCGGTCAGTGCGGGCCGTGCGGCGGGGCCTGCTGCACTTCGGTGGCGAACACGGCGGCCTGCACGCGGCGTTCCAGGCCGAGCTTGCCGAGCAGGGCCGAGACGTAGTTCTTGACGGTCTTCTCGGCGAGCTGCATCTTCTGCGCGATCTGCCGGTTGGTGAGGCCCTGGGTGACGAACCCGAGGACTTCGCGTTCGCGCGGCGACAGGTCGGCGAGCCGCGGGTCGACGGTGGTGCCGGTGCGGACCCGGTCGAGGACCTTCGCGGTGATGCCCGGGTCGAGGAGTGACTGCCCGGCGGCGACGCGACGGATGCCGTCGACGAGGTCGGTGCCGCGGATCTGCTTGAGGACGTAGCCGGCCGCGCCCGCCATGATCGCCGCGAAGAGCGCGTCCTCGTCGTCGTACGAGGTCAGGATCAGCGCCTGGATGTGCGGGAACCGGGACCGTACTTCCCGGCACACGTCGATGCCGCTGCCGTCCGGGAGCCGCCCGTCGAGGACCGCGACGTCGGGGTCGAGCGCGGGGATCCGCCGGATCGCCTCCTGCGCCGACGCGGACTCCCCCACCACCTCGATGTCCGGTTCCGCGGACAGCAGATCGGCCAGGCCGCGGCGCACGATCTCGTGGTCGTCGAGCAGGAACACCCGGATCGGTGACGTCATCGCGCACTCATCTCTTCCCACCTCGACCGCGCCCGGCGGGCATGCCGGAGCGGGAGACGGCGAGTGCGCCGCCCCCGGCGGCCAGCTTGGCGCATGCCGGCGGCACGGCCCAGGGTCTTTCGGCCCTGCTGCGGGAGGTGGGGATCGAGGAGTGGGGAGCGGGGTCAGGCCTCGGGTGTTGCCCGGCTTTCGGCGGGCGGGGCGACGAGCCGGTATGCGGTGACTTCGACCGGGCGCACCCGGATGGCGTGGTCGCGGCGGCCGCCGACCCACGGGCGCAGCAGGACGCGGTAGCGGTCGAGTTCGGCGGGGTCGGTGACGGCGGTGGCGTAGCCGGTGGCGATGACGCTCCAGCCTGTGCGGGTGGCGGGGTCGATCTCGTCGGCCTCGTAGGCGACGACGACGCCTTGGTCGCCGGCGCCGCGCACGAGGGCGTTGAGGGCGGCGCCTTCGTGGGTGCGGACGACGATGCTGCCGCCGTCGAGGATGTGGTTGACCGGCCGGATCGCGGGCAGCGCGTGGTGGCTGAAGACGATGCGGCCGAAGCCGGCGCGGGCGAGCAGGCCCAGGGCCTCGTCGCGGGTGAGCGGCTCCATGGTGTGCGGGGGCAGTGCGGATTCCGGGGCGGATTCCGGGGCGGATTCCGGGGCCGGTTCGAGGGTTGCGCGCGCGGCGCCGGGGGTGCGGCCGAGCCGGACGCCGGTGGTGGCGGGGCCGGTCATGCGGTGCCTCGGGCGGCGGCGATCACCGCATAGTCGCCGTCGAGGCGGCGGTAGAGGACGCGGCCGCTGCCGGTGTCCGGGTCCGCGTAGAACAGGTGCGGGAGTTCGGCGCGGGTGACCCGGTCGAGGGCGGCGTCGTCGGTGAGGCGCGGCGCGCAGCCGGGGTTGAGGGTCCACGGGATGCCGCGGTTGGGGGTGGGCGGTCCGGCGGAGACGGTGCGGGCGAGCCGGTAGCCGGTCGGTCCGACGCGGTAGACGGCGGCTTCGGTTTCGGTGGCGGGATCGACGAACAGGTGGATGTCGTAGTCCATCGCGTCCATCGTGCGGGCTGCCGCCTCGGGGGAACACCACACCAGGGCGGGGGCTTTCACCCGGCTGATGGTGCCGCTGCCGAGGCGCGCGGCGCGGAGGATGCCGAGGCCGCGGGGGCCTTCCGGCCAGGGGCGGGGCCGCCAGGGGCCGCTGACTTCGGCGATGCGGGCGCGCAGGGCGTCCGCGGCGCGTTCGACGGCGCCGCCGACCCCGGCCGCGGAACGCTGCACGCGGACGCGGCGCCCGTCGACCTCGGCGACGACTTGGGCGATGACCGCGCGGGCGGGTTCGCCGAGCGCCGTCAGGCGTACGCGGACGTTCTCGACCAGGGCGTCGGCGCCCAGGACGACGGGTGCGATCCGGCGGCGGGCCCCGGCGGCGAACCCCTGTGCCACTCCGGTGGCGGCGACGGTGATGTCTTTGACCGACACAGCGCTTCCCTCGACTTTCCCGCGGGCTCGCTCCCCCGCCTACCGGAGAGTGTGCGACAGGACGCCCCGCCACGACAGGGCCTTTCGGCCCGGGACCGCGCGGGATGGCCGAAAGTACACGCCCCGGGCGTCGGCGGAGGGTCGCGGAACGGCCGATCCCGACCGGCAATGGGGGAGATTTCGACCGGAAATGCCTCCCGACGTCGGAAGATTCCGCCCGGCCGGGCCCGAAGCGGAGCCGCCACGCCGCCGTGAACACCCGTCAGGGCGTGATCCGGCCAGACCCGAACACGGGAGAAGCCGCCGGCAGAGCGGGGCGAGATGGGTGACCGTATGCCGAACTCCCGCCCGCGAACAGGCCTGCCGCGGCCTCGGGCGGGAGTTCGGCCGGCGCTGGGCACCAACACGTCGGATGAGCCGACACGTTGGGGCCACTGCCCCGCACGCCCGTAGTCCGGCCGGAGCCCGCCCTGCCGCCGGAGTCTCACCGAGCCGCGCTCCGCGGCCCCTCCCCTACGCCGACACGCGGCGCTCCGTTCCCTGCAGCCCCGTGTCACGCCTCCCCCAGCGCGCCCGGCAACAGGCCGGTCGGGCCGGCGACTCGCCGGTGTGTCGTGCCGCCTCGGCCGTGCGGCCCCTCCTCGACACACCCTCACGCGGCGCCGGTTTCCCCGCCGATCCGTTTCACCCGCCGCAGCGGTCCGCGGCGAAGGCCCGCAGGAACGTGTCCACTCCCGCCGCCAGGATCGCGTCCAGTTCGGCGGCTTCGGTCGGACGGGCGCCGTTGAGGGAGCGGGTGAGGACTTCGCCGGTGGTGAGGGCGAAGAAGTGCGCGGCGGCGCGGACCGGGTCGGGCATGTCGAGCCGGCCCGCCGCGCCGAGCAGCGCGATGCGGCCGGCGAGGGCCTCGGTGATGCGGGACAAGCCGTCGCCGACGACTTCCTTCAGCAGGTCGGGGAAGTGCGCGGACTCGGTGACGAGGACGCGTTGCAGGACCCAGGCGCGCGGGTCGCGGAAGCACACGGCCAGGCGGTGGGCGAGGCCGAGGAGTTCGGCGGTGAGGTCGGCGGGGGCGACGGGCAGGGCGTCGATCGCCGCGAGGCTCGATTCGCGCGAGCGGATCGCGGACGACAGGACCATCTCGCGGAAGAGCGTCTCCTTGCCGCCGAAGTGGTTGTAGACGGTCGGCTTCGCGACGCCCGCCTCGGCGGCGATGACGTCCACGCCGGCCCGGTCGTAGCCCTCGCGTGCGAACACCACGAGCGCGGCGTCCAGGATCGCCTGCCGTTTCTCGACCCGGCCGCGGGCGACCGGGCGCGGCGCCTTGGCGTCCGGGCCGGACGCGGTCGGCGCGGCCGCGGGGCGGCTTGGTCGGTCGGTGGTCGGGGCGTCGCGTCGGCTCATGCGGACATGTTACCGTCAGTCCGCAAACTTGAACTCTTGAGTTCAAGTTCCCAGACTTCTTCGTTCACTGGAGTTGGCCGATGCCGTCTTCCGCTCCTCCTCCCGACCTCGCCGCGACCGGCCTGCCCCCGGCGGGCACCGACGCGGCGCCCGCCCCGCCCGACCGGCTCGACGCGCCGCTGATCCGCCTGATCCTCGTGCTCGTCCTCGGCGGCCTGATGGCGCTGTTCGACGCGACGATCGTCAACGTCGGCATGCGCACACTCGGCGAGCACTTCGACGCCCCCCTGCACACCGTCGAGTGGGCGGCCACCGGCTACCTGCTGGCCTGCGCCGTCTCCGGCCCCGCGGCGCTGTGGGCGGTCGACCGGTTCGGCGGCCGCCGCGTGTGGCTGCTCGGCCTGGTCGTGTTCACCACGACGTCGGTACTGGCCGCGCTGTCGTGGTCGGTCGGCGCGCTGATCGTCTTCCGGATCCTCCAAGGCCTCGGCGGCGGCATGCTCGAACCGGTGATGCTCACCCTGGTCGCACGCGCCGCCGGTCCGGCCCGCGCCGGGCGCGCGATGGCCGCGATCAGCCTTCCCATCACGCTCGGCCCGGCGCTCGGCCCGATCCTCGGCGCGGTGATCCTGGACGCGCTGCCGTGGCAGTGGATGTTTCTGGTGAACCTGCCGCTCGGCATCGTGGCGACCGTCCTCGCGCTGCGCTTCGTCCCGGCGGACGGCGACCGGTTCGCGGACGGCGGACGCGCCCGCTTCGACGCGCGCGGGCTGGCGCTGCTCGCCCCGGGCTTCGGCCTCCTGCTGTTCGGCCTCTCGCACGCGGCCGGGGGCGGCGGCTTCGGCTCGTCCCCGGTCGTCGCGGCACTGGCCGGCGGCGTGTTCCTGGTCGGCTGCTACGTCGCGCACGCCCTGCGCATGGGCGACGGCGCGATCATCGACGTGCGGCTGTTCGCGAGCCGCGGCTACGCCGCCAGCGTGGTCGTGATGAGCACCGTCGGCGCGATGGTCTTCCCGCTGCTCTACCTGGTGCCGCTCTACTACCAGCAGGCGCGCGGCGAAAGCGTACTGAGCGCGGGCCTGCTCCTCGCGCCGCTCGGGCTGGGCGCGATGATCGGCATGCCGATCGGCGGACGGCTGAGCGACCGGGTCGGCGCCCGGCCGCTGGTCCCGGCCGGTGCCACGGTGGTGGGTCTGGTGATGGTGGTGTTCGCGACCGCGGACGCGGACACCCCAACGTGGCTGCTCGCCGCCGCGACGCTGGTGGTCGGCGCGGGGCTCGGCTTCGTCGGAGCGCCCACGATGTCGTCGATCTACCGCACCGTGCCGCCCGCGTCGGTGTCGAGCGCGAGCGGCGCCGTGATGGTGCTCAACCAGATCGGCGGATCGTTCGGGATCGCGATCGTGACGGTGCTGGTGCAGCAGGGGATCGACGACGGCAAGACATCGGCCGCGTACACGGGTGCGTTCTGGTGGGTCGTTGCCGCGGCCGCCGTCGTCACGGTGGCCGCGGCCACGTCCCTGCCGGGGCGCCCGGACCGCGCCCCGGCACGTTGACGGCCGCTCAGCCCGCGGCGTACACCTCGACGCCCTCGACGTAGGTCCGGACCACCGTCGTGTTGCCGATCTCCTCCTTCGGCCCCGCGAACGGGTCGCGGTCCAGGACGGCCAAGTCGGCGTACTTGCCCGGCTCGATGGTGCCGGTCACCTCGTCGAGGTGGTTCACCCACGCCGTGCCGGACGTGTAGGCGCCGAACGCCTGCGCCAGCGTGAGCGACTGCTCCGGGTAGAACGGCTTCCGCGGCGGCGCGTCGGCGCTGCGCACGTTCGGCGCGCCGTCGGGGGTCATGCGGTTGACCGCGACGTGGATGCCCCACAGCGGGTTCGGGCTGCTGACCGGCCAGTCGCTGCCCGCGACGAGCCGGGCGCCGGCCCGGTCGAGGTCGCCGAACGGGTACTGCAGCGCGGCGCGGTCCGGGCCGAGGAACGGGATGGTGAGGTCGTCCATCTGCGCCTCGTGCACCGCCCAGAACGCCTGGATGTTGGCGGCGGCGCCGAGTTCGGCGAAGCGCTCCAGGTCGGCCGGGTCGACGACCTGGAGGTGCGCGAGGTGGTGGCGGTTGTCGTTCATCCCGTTCGCGGTGCGGGCCTCGGCGATCGCGTCGAGGGCCTCGCGGACGGCGCGGTCGCCGAGCGCGTGGAAGTGCACCTGGAAGCCGAGCCGGTCGAGTTCGGTGACCGCGCGGCCGAGCAGGGCCGGGTCGACGAAGCTGAGCCCGGAGTTGGCCGTCGCGCAGCCGCACTTGTCGAGGTACGGGGCGAGCATCGCGGCGGTGAAGTTCTCCGCGATGCCGTCCTGCATGATCTTGACGGACGTGGCGGCGAACCGGCCGAGGTTGCCGCGGCTGCGGCGCTCTTCAAGCTCGGCGATCTGCTCCAGACCGCGCTCGCGGTCCCACCACAGAGCGCCGACGACGCGGGCGGTGAGGGTCTCTTCGCGGGCGGCGCGCAGGTAGACCTCGAGGTTGTCGCCGCTCCCGGCGAAGGCGCCGATGATGGCGTCCTGCCAGCCGGTGATGCCGAACGCGTGCAGCTGCTCCTGGGCGCGCAGGAGTCCGTGGTACGGCTCGTCGGGTCCGGCGGTCGGCATGTACTTGCCGACCAGGTGGGCGGCGCCCTCCTGGAGCATGCCGGACGGGGTGCCGTCGGCTTCGCGCTCGATCCGGCCGTCGACCGGGTCGGGGGTGTCGCGGTCGATCCCGGAGATCTCCAGGGCCTTGGTGTTGACCCAGGCGCCGTGGCCGTCGCGGTTGGTCAGGATCGCGGGTCGGTCGGACACCAGCACGTCGAGCATCTGCCGGGTGGGGGTGCCGCCGGGGAAGACGTCCATCGACCAGCCGCCGCCGGTGATCCACTCGGCGTCGGGGTGGGTGCGCACGTACTCGGCGATCCGGGCCAGGTAGGAGTCCAGGTTGCGCTCGCCGGACAGGTCGCAGCGCAGCAGCTGGTTGCCGGCCGCGACCGGGTGGATGTGCGAGTCCTGGAAGCCGGGGCTCAGGAGCCCGCCGGCGAGGTCGACGATCTCCGTGCCGGAGCCCGCGAGTCCGCGGATCTCGGCGGTGTCGCCGACGGCGAGGATTCGGCCGCCGGCGACCGCGACGGCGGCGTCCACCGGCTCGGTGCCGGTACCGGTGAAGACCTTGCCGCCCAGGAAGACGGTGTCGGCGGTGTTGCCCACGGAAGTTGCCCCCAACGTCGGCGGACGGCTGAGTCCGCACGGTGTGCCTGACACTCGGAGTCAACCGTTGCGCAACGTTGATGTCAACAGTGATGCGCTCACGGTTTCGCGGCCTCGATACACTGGCCCCACCATGTCGAAGCCCACGTCGGCGCCCCTGCGCGCCAAGCGCGCCGGAAGCCGCCTCTCCCCCGAGCGGATCATCGAGGCGAGCCTTGCCATCGCCGCGCGCGGCAGCGCCGACGCGTTCACCATCCGCCGCCTCGGCGAAGAGCTGGGCACGGACCCCACCGCGATCTACCGGCACTTCCGCGACAAGGACGAGCTCCTGCTGTCGGTGGCCGACCGGATGCTCGGCGAGGTGCTGGCGAGCATCCCCGAGGGGCTCGGATGGCAGGACCGGCTGCGGGCGCTGGCCGACGGATCGCTGGCGGCGGCGGTCAAGTACCCGGTGGTGGCGTCGACGATGGCCAGCCGGACGACGCGGCGGGTGAACGAATTCCGGATCGTGGAGCTAATCCTGGGGGCGGTCACCGAAGCCGGGCTCGAAGGAGCCGACGCGGCGCTGTACTACCGGGTGGTCGGGGATTCGCTGCTGGCGTTTGTCGGGCAGCGGGCTTCGTATCTGCTGTTCGACGCCGATGTGCGGGCGTCGGACGAGTCGGCGTGGACGGTCGAGTACCGGCACGTGGACACGGCGGCGTTCCCGCAGATCGGCCGGCTGGGCGCGGAACTGGCGTCGGTGACGCAGGACGCGATCTTCCGGGCACGGGTCGAGGGGCTTATCACGGCGATCGAGCGGCAGGCGAGCGGGAATCACGCTTCGGAGTGACCCGGGACGGCTGTCCACACAGCAATGACGCGTGTTCCCGGCGGAGCGGGCAGAGTGACCACGTCGGAGCGATCCGACGGCGGCGGGGGTGGGGGAGGGACACTCGCAACTCCGGTCCTTGGCGGCGGGAGAGGGAGGGCCCTTTAAAGGGCGAATCACACTCGGCAGCTCTGCGGAACCAGTCTTTCTCCCCCGCATAGCGCATCACCGTTGACAACGCCGATGCGCCCGCGCTTCACTCACTCAGCCGCCACGCCCACAAGGGCACCGGTGCCCCCGGCGCACTCCGCGCCGGGGGCTCCACTGCATCAGAACCGCGGTAACACCGCCGGGTGTTCGCCAACCACCCGGACGCAGCCGCCTGATCCCGGAAGAGGGATTCGATGCTCCCCAAGCCCCTTGCCCCGCAGTCCCCCAACGCCATGCGCGTCACCACCCGCCTCGGCACCCCCAGCCGCCTCCGCGCCGCCGTCTCGCTCCGCATGGAAGCCCGCCGCCGCGGCATCCCGGCCGCCGAACTCGCCGGCGCGATGGCCGAAGAGCGCGAAGCGGCCGCCGAAAGAAGCGGCAACTCCCTCAACCGCCGCCAACTCCTCACCACCGCAGGCGCGTTGGCCGCCGCCTCGACCATCCCCGGCGGACTCCTCTCCCCCTCGCGCGCCAACGCCGCCACCGCCCCGCGGGTCGTCGTCGTCGGCGCCGGCCTGGCCGGGCTCCGCGCCGCACACCAGCTCTGGACCGGGCCCAACCCGGTCGCCGCCACCGTCTACGAAGCCGACACGTCGCACATCGGCGGCCGCTGCTGGTCGCTCCGCGGCTTCTTCAACAACGGCCAAGTCCACGAGCACGGCGGCGCGTTCATCAGTTCCTCGGACACGTCGATCCTGAACCTGGCCAAGCGGTTCCACGTCAACACCGAACTCGCCAACGCGGGCGCCCTCAAAACCGGCAACTTCCTCGCCTGGGTCAACAACGCCCCCTACCCGTCCTTCGACGCCGACATCGGTGCCTTCATGGACGCGATCACCGCGTCCTACAACGCGATGGGCGTCCCCCGCTACAACAACTTCACCGCCGAAGCCCAGCGCCTCGACAACATGTCGTGCATCGACTACATGAACGAAATCGGCATGGACCCGAACTCGCCCGTCGGCCAGATGGTGCAGACGTTCCAGCTCCAAGGCGCCGGCGAGCCCCGCGAGTCGTCCGCCTGCGGCCTGGTCGGGTTCTGGGGCGCCGGCGCGTTCGGCAGCAGCAACTTCGACGAGCTCTACCACTTCAAGGGCGGCAACGACCAGATCATCAGCGGCATGCTCGGCGAACTCCCCCCGGGCACCGTCAAGCAGGGCTACGAACTGGTCGCCGTCAAGCGCAACACCAGCGGCAGCTACACCGCCACGTTCAACCGCTCCGGCACCCTGGTCGACGTCGTCGCCGACCACCTGGTGCTGGCCCTGCCGTTCCGCATGCTGCGCCTCGTCGACCTGAGCTGCGCGGGCCTGTCGGCGCGCAAGACGGCCGCGATCACCCAGCAAGGCATGGGCCACAATGCCAAGCTGGTCCTCCAGCTCACCAAGAAGACCTGGCCCGCCGCGGGCAGCAACGGCGTCACCAACACCGGCCCGAGCGGCTTCCAAAGCTCCTGGGACGGCTCCGTCGAGATCGGCGCCAACGGCTCCCCCGCGCTGCTCGTCAACTTCCCCGGCGGCGACATGGCGCGCTACGGCTACACCGGTGCCGCGCACGGCCCGGCGCCGTCCGCCGACATCAAGTCCTTCCTCGACCAGATCGAGAAGCTGCTGCCCGGCACCTGGGCCGCGTTCAACGGGAAGGCCTACGAGGACCACTGGTCCAACGACCGCTGGCACTACGGCTCTTACCACTACTACGGCATCGGCCAGTACACCGCGTTCGCCGGCTACGAAGGCGCCCAGGAAGGCCGCATCCACTTCGCCGGCGAACACACCGACGTCGACAACGCCACCCTGAACTCGGCCGTCGCGTCCGGCGAACGCGCCGCCACCGAGGTCGCCGCGCAAATCTGACGGCACGTCCCACCGCACATCCGACGGCACCCGCTCGGCCCCCGGGCCGACCCCCGGCCGCCGGCGTCGCAGGCCTGAGCGAGAAACACGTCGGCGCGCCCACGCGACCCTGAGCCAGGGGGTGTGACCG
This sequence comes from Uniformispora flossi, assembly GCF_049534875.1. Classification (NCBI taxonomy): domain Bacteria; kingdom Bacillati; phylum Actinomycetota; class Actinomycetes; order Kitasatosporales; family Streptomycetaceae; genus Uniformispora; species Uniformispora flossi. The sequence goes on from NZ_JBMULZ010000002.1 coordinate 518,315, forward strand.
GGGGGGCGCGCCG
>NZ_JBMULZ010000002.1:518337-630572 GCF_049534875.1 Uniformispora flossi
ACTGCCATTCTACCCCCCCGTGTCCCGCTCCCCCCCCCACCCCCCCCCCCGGGGGGGGCCCCGGGTCGTCGCCCCGCCCCGGGCCCGCCCCCGGGCCGCGGGGGCCGCTGGCGTGCCCGCCGCGGGCGGCCGCGGCCGTCACGCACTCACGACTGCTGGTACTCGACGGCGGCCAGCCCGCACGGCGCGTGGAGGAAGACGTACCAGGCGCCTTCGCCGTACTCCCCCAGGTCCGCTCCCCCGACGAGGCCGACGTACGACATCGGTGCACCGCACTCCGGGCAGCGCATGTCGTGCGGGTCCTGGATCCAGTCCGGCGAACCGCCCAGCGTCGAGCCGCCCTCGCCCCACGCGTTCGCGCCGTGGGCCGTCGCCCGCGCCGGGCCGACGGTCAACGGCACGGCGTTGGGGCGTTCCGGCGGCCCGGGGGTGTACCAGTCGGGTTTCCGCGTGTGCGGCGACCACGCCGCGCCGCCGTCGGAGACCACCCGGAAGAAGCTCGGCCCGACGCACGAGCACACCAGACACGGGGTCACCCGCAGCCGCCCCGACCAGCCGGTGTGCGCCAAGGCCGCCGCGACCCGGCCGTCCGCCCCCGTGTCGACGTCGAGGGCCACCCACAACGGCGCCGCACACCACGGGCAGTGCGCGTCGGTCCACGGGAGCGGCCCCGTCGCCCGGCACCAGCGTGTACGCGACGGCGGCCTGCAGTTCGCGAATGCCGTCGCCGGTGACCAGCCACCCCGCGTCGATCGTGCTCTGCTCGACGGCGGCCGCGGCGCAGCCGGCCGGGGGCTCGTCCCGCCAGCGACGGAAGGCGCGTTCGGCATCCGCCCCGCGCGCGAACGCAAGTACGTCCAGATACTGGGCCGCCATCGGATCCGTGCCGGCATCGATCCGCGCCACCAGTGCCCGCTGCGCATCCTCGTCGAGCGGCCGGTAGATCTGCGGCGGCCAGAGGACACCGGCGTCGAGCAGCCGCGGAAGGTGCGGGGCGACTTCGTGCGGGTGCGTCGCGGCAAGCGTGGCGATGTCGTCGATCGCGTCCCCGTCGTCGTCGATCGCGGCGGCCAGGGTCTCGGGGGAAAGCATGGGCGCGACCCTATCCGGCCCTCGCGACAGGCCGGCCCGGCAGCCGCGCGCCCCCTGGACGTGCCCGGGAGTCCGGGCACGTCCGGAGAGGGAACCTCACGCCTCCTGCAGTGCCTTCACCACCTCGGCCACCCGCCCGTCATGGGCCGGATCGGCAGGCAGCGGCACCGTCACCCCGTCGGCCAGGCTCCCCCACCGTCCGAGGATCAGCTCGGGAAGGTCCTCGTACAGCGCCATCGGCACCAGCGCGTCCAGGACCTCGTCGGTCACCACGGCGTGCAGGTCGTCCCACCGGTCCTGCCGCACCATCCGGGCAAGCTGGTCCTGCATCTCGCCCCAGCCGTACAGCTCCAAGGTCCGCCGGTACGCGGGAGTCGAGTACAGGAAAGCGAACAGCCGCCGCTGACGCTCGCGTTCCTTGTCCAGGGCCTCCCGGGTAGCCCCCGCAATGACCTGCGTCCCCGCGACCAGCTCCAACGCCCCGGCGCCGCCTTCCCGCCGGCCACGCCCCTCGGCCAGCCCGGGAAGGCAGATCTCCTCGAGGTACCGCGGCGACGAGTTGGTCGGGTGCGTGACGAAGCCGTCCGCGACCTCCCCCGCCAACGCGCACATGCGACGGTTCACACCGCCGAGGAACACCGACGGCTCGGGCGTCTCCGCATCCGGCCCCGGGTTGAAGTACGGCTGCATCCGCGTGATCCGGTAGTGCTCGCCTTCGAACGCCGGCCGCTCCCCGGTCCGGAACGTCGCGAAGGCCGCCCGCACGGCACCGACGTACTCGCGCATCCGGGCCGCGGGCTCCGACCACGGCATGCCGTACCGGTCTTCGATGTTCTGCTTGATCTGCGTGCCGAGTCCCAGGTGGAAGCGCCCCCCGGAGAACCGGGCGAGGTCCCACGCCGTGTACGCGGTCAGCATCGGCGACCGGGCGAACGCCAGCGCGACCGACGTCCGGACGGTGATCCGCTCGGTGTGCTCCAGCGCCAGCAGCGCCAGCGCGAACCCGTCGTGGATGGTCTCCGAGACCTGCAGGCCGTCGTATCCGGCGGCTTCGGCGCGGCGCGCGTGAGCGCCCACGTCGCGCAGGGAGATCCGCGGGTCCATGCCCGTGTAGACCTTCATCGGGCCGCCTCCGCGTCCTTGTCCTCGCCGGCGATGAAGGTGCGGCCGCGGTCGACGATGTCCTGGCGGACGCCGGCGAGCCGGGCGCGGTCGAAGCGCTGGTCGATCCAATTGCGGGCGCGGGTGTGCTCGCGCGCCCAGGCGGCGTCACCGTCAAGGAGGGCCATTTCCCGGTACATGTCGCGGACTTCGGCGATGTACGCGGACGGGATTTCGGCGATCTGCGCGGCGATGGCGTGGGCGCGCGGCAGGAGTTCCGCGTGCGGCACGACCTCGTTGACCAAGCCCCACGCGAAAGCGCGTTGCCCGTCCACGAATTCTCCGGTGACGCTCATCTGCAGGGCGCGGGCGGGCCCGATGAGCTGGGGCAGGCGGATGGTGAGGCCCCAGCCGGGCATGAGGCCGACGCGGGCGTGCGTGTCGGCGAAGCGGGCGCGTTCGGAGGCGATGAGGAAGTCGCAGCCGAGGGCGAGTTCGAAGCCGCCGGTGACCGCGGGGCCGTTGATCGCGCCGATGACGGGGGTGCTGTGCGGCGGGAACGGGCCCCAGTAGGCGGGGGTGGTCGGCTCGGTGCCTTCGGCGCGGGAGGTGCCGGTGGCGGCCAGGCGCTTGAGGTCGAAGCCGGCGCAGAAGGCCGGGTCGGCGCCGGTGAGGACGATCGCGGAGACGTCCTCGCGGGCGTCGAGTTCGGCGATCGCCTGGGGTATGGCGGCGGCCAGCTCGGGCGACAGGGCGTTGCGCGCCTCGGGGCGGTTGAGTGTGACGGTGGCGACCTTGTCGCGGACGTCGACCAGCAGGACCACGGGCAATCCTTCGTTCCGGTGGGGGTGGTGCCAAGTGCTCGGTGGTGCTCAGATACTCGGTTGTGCTCGGTGGCGCTCAGATACTCGGTTGTGCCCAGTTGTGCTCAGGTACTCGCTTGTGCTCGGTGGTGCTCAGAGGTCCTCGAAGGCGCCGGACGGCGCTCGGGGCTGCTCCGGGTGGTGCGGGTTCAGGCGGTCGTACCGCGCGCCGGCCCCGACGGCCCGACGTCGCGCGCGCCGCCGTCGCAGTGGATGACCTGGCCGTTGACGTAGGCCGCGTCCGCGGACAGCAGGTAGGTGACGAGCCCGGCGATGTCCTCGGGTGTGCCGGTGCGGCCCATCGGGATGCGGTCGGCGATGCGGGCGATGACGTCCGCGGGCATGGCGCTGCTGGCCCCGGGGGTGATGATCATGCCGGGGCAGATCGCGTTGCAGCGGATGCCTTCGTGGCTGTAGGCCGCGACGACGTTGCGGGTGAGCTGGATGACGGCGGCCTTGGAGGTGCCGTAGGCGGCCAGTCCGGGGGTGGCGAGGGTGCCGGATCCGGAGGCGATGTTGACGATGGCGCCGCCGCCGCGGGCGCGCAGGTGCGGGAGCGCGGCGCGGGTGACGCGGACGGTGCCCATGAGGTTGAGGTCCCAGGTCGAGGACCAGAGGCGGTCGTCGTTCTCGGCGACGTTGCGGTCGTGGCCGAGCGAGCCGCCGGCGTTGTTGACCAGCAGGTCGAGTCCGCCGAAGGCGTCCACGGCGGCGGCGATGAGCGCGTCGACGGAGTCCTCGTCGCGGATGTTCATCCGCAGCGCGACGGCTTTGCCGCCGTCGGCGCGTATCTTGCCGGCGAGCGCTTCGGCTTCCTCGCCGTGCAGGTCGCCGATGGCGACCGCGACGTTCTCTTCCGCGAGCCGTACTGCCGTCGCCGCCCCGATGCCCCGGGCACCGCCGGTCACCACCGCGACTTTTCCACCGAGACCGCGCACCGTTCCTCCACATGCTTGACTGAGTCCACCACTATCAGACCGGTGGCCCGGTTGCCAGTCCCCCGGCGCCGCGGAGCGCCGGGTGCATGCGCGGGAACCCGCGCCGTTCCGCTAGGAGGCCGGGATGTGCCGGGTCCCGATGCGCTTCCGGAAGACCCAGTACGTCCACGACTGGTAGCCGATCACCACGGGTGTCGCGAAGACCGCGACCCATGTCATGATCTTCAGCGTGTACGGGCTCGACGACGCGTTCTTCGCCGTCAGGCTCCACGCCGGGTTCGTGCTGGACGGCATGACGTCCGGGAACAGCGCCAGGAACAGCGCCGCGACCGCGGCCACGATGGTCAGCCCGGACAGCACGAACGTCCAGCCCTCACGCCCCAGCCGGTTCGCCCCCAGCGACGCGACCAGCGCCACCACCGCGACGACGACCGCCGCGAGGCTCCACCCGTCGCCGCTGTCCTTCTGCGTCCAGATCAGGAACGCGAGCGCGGGCAGCGCCGTGACCAGCGCCAGCACCGCGGCGAGGCGGTTGGCACGCACCCGGATGTCGCCGGCCGTCTTGAGCGCCGCGAACGTCGCTCCGTGGAAGGTGAACAGGCAGAGCGTCACCACGCCGCCGAGGATCGCGTACGGGTTCAGCAGGTCCGCCAGGTCGCCCGTGAAGTTCTTGTCCGGCCCGATCGGCACGCCGCGCACGATGTTCGCGAACGCGACACCCCACAGGAACGACGCGAGCAGCGACGTCCAGAAGATCGCCAGTTCCCACCTGCGCTGCCAGCGCACGCCGCTGCGCTTCGCCCGGTATTCGAAGGCGACGCCGCGGATGATCAGGCAGGCGAGGATGGCGAGGAGCGGCAGGTAGAAGCCGCTGAACAAGGTCGCGTACCAGTCCGGGAAGGCCGCGAACGTGGCGCCGCCCGCGGTGAGGACCCACACTTCGTTGCCGTCCCAGACGGGGCCGATGGTGTTGATGAGGACGCGGCGCTCGACGTCGTCGCGGGCGAGGACGCGGGTGAGGATGCCGATGCCGAAGTCGAATCCTTCGAGGAAGAAGTAGCCGATCCACAGCACGGCGATGATGAGGAACCAGAGGTTGTACAGCTCCACGAGCCGCAGCCCTTCCCGTCGTCAGTAGGCGAACGCCATCGGCTGGTCCGCGTCTTCGCCGTCTCGCGGCCGCAGCGTGGGGTCCTTGCGCGGCGGTTCCTCGTCGACGGGCGGCCCCGCGTTCGCGTATTTGGCGAGGAGTCTCACCTCGACGATCGCGAGGATTCCGTAGACGGCCGTGAACAGGCTGAGCGACGTGATGACTTCGCCTTGCGAAACGCCCGGCGACACCCCGTTGGCGGTTTGCAGGACGCCGAAGACGACCCAGGGCTGGCGTCCCATTTCGGTGAAGATCCAGCCGAACGAATTCGCGACCAGGGGGAATCCCAGCGTCCAGATGCCCAGCCGCCACGACCACTTGGTGAACCACGGGCTGAATTCGCGGTTCCTGGTGAGCATGAGGCGCGGGACTTCGTCCTCGCCGGTGCGCTTGTCCTCGGCGACCCACCATTTCCGCCGGGTCGTCCACAGGCCGATGAGCGCGGCGACGAACGAGGTCATCCCGAAGCCGATCATGAGGCGGAAGCCCCAGTAGGCGACGAAGATGTTCGGGATGTAGTGCTTCGGATCGCCGCCGTACGTCTCGGCTTCCTGCGCGGCGACGTCGTTGATGCCGGGCACCGCATCGTGGAAGTTGCCCTCGGCGAGGAACGACAGCAGGCCGGGGATCTCCAGCTCGACGTCGTTGCGGCCCTGGTTGACGTTGCCGACCGCGAACACCGAGAACGGCGCCGGTTCCTGGGTGTCCCAGAGGGCTTCCGCGGCGGCCATCTTCATCGGCTGCTGCTCGAACATGACCTTGCCGAGCGTGTCGCCGCTGATCGCGACGAGCAGCCCGCCGGCCGCGCCGACGAACAGCGCCACCCGCAGCGACGTGCGCATCACCGCGGTGGTGCGGCGCTGCCGCTCGTCGGGCTCGACGCCCCGGTTCCGGGCCCGCTTGGCCCGCCACAGGTGGATCGACGCGATGCCGACGACGAACGCCGCGCCGGTCAGGTAGGCGGCACTGAGCGTGTGGAAGACCTGCGCGATGGTGGTGTTCTGGCTGAGCACCCGCCAGATGTCGGTGAGCCGGGCCCGCCCGGTGGCCGGGTCGACGGTGTAGCCGACGGGGTGCTGCATCCACGAGTTGGCGGCGAGGATGAAGTACGCCGACAGCGCGGTGCCGATGGCGACGAGCCAGATGCACGCGCAGTGGAGCTTCTTCGGCAGTCGGTCCCAGCCGAAGATCCACAGGCCGATGAACGTCGATTCAAGGAAGAACGCCACGAGCGCTTCCATGGCGAGCGGCGCCCCGAAGACGTCGCCGACGAACCGCGAGTAGTCCGACCAGTTCATGCCGAACTGGAATTCCTGGACGATCCCGGTGACCACGCCCATGGCGATGTTGATGAGGAAGAGCTTTCCCCAGAATTTCGTGCCGTGGAAGTACTTGTCTTTCCCGGTGCGCACCCACGCGGTCTGCAGGCCCGCGGTGATCGCGGACAGGCTGATGGTGAGCGGCACGAACAGGAAGTGGTAGACGGTCGTGACGCCGAACTGCCAGCGGGACAGTGTTTCGTGGGCCAGCGCCACATTCATGGCCGCCTCCATGCGCGGGGAGTCTCCTTGCCGCCTGTGCCACGGCGCGCCCGCCGTACCGGTGGAGTCTGGCCGCTGCCGGGGCGCCGGACGGCGGAGGCTGGGCCGGGCGGGCACGAGAACGCCCCGTTCGGCGCAGCACGACGCCACTCGTCCGGCCGAGAGGCCGTCCGGCCGGCCGAAGGCGGGGCGCGGGACGGCCGCGGCGTGTGCTCCCGACGTGTGAGCTGCGTCGTGCGGGTGTGTCCTGGAAACATGAGCGAATCACTGATTGCGACGCAGACGGCCCGGCTGGTCGAGTTGGCGGGTATCGACGAGCGCTCCGCACGCGCGTTCGTCGAACAGGTGTGCCAGGAGGCCCGCGCGGAAGCGGACACGCACTGCGCCCAGGAATTGGAGCAGTGCCGGCACGAGTGCGCACACCTGATGCGTGCGCTCGCCGAGGCGCGCGCCGCGAGCTGAACGCCGCCGCCCCTCCCCGTCCCCGCCCTACGACTCCGGGCAGGGCGGTCGGGGACGCTTGCGGGTCAGCTGCACCAGCAGGCCGCCGACGATGAGGAGCACCGCCGCCAGTCCCACCAACTGCGCGGCGGGTCCGCTGCCGCTCGTCGGGACGCGCACGGCCGCCGGGCGGTCGGGGCCTGTCGGCGCGGGCGTGGGCGTGGGGTCGGTGCTCGGTTCGGGCGCGGCGGGGTCGGCGCCGCCCGGGGGAACGACATCGCGTCGCGGGGTCGTGCCGGCGACGTATCCGGCGGCGGCGATGCGGCCGTCGTCGTGCGCGGGCTGGGCGATTGCCTCCCCGAGCGGCACCGCGAGGGCGAGGGCAAGGGCAAAGGCGAGGAGCACGGTGCCGGAGTGGGTGGGGATGGTGGACGAGCGCCGGGGCCGGGCCTTTGCAGGCATGCTCGGCTTCCTCTCGGGCGGGGCGGGAACCAGAGGGACGCGTGCCCGTCACGCCGAGTGAATCAACCGGGTGATCCTCGGAATCACCCGGAAGGCCGCCGAAGCAGTCCGCGTTCCCCGGGGTCAGGCCCGGGTTTCGCGCGGGGGTGCGTCGCCGGTCAGGAGGGCCTGCACGCCCGGCGCGTACCAGTCGGCGACCCGGGCCACGTCTTCCGCGCGGGCGGCTTCGGCCTGCACGACGCCGAGGACCACGCCGAGCCCGACCAGGTGGGCGATGGCCAGTTCGGCGCGCAGCAGGGCGTCGGGGCCGGTGAGGCGGTCGGCGAGGCGGCGGACGACCCGGGATTTGAAGTTCGCCCGCAGCTTGTCGGCCTGTTCGCCCTGCACGAGGGAGAACGCGATGCGCAGGATCGGGTCGCTGTGCCGGTGCGCGTGGCCTTCAAGGATGAACAGGGTCATGTGCCGGCCGAGCCGGTCGGGGGGCGCGTCCAGGAAGTCGTCGATGCCGTCTTCGAACGAGGCGATGCGGGCGAAGAGCTGTTCTTTGCTGCCGAAGTACTTGATGACCAGCGGCGAGCTGACGCCGGCGGCTTCGGCGATCGCCTTGACGGTGATCTCGGTGTAGGGGCGACGGGCGAACGCGCGGCGGGCGGCGAGCAGGATCGCGGCCCGGGTCGCTTCCGCGTCGCGGCGCGGGCGGGATTCGGCGTCGGTGCTGGTCACGTTCCCATTCTTCCGGGTGCGGCCGGGCAGTCCGGTACTCCCCCGTCCGCGCCGCGGCGCGGACGGGGTTTGCCCGTCAGACGCGCGCGGCGTCGACCGCCTTGGCCGGCTGGTGCTGCTTGGCGGTGGGGATCATGCACGCGGTGGCGCAGGCCGCGGTGGCGAGGAGCCCGGCGACCCCGAAGACGAGGATGTACGCGTGCAGGGTCGGCAGCGCGTGGCCGCCGATGTTCATCGTGAACTGGGTGAGGAGGACCGCCACCACGGTGCTGCAGAGCGCTTGGCCGACGGTGCGCATGAGCACGTTGAGGCCGTTGGCGGCGGCGGTCTGCTCGGCGGGGACGGCCTGCATGATGAGGGTCGGGAGCGCGGAGTAGGCGAGGGCCGTGCCGGAGGAGACGACGGTCGCGCCGACGATGATCGTCCACAGGTCGTGGCTGGTGGTCATGCGGACGAGGTAGCCGACGGCCATGCACCCGGTCCCGAGGGCGAGGGCGAGCTTGGGGCCGCGCCGGGCGGATATTCGGGCGGACACCGGCGACAGGAGCACCATGCATACGCCGCCGGGCAGCAGGCACAGGCCGCCCGCGACGATGGACAGGCCGAGGCCGTAGCCGGTCTCCTTCGGGGCCTGGACGAGCTGCGCGGTGGACAGCGAGTTGGCGTAGAAGCCGAATCCGGTGAGCAGGGCCGCGATGTGCGGGATGAGGACGCGCGGCGTGCGGGCGAGGCGCACGTCGACGAGGGGGTCGCGGGTGCGGGTCTGCTGGTAGCCCCACACGACGAGGATGACGGCCGCGGCGGCGAGGAGGCCGAGGGTGCGGGTGCTCGTCCACCCCCAGTCGCCGCCTTTGGACACGGCGAGCAGGCCGCAGACGAGTCCGACGGACAGGCCGATGGCGCCGACGACGTCGAAGCGGCCGGGCGAGCGGACGGACGACCCGGGCACGACCCACCAGGCGGCGGCGGTGCCGAGTGCGCCGAGTGCGGTGGTGACCCAGAACAGCACGTGCCAGTCGGCATGCTGCACGACGAGCCCGGCCAGGGGCAGGCCGAACGCGGCGCCGACGCCGACGGTCGAACTCATGATCGCGGCGCCGGACGCGATGCGGTCCGGCGGCAGGTGTTCGCGCAGGATGCTGATGGACAGCGGGATGACCGCCGAAGCGGCGCCCTGGAGGGCGCGGGCGGCGATGAGGATGCGGATGTCGGACGTGCTCGCGCACAGGGCCGAGCCGAGGGTCATCACCACCAGGGCGCCGAGCAGCATGGGGCGTTTGCCGTACATGTCGCCGGCGCGGCCGAGCACCGGGGTGCACACGGCGCCGGCCACCAGGGTCGCGGTGACCATCCAGCTGACGTCGGTCGCGGACGAGTGGGTGAGCCGCGGCAGGTCGGGCAGCAGTGGCACCACGAGGGTCTGCGCGAGCGCCATGAGGATGCCGCCGAACGCGAGCACCGGCACGATCAGCCGCTGCCGCAGGCCGCCCGGGTCGGCCGCCGCGGTGCGGGCCGCGGCGGCGGGTGGGGCGGGTGCGCCGGGGGCGGCGGGCGCGTGCAGGGTCTGGTCGTCCACGGCGGCTCCGTACGAGGCGGTGCGAGAGGTGCGCGGGTGATGCGGAGGTGCGCGTCGCCCGCGAGAGCCGCGGACGGGAGGTGAATGCGTGTTCACCCACCCTAGGTGAACACGCATTCACCAGTCCACGGGCCCGGCGGAATCGGCGCTGTGGCCTCGGCCACCCGCCCGCACGGGCCCGCGCATTGCCGTGACGTTTCTGCGTGCCGCGACCCTAGAATCCGCCGCCACGAGGCCCCGGTTCAGTGGCCCACGGCCGCCTTCGCCGCGACGATCACGAGGCCGAGGACCAGGTTGACGACGCCTTCCACCGAGGCGAGCTGCCACGACGCGCCCGCGCGGAGTGCGCCCCAGACCGCCCAGGCGGTCTGCTGGCCGACCGCAATGCCCAGCGCCAGCCACGCGGCCCCCACCGGCCCGAGGCCGAACAGCGGACTGATGAGCACCGCCGCGGCGGGCAGCAGCGCGGCTTCGACCAGGCCCCATTCGGCGCGGGCGACCCGGCCGATTTTGCGCCAGGTCGCGGGCCCGTGGGCGAGGCGTTCGCCGGCGAGGCGCGCGTAGACGTGCGCGGCCCAGAAGACGAGGCCGGTGACGATCAGCAGCAGCGCGAGGCGCACCCGGGAGAACTCCGGGCCGAGCGATCCGGCGGTGGCGACGACGGAGGCGGCGAGCAGGGAGCCGTAGACCGCGCCCGTGTAGTCGCCGGAGGTGGCGTCGCTTTCCCGTCCCGGACCGTCGGGGCCTTGGGGCTCGTCGCGTTCGCCGCGGCCTGCCATGGATTCCGACATTCGCCAAAGATATGTGGCAAATGGTGCATTTTCTCGCGCGGCGGGCCGGACGGCCGGGGAAATCGGCCGCCGCGGCCGGGCACGTGCGGACCGCAGGCGGACTCCTGCGGGATTCCCGGCGGCTGCCTACCGGAGCGGCGCGAGCCAGTGGAGGATCGAGGCGGCGATCCGGTCCGGGTGCGTGAGCGGGCCGTTGTGGGTGAGGTCGGGGTGGGTTTCGAGGCGGCCGTCGGGGAACTGCGCGGCGAGGGCGGCGAAGCGGCCGGACTTGGATTCGTTGCCCTCGACGACCACGACAGGGCAGCGGACCTGCGCCATCGCCGCGAAGACCTCGGCGACCAGCGCCGACTCGTACACCTGGGCTTCGTTCGCGGGCAGGCACTTGAGCCGCACGTGGTCGTCCACGTCGTCGAACCCGTGGTCGACGAACGCGGCGAGCGCCTCGGGGTCGAAGGCGTTCATCGGCGGCTTCGACGCGTAGTTGCGCGCCGCTTCGGCACGGTCGGCGAACGTCGCGCGGCGGCGGCGCGCCAGTGCGGCGAGCGGGTTGGTCGGCACCACGCCGGGCGGGGGCGGCGGGAAGGCGGCCGGTTCGTAGAGCCACAGCGCCGCGAACGTGCCGGGGCGGGCGACCTCCGCGAGGACCAGCGAGGCGGCGCCGCACGAGTGGCCGATGCCGACGACGGGGCCGCGTTCGGCGGGGTCGACGCCGTCGACGGTGGCGAGCAGGTCCGCGCCGAAGGCCGACCACGGGAAGTCGTAGCCGTCGGGCACCCGGCTCTCGCCGTGCCCGCGCAGGTCCGTGGCGTGGCAGTCCACGCCGGGCAGGCGCCGGGCGACCGGGCCCCACACCCGGCCGTGGAACCCGGTGCCGTGCGCCAGCACGGCGGTGATCCGCGCGCCGGGCGCGGCGTCGCCGGACGCGTCGGCGGGCAGGCGGTGGACGGCGGGAAGGGCGCTCCCCCGAAGCTCGATCGTCATGGACGAAGTCCACCATCCCGCCGGGTATCGCCGGCGGCCGCCCCCGGGCGCGCCCGGCAACGTCCCCGAGGACCGGCCAGGCGCCATCTAGGCTCGTCGGCATGCTGGTGTGGATCAACGGCCCCTTCGGGGGCGGCAAGACGCAGACCGCGTTCGAGATCAAACGGCGCCTGCCGGGCAGCATCGTGTGCGACCCGGAGACGGTCGGGTTCGGGCTCAACCGCATGGTGCCGCGGGAGTTGCGCGGCGATTTCCAGGACTTCCCGGCGTGGCGGCAGGGCGTGTTCGAAGTCCTCGACCGGGTGGTCGCCGGGCATCCGGGGCCGGTGATCGCGCCGATGACGGTGGTGGAGCCGGACTACTTCGCGGAGACCGTCGGACGGTTGCGCGAACGCGGCCACGACGTGCGGCACTTCACCCTGCTCGCGGAGCGGGAGACGGTGCTGCGGCGGCTGAGCGAGCGCGGCGTCGGGCAGGCGGTGCGGTGGCTGCGCGGCACCGAGCAGGCGCTGCGCCGGGAGTCGTTCGCGGTGCGCAAACTCGACCGCTGCCTGGAGCAGTTGGTCGCGCCGGAATTCGCCGAGCATCTGTGGACCGACCGGATCCCGGTGCCGCGGGTGGCGGAACGCATCGCCGCGTCGGCGGGTCTTCCGCTGGGCCCGGCGGTCGGCGGTCCGGTGCGGCGGCGGGCGCAGTGGGCGTGGACGGGGCTGACGCACATCCGCTTCGACTGACCCGCGTCGTGCACGTGCCGGTCGCCCTCCCCCCTCGGGACGGCGACCGGCACGGCTCGGCGGTCAGGTGAACTGGCTGTTGCGGAAGGGCCGGTCAGGCTTCCCCAGGTTCGGTTTGCCGAGGACGTCGCGGGACGAGATCGCGTAGATGCCGTGGTTGGTGAGCACCCACGCGATGTTGCGGTCCCATTCGACGTAGACGCCGTGCGTCTGGTTGCCCATCGCCCAGTCCGGGAACGAGCCGTCGGCGGTCGGCCAGTCCTTGGTCTCGGTGCCGTAGGCCTTGGGCACGAAGTAGGCCTCGATCTCCGGCTTTGCGGGGTTCTTGACGTCGAAGAACTGCGCGCCCGCGTTGTAGAACCCGTAGACGAGCGTGCCCGCGTCGTGCGTGCCCGGGTTGGTGTAGTAGCCGGTGCGCTTGGGGCCGAAGCTGCCGCGGCGCTGGCAGTAGTCGGTCATGCCGGACGTCTTGGGCGGGGCCGGCCGCGGGAGTTGGCCGACGATGCGCGGCTTGGCGGGGTCGCGGGCGTCGATCTGGTAGATCGGCTTGTACGGCTCGTAGCAGTCCTCGGTGAGGGGGTAGCCGGAGACGTACACCATGCCGGTCTTGTCGAACTGCGACACGTCGATGTTGTCGCCTTCGGTGCCGGACACCGACGGCGGCAGGTCGAGGTGGGAGACCTGCTTCATGTGCGCGGGGTCGGAGATGTCCAGGACGGTGAGGCCGAAGCCGCCTTGCGCGGCGAACGCGAAGCGGCCGCCCTGTTCGACGGGTTTGGGGATGAACAGCGCCATGCGGGCGCCCATCCAGCTGGTGCGGTTGCCGCAGCGCGGGTTCTTCGCGTACGCGGCTTCCTCGCCCTTGACCTAGCCCTCGAGGTGCCAGGTGTCGAGGAGGCGCGGGTGGGCGGGGTCGGACATGTCCCAGGACTGGTAGCCGGCCGAGTGCAGGTTGGTCGGGTACTCGGTGTTGGCGTACGAGTCGTTGGGGGCGACGCCGATGAACAGGTACTTCCCGCCGTCCCAGAACGGCACGTCGAGGGAGCCGGAGCCCTGCTGGGGCTTGCTCAGGTCGCTGTTCAGCGGGTCGGCCTGGGTGGAGTCGGTGCTGACGGCGGCCAGCAGCTTCCAGTCCTTCTTGGTCGGCCCGTCGAGCCGGAAGACCTTGAAGCCCTTCAGGCCCTGCTTTGCCCGGACCGCGGCGACGCCCGCCGGGTTGTCGAACTTGTCGGTGCCCGGTTCGGAGCCGAGTTCGGAGATCTGGCGCTTGTCCTCGAAGGACATCACCATGACGTAGGCGTTGAGGCGGGCGTTCCACTGGATGGTGGTGGCGCCCCAGTAGTCGTAGGCCGCCCACGAGCCGTTCGCCCTGGACTCGTCGCCGCCCACGTCGTCGCGGCTCATGCGTTCGACGACCTTGACGTTCTTGACGTCGGTGATGTCGTAGACGCGGCCTTCGGAGCGGTCGTACTGGAACATGTAGCGGCGGCCGTCGAAGTCGACGATGTTCTGCCACGTGTGGAAGAAGTCCGGGGTGAAGTCGGCCCCTTCGTAGGCCGCTTCGACCTTGACGTTCTTGCTGTACGAGCGGCTGTCGTAGTCGTCGCGGCGGCCGGGGAACGGGTGCGGGTTCTCCTCGTCGACGGGGGTGGCCGCCGGGTGCAGGAACGACCCGTCGAGCTGCATGCCGTACGAGCCGGGGTCGACCGGTTCGGGGCGCCGGTTCTCGCACACCAGCGGAATGTTCGGGTCGGTGACACTGCCCGCCGGGGCGGCGGCGGCCGGCCGCGGGGCCGCGCCGCTCGGGGCGAGCAGGGCGGCGGTCGTCGCGGCGGCGACGGCCGCGGCGGCGAACGCCCCGGATCTGCCGGAACGCGGCAGACCGGGGAGGAAGCGGGGGACGCGCATGCGGACGGTCCTTCCGACAGGGGACGGATGGGTGAACGGGGAGCGCGGAACGGGCGGTGCGGTGTACTGCGCGGGCTCGGGCTCGGGCTCGGGCTCGGGCTCGGGCTCGGGCTCGGGCTCAGGTAACGGCCGCGCGGACCGCGTACCGGCCATCGGTGTACGAGCCGTCCGCGGTGATCTCGCGCAGCGCGGCGACCGCGGCGAACGCGTCCGCGTGCGTCACGTACAGCGCGTTGAAGCCGAAGCGCAGGATGTCCGGCTCGCGCATGTCGCCGATGATGCCGCGGTCGGCGAGCGCCTGGACGAGCGGATAGGCGTCCGCGTGCCGCAGCGCGACCTGGCTGCCGCGCCGGGCGGGCTCGCGCGGGGTCGCCGCGGTGAAGCCCGTCCCGGCCAGAAGGGCGTCCGCGCAGTCCAGGAAGAACCCGGTCAGGGAAAGGGACTTGGCGCGCACGTCGGCCATGTCGACGCCGTCGAACGCGGTGAGTGCCGCTTCGAGCGCCAGCATGGACAGCATCGGCGGTGTGCCGATGCGGGCCCGGGCGATGCCGGATGCGGGGGTGTACATCCCGTGCATCGCGAACGGGTCGGCGTGGCCGTGCCATCCGGTGACCGCGTGGTCGAACGCGTCGTGGTGCCGGGCGGCGACGTAGGCGAAGGCAGGCGCACCGGGCCCGCCGGACAGGTATTTGTAGCCGCAGCCGACCGCGAAGTCGGCCCCGATAGCGTCGAGTTCGACGGGGATGGCGCCCGCGGCGTGGCACAGGTCCCAGCACACCACGGCGCCCGCGGCGTGCACGGCGGCGGTCGGCGCGGCCATGTCGGACAGTTCGCCGGTGCGGTAGTCGACCGGCGCGTAGGCGGCCACCGCGACCCGGTCGCCGTCGGCCGCCAGTGCGGCGGGCAGGTCGGCGATCGGGACACTGCGCACGGTCAGCCCGAGGAGCCGGGCGACCGACGCGGCGAGGTACTGGTCGGTCGGGAAATGGTCGGGGTCGGTGAGCAGCAGATCGCGTCCGGGGCGCAGCCGGGCGGCGGCGGTGAGGACGTTGAAGATCTGGACGCTGGTGGAGTCGCCGCACACGACCTGGCCGGGGTTCGCGCCGACGAGGCGGCCGAGGGTGTCGCCGATCCGGAGGGGTGCGTCCCACCAGGCGTTGGCGTTCCAGGAGCGGATGAGGTCGGTGCCCCATTGGCGGTGCACGGCGTCCTCGAGGGCGGCCGGTACCGCGGCGGGCAGGGCGCCGAGGGAGTTGCCGTCGAGGTAGACGACGCCGTCGGGCAGGAGGAAGCGCGACCGGAGTCCGGCGAGCGGGTCGGCGGCGTCGAGGTCGGCGGCGCGCCGTGCCCAGGCGGCGGGGTCGGACGGTGCTGCGGTGTGCGGGTCCACGGGTCCTCCCTGGCTGCCGGATCGGGCCGCTCGGGACGCGGACCGGGCGCCGGGGTCCGGCGGAGTGTCGGCGGGCACCCCGCCGGACGGTCCCGGCACACGGCATCATCGCGTCGTGGTGCCATACCGAACCAATGCCGATCCGGTTAGCATCCATGCCGTGACCGGTATATCCCGAAGCCCGCGCCGGGCTGTTGCTCCGCTGCCAACTCGTGGGTGGTGTGCGTGACTTCCCGTGATCTGGTGGACGGCCGGCTGAAGTTCCGGCATCTCACGCTGCTGACCGCGATCGCGGAGCACGGCAGCATCGTGCGCGCCGCGGAGGCACTGCACCTGACCCAGCCCGCCGCCACGCGGAGCCTGCGCGAGCTGGAGGACCTGGTCGACGCGCGGCTGTTCGACCGGGGTCCGCGCGGCATGACGCCGACCCGGTACGGCACCGCGCTGGTCGAGCACGCACGGGTGGTGCTGGCCGAAGTGCGGCGTGCGGGCGAGCACTTGGCGGAGCTGCGCGAGGGGCAGGCGGGGACGGTCACCGTCGGCACGCTGCTCGCCGGGACGAGTGTGCTGCTGCCGCGGGCGGTCGCCTCGCTGAAGCGGGAGCGGCCGCGGATCACCGTGGTGGTGCGCGAGGCGACGTTCGACGTGCTCTACCCGCAGCTGCTGGCGGGCGAAGTGGATGTCGTGGTGGGCCGCATCGGTCCGTCGCCGGAAGCGGGCCGGGTCCGGTCGCACACGCTCTACCACGAGCCGATCCGGCTGATCGCCCGCCGCGGCCACCCCTTGGCCGACGCCGACCACGACCTGGCGCTCGCCGACACGGTCGGCTATCCGTGGATCCTCCCGCTCGAACAGACCACGCTGCGCGGCGAGCTGGCGGCCGTGTTCGACGGGCACGGGCTGCCGCTTCCGGCCGACCGGGTCGAGTGCACGTCGATTCTGACGGTCCGTGCGCTGCTCCTCGCCACCGACATGATCGCCGCGCTGCCCGAGCTGGTGGTCACCGGCGACGACCGGCTGGTGCCGTTGCCGGTGCCGCTGGAGGACGTGCGCCGCCGGGTCGGCACCACGCTCCTCGCGGACCGCACGCACACGCCCGCGGTCCGCGAGCTGCTGCGCCACTTGGAGGAGGAAGGCGCCCGCCTGCGCGCGTCGCTGACCGGCTGAGGCGGGCCGCCTTCCGGCGTCGCGCTACTCCTCCCCCAGGTCCCGGGCCAGCAGGTCGGCGACGGTTTCCCGGCGCAGCAGGACGCGCGCCTCGCCGCCGCGAACGGCGACGACAGGGGGCCTGCCGACCATGTTGTACGTCGATGCCATCGACATCTGGTAGGCGCCTGCCGCGGGGGCGGCGAGGAGGTCGCCGGGGCGGATGTCGTCGGGGAGTTCCGCGTCGGGGGCGAGGATGTCGCCGGCTTCGCAGAACCGTCCGACGACGGTGACGGGGCGCAGTGTGCGGGAGGCGGGCCGTCCGATGAGGCGCAGGGCCGGGCGGGCGCCGTACAGCGCGGGCCGCGGGTTGTCGCTCATGCCGCCGTCGACGGCGACGAAGGTGCGTACGGGGGTCCGCTTGACGACGAGGACGCGGTAGACCGCGACTCCGGCGGGTCCGACGAGGGCGCGTCCGGGTTCGACGGTGAGGTGCGGCACCGGGAGCCGGTGGCGGGCGCATTCGCGTTCCAGGTGCCGGGTGACGTCGGCGGCGAAGTCGGCGGCGTCGAGCGGGATTTCGCCGGGGCGGCAGGCGATGCCGTGGCCGCCGCCGAGGTCGAGTTCGGGCAGGACGGCGCCGTGCCGGTCGCGGATGTGCGCCATGAGGTCGACGAGGCGCGCGACGGCCGCGGTGAACGGCCGCACGGAGGTGATCTGCGATCCGAGGTGCACGTGCAGGCCGCGGAGTTCGAGGCGGGGCTGGGCGAGGACGCGGGAGACCGCGTCGAGGGCTTGGCCGCCGGTGACGGGCAGGCCGAATTTCTGGTCGTCGCCGCCGGTGCGTATCGCGCGGTGCGCGCCGGCTTCGATGCCGGGGGCCAGGCGCAGCAGGACCGGCTGCCGGTCGTGCGCGGGGACGAGCGCGGCGAGGCGGGCGATTTCGCCGGTGTTGTCGAGGACGATGCGGCCGACGCCGAGGCGTACCGCGGCGGCGAGTTCGGCCGGGGGTTTGGCGTTGCCGTGCAGGATCAGCCGGTCGGCGGGGATGCCGGCGGTGACGGCGAGTTCGAGTTCGCCGGCGGAGCACACGTCGAGGTGCAGGCCTTCGTCGCGGACCCATCCGGCGACGGCGCGGGACAGGAACGCTTTGGCGGCGTAGGCGATGTCGGCGTGTGGGAGGGCGCGGCGGTAGGCGCGGCAGCGGTCGCGGAACTCGGCTTCGTCGAGGATGTAGAGCGGGGTGCCGAAGCGCGCGGCCAGGTCGGCGAGGTCGGCGCCGGCGACGGTGGTGGCGCCGTCGGGGCGGTGCAGGGTGCGGGTGGGCCAGACGTCGCCGCCGAGGGCGGTGGCGGCGGGGGCGAGCAGGTCAGTCATGGTGGTGCTCCGCGGCGGTTCGGGTCGGGGACGCGGCGACGAGGCGCGGGTCGTGCAGGACGGCGGCGACGCCGAGGCCGGCGAGGGTCTCCCGCAGGCACGTTTCGGCGAGCCGGACCCACTGCTGGTCGGGCCCGCAGGCGCCGCGCAGCCGGGCGATCGAGGTGAACCCGACGGCGACGCGCCGCCCGAGCGGGTCGCGGAACAGGCGCAGCGTGCCGGTGCCGGTGGCGGTGGTGGCGACCGGCACGAGGAGGGTGCGCGGCGCCGGGGCGGATGCGGGTATCGCGGTGGTCGGGCGGGTCGGGCCGGTCGGGGTGGTCTTTCCGGTCGGGCCGGTCGCGGTGCCGGGGGTTCCGGTGGGGGTGTGGCGCGGCCGGTGTACCGGGCTGCCGGCGGCGGCGAGTTTCGCGCCGGGGATCGGCAGGGTGTCGGTCGGCGTGCGGCGGCCGCGCCCGGGATCGGCGGGGTCCGCGTCGCGCGGGTCGGGTGAATCGGTGGTGGTGAACACGGCGTCCTCCGCGGGTGCGAGGCCCGTCCGGGGAGGAGCGGGCCGGGCCGCGGTGTTGCGGCCTCGTTGCGACGTTAGGACGGCGGAATACCCCGGGTCGCGCGGAAACCCGGGGTCTGCCGTGATCTTGACCGCGGGCGGGGAGATCCTGACGGGATGTTGATCCGGGCGGGGCCGATCGGCGAATTGCGGGGGTGCGGGGCGGTACGCCGCGGGGGTGGCTCCCCCGCAACGGCAGGGGATTTGCCGGTGATGGTCCGCGTTTGGTCGGCCGGTGCCGGGTACCTTCGCCGCTAGGTCGTGTCCGGTTCCCCCGGACGAGGCTTGGGCCTCCGGTGCCGTCGCGGCGGCTGGCGGGGGCGCGTCGTCGACAGGAGAGGTCGTCCATGGCCGGTCCCGCCCGATCCGGAAGGTTGCGCCGCTGGCTGCTCGAAGGCCAGTCCGAGATCTCCGGGCGCGACGGCGAGGAGCAGTCGTCGGGTCCGGCCCCGCACGAAGGCCGGCCGTGGTGGCGGGTCATGTGCCTGACCGGCCTCGACTACTTCTCCACGCTCGGCTACCAGCCGGGCATCGCCGCGCTGGCGGCCGGTCTGCTGGCGCCGCTGGCGACGATCGTGCTGGTGGCGCTGACCCTGTTCGGTGCGCTGCCGGTGTACCGCCGGGTGGCGGAGGAGAGCCCGCACGGCGAGGGTTCGATCTCCATGCTGGAGCGGCTGCTGTCGTTCTGGAAGGGCAAGCTGTTCGTCCTGACGCTGCTCGGATTCGCCGCCACCGACTTCCTCATCACCATCACGCTGTCCGCGGCCGACGCGACCGCCCACATGGTGGAGAACCCGCACCTCACAGGCACGCTGAGCGGCCACGAGCTGATCATCACGATGCTGCTGATCGCGCTGCTGGGCGCGGTGTTCCTCAAGGGCTTCGGCGAGGCGATCGGGCTGGCCGTGGTGCTGGTGGGCGTCTATCTGGCGTTGAACGCGGTGGTCGTGGTCAACGGCCTGTGGCAGGTGTTCACCCACCCGGAGGTCGTCACCGACTGGCGGCATGCGCTGGTCGCCGAGCGCGGCAGCATCTGGGTGATGATCGGCGTCTCGCTGGTCGTGTTCCCGAAGCTCGCGCTGGGCCTGTCCGGGTTCGAGACGGGCGTCGCGGTCATGCCGCACGTGCAGGGCGACAAGGGCGATACGTGGGCCAAGCCGGCCGGGCGGATCCGCGAGACGAAGAAGCTGCTGACCACGGCGGCGCTGATCATGAGCGTCTTCCTCATCACGTCCAGCTTCATCACCACGCTGCTGATCCCGAAGGACGACTTCAAGCCGGGCGGCCCGGCGAACGGGCGCGCTCTGGCGTTCCTCGCCCACGAGAACCTCGGGTCGGCCTTCGGCACCGTGTACGACATCTCGACGATCCTCATCCTGTGGTTCGCGGGCGCGTCCGCGATGGCCGGCCTGCTGAACCTGATGCCGCGCTACCTGCCGCGGTACGGCATGGCGCCGGCGTGGGCGCGCGCGGTCCGGCCGATGGTCATCGTGTTCACTCTCGTGGCGTTCCTGGTCACCTGGATCTTCGACGCGAACGTCGACAAGCAGGGCGGCGCGTACGCGACCGGCGTGCTCGTGCTGATCACGTCGGCGGCCGTCGCGGTGACGATCGCCGCCCGCCGGGCGCGGCAGCGCGGCTGGACGATCGCGTTCGGCATCATCGCTGTGGTCTTCGTCTACACCACCGCGGTCAACATCGCGGAGCGGCCGGACGGCGTGAAGATCGGCGCGTGCTTCATCGCCGGGATCATGGCGCTGTCGCTGCTGTCGCGCCTGGTGCGGGCGTTCGAGCTGCGCGTGACCGATCTGGAACTGGACCGGCTGGCCGAACGGTTCGTCCGCGACTGCGGGCACCGCACGATCCGGTTCGTGGCGAACCAGCCGGACACCCGCGACGACGCCGAGTACCGCGACAAGGAAGACCGCATGCGCGCGGAGAACCACATCCCGGAGCACGAGGACGTGGTGTTCCTCGAGGTGACGGTGCTCGACCCGTCGGAGTTCGAGTCCGGACTGAAGGTCGCCGGCAAGGTGATGCACGGCAAGTACCGGGTACTGACCTTGCAGAGCACGTCGGTGCCGAACGCCCTCGCGGCGTTCCTGCTGTACGTCCGCGACAGCACCGGACAGCGGCCGCACATCTACTTCGAGTGGACCGAAGGCAATCCGCTGGCGAACTTCCTGCGCTTCTTCCTGTTCGGCCACGGCGAAGTCGCGCCGGTGACCCGCGAGGTCCTGCGCGAAGCGGAACCGGACCAGTCGCGGCGGCCGCACGTGCACGTGGGCTGACCCGTCTGCCGACGAGTTTGCCTCGTTTGCCCGGTTTTCCGGATGCCGCGTGTCGCTTGCGGGATCCCTGGGGATGAGGGCCCGTATGCCGATTGCTCCCGAACCCGTCCTCGGCCTGGTGAAGCGGCGCAACGAACCGGTGGTGGTGCGGACGCTGCGCAGCACCGTCGCCGCGGTGCTGGCGTTCGTGGTCGCGCAGTGGCTGTCCGGCAACTCGGCGCCGCTGCTGGCCCCGCTGACCGCGCTGCTGGTCGTGCAGGTCACGACGTATTCGACGCTGACCATCGGCATCCGGCGGATGTTCAGCGTGCTCCTCGGCGTGCTCATCGCCGTGGGCTTCGCCGAGCTGGTCGACCTGACGTGGTGGAGCCTGGGCGTGCTCATCCTGGCATCGCTCGTGGCAGGGCATCTGCTGAAGGTCGACCCGTTCGTCGAAGAGGTCGCGATCAGCGCGATGCTCGTGCTCGGCGTCGGCAACCTGCACGCCGCGCACACGACCGCGGCCGGGCGGGTCGGGGAGACCCTGATCGGCGTGGTCGTGGGAATGCTGTTCAACCTCGTGTACGCGCCGCCGACGTACATCCAGCCCGCCGGCGACGCGATCCACGACCTGTGCGGGCGCTTCCGCCGCCTGCTCACGCGGATCGGCGGCGACCTGCGCACCGGGGCGTCGCGCAAGCACGCCGACGCGTGGATGCAGGAGGCGCGGGCCCTCGACGGCGAAATCGTGCAGGCGGACGCGGCACTGTCGCAGGCCGAGGAAAGCCTGCGGCTCAATCCGCGCGCGGCGCGCCACGCGCTGAACGCGGGAATCGTGCTGCGCAGCGGGCTGGACTCGCTGGAGCACTGCACGGTGACGATGCGGTCGGTGTGCCGCGGGCTGCTCGCGTTGACCGAGGAGTCCGGCCGCTACGAGAACGTCTATCCGGCCGACGTGGCCGCCGCCCTCGACAACCTCCTCGGGCACATGGCGGATGCCGTCGACGCGTTCGGGCAGATGGTGACCGCGGAGATCAGCGCCCAGGCGGAGGAAGCGGAAGCGCACCTCGCGGACGCCCTGGTCCGGTCCCGCGACGCCCGCAACGCGATCGCGCAACTGCTGCGCTCGGAAAGCGAGTACGAGCCGGACACCTGGGAGCTGCACGGTTCGCTGCTGGCGAGCGTGGACCAGATCCTCGACGAACTGGACGTCGACAAGCGCGCCGAACCGCGCCTGGCGGCGGCCAAGGCCGCGGCGGGCCCGACGCGCGCGGCACGGCATCTGCTGCGCATGAGCCGGGTCCGGGCACCGGAGGGCGCACGGGGCCGGGAGAACCGCGCCACCGTGGAGTGGCGGGCCGAGCACGAGCCCGGAGAGGAACCGGAGGTCGGGTCGGGACGGCGGTTCCGCGGGTCGCCCTCGGCGTCGCGCGGGCATCCGGGGCCGCCGCAGGCGCCGCGGTAGGCGGTCAGCCGGCCGGGCCGTCGCGGTACGGGGCCCGCCAGGTCAGCACGGTGCCGGAGCCGTCCGGGCGGGGCTGTGCCGTGCACGTGCCGCCGAGTTCGGCGGCGCGGGCGGCGAGGTTGTCGAGGCCGCTGCTGCGGGTGCGGTCGGCGGGTATGCCGATGCCGTTGTCGGCGACCGTCACCGCGACCTCGGCGGCGGTCGCGGCGACGGAGACCTCGACGGCGGTGGCCCGGGCGTGCCGGGCGACGTTGGAGAGCGCTTCGCGGGTGACGGCGAGGACGTGGTCGGCGACGGGTTCCGGCACGGCGGTGTCGAGGAGGCCGTCGAGGCGCAGCGTCGGCGAGAAACCGAGCGTGTCGGAGGCGTGGTCGGCGATCTGGAGGACCCGTACCCGCAGCCCGGCGGCGTTGCGGTCGCCGCGTTCGCGGGCCCGCAGGGAGAAGATCGTCGAGCGGATGAGCCGGATCGTCTCGTCGAGGTCGTCGACGGTCTTCATGATGAGCTTGGCGGCATCGTCGCCGACGATGCGGGTGACGCCTTGCAGGGTCATGCCGGAGGCGAACAGGCGCTGGATGGCGACATCGTGCAGGTCGCGGGCGATCCGGTCGCGTTCCTCGAACGTCGTCAGCAGGTCGGCGTCGCGGCGGCGTTCGGCGATCTCCAGGGCCAGCCCGGCGTGTCCCGCGAACCCGGCGACCATCGCGACCGCGGCCTCGGAGAACGGCGGCCGCCCGGCCTGCGCGGTGAGGTGCAGGACGCCGAGGACGTGGTCCGGGGTGCCGAGCGGCAGCATGATCGTCGGCCCCGCGTCCGGGTCGCCGAGCGCTTCGTGGCCGCCGTGGTCGGCGACGACGCGCTCCCCTGTGGCGTAGACCCGGCCGGCCGGGGACTCTCCGCCGGGCAGCACGAGTCCGCGGACCCGGTCGGCGCCGTCGCCGTCGGCGGCGTCCACGACCAGATCGCCCGTGCCGGGGACCGGCACCGCGACCGTGACCAGGTCGGCGCCGGCCATTTCGCGGACCGATGCGGCGAACGACCGCAGCACGTCGGCCGGCGCGTCCCCGGACAGCAGGCTGCGGGTCAGCTCGGACGCGGCGGACAGCCACTGCTCGCGGCGCCGCGCGTGGTCGTACAGCCGCGCGTTGTCGATCGCCACACCCGCCGCGGCGGCGAGGGTGCGCACGACGGCTTCGTCGTCCTCGTCGAAGTCCGCGCCGCCGCGCTTCTCCGTCAGGTACAGGTTCCCGAACACCTCGTCCCGGATCCGGATCGGCACGCCCAGGAAGCTGTGCATCGGCGGATGGTTCGCCGGGAACCCGTACGAGTCCGGATGGTCCGCGATCTCGTGCAGCCGCAGCGGATGCGGATCCCGGATCACCAGCCCGAGAATGCCCCGACCGGCCGGGAACGGGCCGATCTCGCGGATCGTCCGCGGATCCATGCCCACCGGCAGGAACCGGGCGAGGGTGTCCTCGTCGCCGATCACCCCCAGCGCACCGTACTGCGCATCGACCAGCGTCGTCGCCGACTCGATGATCCGCCGCAGCACCGTCTCCAGATCCAGGTCGCTGCCGACCGACAGCACCGCTTCCAGAAGCGTGTGCACCCGGTCCCGCGTCCCGCGCACCACCTCGATGTGCGCCTGGAGTTCGCCCAGCAACTCGTCCAGCCGCATCCGCGGCAACGGCGCCCGTTCGGCGGGCGTGGACGGCTCCGGCATGGCTCCTCCCCCGGGTGACGGCCCGGCGGCGGCAGGGCTTTGGTGATCGGGCTCCATTATTGCGTCGCCCGACCACCGCGCCTTCACCCCCTCATGCCCCCGGCCGCCGGAACGGCGGCGTCCCCGACAGCTTTCCGCCGTCGATCGGCAGCGTCGCGCCGGTGACGAACGATGACGCGTCGGAGCACAGCCACACCACCGCCTCGGCGACTTCCTCGGGCTGACCGATGCGGCGCATCGGCATGGCCGCGGCCGCCATCGACCGCGCCTGCTCCCCGGCGCGTTCGAGTTGCTCGGTGTGGATCGGTCCCGGCGCCAGGGCGTTGATGCGGATGCCCGCGTCGGCGTAGTCGAGGGCCGCGACCCGGGTCAGGCCGACCAGTCCGAACTTCGTCGACACGTACCCGGCAAGACCGCCGACCGCTTGGAGTCCGGCGGTCGAGGACATGTTGACGATCGCTCCCCCGCCGGACGCGAGCATCGCGGGGATCTCGTACTTCATGGCGAGGAACACGCCGCGCAGGTTCACCGCGAAGGCGCTGTCGAAGTCGGCGACGTCGACCTCGGCGAGCGGCGTCGGCGGGTGGCCGCCGCCCGCGGCGTTGTTGACCGCGGCGTCCAGGCGCCCGTACGTGTCGCAGGTGCGCGCGACGAGGCGCTCGACGGCGAGCGGGTCCGTCACGTCGGTCGGGACGGCGAGCGCGCGCCCGCCGTCCTTGGTGATCTCGTCGGCCAGCGCCTCCAGCGCGTCCGCGCTGCGGGCGGCCAGCACCACCGCGGCCCCGGCCCGGTGCAGAGCCCGGGCGGAGGCCGCGCCGATGCCGCGGGCGGCGCCGGTGACGAGGGCGACCCGCCCGTCGAGCGGGCGCGGAACGGGGGTTTCGTGGACGGTCATGGTCGTTCTCCTTCGCGGAAACACGAACGCGTACGGGACTGCCGGAAACACCGCGCACGTCGGCCGTGCCCTGCAGCGCCCCATCCCCTATGATTGATTGGACAGACTGTAAATACAAATTTCCGCCCCGGTCAAGGAGCCCACCCGATGAGCCCCCGCAAGTACGACTCCGGCAAGAGACAGGCCGCCGCCGAGGAGACCCGCACCCGGATACTCGACGCCGCCCGGGGCCTGCTGGCCGGGCCGACGCCGACCGCGGTCTCGGTCGACGCGGTCGCGAAGGCCGCCGACGTGTCGCGCCAGACCGTCTACAACACCTTCGGCTCGAAATCCGGCCTGCTCGAAGGCCTGTTCGATGCGCTGGCCGCGCACTCGGGCATGCACCTCGCGGACGCGTTCCGGGCGCCCGACCTGCCGACCGCGCTCGCCCACGTCGCCGACTCGTTCTGCCGCTTCTGGGAGTCCGACCGCGTCGTGCTGCGCCGGCTGCGCGGCATGGGCGCGCTCGACGCCGACCTGGGCCGCCAACTGCGCGAGCGCGACGCCATGCGCCGCACGGTGCTGGCCACCGTCCTGGCGAAGTTCGACGCGGCTCCGGACGAGGGCGCGATCGACGCGGTGTGGCAGCTGACCGGCTTCGAGACGTACGACGCGCTGGCCGGGCACCGCGCCGACGGCGCCGCCGAACGCTCCGCAGCCGAGACCGCGCAGGTCGTCACCGCCGCGGCACTCGCGATCCTCGCCGCCGCCACGGAGGACTAGACCGCCCCGGCGTGCCTGGTTGGCACTCTCTGCCACTTGGGCATAAATTGCCAAGAGGGGGTTGTGTACGACGCAAGGAGGACCCCGTGCCACGCACGTATCTCGTCACCGGCGCAGCATCCGGGATCGGCAAAGCGACCGCCGACCGGCTGCGCGCCGAAGGCCATCGGGTGATCGGAGCGGATCTCCAGGGCACCGACATCGCCGCCGACCTGGCCACGCCCGAAGGACGTGCCGAAATCGTGGCGCGCGCGACGGAGTTGACCGGAGGCAGTCTGGACGCGGTGGTGGCCTGCGCGGGCGTGTCGCGGTTCGATCCGCTGACGGTGCGGGTGAACTGCTTCGGCGCGTTCGCGACGCTGGAGGGCCTGCGCCCGCTGCTGGCGGCCGGGACCGACCCGCGCGCGGTGGTCATCGCCTCGGTGGCGTCGGTGCACCCGGCCGACCAGACGATCGTGGACGCGGTCCTGGCCGGCGACGAAGCCGCCGCGGTCGAGGCCGCGCAGGCCGCCGCGGACCGCGGCGAGGGCGGGGTGATCTACGGGTCGTCGAAGCAGGCGGTCGCACGCTGGATCCGGCGTACCGCGGTCACCGACGCCTGGGCCGGGGCGGGGATCCCGCTGAACGCGATCGGCCCGGGAACGATCCTCACCCCGATGACGGAGCCGCTGCTGGCCGATCCGGAGATGCGGGAACTGGTGGACCGCAGCGTCCCGATGCCGCTGCACGGGCACGCGCGGCCGGAGCAGATCGCGCCGCTGCTGGACTGGCTGACGTCGCCGGAGAACACACACGTCACCGGCCAGGTCGTGTTCATCGACGGCGGCGCCGACGCGGTGCTGCGCGGGGACGGTGTGTGGTGACCGCCGCCCGCGAACTCGTCCGCACCGCGGTCGTCAACACGGACCCGGACACCGTGTGGGCGCTGATCGGCGACTTCCACGGCCTGGCCGCCTGGCATCCGCACGTTCCGCCGTCGGAGAAGGACGACGACGGCGCGGTCCGGCTCTTCCGCGTCGACGGCAAGGTCGTGGCACGGGAACGGCTGCTCGGCCGCGACGACGCGGCCCGGTCGTACACCTACACCGTGCTCGACCCGATGCTGCCGATCAGCGACTACGTGGCCACACTGGCCGTCCGCCCGCATGCCGACGGCGTATCGCAGGTCGTCTGGCGCGCGGACTACCGCGCCGAGGACGCGGCGGTGCCGCAGGTCGAGGCCGTGTTCGGCGACGATACGTACGGGACCGGACTGGCCGCACTCCAGGCCCGCTTCGCCTGACCCGGCCCGCCGGCAACCTCACCGACGCCGCCGCCGCGCCACCGCTTCCGCGGCCTCGTGCCACCACTTCGGCGGTGCGGGGCCGCACGGCGCGGCGGCCGGCTGGTCGGGATGCAGGCCGAATCGGCGCAGCGCATCGGCCCGGAGGTACACGTTGCACCAGCATCGTGCGCGCCCCGACCGGTCGCGTCCGCAGATGAGGTCCATGCGGACGTCGTGGGCGCCGAACGGCTGCCAGTCGATCCCGCGGTCGCGCAGTCAAGCCCGCAGCGCGGCGTCGGCGCGGACACCCTCGGGTGTCGTGTCGGAGGCGATGACGCACACCCACGCGGGGGTGCTGCCGGCTGTTCGGGGATCCATGCCCGCCATCATGACGGCCGTATCCGCCTTTGCGCACGGGAAATTCCCGCTGCTCCCATCCGGTGAGCGCCCGCGAAACGTACGCCCTCCGCCGTTTGCTCGCGGGCAGGGCCGTTCGGCGTTCCCAGGCCCGATCGGTAGTGCAGCTTCCGGGGTGGGTGCGGTGGCCGTACTGGGATCCGCCCGGGCCGGCGTTAGGGGGTGCGGCGTTGGCCGGACCTCATCGCGATGGGCGCGGCCACGGTGTTCGTCTGGCGCGGAAGCCGATCGGCTGGGTCGGGCGGCTGCTGCCCGGTCGTGGTCGCATCTCCTTCGGGCCGGCGGCGTGTGCGCTGCTCGTCCGCTACGGCAACGGCCGGCGGGGGCGTGGGGCAACGTGCTGCCGCCCCCGGGCCGACGCGCGGAGGTGGCGGCCTGGGCGAAGACCGGTCGGCGGTGAGGTCAGGCGGCCCGGTTGCGGTGCCGCCCGGCGAACAGCAGCCCGGCCGCCGCGCAGGCGACCGCGGACAGCGCGAGTGCCGCGGCCGCACCGCCGGGTGTCGGGTCGGCTCCGGCGAGCGCCCCCATCGCGGCGACGCCGAGCGTGGCGCCGGTCTGCCGCACGGCGTTGAGGATGCCGCCCGCGGACCCCGCGGTACCGGGCGGTGCGGCGTCGACGATCGCGGCCACCAGCGCGGGCAGCGCGAACGAGATACCGAAGCCGGTGAGCAGCAACCCGCCCGCCAGTACGGGGTACGGCGCGTCCTGCCCGGCGGCGACGGCGAGGGCCGCCCCGCCCGCGGTGAGCAGCGCCGTCCCGGTGAGGATCGGCGCGCGCGGGCCGCGCCGGGCGACGATGCGGCCGGTCAGCGGCGGGTTCGCGACGAACGGGATGGTCAGCGGCAGGAACGCGAGCCCGGTGGCGATCGGCCCGAGCGCGTGGGCGTGCCGCAGGAGCAGCGGGAGCACGAACAGGTCGCCGGCCAGCGTGAAGTTCACCGCCGCGCCGACCGCGAGACCGGCGCGCACACCGCGGCTGCGCAGCAGGCCGCCGCCGAGCACGGGCGCGTCACTGCGGCGTTCCAGCCATGCGAACAGGGCGACCGCGGGCAGGGTCAGCGCGCCGGAGAGTACGGCGTGCGCCCAGGAGGACGATCCGGCGGCGATCACCGCGTCGGTCGGCAGCGCGAGGGCCAGGCATGCGGCGCCTTGGGCGCGCCAGTCGATGCGCCGGTCGCCGCGGGGGCAGGCGACGGTGCGGCCGGTCACCAGCAGCAGGACGGTGAGGGCGAGCGGCGCGTTGACGACGAAGATGGCGCGCCATCCGGCGAGTTCCACGAGGAGTCCGCCCGCGATGGGGCCGGTGGCGACGGCCGCGCCGCTGATGGCCGCCCAGGCGGCGACCGCGCGGGTCCGCTCGGCGGGGTCGGGGTAGAGGCGGGCGACCAGGGCCATCGAGGCGGGGACGACGGCTGCCGCGGCAACGCCCAGCAGTGCGCGGGCGGCGATGAGGGTGCCGAGGCCGGGCGCGGCGGCGCAGGCGAGCGAGACGAGCCCGAAGGCGGCGGTGCCGGTGCGGAAGACGCGGTGTGCGCCGTAGCGGTCGGCTGCGGCGCCTGCGGAGAGGAGGAGGGCGGCGAAGAAGACGGTGTAGGCGGTGGTGGCCCATTGCAGGCCGGTGGTCGAGGCGTGGAGGGAGGCGGCGAGGTCGGGTTCGGCTACGGACAGCACGGTGAGGTCGAGGAGGACCATGAAGTAGCCGAGGGAGATGCCGAGCAGGATGACGGGTCTTTGGCGTTTGCCGGTGGTCGGTGCGGTGGCCGCGGGCCGGACGCGGGGCTCGGTGCGGGGTGGGGCGTCGGTCATGTCCGGCACTCTTCCGGCGGGCCTGCGGGCGCTCCACCGGGGAAGCCGCATATTCCGTTCGGAATTTCCGAACGCTCAAGGCGGGTTGGGCAGGGTCATGGAACTGCGTCAGCTCAGGACGTTCGAGGCCGTGGTGCGTCACCGTACGGTGACCGAGGCCGCGGCGATTTTGGACCTTGCTCCGTCGACGGTGTCCGAGCACATTCGGGCGCTGGAACGGTCGCTGGGGGTGGCGGTGTTCGAGCGGACGGCGCGCGGCATGCGGGTGACGCCGGCCGGGGAGGTGCTGCGGGGGTGGGCCCGCCGGCTGCTGGAGCAGGCGGATCAGGCACGGCGGGAGGTGGTCGGCGCGGCGCGGGCGCTGCGGTTGGGGGCGTTGGAGACGATCGCCGCGTCGCATGCGCCGGGGGTGTTGTCGCGGATCGCGGCGCGGGATCCGGGGGTTGCGGTGGAGGTGCGGCCGTCCCGGAGCCGTGACGCGTTGATGGGGGATGTGGCGGCGGGGGTACTCGACGCGGCGCTTCTTCTGGACGTGGGTGAGGCGCTGGGCGACCTGGGGTTTGCTCCGTTGTCCGCGGTGGCGTCGACCGACGTCGCACCGGTGCGGTCGGCGGTGGGGCCGGGCAGCGGCGAGGGGTCGGACGGTCCGGGGCGGGCGTCTTTCGCCGACGTCGAACCGGCCCGGGGTCCCGGCACGGGCGAAGGACTGGATCGCCCGGGGTTCTCTCCGGCCTTGGCGTTTGCCGACGTCGAGCCGGTGCCGTTGGCGCTGGTGGCGGCGGCCGATCACCCGCTGCGCGACGCGGAAGAGGTGACGCTTGGGGATCTGCGTGACGAGCGCCTGCTGATCAATGTGCCGAACTGCTCGTTTCTGCTGGCCGCCGACCGGGTGTTCGGTGGTGCGCTGCGTCGGGTTCGGGCGGAGGGTGTCCCGGTCATGCGGGCGTGGGCGGAGCAGGGCTTGGGCATTGCGCTGCTGCCGGAGTTCGCGGTGGCGCAGTCGTTGCGGGCGGGCACGTTGACGCGTCTCGCGTTCCCTGTCCCGCCGCTGCAGCTCCGCTTGATCTGGGGGCCGGACGGGGAGACGCGGGCCGACGTGCGCGAGCTGTTGTATGCGGTGGCCGCGGGGTCCGGCCGCCCCTGACGCCCTTCCTTTCGGCACTCCCCCGCAGCGCCCCTCCGTTCTTCTCCCTTTTTCGCGGGCGTGGCGTGCGGAGTTGGGGGCGTGGAGGCAGCGTGGGCGTGGGGGCGGGGGTGGGGGTGGGGGCGGCGGGAGCGTGAGGCGCGGGCGTGGGGGCGTGGCGTGCGGAGTTGGGGGCGTGGAAGCGGCGTGGGCGTGGGGGGCGGGGGTGGGGCGGCGCGAGCGTGAGGCGCGGGCGTGGGGGCGGCGCTTCGACCGGTTCGCGGGTGGCTCGATGCCTTGGCGGTCGGCCCCTCCCGTCCGAGATAGTTGCATGATTGACACAACAATGCTTGGGTGGCCGGGCTGCTTGGTGTGGGGTTTCGGGGTGCCGGGAGGGTGCGGTGGAAGAGCGGATTCGGGCGTGGTTGGAGAAGCATCTCGGGCGGGTCGACCGGCTCGAGCGGCAGGCGCGGTGGCGGCCGGTGTGGTTCGCCGACGTGACGCGGGGCGACGGGGCGCAGCTGCGCTTGTGCGTGCGCGGGGACCGGACCGACTATCCCGGGATCTACCCGCTCGAACACGAGATGCTCGTC
This sequence comes from Uniformispora flossi, assembly GCF_049534875.1. Lineage (NCBI taxonomy): Bacteria > Bacillati > Actinomycetota > Actinomycetes > Kitasatosporales > Streptomycetaceae > Uniformispora > Uniformispora flossi. Next base: position 549,420 of record NZ_JBMULZ010000002.1, read on the forward strand.
CAGCGGTTGTTGAACGAGCGGGGCGTTCGGGTGCCCGCGGTGTACGGGTGGATCGACGATCCGCGCGCCTACGTCATGGACCGGGTGGACGGGCAGGTCGACTTCGCCGGGTGCACTGACGCGCAGCGCGATGCGGTGATGGACGACTATCTCGGCATCCTGGCGGAGATCCACGCGTTGGATCCGGCGCCGTTCGAGGCGGCCGGCGTGCAGGGCGACGGCATGGGCGGCTACGAGCGCTGGTACCGGTCGTCGAAGAAGCGGCCGGATCCGTTCCTGGAGTTCTGCCTCGGCTGGCTGCGGCGTCACCCGCTCGACATGCGGGGCCGCCGGTCGGTGGTGGTGTGGGACTCGGGCCAGTTCCACCACGACGGGCAGCGCATCACGGCCGTCCTCGATCTCGAACTCGCGCACATCGGCGATCCGTTGATGGACCTCGCCGCGTACCGCATGCGCGACACGATCATCGGCTACGGCGACTTCCGCCGCATGTACGCGAAGTACGAGGAGTTGTCGGGCACTCCGGTCGACTTGGAGGCCATCCAGCACCACCACTTCGCGTTCACGCTGTCGAATCAGCTGGCGTTCCATGCGGCGCTCGCCGACCCGCCTCCGGGGTCGGACTACATGACGAACCTGCAGTGGTGCCACGAGACGAACCTGTTCGCGGTCGAGGCGCTCGCCGAGTACCAGGGGGTCGAACTGGCGCCGGTGGAGCTGCCGGAGGCCGAGGTGTCCGCGGCGGCGGTGCCCGGGCGGCACCTGGTCGAGTCGCTGCGGTCGGGCGACTACGAGCAGCGGCGGTTGTTCCGGCTGGCGCGGCACATCCGGCGGGTCGACGAGATCGGCCGCGCGTGTGCCGAGGCGGATCTCGACGATCTGGTGCCGCTCCTGGGCCGGCGGCCGCGCACGTGGCAGGAAGGCGACGCGGCCTTGGAGGAGTTCGTGCTGGCCGACGACGGCCGGTCGGACGAAGCGCTGGTGCCGCTGTTCCACCGCCGCTTGTGGCGTGCGCACCAGATGCTGGGCCCGGCGGGCTCCGCGATGACGACGCATCACGCGTTGCAGCCGCTGGAGTGACGGGTTCGCGATTCAAAAACAGCTTTCCACAAAGCTGTCTGGACGACTCGGGATGGGTGGTGCGGGAATGACGGATCGGGACAAGCGCGCGCAGACGGTCGCCGACTTCTGGCGCGGCGTCGACAGCCACGACTGGGACTTGGTGGCGTCCACGCTGGCCGACGACTTCGTGCGGATCGGGATGCGCGACAACGAGGAGGACACCTGCCGGGGCAAGGACGCGTACATCGCGTTCGTGTCCGGCGTGATCGGGCGTACGCAGACCCACGAACTCCAGTCGCGCTTCACGTTTTTGAGCGAGGACGGGCGCTTCGCGTTCAACGAGGCCGTCGAGATCATCACGTACGCGCCGGGCGAGGAGCCGCTGGCGATGCGGTTCGCGAACTACCTGGAGCTCAACGACGCCGGGCTGATCTGCAAGCTCGACATCTTCTGGAAGACGCCGCCGACGATGCCGCCGGACTGGATCACGGTGGAGTCGGTCATCGGCGAGAAGGGCGATGCCTGACGCAAGCCGCTGAGGGTGCCGCGGGAACGCGGTGCTGCGGCGCGTGCGGAGATGTGCGGTTCGGGCGGTGCGGTCGGCCTTGCGGGGTCGGCGGCACCGCCCGACGGCGTTTTCGGGGCGTACGCGGGGAAGCGCGCGTCAGCGGCCGTCGGCCATCGCGGTGAGGGCGCGGGCGAGGTCGTCGAGGAGCTGCGGGATGCGGTCGCGGTCGGCGGAGTCCCAGTCGGCGGTGGCGTTGCCGAGGAGGCGGGCCCACGCGTCCCAGATGCGGCGCAGCGTGCGGGTGCCCTTCGGGGTGAGTTCGAGGGTCGCGGCGCGGGCGTCCTGCGGGTCGGGGATGCGCCGGACCAGGCCGGCGGCGACCAGGTCGGTCACCTGGCGGCTGAGGGTGGTGCGGCCGACTTCCATCTGGTCGGCGAGGTCGCCGAGGCGGATCGGCTGGAAGTCGCCGATACGGGTGAGCGCGAGCACCAAGTGCGCGGGGACGTCCGCGCGGGCTTCCTTGCCGACGCGGTCGAGCAGGCGGTCGTCGCGGGCGGCGCGGACCAGGTCGCGCAGCGGCGGGATGAGGACGGCCAGCCAGGCGGTGTCGTCCGGGCGGCCGGCGCCGGCCGGGTCGGCGTCCGCGTCCTCGGCCGGACGTGCGGTCTTCGGGTCTGCCATCGCCTGCCTTCGCCTTGCCTCTGCGTCGGATGGTGATCGTAGCCGCCGAGGCGGGGCCGACAGGGAGCGGTGCCACCGCCGAACAGACCCATTGACTTTGTCAACCATTCTCGGATAGTTACGTCAGGTACATATTTCGAAGCCGTTCGAGGACCCTCGGGCAGTTCGAGGCAAGGGAGCACCGCCGCCATGACAGGACGTCTGGACGGCCGCGTCGCGGTCGTCACCGGATCGGGTGCGGGCATCGGCAAGGGCATCGCACGCCGGTTCGCCCGCGAAGGATGCCGCGTCGTCGTCAACGACATCCGCGAGGCACCCGCCCGCGACACCGCCCGCGCGCTCGAAGCCGAGTTCGGCGTCGCGACGCTGGTCCGGGTCGGCGACGTCACCGACCGGGAGTTCGCGACCAGCCTGGTCGCCGACACCGTCACCGAGTGGGGACGCATCGACGTCCTGGTCAACAACGCCTGGGGCGGCGGCCGCGTCAACCGGCTGGAGAACAAGACCGACGCGCAGATCGACCACGGCCTCACCATGGCCCTGTGGGCGGGACGCTGGACCATGCAGGCCGCGTTCGCCCCGATGCGGGACGCAGGCGGCGGGTCGATCATCAACATCTGCTCGCTCAACGGCGTCAACGCGCACATGTACACGGCCGAGTACAACGTCGGCAAGGAAGCCCTGCGCGCCTACACACGCTCGGCCGCCCGCGAATGGGCCCAGCACCAGATCCGCGCCAACGTCATCTGCCCGGGCGCCAAGACCGAAGCGTTCGCGGCCTACGCCGCGGCCAACCCGGAGCAGGCGGCGGCCGCCGAAGCGATGAACCCCATGGGGCGCATGGGCGACCCCGAGTCCGACATCGGCGGCGTGGCATTGTTCCTCGCCTCCGACGACTCCCGCTACGTCACCGGCAACACCCTGTTCGTCGACGGCGGCGGCGCCATCAACGGAGTGGTGTGGCAGCCTGTCCCGGAAGAAGACCTGGCAGCACAAGACTGAAGGGCGGGGGACGTTGGCGGCACGGGCTTCGGGAACGGAAGCACGGGACGGTGACACGGCCACGTCCGCGGGCACTGCCGCGGCAGCGGGCGGGCTCGGGGCCACGTTCGGCGACGAACCCGCCGACCCGGTCGCGGTGTTCTTCGAAGCGTTCGGCGAGGCGTCGCGGCGGATGGCCTACAGCCGCATCGAACAACGCCTCGCCGATCGGCACGGCCTCGACCTGCTGGCCTTCCGCCTGATGCTGCACCTGCGGCGGGAGGGCAGCCGGGTCGGCGACCTGGCGCACAGCGTCGTCGCACACGCCTCGCACACGTCGCGCGCCCTCGCCGTCCTCCAGACCCGCGGGTGGATCACGCGCACCGCAACCCGCGCGGACCGCCGCGTGGTCATCGTCCGCCCGACCGCACCCGGGTGGAACGCCTGCGTCGCCATCCGCACCGAACTGCGCGGCGCCTTGGCGGAACGCGTCCACGACTGGACACCCGACGAACTCCGGACCGCTGCGGCGGCGATGCGGAGGTTGGCGGAGGCACTGTAGGCGGGGTGGGGGCCTGGGACGTCGTCAGCGCCACGGGTGACGTGGGCTGCTTGGCCTACTTGGGGCTACTTGGGCTGCTTGGGCTTCTCGGGCGGCGAAACCACACGGCGCTGCTGGCCCCGCCTGTCATACAGTCCTCCTTGTTTCCGGGCCGCGCCGGGTGGCCGGGGCCCGGCCGGCAGCAGACCGGGACGCCGGAAGTCCCGGCGCCCGCAGGGGGAGACACGATGGCGAACTCACTCGACGATCCCAAACACGTCCTCGTCGACCGTGCCGCACGCCGCATGGCCGAGGAGTTCGGCGACAGCAACCTGACCGTCCGCCAGAAGCTCGCCCTCACGTGCCGCGTCCTGTTCGACGCCGGACACGACTCCGGCCTCGCCGGCCAGATCACCGCACGCGGCAACCGCCCCGGCACCTACTACACCCAACGCCTCGGCTACGGCTTCGACGAAGTCACCGACGACAACCTCCTCCTCGTCGACGAAGACCTCCAAGTCCTCGAAGGCGACGGGATGCCCAACCCGGCCAACCGCTTCCACTCGTGGATCTACCGGGCCCGCGAAGACGTCACCTGCATCGTGCACACCCACCCGCTGCACGCCGCCTCCCTCGCCATGCTCGAGGTCCAGCTGGTCGTGTCGCAAATGGACACCACGCCGCTGTACGACGACTGCGCGTTCCTCCCCACCTGGCCCGGCATCCCCGTCGGCAACGAAGAAGGCGAAATCATCAGCGCCGCGCTCGGCGACAAACGCGCCGTCCTGCTGGCCCACCACGGCCAACTCGTCGCCGGGCGCACCGTCGAAGAAGCCTGCAACCTCGCCGTCCTCATCGAACGCGCCGCCCGCATGCAACTCCTCGCCATGTCCGCCGGCACCATCAAGCCCCTGCCGGACGACCTCGCGCGCGAGGCACACGACTGGACATCCACACCGCAGCGCCACCGGGCAACGTTCGCCTACTACGCGCGCCGTGCACTGCGCCGCCACCCCGACTGCGTGACACCCGGGACCGTGATCGGCTGATCGGCTGATCGTCGGCGCGGCCGGTCGGGGCATGCCCGCGCCTGTGCGCGGCACGGCGGGCACGTGAGCGTACCCCGGGCAGCCCCGACCCGTCCGCCCCCACACACGACACGAAAATTCGTTCCACAGTCCGGTCACACCGGGCCGTCGGGACCTGTCCAATCCTTTGTCGGTCGGAACACGGCGCCGCAAGCACCGTCACGGCACTGGGAGGACACCATGGAACAGCACGACGCTCTCACCACCACCACGGTCCTGGACTCGTGGATGACGCACCGCTCGGCAGGCACCTCGGGACCGACGGTGGTGTTCCTGCACGGGAACCCCACCTCGTCCCACCTGTGGCGGACCACGCTCCCCCACGTCGCCCGCGAGGCCCGCTGCCTCGCCCCGGACCTCATCGGCATGGGCGACTCCGGCAAGCCGGACTCCGCGTACCGCTTCGCCGACCACGCCCGCTACCTGGCGGCGTGGCTGGACACCGTCGTCCCGGACGGACCGCTGGTGCTCGTCGGGCACGACTGGGGCGGCGCGCTGGCGCAGGACTGGGCGGCCCGGCACGGCGCGGACCGCGTCCGCGGCATCGCCCTCGTCGAGACCTTCCTGCGCCCGGTGGACTCGGCGGAAATGACCCCCGTCGCCCTCGACTTCTTCCGTGCGGCACGCACCCCGGGAATCGGCGAGGACATGATCCTCAACCAGAATCTCTTCATCGAAGGCAACCTGCGGCGCCTGGTCCCCGACATCACCGAAGCCGACCTCGACGTCTACCGCGCAACCTGCCCCGACCCGGACTCCCGCCGCCCGATGCTGCAGTGGGCCCGCGAATTCCCCCTGGACGGCGCACCGGCGGACGTGACCGAGCGCGTCACGGCCTACGGCCGCTGGATGCGCGACTCGGCGGACGTGCCGAAACTGCTCATGACCGTCACCCCCGAAGTCGGCCTCGGCTCCCCCGCCGCCATCGCCTGGGCCCGCGACAACGCCGCCAACCTCCGGACCGAAGACGTCGGCGAAGCCGGCCACCATGCCCCGGAACAGGTCGGCCCCCGGATCGGCGCCGCGGTCGCCCGCTGGCTCAAGGAGACCGCATGAACGACGCCGACCTCGCCCTCGCCACCCGCGCCGTCGACGGCGACCAGGCCGCACTCACCGAGATCGTCAAACGTGTCCAGGACCCCGTCTACCGCCTGGCCCTGCGCATGACCGGCCGACCACCCGACGCCGAGGACGCCGTGCAGGAGATCCTCATCCGGATCCTCACCCGCCTGAGCACCTTCCACGGCGAAGCCGCCCTCCTCACCTGGGCCTACCGCATCGCCGTCAACCACCTGGTGAACCACGGCAAACGCCCGCACCGCGAACTCCTCACGTTCGACACCTACCGCCAAGACCTCCTCGACGGCCTGGCCACCCCCGCCTACGAAGGCCCCGACGGCGACCTCCTCGCCGAGGAGATCCGCCTGCTCTGCACCCAGGCCCTCCTCCAATGCCTCGACGAACCCGGCCGCCTCGCCTACGTCCTCGGCGACATCATCGGCCTGACCGGCACCGAAGCCGCCTGGGTACTCGCCACCACCCCCGCCACCTACCGCAAACGCCTGGAACGCGCCCGCCGCCAAGTCCGCAACGCCATGCGCGACCGCTGCGGCCTCCTGAACGCGGCAGCACCGTGCCAGTGCGGCCGCCGCGTGACGTACGCGCTGGCAAAAGGACGCATCGGGGAAAGCGGGCCGGTGTATGCGAGACATCCGACGGTGGGTGGGGGTGAGGACGCGGGCCGGAACGGCCAACCGCCGGGGAGCGGGCCGCGGGGAGGTACCAGGGCCGAGACCCGGACCGGGGCCGGGGCCAGGTCTGGGTCTGGGTCTGGGTCTGGAGCCGGGTCTGGGTCTGGAGCTGGGTCTGGGTCTGGAGCCGGGTCTGGAGCCGGGCATGCGACAGACACCCGACCAGGCAGGGAAATCTCCCACCCGGAAGATCCTCGGCCTCGGCCTCGGCCTCGGCCTCCGACCGGCGCGGAAGCTGCACACCGTCGGGCGGAAACCGAGCACACCGCCGCCGGCATCGCCCACCTCCGAGACGTGGGCGAACTGCTGCGCAGCCACCCGCTGTACGCGGCACCACAGGACCGGGTGGACGCGGTCCTGGCCCTGGCCCGGTCCGGCGACTACACGGGATTGCTGCCGGACACCACCGACGGCCCCTAAGCCCCCGCCTGTTTCCCGTCCGCCGCTGTGTCTGCGTTCCCCCGTCCGCACTCCGCCGACCGGGTCGTGCCATCAACGCGCCACGACCCGGTCGGCGACCGAGAACCCCGTCCCGCAGTCGGGACAGTCCCCCTCGCCGAACAAATACGTCAGCCCACGCGCCACGCGGTGTTGTCCATCGCGCACCGCACGCACATACAAGCGCTCGGCCAAGCCCGCCAACTCCCCCGGCACCGACGGGCGGAGGGGCGTCGTCGCCACCTCGCGCAGCGCACAGTCGCCGCTGGCCGCAAAGCACGCGTCGTCACGCAACACGATGAAGAGGTCGACGCCGCAATGCGGGCAGTCGACTTCGTACTCCCCCGCGTTCAGCCCCTCAAGGCAGCGGTCCCACCTCTCGACCCCCTCGAAGGCCAGGAGGCACTGCACCAGCTCGACGTAGCTGTCCGCGCTTTGCTTTTCCCGAAGCAACTCGTCAACCAGTCGATGCAGCACCGCAATAGGGGCCGTGAAGACCTCGAACACGTCATCACCGCTCACCGCGCAGGCCACGATCGCTCCAGCCGCCTGCACCACGTACCTGCGTTCCTCCCCGCGACGACCGGACGCAAGCGCGGCAAGCCGAGGCAACGCAGCAAAGCTCGCGGAGAAGGCGGTGTCCAGCTGCGGACACAGGTGATCCATCAACTCCGACCAGCGGCCACACACATCGGCCTCGAACCGGTCCAACACCGCGGGGACATGCCCTGCCGACCCACACGCGTCCGCGAGCATCGACCAATCCGTCATGGCCCGATCCTCCACCCGCCGCGCCTCGCACGAGCGGACCACCCCGAGCGCCGAAATCCGTTGCGCCACACGAGACCTCACGTTGGACAGGGGCGCAGCTCGCGGATCGGTCGATCGCGGATCGGTCGAGTTCCCCGTCCTCCAGGTTGCTCAATTCTTGCTTCTGTATGGCCACCATGGCTGGGGCCCGTTACTCGCTGCCCTTGCTCGGGTCACCACGGCGGGCCCGCGACCCTGCGCCGTCGGCCCGCTCACGGCCCAAGTCCTCCCGCCCCTGGGGTGATCAATCCCGACTCGTACGCGGCCACCACGGCCTGGGTCCGGTCCCGGAGGCCGAGTTTGGCGAGGAGGCGGCTGACGTGGGTTTTCACCGTCTCCTCGGTGACGCACAGGCGGGTGGCGATCTCCGGGTTGGAGCGGCCCGTCGCGAGTTGCCGGAGGACTTCGGTTTCGCGCGGGGTGAGTGCGGCGAGTTCGGGTGGTGTGCCTCCCTCGGCGCGAGGACGCATGCGGGCGAACTGGCCGATCAGGCGGCGGGTGACCGTCGGTGCCAGGAGAGCCTCCCCCGCGGCGACCACCCGGACGGCGTCGAAGAGGCGTTCCGCGGTGACGTCTTTGAGCAGGAAGCCGCTGGCGCCTGCGGCCAGCGCGTCGTAGACGTGTTCGTCGAGATCGAAGGTGGTCAGGATCAGTACGCGGGGCCCCGACCGGCCCGCAGCACCGTCCGCGCCGTCTGCGCCGTCTGCGCCGTCCGCGCCCGCCGCTGCCGCAGACCGCGCGGACAGGATGCGCTCGGTCGCGGCGATGCCGTCCAAGCCGGGCATGCGGACGTCCATCAAGACGACGTCCGGCGCCTGGTCGGCGCAGAGCTGTACCGCTGCCGCTCCGTCGGCCGCCGTGCCGACCACGTCGAAGTCCGCCTGGGTCGCCAGCAGTCCGGCAAAGCCCGCGCGCACCACTTCGTGGTCGTCGACCACCACGATCCGGATCGCTGTGTCCGTACTCACCCCGCCCCCTTGTCCGGCACCGGAAGCGTAGCCTCCACGACAAATCCTCCCCCGGCCGCCGCACCGGCTTGGAAGGTGCCGCCGACCATGGCGGCGCGCTCCCGCATGCCGACCAGGCCGTGCCCGGCGGCGGGGTCCTGGGCCGAGAGCTGGAGGCTGCCGGTGGTGTCCTCGCCCGGGCCGGGACCGTTGTCGCGGATGCGCAGGAGCACCCGCTCGGCGGTGTAGGTCAGTTCGACGTCGACGGCGGCTCCCGGGGCGTGGCGGCGGGCGTTGGTGAGGGCTTCCTGCACGATGCGGTAGGCGGTGAGTTCGATGCCGGGGTCCAGGGATACGACGTGGCCGCGGACGATGAGCCGGGTGGCTGCGCCGGCCGCGTCGCGGGCGTCGTCGACCAGGTCGACGAGCTGGTCGAGGGCGGGTTGCGGGGCACGGCCGCTGCCCGTTCCGGCGTCTTCGCGGAGGACACCGAGCAGGCGGCGCATTTCGGTGAGGGCCGCGCGTGCGGTGTCGCCGATGGCCAGGAACCGCTTGCCGCCTTCGGGCGGCAGCCCGGCCGTGGTCAGGCGCGCGGTTTCGGCTTGCACGGAGATCATCGAGATGTGGTGGGCGACGACGTCGTGGAGTTCGCGGGCGATGCGTGCGCGCTCGCCGCGCGCGGCATGCTCGTGCAGCGTGTCGGCGATGGCTTGCGCCGCGGCGCTGTACTCCCGTGCCTTCACTTGGGCCCGGCGCGCGGTGCCGGCCCCCGCGACGACGCAGACGCACGACGCCATCACGACGGCGCGGATGCGTTCGCCGACGTCCGCATCGACCGCGGCGGCGATCGCGAACCCGACGAACACCGGCACCGGCACGATCGCCAGGACCCGCGACGCGTGGCGTCCCGCGTGGTAAAGGACGAGCAGCTGGGCGGCGATCCCGGCGGCCGTCGGCCCGTCGAAGATCGCGAACGCCAGGACGTTCGTCGTGGTGACCAGCACCGTCGCGGACACCGGCGAAGCGCGCAGCAAGCCGGCCGGCAACGTCGCGCTCACCGCGAGGAGGAGACCGAACACCCGGTCGGAGGCGAGGCCGCCCACCGGGACATAGCCGCGGCTGTTCCAGCGGACCGTGAACTCGACCACGGCCGCCGCCACGAGAAGGACCGCGGCGACGGCGGGGCCGTCCGCGACGGTCCACCAGCGCACGAAGCGCGGGTGGCGCAGGCGCGATCGGTCCACGCCCCGGCGACTGCGCGGGGAGGTCCCCGCGGGTGGGGATGTCGTGGGGAATGTCGTGCGGGATGTCGTGCGGAATGTGGTGGGGGACGTCGTGAAGGCTGCTGCGGTTGCGGTCGTCGGGTCCGGCGTCCGCTCGGATGACGTCGTCGACGCGTCCGGCGGCACCAAGTCGGGTGACATTGCGGTTTCCTCCTCTCTTGTCCGGGCCGTCTCGCCTGCACCGGAGTCGCAGCCGGTGTAGATGTCGGTGTCTGTGTCGGTCTGTGTGTCGGTATGTGTGTCGGTGTCGATATCGGTGCCGGGTGGGGTCTCGTGCGGGGGTCTCGTGCGGCTTTTCGGTGGGGAGCGGCCATTCTTTCGGGACGGCAACGCGACCGTCGTCACCCCTGGGAGAGAACTTTCCTGTCCCTCGTGTGAGCTACGACCCCGGCCGAACGTCACTCGCGCCCGCGACGCAAAAGACTGCTCTCCCGCGTGACGACCCGGACCCCTCCGAATTCCTAATCTCGCTGCCATGGACACGACCATCGAAGTCTCCGGGCTGCACAAGCGGTTCGGCCAGACCCCCGCAGTGGACGGGCTCTCGTTCACCGCACGCCCAGGCCACGTCACGGGTTTCGTCGGGCCGAACGGCGCCGGCAAGTCGACGACCATGCGCATGCTCGTCGGGCTCGACCTGCCCGACAGCGGACACGCACACATCGGCGGACGCCCGTACCGCGCGCTGCGCACTCCCTTGTACGAGGTGGGTGCACTGCTCGATGCGGGTGCGATCCATCCGAACCGGCGCGGCCGCGACCATCTTCTCTGGCTCGCGCATTCGCACGGCCTATCCGCTCGACGAGTCGACGAACTCCTCGAACTGGTAGGGCTCGCGTCGGCCGGGCGACGGCGCGCCGGCGGCTACTCGCTCGGCATGCGGCAGCGCCTGGGCATCGCCACGGCCCTGCTCGGCGACCCGCCGGTACTACTCCTCGACGAGCCGGTCAACGGGCTCGATCCGGAGGGGATCCGGTGGATACGCGGGCTGCTCCGTTCCCTCGCCGCCGAGGGGCGCACCGTGCTGATCTCCAGCCACCTCATGAGCGAACTGGAGGACAGCGCGGACCACCTCGTCGTGGTCGGGCGCGGGCGCCTGGTCGCGGAAACCGGTGTCGCGGAGCTGCTGGCCGCTGCCTCCGGAAACCGCGTCGCGGTCCGCACCGAAGCACGCGTCCAGGCGATCGCCGTCCTGACCGGCGAGGGCGCCGCGGTGGCCGCCACCGGGCGGGACACGCTGACCGTCACCGACCTGCCGGCCGAACGCGTCATCGCGCTGCTCACCACGCACACCATCCCGTTCTCCGAGGTCAGCGCCCATCGGGCGACCCTCGAAGAGGCCTATATGGAACTCACCCGCGACAGCACCGAGTTCCACGCCGCCGGGGACTCCGCCCTGGCCCACCACCCGGGGGAAGACTGACATGAGCACTACCGAAACGACCGCATCGCCGCATCCCCAGCCGACCGGCTACACATCGACGCTGCCCCGCGGCCGCGACGGATTCCGGCAGCTGCTGCACGCCGAGTGGACAAAGCTGCGCACCGTGCGACGCTGGTCGCTGACGCTGCTCGGCGCCGTGCTGGCGACGATCCTGGCCTCCCTGCTCAGCGCCCAGGGCAACCGGACCGCGGGCGGCGAGGACACGATCGCCGTCTCCGCCGACGGCACCACGGTGCGCGACAACTTCCGGTTCGTCCACCAGTCGCTCACCGGCGACGGATCCGTGACCGTGCGCCTCGCCGGCATCGTTCCGGCACCCGGCCGGAATGCCGACCGGCCGCCGGTCCTGTCCCCCTGGTCCAAGGCCGGGCTGATCGCCAAAGCCTCCACCGTGCCCGGCACGGGATATGCGGCCATCATGCTCACCCCGGGGCACGGCGTCCGCTTCCAACACGACTTCACCGGCGACACCGCGGGCAGTTCGGCCGGCGCGGCCACCCCGCGCTGGCTGCGCCTGACCCGCACGGGCGCGCTGCTCACGGGATACGAGTCGACCGACGGCGCGACCTGGCACAAGGTCGGTTCGGCAAAGCCGGCCGGGCTGTCCGACACCATCGAGGTCGGCATGTTCACCACATCCCCGGAAGCCGTCACCACGAACCGCTCGTTCTCGTCCACCGAGGTCAGCGGCGAACTCAGCATGGCCACGGCCACCTTCGACCACTACACCGCGGACGGCAGGGTCACCGGCACGCTGCGCCCCGACGACGTCCGACGCGCTGCACCCTCCCCCAACGGCCCGTTCCCCGGTATGCCGTCGAACACGTCGACTGCGGACAACGGCACGTACACCATCACGGCCGCCGGCGACATCGCCCCGCTCGAGCCGGATACGGACCCGGTCCGGCAAGGTCTCCGCGGCACGATGACCGGGCTCATACCGCTGGCCGCGCTCGGCGTCCTGTTCATCACCGCCGAGTTCCGCCGGGGCATGATCCGCACGACCTTCACCGCCAGCCCCCGGCGCGGGCGCGTGCTCGCCGCAAAGGCGGTGGTCCTGAGCGCCGTCACCTTCGCGGCCGGGCTCCTGGCGGCCCTGGTGTCCTTCGGCATCACCCGCGGCATCCTCCGCGACAACGGCTTCAGGCCGCCCATGTTCCCCAAGGCCGAGTGGTCCGACGGTTCGGTGCTGCGCGCCCTGGTGGGCACCGGCGTTCTGATGGCCCTGGTCACGGTCTGCGCTCTCGCGGTGGGGACGCTCCTGCGCAACACTGCGGCAGGCATCGCCGTGGTCGTCGTGGTCATGGTGCTGCCGCAGATCCTGATCTCGGGACTCCCGCTGGGCGCTGCCCGGTTCGTCGTCCAGTCCACGCCGATGGCCGGGTTCTCCATCCAGAACACCACGGACCAGGTGCCACAGGTCGACAACGTCTGCCTTCCCGAGGAGGGGTGCTACACCTACAGCCCCTACGCCGGCCTCGGCGTGCTCGCGGCCTACACCGCCGTCCTGCTCGCCCTCGCCATCTGGCAGTTGCGGCGACGGAAGGTGTGACCCCCATGCCCTCACCCATCACCGAGCGCTCCCCCGCCCGTCGGCCCCGGGCCGCCATCCCCCGGGCGCCCGACCACACCCGCCGCGGCCAACGCCCGCTCCGCCTCTTCCCCGCGGCCCTCCACGCCGAGTGGACCAAGCTCCGCACCCTCAGCAGCACCTGGTGGCTCCTCGCCGCCATCACCGCAGCCACCGTGGCCGCGGGGGCGGCGGCAACCGGTGCCCTATCGGCCGAACACTGCCCTCCTCCGGGCACCTGCGACCCGGATCAGGTCCGCACCGCACTCACCGGCCTCTGGATCGGCCAAGCCATCGTGGCCGTCCTCGCTGTACTGACGGCCTGCAACGAATACGCCACCGGCACCATCCACACAACCCTCACCGCCATGCCCGACCGCCTCCGGGTCCTGGCCGCAAAAGCAGTGCTCCTCGCCGGCATCACCACAGCGACCGCCGTACCGGCCGTCGGCGGATCACTCCTCACCGCCCGATTCATGCTGCCCACCCGCGGTGACAAGCTCGCCCACCCCGGCATTTCCCTCACCGACGGCGCAACAGCCCGCGCCGCCATCGGCGGAGTCCTCTACCTGGTCGCAATCGCCCTGCTCAGCCTCGGACTGGCGCTCCTCCTCCGCGACACCGCAGGCGCCACCACCACCTCACTGGGCCTGCTGTACGTCTTCCCTCTGCTCGCCGGCTTCGTCAACAGCCCCACCTGGCAGGACAACATCCGCAAGCTCGGCCCCGCCTCCGCCGGCCAATCGATCACCGCCACACACCACCTCGACACCCTCTCCATAGCCCCCTGGCCAGGCCTGGGCGTCCTGGCCTTGTACGCAGCCGCCGCCCTCACCTGTGGCAGCATCGCCCTCTGCCGCAGGGACGCGTGAAGCGCCACCGGTCGACGAGTCCGTCCGGCAGGGCACACCGCCCGAGGCTCGGACGGCTCCTCCTACGAGAACAGCGAGGGTGCAGGCGGGGTGCAGGCCTACGGCGTCGGCCCTCAGAGGTGAGGGTGACTCTGTCACCAAACGGCCCGTCACCGACCGGCCCGTCACCGAGCCGAACCGCCAGGAGCAGCGGCTCGGCGTACGTCGACGGCCAGGATTCCTCGTCATCGCGACCGTTCCACAAGTGGAAGAACACCATGGGTTCCTCCAGGACTGGCCCGACCCGAACACGTTCGCCATCACATCTCAGGCCCGCGGCTGTCGTCCGCCCGCGGGACCTGGACTCTCGAACCCGAGGACGGCTATGACGACCCGAGCCCGGACTGCGTAGCACTCGGGTATCCCACACGTACTCGTTCCCCTACTCGGTGGCCGGATCACGCCGGCAGCCTCGGATCTACCGGTCCGCAGGCGACCCGGACAGCTGCGACTTCCACACGCTCCGTCGCCCGCAACGCTGAGCGTCCTGGTCCGGCCCCGAGCCGCACGTCCCGGCGCACATCAAGCACGCGCCTGTCACCCCGCGGCGAACTCGCCCCGGCGTTCGGAACGTCGACGCCAGCGGCAGCCCACCGTCGCGCCCATACCCGAGCCCGAACGCAGCAGCCCACACGACGCGAACTCCCCGACGCCACACCAGGCAACCCCGCCCCCGGTCCGGGCAGCGCACGCCGCACAGTCACCCACCCGCCGGGCTCCTATGAAGTCACAGCCGCCCGACCGGCCACTGCAAGGCGACACCGCCCGGACGGCCAACGATTCGCGTCAAGGACAGCCACAGCGTCAGTCAGTCGAAAAGTCAAACCCCCGAGCAGTGCCACCTGCATCCTCACCGTCAGTCGTACGCCAGTTCCCGGCTCTCCGGCGCCTGCGGCAGCGCGCCGCGGTCGTGCGGCTCGGGGCGGGCGCGGGTGTCGAGCAGATGGCTGAGGCCGCGGACGACGGCGTTGGCGGGGTCCGGGGCAACGTGCACCGGGACACCGGCGGCGTCCCGGACCATCGTGTCCATGCCGGGGAGGGCGGCCAGGCCACCGGCCATGACGATGCCGCGGTCGGCGAGTTCGATGACGAGTTCGGGGGTGCAGCGGCCCAGGACTCGGCGGACGGCGTCGACGACCATGCCGACCGGGCGGTCGACGGCCGCGCGGAGCGTGTCGAGGTCGACGTCGATGGTGCGGAGACTGGCGCTGCGCAGGTCCCAGCAGCGGAGCGGGACGTAGCCGAGTTCGCAGGTGCCGGGGCCGAGGCGGGCGAACAGGCTGGGGGTCTCGCGGCGGGGCAGGACGACGCCGTAGGCGGCGCGGAGGTGTTCGGTGATGGCGCGTTCGACTGCGTCGCCGCCGACCGCGACGATGTCGTGGTCGACGACGGTGCCGTCGGCGATGATCGCGGCCTGCGTGGCGGATGCGCCGCACACGACGGACAGCGAGGCTTCGGCTTGGTGGTACGGGATGCCCGCGCCGACCGCGGCGGCCAGCGGTGCGGGGATGCTCTCGACGTGGCGGACGCCGAGGGGCGCGAGGGCCGCGGCGGCGGTGCGGCGGCCCGCTGGGCCGCTGCCGCACGGGAGTGCGACGAGGGCGCGGCGCCGGCGGCCGAAGAAGCGCGGACGGCGGCCCGCGAGGTGGCGCAGCAGTACGCCGACTTGGTCGGGGTCGGCCACGATGCCGTTTTCGAGGGGGTGGACGACCCGGACGTGGGGTGCGCCGCGCCCGCGCATTGCCGCCGCGGCTTCGCCGGCGGCGACGATGTCGCCGGTGCGCGTGTCGAGGGCGAGGACGCTGGGGGCGTCGACGATGAGGCCCTCGTCGCGCACGGCGATGCGGGTGCGGGCGGCTCCGAGGTCCACGGCCAGGCGGCAGCGTGCGATACCCGTCGAGTGAGCAGCCAAGGGGGACCTCCAGAGCCGGGCTGAGGGCGGTTGCCGTGCGGTCCGTCCATCCTGGGCAGCGTTCCGCGGGCTGGCATGTCGAGTGCTCCGGAGGGGTTACGTGCTTGATCGCGGGTGGATGCGCCGATCGCAGTACGCAGGACGGCCGGGCGTGTGAACCGAAGCGCTTGGGACGTTGCGCCGGGCGCGGGTCCGGTGAGTAGTGGAGCACCCGTTCGGCCCGAGTCGCCCGTTCGGCACGTGTGACGGGCGTCGGCGGGGCGGGACTTGGCGGGCGTGGGGGTGCGGCGAGGCATGTCACGGCGCCACGATGGGGCCGTGAGGTCGGCCATTCGGTGGATCGTGCCGGAATCCCGCCTGGTTCGGTCATCCGGCGGCCCCTCGAACGGCGGAATCCGCCGGATTCGGGCGGCTGATTCCGGCGGGCAGAGTCCACACGGAGCGCTGCACCGCACGCGCGCCACCTGTCAGACGCACCGCGTGGAGGCCCACTACAAGCAGTGACCGGACGCTCGTGCAGCGGCCGGCGGCAGCGGCGCTATCGTCGGGGACTAACGATCATCCGCACCAGGAGCACCACCATGAGTCTGTTCGACAGCGTGAAGAAGCTCAATCTCGGCGACCTCAAGGACAAAGCCGCCGACCTCGCCGCCAAGCACGAGGACAAGATCGAACAAGGCATCGACAAGGCCGCCGACTTCATCGACACGCGCACCGGGCACAAGCACAGCGACAAGCTCGACAGCGGGGCCGACAAGCTCAAGCAGGCCACGGAGAAGCTCGGTGACCAGGCCCGCCACGACGAGCCGGGCCGGCACCCGGAGAAGTAGCGACGGGATGGCCCTCGCGTCATCCCCACCCCGGCGCTGCGCCGCTGGACGCCCAGACCCCCGCCGCACGAGACTTCGGTCGTCGCCACGAGCCCACCGCGGCGGGGGCGCGGGCGGCCGAGGACGGATGAGGACGGATGAGGACGGATGACGATGCTGCTCACAGATCCGTCACCCCACAGCGTGGTCTGCGTCAGCATCCGGCCGTTCAGGGCCGCCCTTGTGGATTCCGTGGATTCCGTGGATTCCGGAACGGACCGATCCGCGGAGGCTGTCGCAAACCCGCTCCGCAGCGGGTAGCTTCCGTGCGATAAATCGCAGCCCGGCGACCGCGAGCCGGTCCCCGATCTCGACGTCGGTCGGCATCACCACGACGATGTAAGGCCCAGGGCATCCCGCCCACGCCGGACCGCAGTCAGCGGTCCCACCGCGAACGTCGGCAACCCCACATTCGGCGCGCGGCTGTCCAGCACCTCCAAGCCCGCTCGCTTCAGCGGCCGGTGGGCCTTGCGCCGGGTCTCCTGCCTGCCCATATGCCCCCAATGCCGTGGTCGTGGCGGGAAAGGCGGCCCCGTTTGGCTGCAGCGGATCCGGAACAACCCGCCTACCTCGCGCTTTTCGGATACCACCGGCACCGGGCACGTGTCGACTTCTTACTCTCCACAATCGGGGGCCGGGAGCGGCCCCCGGACACGGGGGAGGTGTCGGATGCCGCATGCGGACCGAGCCGGAACGGCGCGGTTGGGAACGGCTGTGGGACGGGCAGCGGTCGGGAACCGGGACATGGCGGTGGGGCCGCTGCGGCCGCGGGGCGTAGGGCCGAGGTCCGCGTGTCCGGCTTCTTCCACCACCTCCGCACCACCGGAATCGCCCCGCTACTCGGGTGCGTTGACCGAGCCCGCGGTCGCCGCCGCGCCTCTACCGGGCTCGGCAGCCGACGACGGAAACGGTGCGGCAGTTGCCATCCTCGGCGCGTTGGAAGTCCGCCCCGCGCGTTCCGACGGGGCCGCGGCTCGGGACTGGCTGCCGGTCGTCGGTGCCCGTCCGCGTTCGTTGCTGGCGCGTCTTGCCGCCGCGTCGGGACGCGTTGTCCTCACCGAGCGTCTGCTGGCCGAGGTGTGGCCTGAGGCTCCACCGGCCGGACGCGGCAAGGCGGTCGCTCAGGTCGTCCATCGGCTACGGCGCCTGCTCGGCGACCGCGACGGCGAGTTCATCGCCACCCGGCCGCAGGGCTACGAACTGCGCGTCCCCGATGTCGAGATCGATGCGGCCGTCGCCCGGCTTCTCATCGAGCGCGGCCGTGCCCGTCTGGCTTGCGGCGACGCGGATACCGCGACCGTGTTGCTGGGCCGAGCGCTGGATCTGTGGCGTGGGGAGCCGTATGCGGGCATCGAGTGCGGCGGTCCGTCCGGTGTGGTCGCCCGGCACGGTGCGCATCTGTCGCGGCTGCGGGTCACCGCGCTCGAGTCTCGGATCGATGCGGATCTGGCGCTGCGCCGGTACGGCGAAGTGATCGACGAGCTGGCGTACTTGATCGCCGGAGATCCGTTGTACGAGCCGTGGTGGCCACGCCTCATGCTCTCGCTGGACGGTGCCGGCCGTCGGGCCGACGCGCTCTACACCTACCAGCGTCTGCGCACGCTGCTCGTCGACGGGCTCGGCGTCGAGCCGGGGCCGGAGGCCCGGCGCGTCCATCAGCGGATCCTCGCGGGTGATCCACCGCGGCGGGGCTGCAACTGCGCCTAGGCTCTGCCTGATGACGGGATCGTCGTTTGATGTGATGTGGGTGTCCGTGGGGGCCTGACTGATGGCCGGTGGAAGCTGATAGAGCCGTTGCTGCCGGACCGGACGCCGCGTCGGGGCGGGCAGTGGACCGACCACCGCGAGGTGATCGACGCGGTCGCGTTCAAGTACCGCAACAACCTCGCATGGCGGGACCTGCCGGGCGAATGCCCGCCGTGGCAGACGGTGTTCGACCGTTTCACCCGCTGGGGCCGCGACGGAACGCCGACGGCCGCTGCCGACCCCTGTGGTCACCGCCGGACAACACGGCGACCAACCCCAATTCACCGACGTCATGGCCGCGATCCGGGTCCCGCGGCCGGTCGGAAGACCGCGTGTCCGCCCCGATGCGATGCTCGCCGACAAGGCCTACTCCTCGAAGGCGATCGGCGCCCACCTGCGCAGACGCGGCATCCGTGCTGCCTGGCGGGGGCGGACAGCGGGACGGGTCGGGGCTTCACGTACGAGCCCCGACCCGTCCCTTCCCCGGGTTACGCGCAGACCCGGACCGCCGGCGTGTAGATCGTCCGGTCGCCGAAGGTCGTGAAGCCGAGCATGTCGTAGCAGCCGCCCGGCGTGAGCGTGTACACCGTGCCGTTGCAGGACTTCATGATGTTGTTCGGCACCGACGTCGCGACACAGGAGGTCGCGGTGGTGTTGAAGATGAACGCCCCGGTCTGCACGCCCGGCAGCGGGTTCGTCTGGCCGCTCGTGTTGACACCGAGCGTGTAGCCCTGGACCTTTCCGCTGCCATAGGCCAGGCAGCCGATGACCTGTACTCCGGTGTAGACCGTCACCGGGTCGGTGCAGGTCGCGTTTCCGAACGTCGGATACGTCGAGGTCCACGTCGACGTCCCCGCCGATGCCGGTCCCTGGGCGAGTGCGCCGAGCGCGAACACGGTCGCGACCACACCGAGCGCCTTGGCAATCTTCGAGCGAATCACAGCAAACCCCTCCGGCTCCCGCCGGTCTCCCGGCCGGAACCTGATGCGATGTCAGATGCCGAAGATCGTCACTCGCCCGTATTCCAGACCGGTTCCATTCGGGTTCCATGCGGCAGTGCCGCAGGCCGCCGACTCGGCGGTGGTCACGCGGGCCCGGTGCCGACCTGAGAGAGGACGTGATGGACCAAGCCCCCCGTAGCGAGTTCATCGGTCGGCTGGCACACGCGATCAGCTCCGTCACGGCCACGCACCCGCTGCGGGTCGCCGTCGACGGGCCGCCCGCCTCCGGCAAGACCACGCTGGCCGACGAACTCGCCGCCGTTCTGGGCGCGCAGGACCGCGACGTCATCCGCGCGACCATCGACGACTTCCTCGTCCCCCGTGCTCGGCGCTACCGACGCGGTCGGTACTCGGCCGAAGGCTGCTACTTCGACGCGCACGACCACGCCGCGCTGTGCCGGGTGCTGCTCGATCCGCTGGGCCCGGACGGGGACCGCATGTTCCGGCCGGCCGTCCTCGACGGCGACACCGACACCCCGTCGTCCGCGCCGGCCACGACCGCCCCCGCGGACGCCGTCCTGCTCTTCGACGGCGTCTTCCTCCTGCGCCCGGAACTCGTCGACCGGTGGGACCTGCGCATCTTCGTGTCCGTCCCCTACGAGCTGACGGTAGAGCGCGCCAAAAACCGCGGCACGGCCTTGGCCGGACCCACCCGCGACACGGCCGACCCCGCCCGCACCACCAACACCACCACCGCCCGCACCGCCGAAATCGAACGGTCGTGGCGCAACCGCTACATCCCCGCCCAACAGCTCTACTTCGCCATGGCCCACCCGACCGACCACGCCGACATCATCGTCTACAACGATCAACTCGAACGGCCGACTTGGGACGTCCGACCGCGCTCGCCGATACACCGGATCTGAGAGCGGAGTCTCTCTCCCCTCGAAGGAAGCAGGAAGGAGAGAGACTCCCGCCCCCTGCCCCTCACCCCAGAGCCCTCGCCAACGCCCCGTACATAGCCCCGCGAGCCCTCTCCGCCACCTCCGCGCCCGGCAATGCGTTGGACCCGTGGAACGTCCCCGGCAGGTGGTGCAGTTCCACCGGCACCCCCGCCCGGATCAACCGCACCGCATAGTCGAGGTCCTCGTCCCGCAGCGGATCGAACTCGTTGGCCGCCACGTACGCGGCAGGCAGCCCCCGCAAGTCCTCCGCCCGAGCCGCGGCCGCATACGGCGACACCTCGCCGGGCGTCTCCCCCAGGTAGAACCGCCACCCCAGCACGGCCTGTTGCCCCGTCCACAGCGGCGTGTCGGTGAACTCCGTCGCCGACTGCGTGACGACGCGGTCGTCCAGCATCGGGTTGTCCAAGACCTGCAGCACCAGCTCCGGTCCCCCGTGGTCCCGGTTGTACAGCGCCAACGCCGCCGCCAGGCCCGCTCCCGCGCTCACGCCGCCCACCGCGATCCGCGCAGGATCGGCGCCGATATCCGCGCTCTCCCCCGCCACCCACGCCAGCGCCGCCCGGGCATCGTCCAACGCCGCCGGATAGGGGTGCTCGGGAGCCAGCCGATACTCGACGCTCACCACCAGGCACCCCACCTTGGTCGCGAGATCCGCACAGGACCGGTCCGAACTGGCGATGTCTCCGAAGACATACCCGCCCCCGTGGAACCACACGAGCACCCCGAGCACCCCGGACGACCCCTCCGGCCGGTAGATGCGCACCGGGACGTCCGGCTGCCCCGCCACCCCGGGCACCACCCGGTCGTCGACCGTCACCCCCTGAAGCGGCCCCGCAGCCGCCGCGACCTGCAGCCCACGCAGGCGCTGAGCCTCACGAAACGCCGCCGGGTCGCTGATGTCCACCTGCGGCAACGCAGGCAGGATCGCGCGGAGCTGAGGGTCGATCCGATGGTCCATTAGTCCTCCTCGATGCCGCCAAGTGCACAGCCGGCCATACACGCCGCATCCGGACGGCCCCCGCAGGCGAGCAGCGCACCCGCCGCCCGGCCCGACACCCCAATGCCACGCCCCGATGTGACGCCCCGTCAGTTTGGCGCATCGCCCCCGCCCACCCCACCGCAGGGCCGTTAGGCCCTGTCCCCTCCTCCCCCTCCCCCGGAGACTCCCGACCGAAGAACCACGACCAACACCCACGCCCCCACGCCCCGAATCGGACATCAGCCCCATGCCCCCCAGCACCCGCACCCGCCTCGAAGCCGATCGCACCGCCCGCCGAGCCGCGGAACGACGCAAGCGCACGCTCGTCATCTCCACGGCCGTCGTCGTCGTCCTGGCCGTCGCCGCCACCATCGGCATCGTCGTGGGCCGCCATACATCCGCGGCCGACGAGGCCGACTGGGCCTCCGTGGCCCGGAAAGACCTAAGGCTCCCCTCCGCGCAAATGGGCACCGGCATCCGCTACGGCCGTAACGCCGTCGCGCCGATCCTGGTCGTCTACGAGGACTTCCGGTGCCCGATCTGCCGTGAGGTGGAAACGACGCTCGGCCCGACCATCCAGCGCCTCGCCGACGAAGGCACGATCCGGGTCGAGTTCCGCATCGCCTCGTTCCTCGACGGCAAGCTCGGCGGCAACGGCTCCAAATACGCGGCGAACGCCGCCGGTTGCGCCCAGGACGCCGGAGCCTTCAAGGCCTACCACGACGTCCTCTACGCCCACCAACCCGACGAACGCTCGGACGGCTTCGGCAGCCGCACCCGCCTCCTCGAACTCGCGTCGCAAGTCGACGGTCTGCGCGGCGAAGCGTTCGACCGCTGTGTACGCGACCTCGCCTTCGCCCCCTGGGTCCAGGCTTCCCAGGCCGAATTCGCACACGCGCAGATCGGCGGACGCCGCGTCACCGGCACCCCCACCCTCGCGTTGGCCGGGCGGCCGGTCGAGGTCCTGACCGACCGCGGGCCCGTCGCCCCGGAGACATTCGCCGCTCAGCTCAAGGCGCTTGCCGCGCCGACGCCGTAACTGCGCCGGGCACCTTCCTGGGCCGGGAGCTGGGCAAGCCGCGCATCACCACCCCACCATAGAAGCCCCGACTCCCCCATCCCCCACGACTTGGCCGATACCGGGCTCACCGCCCACCCGCGGAGGCCCCAACCGCACGACGTCCCCCACTCCGGTCCGGAACACCAGCGCATCGTTGACGCAGCCCGCCCCGGTCGCCCGGACATGGAACTCGACCTCCCCGTCCGACCCCGGCGTGCTCACCAGCCGGTACGCCCGCCACGCCTGCTGGACCAGCGGCGACTCCACGGCCGCGAACTGGCCCGCCGCGTACGCGTACGGCTCGTGCGGCCGGACCCGGATCACCGCGGTGTCCGGCAGCGGCAGCCGGCGGAAGACTGCAGTGCGGCGGCTCGGTCAGCGCCGCATCCGCGCCGTCGACCATCGCCGCGACCGCGAACCGCGGCATCCTCAGTCAGGCATCCTCGGCGGCCGCCGTCCACCGCACCCCGCCCCGCCGCCGCAGCGCCTCGCAGAGCGCATCCTCGAACGCCTGGTAGGGCGCGGGCCGGACGCCGAGCTTGCGGTGGTCTCTCCCCGGCCTCGCAAACGTCGCCGCGATCTCCTCGGGCCGGTCGAGACGGTCGACCAGCTAGTCGAACATCCGCGCGAGATGCGTCCGTTGAAACGCCATCGACTCCGGGAGAGCGCACGCAAGTACGGATGCCGTTCGAACATCACGTCGTACAGATCTAAGGGCATCGAACGGCAACACCAGCCCGACACATGAGCCAGAATCACCTCCCGGCCCGCGACTCCGTCATCGAGCATGGCGGACGGCAAGCCGGCTCCCGCGGCCGCGGCGGAAGCGGAAGGAAGCGGAAGCGGAAGCGGCGTCCCCGAGAATGCGCCGACACAAGCGCGAAGCGTCGTGGCGGGCGGGCGGGCAGGGCGTAGGAGTCGCGGCCGACGGAGATGGCTGCGGCTCCAGTCGTGCACACGGACGAACTGCCCGGTGCAGAGCCCGTTTCGGGCTGTCCGGCGGGCCGGTATGGCACCGGCCCGGAGAGCCCGAAGGGCCCTGCCACCTGGGCCGTTCGGCCCTGAACACGGCCTCGCCGTATCGCGTTGACTATGTCGTGAGCCCGCCGCCGCGCCCCGTCATTCCATGACCGTCCGGGGCTGCGACCGAGCGGCGGCGGGCCCACATCACGGACCGAAGCCGCAGCGCAGCGCACGCAAGCAAGCAAGCAAGCAAGCAAGCAAGCAAGCAAGGCTTCCGCCTCACCCCGCCGCTCTCCGCACGCGCAGCAGTGCTTCCGCCCTACCCCGCACTCCCCGCCGACACCGCTCCCGCCGCCGCCAGCAACCGCGGTGCCATCGCCTCCAGTTCGGCCACTCCCGCCCGCGACACCGGCGCGGTCACCAGCAGCGTCCCCACCGCCGAAGCGCCCGGTCCCGGGCCCGGTGCGTACACCGGTGCCCCCATGGCGATCGTCCCCGCCGCGCCTCCGGTGGTGACGTAGTACCCGCGCGCCCGCACCTCCGCCAGCTCGTCCTCCGGCGGCACGGCATCCCCGAGATGCCCCCGCGCTTCCTCGTCCAGGAACGCCGCCACACCCGGCCCGGTCGTCAACGGCGCCTCCAGCCCGACCGGGATCACGATGCGCAGCGGCTGGCTGCTCTCGACCGAGTCCACGACGACGAACGACGGCCCCCGCACGACCCACAGCGTGACGGTCTCTCCCGTCGCCGACGCGAGCGCTTCGAGGTGCGGCCGGGCCCGGTCGAACAGGCCGCCCGCGAATCGGCGTCCCACGACCAACGCTTGGGCGTCCAGGCTCCACGCGCTCGTCGCGGGGTCCTGCCGCAGCCAGCCGGCGTCGTGGAGGGTCACGACGGTGCGCTGCACGCCGCTTTTGTCCATGTCCAGGGCGCGGGCGAGGCGGGTGACGGTCACGGGCTGTTGTTCGGAGATGGCGGTGAGGACGCGCAGCGCCTTCTCCACGGTGCCGAGTCGGCCGACGGCCATGCGGGCCCTTCCCCCTTCGACGGAGTTCAGCTAGCGTCACCGTGTCACAGAGCAATCCCATGGGTCAAATAGTGACCTCACAGAGGGAGGGAGGGGTGTCCGTGGGCGCAGGGCCCAGCATCGGCATCCTGGGGGCGGGCGCGGGCGGTCTGGCGATGGCCGTGCGGCTCAAGCAGGCCGGGTTCCACGACCTCACGATCTTCGAGAAGTCCGACGGCGTGGGCGGGACTTGGCGCGACAACACGTATCCGGGCGCGGCGTGCGACATCATGTCGCACCTCTATTCGTTCTCGTTCGCGCCGAACCCCGAGTGGAGCAAGACCTACGCGGACCAGCCGGAGATCCTCGCCTACCTCGAAGGCATCGCGGACCGGTTCGGCATCCGACCCCATCTGCGACTCGGCACCGCGATCGCCGAAGCCCGGTGGGACGACACCGCGCGCCGATGGAAGCTCACCGCCGAGACCGGCGAACTGTTCGAAGTCGACGTCCTGGTCAGCGCCCTCGGCATGCTGAACCTGCCCGCGTACCCGAACATCGAAGGCCTCGACGACTTCGCGGGCACCACCTTCCACTCGGCCCGCTGGAACCACGGCGAGGAACTGGCCGGCAAGCGGATCGCGGTGATCGGGACCGGGGCGAGCGCCGTGCAGTTCGTCCCCGAGATCGCGGAACCCGCCGCGCAGGTGCACGTCTTCCAGCGCTCCCCGGCGTGGATCGTGCCGAAGGCGCTGCGGCCGTACGCGCCCGAGGAGATCGAGAAGTTCCGGCGCAGTCCGCTGGCGATGCGCAAGCACCGCTGGGAGATCCTCGCGCAGCTCGAACGGCACACGTCGATCCACAAGGCCGACGCCCGGACCGCCGAGCGGCAGAGCTGGCACCACGGCCTGCTGCGCCGCCAGATCCCGGACGACGAGGACCTCCGCGCCGCGCTCACACCCGACTACGCGATCGGCTGCAAACGTCTGCTGCCGTCGAACACGTGGTTCCCGACGTTCACCCGTCCGGATGTGGAACTCGTCACCGACCCCATCGACCGCGTCACCAAATCGGGTGTCCGCACCGCCGACGGCCGCGAGCGCGAGGTCGACACGATCATCCTCGGCACCGGCTTCCGCGCCACCGAGTACCTCGCCGCCGTGGACGTGTACGGGCGCGACGGGCGCCGCCTGCGCGACGACTGGGCCGACGGCGCCGAGGCGTACCTGGGCATGACCGTCAGCGGTTACCCGAACTTGTTCGTCATGTACGGCCCCAACACCAACCAGGGCGGCGGTTCGATCCTGTTCGTCCTCGAAGCGCAGGCCCACTACATCACCCGCGCGGTCCGCACCCTCGCCCGCCGCGGCGTGGCCGCCCTGGAAGTCCGGGCCTCGGCGCAGCGCCGCTTCAACGACCGGCTCCAGCAGGCCATGGACGGCACCGTGTGGCTGGACTGCCACAGCTACTTCCGTGCACCGAACGGCCGCGTCACCACCCAATGGCCCTATCCGGCGCGCCGCTACTGGTGGGAGACCCGGCGGCTGCGCACCCGGGACTACGATCTCCTGCCCCGCTGACCGCCGACCCAGCCCCACGCGCACACCGGCTCGATGACCCGCTGACCCCCGAAGGAGAACGACCCATGGACCTCGTCCTGCGCGGCGCCACCGTCGTCGACGGCACCGGCGCGGATCCGCGCCCCGCCGACGTCGGCATCGCCGGAGGCGTCATCGCCGCCGTCGGCGAGCCCGGCAGCCTGTCCGGGGCCGTCGCCGAAGGGGCCGCCGAAGTCGACCTGACCGGCCTTGTCCTGGCCCCCGGATTCATCGACATCCACACGCACTTCGACGCGCAGGTGCTGTGGGACCCGGACCTGACGCCGTCGTCGTGGCACGGCGTGACCAGTGTCCTGATGGGCAACTGCGGCTTCGGCATCGCCCCGACCCGGCCCGCGCACCGCGACCTGGTGGCGCGGACGCTGGAGAACGTCGAAGGCATGTCCCTCGATGCGCTGCACGCCGGCATCACTTGGGACTTCGAGTCGTTCCCCGACTACCTCGACACGCTGACCGCGGCCCGGCCGCGCCTCAACGTGGCGGCGATGATCGGGCACACGCCGCTGCGCCTGTTCGTGGTCGGCGAGGAGCAGGAACGCCCGGCGACCGCCGAGGAGATCGCCCGGATGCGGAGTCTGGTCGCGGAGGCGATGGAGGCGGGCGCGTTCGGGTTCGCGTCGTCGCGGGCGACGTCGCATCAGGGCGCGGGCGGGCGGCCGGTGCCCAGCCGTCATGCGGAGCGCGCCGAGTTCGACGAACTCGCGTCCGTCGTCGGCGACTCCGGCCACGGCATCATCCAGGTCACGGCAGGCCCCGACCTCGATGTCGATCATTTGATCGACGTCGGTGCCGCCACCGGGCGGCCGGTCACGTTCACTCCGCTGCTCACCGGCATGGGCGCGCCGGGGGCTGCCGTCAAGCGGGCCGACGCGTGTGCGGCCACGGACGTGTGGGGGCAGACGTCGTGCCGTCCGCTGGTCATGCAGGTGACGCTGGCGGATCCGTTCCCGTTCGCGACGATGCCGAGCTTCCAGGAGATCCTCGCGCTGCCCGCCGACGAGCGCGCCGAGCTGTATGCGGATCCGGCGTGGCGGGACCGTGCCCGCGCGCAGGCCGAGGAGCGCTGGGGCAGCCGGCTGGCGAAGACCGACGTCGACGAGACGGAGCTGCCCGGACTCGCCGGCCGGACGCTGCCCGACCTGGCCGCCGAGCGTGGTTCGACGCCGTTCGACGTCATGGTCGACACGGCGCTCGCCGAGGACCTGCGCACCCGGTTCCGGGTCGTGCTGGCCAACGACGACGAGCATGAGCTCGCCGAACTGCTGCGGCATCCGCGCGTTCTCGTCGGTCTGTCGGATGCGGGCGCCCACGCGTCGCAGCTCTGCGACGCCTGCTTCTCGACGCACCTCTTGGAGCACTGGGTCCGGGAGACCGGCCATCTGACGCTCGCCGAGGCGGTCCACCGCCTCACCGGCCAGCCCGCGGCGTTCCTCGGTTTGGCGGACCGCGGCCGGATCGCGCCGGGGCTGGCGGCGGACCTGGTGGCGTTCGACCCGGAGACGGTCGGGGTCGGGGCAATGGAACGCGTGTACGACCTGCCCGCGGGTGCCGACCGGCTCGTCGCGCACAGCGTCGGCATCGTCCACGTGTGGGTGAACGGTCAGGCAGTGCGGGAGGACAGCGCCGACCTGGACGTCGACGTGCGCCCCGGCGTCGTGCTGCGGTCGGGACGCTGACATGCGTGTCGTCCGCACCGGCGCCGCGCTGGGCGCCGAGATCCACGACGTCGACTTCTCCGCCGATTTGGCCGCGGAGACCGTCGACGGCATCCACCGTGCGCTGCTCGACCACCAGGTGGTGGTGCTCCGTGCCCCCGAACTGACGGTCGACCGGCACGTGGCGCTGGCCGAGCGGTTCGGGGAGCCGGAAGTGCATGCGTTCTTCCCCAACCTCGGTGGCGGCCACGAGCGGGTGAGCGTCCTCGATTCGGAGGACGGCACCCGGGCGAGCATGTGGCACGCCGACGAGACCTTCCTGGAGCGCCCGCCGCTGGGGACGCTGCTGCACGCCCAGGTCATCCCCGAGTTCGGCGGCGACACGTTGTGGGCGAGTTGCACGGCGGCGTACGACGCGCTGTCGGCGCCGATGAAGACGTACCTCGAAGGGCTGACGGCGCTGCACGATCTCGCCCGCACCGTCGAACTGGCGTACGTCCGCGGCCATGCGACCGCGGAACGCTACGCCGCGTCGGTCGCGGCGGACCGCACGACCACGCACCCGGTGGTGTGCACGCATCCGGAGACCGGCGCGCGGAGCCTGTACGTGAACCACACGTACACGCGTTCCATCCTCGGCCTGCCGCCGGCCGAGGCGGACGCCGTCCTGGCGTTCCTGTACCGGCACATGACCACCGAACGGTTCACCTACCGGCACCGCTGGTCCCCGGGCGACCTCGTCATCTGGGACAACCGGTGCACGCTGCACAACGCGCTGCCGGACTTCTCCGGGCACCGCCGCATGCACCGCGTGTCTGTGCTCGGGGCCCGTCCGAAGTAGCCGCCGCGACCGCCGGAGCCGCTCCCCCGAGACTCCCAACCCCTATGCGTCTCACGGGCGTTGGGAGTCCCGGGTGAGCGGCCGCGACACCACCGCCAACGGAAACGTTTCCGCATCCGCGGGGATCAACTGATCTTGCCTCTTGTTTTCTTGTCCGAGGCAAGCATCATGGGCTGTCCAGGCGCCCTGGTTCGCACGACCCGTCCGGCTTTTCCTCCTGCTCAGGGAGCGTCGTTGGTGTCTCCGTCCCTGTTCCGCCCCACCGATCCCCCGGCCCGCGACGGCGCCGTCCCGCCCCGCGAGGGCCGCGGAACGGCCCGCCGCGCCCGACCCCGCTTCCGCACCGCGTACCGCACCGCCGCCGCGGCGGTCGTGCTCGCCCTCGCCGCCACCGCGTGCGGCGGCGGCAGCGGCAAGTCGAGCGGCGGGAAAAGCCCGGCCGCCGCCGTTCCCGTCGTGCAGGGCGGGAAGGCGGTCATCCCGCTGCCCGTCGAATCACGCGGCCTCGACCCGTTCACGGCGTCGTACACGGCCACCGCGGACGGCAGCCGCATGACCGCGCTGTACGACCTGCTCGTCTACCTGGACCCGAAGACCGGCCAGGTCAAGCCCAAGATCGCGGAGAGCCTCTCCCCCGACGCCGACGGCAAGGTCTGGACGCTCAAGCTGCGCCCGAACGTCAAGTTCAGCGACGGCACCCCCTACGACGCCGCCGCCGTCAAAGCCAACTGGGACGCGCACGGCGACCCGGCGATGAAGTCGCTGCGCCGCGCGCTGGTCGTCGGCGTGACCACCGAAGTGGTGAACCCGCTCGAAATGCGGATCACCCTGCCGGTGGCCAACCGCAGCTTCGACCGCACGGTCGCGTTCGGCCTGTGCTTCATCGCCTCGCCGACCGCGTTCAAGGCCGACCCCGCGGGCTTCTCCACCAAGCCCGTCGGCGCCGGGCCGTTCACGCTCAAGGAATGGGTGCGCGGCGACCACCAGACGATGGTCCGCAACCCCACCTACTGGCAGGCGGGCCTCCCGAAGCTGGACGAGGTCACCTTCAAGTCCATCGCGGACAACCAGCAGATCTTCAACGCGATGAGCAGCAACCAGGCCGACATCTCCGTCCTGTCGGACGGCGCGGCCAAAGCGGACGCCGACAAGCGCGGCCTGAACTCGGACAGCTACTTCGTCGACGGCGGCCAGTTCTTCATGTTCAACCTGCGCCGCGCGCCGTTCGACGACCCGCGCGCCCGCAAGGCCGTGGCCATGGCGATCGACCAGGACGCCATGATGAAGACGCTGTTCAACGGCGAGGTCACCGCGGGCCGCGGCATCCTGCGCGACAACTCGGCCCTGCTGGAGCCGGGCGTGCAGCAGCAGCCTTCGTACAACCAGGCCGAGGCGCAGCGACTGTTCGACGAACTGGCCGCCGAGGGCAAGCCGGTGAAGTTCACGTTCCTGACCCAGGCGCACGCGACGGCGCGCAAGACGGCCGAGTACATGCAGAGCCGCTTGAACCAGTACCGCAATGTGCACATGGAGATCGAGGCGGTGGAGATCGGCGCCTACATCACCAAGGGCTTGGTCAACCGCGACTTCCAGGCGCAGAACTACGGCGGCTGGCAGGCGGACCCGGACCCGTCGTACGACACGATGTTCCGGTCGAACAGCGCGTCGAACTACGCGGGCTACAACAGCCCGGCGGCCGACGCCGCGCTGGACGCCGCCCGCGCCGCGGCCACCCCCGAGCAGCGGCGTGCCGCGTACACGAACCTGGTGCGCGCCATCGGCAACGACCTGCCGCTGTGGGTCTGGCAGGCGGCGACCACGACGGCGGTGTTCCGCACCAACATCGGCGGAATCCAGCTGGTGAACGAGGGCCAGCTGATCATGGAACAGGTGGGCAAGACGAGCTGAGGCACCTGCCGCTGCCCCCGTCGGTCGAGGCCGGCGGGGGCAGCGGCATGTCCGGCTCCGATCCGGCGGAACCGTCCCGACCTCGGGACTTACGGCCCTGTCTGCGCGGGACCGATGGGGGCAGAGTCGATGATGAACGGCAGGGCGAAGCCAACGACGGCAGACGACGGCACGGAACGGCGAAGGGGATTCACCACATGTCGGAGATCAACGCGCAGGGCCCGCATCTGACCGTGGCGGTCGACGGGTCGGACCACGCGCTGCGGGCGGTGGCGTGGGCCGCGGCCGAGGCGGTGGCGCGGGACAGCGGGTTGCGGATCGTGCATGCGTGGCTGCCCATGCCGGGGCCGGAAGGGCATGCGACGGGTCTCGCGGAAGGCCGTGCGGTGCTGGACGCGGCCGAGGAGCGGGCCCGGGAGGTGGCGCCGGAGCTGGAGGTCCGGTCGGCGTACGCGGCGGACCTGGTCGGCACGATGATCGCCGAGGAAAGCTCGGACGCGGAGCTGTTCGTGGTCGGCTCGCGGGGCCGCGGCGGGTTCCGGAGCCTGTTGCTGGGGTCGACGAGCCTGGCCGCCGCGTCGGTGGCGCGCTGCCCGGTCGTCGTGGTGCGGCCGCCGGCCGAGGGTGACAAGGCGCTGCGTCCCGACGGTTCGGCGCCGCCACGGGAGGTCGTGGCGGGGATCGACGTGCGCGACGAAGCCGACGCGGTGCTGGGCTTCGCGTTCGCCGCGGCGGCCGCGCATCCGGGAACGCGGGTGCGGGTGCTGCACGGCTGGACGATGGGCGCGTCGGCGATCGCGGGCGGCCCGGTGTTCGACGAGGTCGCGGTCGAGGACGCGGTGACGCGCGCGCTGTCCGAGGCCGTCGCAGGCTGGACGGAGAAGTATCCGCAGGTCCCGGTGGTGCGTACCGCCGTGCACGACGCGCCCGCGGCCGCGCTGGTGGACGCGTCCGAGCGGGCGCAGCTGACCGTCGTGGGGCGGCGTTCCGCGGGTACGTCGATGGGCCTGCGGCTCGGCATGGTGGCGCACGCCGTCCTGCTGCACGCCTACGGGCCGGTCGCGGTCGTCCCGCACGACTAGCACCGCAGAGCCCGAGCCCGCCCCCTCAGAGCAGGATCCCCGAAGGCCGCGGAATGCCCGCCGCTTCGCAGCTCGCGTAGTAGCCCTGCAGCGTCGCGGCGGCGTCCGAGACGGCGACGACGTCGCCGTCCGCGTCGAGGTATTCGGTGATGCCGTGCACGATCGTGAGGGTCTCGGTCACTTCGGTGTTGTCCGCGGGCACGAACAACGTGTGCGTGGAGCCGGGCGGTTCGTACAGGTACGAGCCCGCCCGGTTCACGAAGCCGTGCTCGCGGTAGCCCCACGCGCCGGACAGCGTGAACATGTGGACCGCGCCGACGTGCCGGTGGGTGCCGACCGCGAGGCCCGCGGGCAGGCGCCCGGCCATCACGTAGGTGCCTTCACGCAGGTCCGCGCGCAGCAGCCGCATCTTGGTGCCCGGATAGGCGATGTTCTCGACCCACGGGACGTCTTCGGCGCCGGCGTGCACGGCTTCGGGGATCTCGGGAATCACGATGGGCCTTTCCGTGAGGCGACGGGCAACCGCCGTGGCGGCACGTCGACTTCTACAGTGCTGTAGATTTCGGTTCCCCGGGCGAATCCGCCCGTGGTGTCGATTCGGGAGAACTCATGGCCCTGTGGGACCGTTTCAAGCAGTCGGCGCAGACGATGCAGTCGCAGCTGACGGCGAAGAAGAACGACCTGAAGAGCGGCGCGTTCCGCGACGCCAGCATGGCGATGTGCGCGCTCGTCGCGGCCGCCGACGGGTCGGTCGACCAGGCCGAAACCGCCAAGGTCGCCCAGCTCATCGCCGCGAACGACGTCCTGCAGAACTTCGAGCGCGCCGACCTGGAGCGCCGTTTCTACGCCTACGCGAACCAGCTGACGGCGGACTACCAGGTCGGCAAGGTCCAGGTCATGCAGGACGTCGCCAAGGCGAAGAAGAAGCCCGACGAGGCGCGCGCCGTCATCCAGATCGGCATCGTCATCGGCGGCGCCGACGGCAACTTCGACCCGCAGGAGCGCGCCGTCGTCCGCGAGGCCTGCTTCGCGCTCGGCCTGGACCCGGCCGAGTTCGACGTCTGACCGGGTTCGCACGCCACCTCCCGCCGCCCGGTTGCAGAAACGCTTCGCCGGGCGGCGGCCCGGCATGCGCCCCCGGATTGTGGCGCGCCCGCACCGGTCTCGTCCATCGGTGCCGACACCCATATCCGGGGCGGCGCCGCGGATGGCAGCATGGCGGACCGCCCGTTTTGCGGCCGGCGCCTGCCCGCCAGGCAGGAACCGGTGCCGGGACGAAACGTTTTCCCGAGCCCGAGGAGGCCCACCGTGCCCGCTGCGCGGATGCGTTCGACGCCGTTGCCCGGCATCGGCGTCAAGTACGACCTGACCACCCGCGAATCCCGGCACATCTCCGTCGTGGCGCACCGCGACGGCACCCGGACCGTCGGCGTGTACCGCGACGACGACCCGGACGCGTGCGCGCAGTCGCTCCGCCTGACCGAAGGCGAAAGCGCTTCGCTCATCGACGCATTGATGCCCGCGCACCACAGCCCGAGCATCCTGCACACCACCGACCTCGGCCTGGTCGCCGAGCGCATCGAGCTGTCCGCGCAAGGCGTGTGGAACGGCCGGGTGCTGGGCGACACCAAGCTGCGCACCGACACCGGTGTCTCGATCGTGGCGGTGCTGCGCCGCTCGGGGGCGGTTCCGTCCCCCACGCCGGACTTCCGCCTGGCGGGCGGCGACACGCTGATCCTCATCGGCACCCGCGAGGGTGTCGACGCGGCGGCCGAGATCCTCGGTCGGGTGTGACGCGTGCATTCTGCGGTCTTCCTGATCGAATTCGGCGCCATCATCTTGGGACTCGGACTGCTCGGCCGAATGGCCGGGCGTCTGAAGTTCTCGCCGATCCCGCTCTACCTGCTGGCCGGCCTCGCCTTCGGCGAGGGCGGCCTTTTTCCGTTCGGGGCCAGTGAGGAGTTCGTCGCGATCGGCGCCGAGATCGGCGTCATCCTGCTGCTCCTCATGCTCGGCCTGGAGTACACGGCAACCGACCTGGTCTCCAACCTCAAGACGCAGTACCCGGCCGGGCTGGTCGACTGCGCGCTGAACGCCCTGCCCGGGGCGATCGCGGCGCTGCTGCTGGGCTGGGGCCCGGTCGCCGCGGTGGTGCTCGCGGGCGTCACCTGGATCTCGTCGTCCGGGGTCATCGCGAAGGTCCTCGGCGACCTGGGCTGGATCGGCAACCGGGAGACGCCGGTGGTGCTGAGCATCCTGGTGCTCGAAGACCTGGCGATGGCCGTGTACCTGCCGATCGTCACCGCGCTGGTCGCCGGAGTCGGCCTGGCGCAGGGCAGTCTGACGCTGGCCATAGCACTGGGCGTGGCGGCGACGGTGCTGTTCGTCGCGGTCCGGTACGGGCGGCTGATCTCCCGATTCGTGTCCAGCGACGACCCGGAGAAGCTGCTGCTCGTGGTGCTGGGCCTGACGCTGCTGGTCGCGGGCCTCGCGCAGGAGCTGCAGGTGTCGGCGGCGGTCGGGGCGTTCCTGGTGGGGATCGCGCTCTCCGGCGAGGTCGCGGAGGGTGCGCACGCGCTGCTGAGCCCGCTGCGGGACTTGTTCGCCGCGGTGTTCTTCGTGTTCTTCGGCCTGCACACCGATCCGACGAGCATCCCGCCGGTGCTGCTGCCCGCTCTCGCGCTCGCCGTGGTGACCGCCGCGACGAAGGTCGCGACCGGCTATTGGGCGGCCAGACGCGCGGGCATCGGCGTGAAGGGACGCTGGCGAGCGGGCGGCACGCTCGTGGCACGCGGCGAGTTCTCCATCGTCATCGCGGGTCTGGCGGTGACGTCGGGGATCGAGCCGCAATTGGGGCCGCTGGCGACGGCGTACGTGCTCATCCTCGTGATCGTGGGGCCCCTCACCGCGCGGTACAGCGAGACGATCGGCGCCCGCTTCGCGGCGCGCGGGGCGGCGAAAGCCGCGGCCCCGACCGGCGAAGGCGGAGAGGTCGGAGAGGTCGGAGAGGCCGGGGAACTGTCGCCGGTTCCGGCGGCACGCGGCGAAGCCGCGGACGAAGAACCGCGCGACAGCGTCTGACTCCGGGCGCGGCGTGGCCGTCGTCACCCCCCGTGCGCGGCCGTCGTCACCTGCGCGGCAGGCCTCCGGCCACCGATGGTTGACTGCGTCCATGAAACTTGCCAGTAGTGGACATGCCCATCCCGCCGTGCACCGGCTGCCCGGGCCCGACGGTGCGGGCGCGGGCGGCGCGGTGCCCGCGGTCCTGGCGCACGCGACCGGGTTCCACGGGCGCGTCTGGGGTCCGACGGCCCGCCGCCTGCCCGGGTACGCCTGCCACGCCGTGGACCTGCGCGGCCACGGCGACACCCCGGTCCCGGACGGCTACACGTTCCCGTGGGCCGAGTTCGGCGACGACGTACTCGCCGCGGCCGACGGGATCGCCCGGGAGCCGGGCACCGGCCTCGTCGGCATCGGGCATTCGGCGGGCGGCGCCGCGCTGGTCTTCGCGGAAGCCGCCCGGCCGGGGACCTTCTCGGCGCTGTGGCTGTTCGAGCCCGCGGTGTTCGCGCCGCCGCTGCCGGGCGGGGTCCTGGAGAACCCGCTCATCGAGCCGACCCGACGGCGCCGCGCGGCGTTCGCGGGCCGGGCGGAGGCGCTGCGCAACTTCGGGTCGAAGCCGCCGATGGCGTCGTTCGACCCGGAAGCGCTGGAGGCGTACGTCGACCACGGCTTCACCGCCGAAGGCGGCCGCATCCGCCTCAAGTGCCTGCCGGACAACGAGGCCCAGGTGTACGTGTCCTCGGTGGCGTCCGAGGCCTACGACGCGATGGCGGAGATCCGCTGCCCGGTGCTGCTCGTATACGGCGAGCGAACCGGCAGCGACACCCGCCGGCAGCTCACCGACCGGCTGCCGAAGGGCGAGCTGGAGGTCCACGAGGACTTGGACCACTTCGGCCCGCTCACCCACCCGGAGCGCGCGGCGGCGTCGATCGCGGCGTGGTTCGGCGGCCTGGGCCTGGGGCCGGACGAGGGCTGAGCCGAGAAATATACAGTCTTACTTGCGCAGTCCAGACTGCATATCTACGGTGGGGGCATGCCCGAAACACCGCCGGACGAGACTCGCCCGGGTCGGACTCTGCCGGCCGAGACCGCGCCGGATCGGTCCGCGCATGCCGTGTCCCCGTCGTCGCTGGCGGCCGCGCGGGAGGTCCGCGCGGTCTTCAGCAGACTGCGCCGCCGCCTGCGTGATTCGACGGACACCCGCGGGCTCACCCCGTCGCAGACGTCGGTGATCGGCTGGCTGGACAAGCAGGGCCCCGCGTCCGTCGCCACCCTGGCGGCACGCGAGCGGGTGCGGCACCAGTCGATGGCCGCCACCGTCGGCGTCCTGGAGGAGCGCGGCCTGGTCGAGCGCCGCCCGGATCCCGAGGACGGCCGCAGCAGGCTGATCTCGCTGACCGCGGACGGCCGCAGCCTCCTCGAGGACCGCCGCCGGGCCGGCGAGGAGTGGCTGACCCGCACGCTCGACGACCACTGCACCGAGGACGAGCGGCGGGCGGTGCTCGCCGCCATGGCGGTGCTGGCCCGGGTGACGGAGTTGTGACGGCGCCGGCGGGCCGCTGGGCCGCGGCGTTCCGGCGCGGCGGCCGACTGCGCGGCGGTGCGGCACCCGACACGGCACCGACCACGAGGCCGGACACCGGACCGGACACACCAACGGACACAGCACGGGACAAGGGACCGGACAAGGGACCGGACAAGGGACCGGACCAAGCCGCGTTCGACCGGCGGCTGCTCCCGCCGCTGGTCCTCGGGTCGGTCCTCAACCCCGTCAACACGTCGATCCTGGCCGTCTCGTTGGTGCCGATCGGGGCCGCGTTCGGCGCGTCGCCCGCGCAAACGGCGTGGCTGGTGTCGGCGCTGTACCTGGCGACCGCGATAGGCCAGCCGGTCGTCGGCCGGCTCATCGACTTGTACGGACCGCGCCGCCTCTACCTGGTCGGGATGGCGCTCGGCGGCATCGCCGGGCTGGTCGGGACGTTCGCCCCGAACCTGGGTGTGCTCATCGCCGCCCGCGTGGTCCTCGGCTTCGGCACGTGCGCGGGCTATCCGGCCGCGATGTACCTGATCCGCAGCGAGGCCGACCGGACCGGCCGGGACAGTCCGGCGGGCATTCTGACGCTGCTCGCGGTGGCGAGCCAGACCGTCGCGGTGATCGGGCCGCCGCTCGGCGGCCTGCTGATCGCGCTCGGCGGGTGGCGCAGCACGCTGGCGTTGAACGTGCCGCTGGCGGCGGTGGGCTTCCTGTTCGGGATGTGGCGGCTGCCGCGCACCGACGTCCCGCCGCGCCGCGAGGGCACCCGCTTGGCCGCGGAATTGGACCTCGCGGGCATGCTGCTGTTCGCGGGTGCGCTGGTCGCGCTGCTGCTGTTCCTGATGAACCCGCACGTGGAACTGTGGTGGCTGCTCGCGCTGACGGCGGCGTTGGCCGTGGGCTTCGTGGTGCGGGAAGTCCGCGCCGGGAAACCGTTCGTCGACGTGCGCGTCCTGCGCGGGAACCTGCCGCTGGTGACGACGTACGCGCGCGCCCTGCTGGCGTATCTGGTCGCCTACGCCTTCCTCTACGGCTACACGCAGTGGACGGAGGAGGGCCGCGGACTGTCCGCCTCGCAGGCCGGCTTCATCCAGTTGCCGCTGTTCGCCACCGCCATCGTCGTGTCCACCACGATGGGGCGCAGCACCGACATCCGCGTCAAACTGCTCGTCGGCGCGATCGGGCAGGTCGTCGCCTCGTCGCTGCTGTTCCTGCTGGGCGCGGGCAGCGGGTTCTGGCTCCTCCTGCTCGTGTCGTTCGCCTTCGGCATCCCGCAAGGGGTGCTCAACCTGGCGTTGCAGAACTCGGTGTACCAGCAGGCGGACCCGGCGCGGATGGCGTCGTCCGCCGGACTGCTGCGCACCTTCAGCTATCTCGGCGCGATGGCCGCCTCCGCGGCGACCGGCGCCTTCTACCCGCACCGCGCGGACAGCGCCGGGCTGCACGAACTCGCGATGCTGATGCTCGTGGTGGCCGCGCTGTTCCTCGCGGTCACGGTCGCGGACCGCTCCCTGGCCCGCACCGGCTCCTCCCCCGCGAAAGGCTGATCCCCTATGACCGCCCCTGCGACCGCGTTGCTCGTCATGGACCTGCAGCGCAACATGACGGCGAACGTCACCGATCCCGAGTACCTCCCTCGCGTGGCCCGCGCGATCGGCGCGGCCCGCGGCGCGGAGATCCCGGTGCTGTACGTGGTCGTCGGCTTCCGCCCCGGGCATCCCGAAGTGTCCCCGGACAACCTGGCGTTCGCGCGCCTGCGCGGGCAGCCGACGTTCACCGACGCCGACCCGGGCGCGGAGATCCACCCGGATGTGGCGCCGCGGGACGGGGAACTCGTGGTCGCGAAGAAGCGCTACAGCGCGTTCGCGGGCAACGACCTCGACATGCTGCTGCGGTCCGCAGGGATCCGGCACCTCGTGCTGACCGGCATCTCCACCAGCGGTGTCGTGCTGTCGACGCTGCGGCAGGCCGCCGACCTCGACTACCGGCTCACGGTGCTCGCCGACGCCTGCTTCGACCCCGACCCGGAGGTGCACGCTGTGCTCACCGGCAAGCTGTTCCCCCGCCAGGCCGCGGTCGTCGACGCCGCCACCTGGGCGAAGGACCCGACCGGCAGCGCCTGACGCGCCCTTCCCCGCGTTCGTCCACAGGGCGCGTAACTCCGTTGCCCCACGCGCCCTGGTCCCCTTAACGTCGTGTCCGTCGGCGGAACGCGCAAGCACTCCGCCGGCGGACCACAACGTGTAGCTCAGCCAGGAGAGCACCGGGCTCTGGACCCGGAGGGCGCGGGGGCGGGACCCGCCACGTTGGCGATCGGAACATCGGCGTGTAGCTCAGCAAGCAGAGCACCGGGCTCTCAACCCGGAGGGCGCGGGGGCGGGACCCGCCACGTCGGCGATGTCGGGGGACGACGGCATGTAGCTCAACCCAGAAGAGCACCGGACTCCAGTTCCGGAGGACGCGGGGAAGCACCCGCCATGCCGATTCCCCCACCACGACGTGTAGCTCAGCAAGCAGAGCACCGGGCTCCTATCCCGGAGGGCGCGGGGGCAGGGCCCGCCACGTCGGCATGAACGAGATTCACGTGCGGCCCGTCGCCAATCCCGGCTACGCGGATTGGCAGCTGGCCAAGGCATTCGTCACCGCCGCCTCCCATGAGGACGCCGCGACGCGGCGCCGCGCCGACGAGCGCGTGCGCCAATGGACGCAGGTCGGCCGCGGCATGGCCGACGGCTCGCTGTCCGTCGGCTCCCGCACGCCCGTCCGCGGGCTTCCCGCCTGGGTCACCCCGGAGGTCGTGCGCGGCGGGTTCGCGACCGGCGACGCCGCCGCCGGCGGCCCGCTCACCGCGCACGAAAGCGCGGTCGCGGACCGCGCCGGGCTGCGGGCCGCCGACCGGCGCGCGGTGTTCCGCTACTTCCTGACCGACGCCGGCATGGCCGAGCTGCACGCGATGCTCGACGACGGCCGCTACCACGTGGCCGTGCCGGAAGAGGCCGCGCTGCTCACCATCGCGTGGCTGCTCCGGGCCGGCAACCGGGCCGAGGCGTTGGCGCTGCTCGACGAGATCGCCCCGTACGCGGACCGGCTGCGGTTCCTGCCGCGGCCGAGCGACACTCCGGTGCCCGACGGGTCCGCGGTGCACCGCGAGACCGTGGGCGACCTGCGCGCGACGCTCGCGGCGCGGCCGCCGAAGCCCGCGGTGGAGGCGATGAACGAGGCGCTCACGGTGTGGAACCCGTATGCCGACCAGCTTCTCGCGCACTGGCTGGAGACCGTCGACGACGACGGCCCGGGCGCAATCCGCCCGGCGGGCTGGGCCGAGCGCGGCCGTGAACTCCTGAAGCGCTACGACCGCTTGGCCGCGCAGCACAAGCTGTGCTCGAAGCACCGCAACCCGAAGGAGAACTCGG
This sequence comes from Uniformispora flossi, assembly GCF_049534875.1. Taxonomy (NCBI): domain Bacteria; kingdom Bacillati; phylum Actinomycetota; class Actinomycetes; order Kitasatosporales; family Streptomycetaceae; genus Uniformispora; species Uniformispora flossi. Next base: position 588,991 of record NZ_JBMULZ010000002.1, read on the forward strand.
CGATCCTGCGCACGGCCTTGGCCGACACGCTGGGCGTGACGCCGGGCACTCCCGCGCGCACCCTTTTCGGGCGTGCCGCCAAGCCCGCCGCACGCGTCCCCGTCGCACACGGCCTGCTCCGGCATGCCGTGCAGGCGATGGTCGCGAAGCGCGGCGCGCCCGGTTCGCCCGAGCACACCGCGCTGCGGGCCCGCCAGGCCGCGGACGCGTCGACGGCGACGCTGCACGAGCTGGCGCGCGTGCTCATATCCCGGCTGGCGAACCTGCGCGACGAGGCGGGCCTGCCGGATACCGCATGGGTGCTGGAGCCGGTCACCGAAGAGGAAGCCGACCGGATGGGCGTCCGGGCGGGCAGCCCGATCCCGGACAGCCTGCGGCATCCGGTCGAGCGTGCGCTGAGCGCTCCGGTGGCCGAGCTTGTCGAGCGCGGCATCGTGCCGTCCGCGGAGGTACTGGCCGAGCTGGTTCCGCAGTTGGTGGCGGCGACGACGTCGTTGGCGTACCACGATCCGGCGCTGCGCACGCTCATGACCGCGGTGTACGGGGCGTTCGCCGAGCGCCGCTCGCTGCTGCTGCTCAACCTGGAGCACCAGGTGCGGTTGGAGGAACTGCCGTGGGTGAAGGGGGTGTCCAAGTACCGGCGGGTGTCGAGTGACACCGCGGGCAACGCGCGGGCGGCGTTGACCGAGCTTGGCACGCTGACCGTGCGCGCGTTCCCGGGCACGATCGTGCCGAACCCGCTGCTGCAGGAGCTGGGTTCGCTGGCGCGGCAGGCCGATGCGGGGGCGGTGTTCACCGAGGAGCTGGCGGCGGACATCTTCATGGGCACGTTCTCGGCGAAGTTCCTGCGCGCCGCGCAGGCGGCCGGCGAACTGCTCGAAGGGACGTTGTACGAGCGGTACTACGGCATCGACTATGCGGCGATCCGGGCGATCGGCGACGTCAAGCGCGAGCGGGGCCTGGCCGCGGACACCTCGGACGCGTTCGCGGCGCTGTGCCGGGACCGGGCCGGCATCGATCCGCGGGGACGCTGGTGGGTGGCGGCGAACGGGAAGGTGATCGAGCAGGCGCAGATCCTGACCACGCACAACCTGGCGGCGCTCGTGTACCCGATCGGTGTGGAACCGCCGGAGGGCTGGGCGGAGCCGGCCCGGGGCGCGTACCGGACGGTGTGCCGTCTGGTGCAGCAAATCGCGGGGAATCCGCGGCCGTTGGGGACGATCAAGGATGCCGCGTACGCGTGGCGGCAGACCGTGTTCTTCCTGTCGCTGTGCGGTCTCGAGGAGCAGTTCGCGGTGGTCGCGTGGATGGCGGAGGAGACGGCGCGGCGTCCGGAGCACACGGCGCGGCGCCTCGCGCCGGTGCTGGCGGGCCTGCGGCACGTGTTCGTCGGCGGGAGCCTGGACGACACCGCCGTGCCGAACGTGCGCCGTTTCACGGGCTGGGACACCGGCGGCCACTGGATGCGCGACGCGTGACGGCGCAGCCGATGACATGACGCGCGGAAATGCCGCGGGCCGCGGGGAAGTTCCTCGCGGCCCGTCGGCGTTCGGCGCCTCGGTCGGCGCGTCGGGCTTGTGCGTGCGTCAGGCTTGCGGGTTCCTCGGGCTTACGGCTTGCGGCTTGCGGCTTACGGCTTACGGCTTGCGCGCGATGCCGCCGAGGACGAGGCGCTGGGCGACGTCCAGGCTGTCCGCGTCGGTCGGCGCGTCGGGGCGCCACAGGTCGAGGTACACGACGCCGGGTTCGGCGAGTTCGAGCCCGTCGAAGTAGGCCTCGATCTCTTCGCGGGTGCGGAACCGGCCGGTCTTGTGCGAGCCCTGCATCACCCGTTCCAGCGCGTCGGATTCGACGCCGACGGAGAGGAAGTGGGTGAGGAACAGCCAGCTGCCGGACGGCAGGGCGTCGAGGTAGCGCTTGACGAGCCCGGCCGGGTCCTCGTCGTCGTTGATGTGGTGGATGACACCGAGCATCATGACGGCGATCGGCTCGTCGGTCTTGACGAGCCGGGTCAGGTCGGGGTGGCCGAGCACGCCGTCCGGGTCGCGCATGTCGGCGGTGATGACGGTTGTGCGGTCGTTCTCGGCGAGCAGCGCGCGGCCGTGCGCGAGCACGATCGGGTCGTTGTCGACGTAGACGACCCGCGCCTCGGGAGCGCCGTCCTGGGCGACCTGGTGGGTGTTCTGCGCGGACGGCAGCCCGGAGCCGAGGTCGACGAACTGCCGGATGCCCTGCTCGACGAGGAACTTCACGCCGCGGGACAGGATGAGGCGGTGCGATATCGCGCACTCGGCCAAGCCCGGTGCGGCTTGCAGGAGTTCGGCGGCGACGGCGCGGTCGACGGCGAAGTTGTCCTTGCCGCCGAGCAGCGAGTCGTAGATGCGGGCGATGCTGGGCGCCGTCACGTCGATTCCGGTGGGCGTCCAACCCTCCAGCGGATCCTGTGCCTCGTTGCTGTCGGGCATCGCGCGTCACCTCACATCGTCGGCATCCCGGCCGAAAGGCCGGCAGGCATTGATCATACTGATGCGTTGCCCTCCGGATCGCCTTTCCCCACCCGGGTGTTCGTGGGCGAAGCCGACCGCGCGAATGCCGCACGAGTTTCAAAATGCACGCCATCGGACACCCTCTTGCCAAGGTAAGCCTTGCCTAAGTTAATGTGACATCAGTTTCGGGTGCGGCCGTTTTGGCCGTATGAGCCCGTTTCCCGGCCTGCTCGCGCGCCGAGCCGGCCCCTCACCGCTGGAGAACGACCATGACGTCCCTTCGCCTGCCCGCCGGGATCACCATGACCGCCACCGCGGCGGCGCTCGCCGTCGCCCTCGCCGCGCCGAACGCGTCGGCCGCGGGCTCGCTTTCGGCCACCAAGACCGGCAACCTCAAGGTGTCCGGCGAGTCGATCACCGTCTCGGGCAGCGGCTTCGAGGCGAACAAGTCCCTCATGCTGATCAACTGCGACCTGTCGACACAGCGCGGCGAGGGCTGCGACATGGCCGGCACGGCGTCGGTGACCACCGACGCGAAGGGCGCGTTCTCGTCCGCGTTCACCGCGAAGGGCTCCTACGGCACGACCGACTGCACCAAGGTCGCGTGCGGCGTCGTGGTCTACGACATGTCCACGCACACCCTCCCCGCGCGCCTGAAGCTCTCGTTCGCGTCGGCCCCGGCGACGAGCAAGCCCGCCACGAGCAAGCCCACCACAAGCGGGCCGGCCACCAAGCCCGCGACCGATAAGCCCGCCACGAACAAGCCGTCCACCAGCGCCCCCGCCGCGGCCGGCGGCACGTCGGGCGGCACCTCCGGCGGCGCGTCGGCCGCCCCGGCCCCGGCGGGCGAGAAGCTGGCCGCGACCGGCGGCTCCGACCTGACACTGCCGCTGGCCGCGGGCGGCGCCGCCCTGCTGCTGGCCGGCGCGGGCGCCACCGTCGTGACCCGCCGCCGCGGCACGGGCAACCGCACCGCCTGACCGTCCCTTCCCGGCGAATCGATTCTGCGGCGGGCCGGGCACCTTCACCGGCCCGCCGCGGCCCTCGCGCGGGAGACCTCCGCGCCCCGGGCCGACGCCCCGAGCCCCGCTCCTCCGACGGGGTCCGGGGCGTTTTCGCGTCCCGGGACTCCCCCGGCCCGCACGTCTCATGGCCCTTGACTCGGCATGCCGCCCATGCCTTACTGAGGCCCCGCCTTAACTAAGGCAGGGCCTCAGTACGTCGTGAGAAGGGCCTCCGCCGTGACCGATCCGACCACCCCGACCGACGCCTCCGACACCGCCGACGCGTGGGACCGGTTCTGCGCCGAACTGTCCGACCTCGGGCGGGCCGTGCACACAGGTGGGCACCCCGATCCGGCGGACGGGGTGCGGCATCTGTCGCGCGTCGCCGTGCACGCGTTGCAGGCGTCGCTCGAACACGGCGACCCGGCTTTCCCCACGTTCCAGCGCTTCGACGACGACGTCGTCAAGTGGGGCGGTCCCAACGTCGACAACGTGTATCTGCGCGCCCGGGTCGACGGGCGCTACGCGTACGTGCTGACGGGCAACCTCGCGGGTGTCCGCAACGTCATCGTGTCGACCGTCGAAGGCGACATGCAGCTTGAGCAGTACGGGGTCTTCGCGGAGACCGACATCGACGGCCTCGCCGTCGCCCCCGACGGCTCCTTCACCCTGCACGTCGGGGGCGAACGTCCCGCGGACGGTACGCCGTGGCTGCCGCTCGACCCGCGCTCCCGCTACCTGTCGATCCGCCAGTACGTGTGCGACCTCGACCACGACCGCACCGGCGCCTTCGTCGTCGAACGCGTCGGCTCGCGCGGCCGGGCGCCCGAACCGCTGTCCCCCGCGGTGCTGGCCGGACGGATCGACGAAGCACGCACCTGGACGCGCGCCACGATGCAGTACTGGGGGCCGTTCATGGCCGCGGTCTACGAGGCCGCGGGCGGCCCGAACCGCTTCCGCCCGCCTACCTCGGTGCCGGGCGGCGCGGACGCCATCCGCTACGGCGGCGGCATGTACGAACTCGGCCCCGACGAGGCGCTGCTCGCCGAAACCCCGGTCCCGGACGCGGACTACTGGAGCGTGCAGCTCTACAACTACCCGTGGTTCGAGTCGCTCGACCTGCACAACCGGCAGAACGCGCTCAACGGCCAGGAAGTCCACGTCGACGACGACGGCGTGTGCCGGATCGTCGTCGCGCACCGCGACCCGGGCGTGCCGAACTGGCTGGACACCGAGGGCCGCCCGAAGGGCCACGTGTCGTGGCGGTGGATCTGGGCACGCAGCACGCCGACGCCGGTCTGCCGGGTCGTCCGGTTCGACGAACTCGACGCGGCGATTCCCCCGTCCGCGCGCCGCCTGACCGGCGAGGAACGCGCCGAAGCCCTCGCCCGCCGCCGCGCGCACTTCGCGCGCCGCTTCCGCGGCTGACGCCCGAGCCGCCCGCCCCGCCGTCCCCCACTCCCCTGCCGAGGACCCGCCATGAGATCTGTGCGCCATCCCGTCGTGCTGCAAGCCGCCGCCTTGTCGGCAGCCCTCGTCCTGGCGGCGGCCGGGTGCCGGGGCGGCGGCACGAACGGTTCGCCGGGGAGTGCGGGCCCGTCCGGTCCGCCGACGTCGGGCGGCACGCTGACGATGCTGTCGGTCGGCGACTCGACCTCGCTGGACCCGTTCGGCGCGAACTACGGCGGCGCGCCCGCGGACAGCGCGCGCATGGCGGCGCTCTACGACCCGCTGGTGTACCTCGATCCGGCGACCAACACGGTCAAGCCGCACCTCGCCGAGAGCCTGGCCACGGCGGACGGCGGCACCACGTGGACGCTCAAGCTGCGGCCGGGCGTGACGTTCTCCGACGGGACGCCGTTCGATGCCGCGGCCGTACGGACGAACTGGGAGATGCACGCCAAGCCGGAAGTCCGGTCGCAGCACCGCGCCGCCACCACCGGGCTGACGGTGCGGGTCGTCGACCCGTCCACCGTCCAGGCGGTGCTCGCCACGCCCAACCCGAACTTCGACCGGTCGGTGGCGACCGACCTGACGTTCGTCGAGGCACCGTCGGTGCTGGCGAAAGGACCGGACGTGTACCGCACCCGGCCGGTCGGCGCAGGCCCGTTCACCCTGTCGCGGTGGACGCGCGGAGCCGAGCAGGTGTTCGTGAAGAACCCGGCGTACTGGCAGAAGGACAAAGGCCTGCCGTATCTCGACCAGGTCGACGTCAAGGTGATGTCCGACATCGACCAGCAGTACAACACCCTCAAGTCGGGCGGCGCCGACCTGTCCATCGGTGCCGACGCGCTGCTGGCGCAGGCGAAGGGCACGCTCAACACCCGCCCGGTGCAGTCGAATGGCGGGCAAGCGGTGCAGTTCGACGTCACGAAGGCGCCGTTCGACGATGTGCGGGCGCGGCGCGCCATCGCGCTGGCGATCGATCCGGCGGAGATGGCGAAGACGCTGAACCAGGGCGGGGTGCCCGCGCGCGGCTACTTCGCCGCGGAGTCGCCGTACTTCGACGCGGGCGCGGCGCAGCCGGCCTTCGACAGGGCGGAGGCGCAGCGCCTGTTCGACGAGCTGGCGGCTGCGGGGCACCGGGTGGACTTCACGTTCACGGTTCCGAAGGCGACGGTGAGTGTGAAGCTGGCCGAGTACCTGCAGAGCCGACTGGCGCAGTACAAGAACGTGACGATGCGGATCGACACGCTGGACGTGTCGGCGTTCGTGACCCGGGTGGTGGTCCAACGGGACTATCAGGCCACGCTGTTCCAGGACTGGGTGGTCGATCCGGAGCCGCGCGCGTGGAATGCGCTGCAGTCGGCGAGCCCGCAGAACCTGATGGGCTGGCGCAGCCCCGCGGCGGACCGGGCGCTCGCGGCGGGGCGCTCGGCCACCGATCCGGCGCAGCGCAAGGCCGCCTACGTGGACTTGCAGCGGGCGCTGTCCGCGGAGTTGCCGATGTGGGTGTATGCGCAGTCCGCGCAGGGGCCGGTGTTCACGAACCGGGTCGCGGGGGTGGAGTTGTTCAACGCGGGTTCGGTGCTGATGGACCGGATCGGGTTGGCGCGCTGAGCGACTTCCTGGGGACGCGATTCGTCGAGCGGCTTCCCGGCGTGGACTCGTCGACCTGCTTGCGTCCGGGCTGGGGACGATCCGCCCCTCACACGCTCGTATAAGCCTGCTCCCCCAGCCCCGCCCCCACCCGGGGCCCGGTCCCGGCGACCTCGGCGATCGCGTCCGCCGCGGCTTCGGCCTCGGCGGGGGTCAGGGTGGCGATGGTGACGCGGATGGCCGGGCCGGAGGCGATGCGGTAGCGGGTGCCCGGGGCGACGACCCAGCCGCGGGCCAGCAGGCCGGCGACGGCGCCGATTTCGTCGCGGACCGGGACCCACACGTTGATGCCGGAGCGACCGTGGGCGGGGATGCCGCGGGCGGCGAGGGCGTCGAGGAGGAGGGCGCGGCGTTCCGCGTAGGTCCGGCGGGCGTGGTCGACCTGGGCGGCCACGGTGTCGGAGGCCCAGGCGGCGGCGACGGCGTGCTGGAGGGCGTGGCTGATCCAGCCGGGGCCGAGGCGTTGGCGTCCGGCGATGCGGCCGACGGTGGTGGCGTCGCCGGAGGCTACGGCGCAGCGCAGGTCGGGGCCGTAGCCCTTGGCGCTGGAGCGCACGTACAGCCAGTGCCGCGTGGTGTCGGCGAGGGTCGCCAACGGCGGTCCGGCGATGGCGTTGCCGTGGTCGTCTTCGACGACGAGGACGTCCGGGTGGGCGGCCAGGACGCGGCGCAGCGCGGCCGCGCGGGGTGCGGAGACCGCGGCTCCGGTGGGGTTCTGCGCGCGGGCGGTGACGACGAACGCGTGGGCGCCGGCGGCGAGTGCGGCGGCGACCGCGTCGGGGTCGGGGCCGTCGTCGTCGACCGGGACGGGGACGGCGGTGAGGTTGAGGGCGGCGAGGAGGTCGAGGAAGTTCGCCCAGCCGGGGTCTTCGACGACGACGCTGTCGCCGGGGCGCAGGTGTGCGGTGAGGGCGCGTTCGATGCCGTCGAGGGCGCCGGATGTGGCGACGAGGTGGTCGGCGGGCACGCCGTCGGCGGCGAACAGGGCACGGGCGGCGTCCCCGAGGGGTTCGTACAGCGCGGTATGGCCGTAGAGGACGCGCCACGTCCGCGGGTCCGGGAAGGCCGGGTCGGGCAGCAGGGCCGGGTCCGGTTCGCCTTTGGCGAGGTTGTGGGCGCCGGGCGGTGCGGCGGGTCCGACGGCGTTGCGGTCGGTGGCGGCGGGTCGGGCGCGGACCCGGGTGCCGGCGCGGCCTTGGGTCTCGACGATGCCGCGGTCGCGAAGCAGGCGGTAGGCGGCGCCGACGGTGTTGGGGTTGACGCCGAGTTCCGCGGCGAGCGCGCGGACCGGGGGCAGGGCCGCGCCGGGTTCCAACGCGCCGTGCTGGAGGTCGCGTTCCACCGAGGCCGCGATCTCGGCGGCGGTACGCCCGGTCAGCGCCACGGGGAGTCCTCCTGAGCTTCGGGTTGTGCGGTTGCACCGTACGCCACCGCGCGGGCCGGCCCGGTCCGGATATCGCCGTTGACACCCTCCCCCACCGTGGATTTATTGTACTGGCACCAAAGCAGTTTTGACCTAGTACAAAAAATGAGGTCGCCATGAGCGTCGCTTCCGAGACCCCTGCCGTGTATCCGCGCACCGAGGCCACCACTCCGACCCGACTCCGCGACCGCATGCGCTACGACGCCGACACCGTCCACGCGATCCTGGACGAGGCCTTCCTCGCGCACGTCTCCTTCACCGCCGACGGCGTCCCGCACGTCCTCCCGCTCGCCTTCGGGCGGGACGGCAGCCGCGTCTACGTGCACGTCTCCTCCGGCTCACACCTCGCCACCGCAGTCCGGCACGCCGGCGACGACGGGCTCCCGGTCGCGTTCGCCGTCACGCACGCGGACGGTCTGGTGCTGTCCCGGTCCGCGTTCCACCACTCGATGAACTTCCGCTGCGTCATCGCCCACGGCCCGCTGCGCCGGGTCACCGACCCGGACGAGCTCGCGCACGGGTGGTCGGTGCTGCTCGACCACCTGGTCCCCGGCCGCAGCACGGACGCCCGGCCGCCGAACCGCAAGGAAGCCGCCCAGACCGGACTCTTCGCGCTCGATCTCGACCGGGTCGCGGCCAAGGTCCGCGACCACGGGCTCGCCGCGGAAGAGGACGGCGACCTCGAACTGCCGCACTGGGCGGGCGTCATCCCGCTCCGCACGGTCGCGGGCCCGGCGCAGCCGGACACCGGTGTCGGCCCGGTGCCGGACTATCTGGCACGGTGGACGGCGGAACGGGCGTAATCGGGCAGCCGTCGCGACTCGCGGCATATGCAGGTGTGATCCACACGTCACCCCCTTGCCACGACATCCCAGATCCGGGATAGCATCCCGGATATGAGAAGCCCCGCCGGTTCGTCTCCTCCCCCGGCCGCGTCGCTCGACGACCGGCTCGCGCTGCGCATCGCCGCAATGCGGGTCGAACGCGGCTGGTCACTGGAGGACCTCGCCCGCCGCACGGGGGTGAGCCGCTCGACGCTGTCCCGGCTGGAGCGCGCGGAGATCAGCCCGACGGCAGCCCTGCTGGGCAAGCTGTGCGCCGCCTACGGCACACCGCTGTCCCGCCTGATAGCCGAGGTCGAATCCGACGCCGCGGCGGCCGAGCTGCTGCGCGCCGACGACCAGCCGGTGTGGCGCGACAAGACCACCGGCTTCGTCCGGCGCTCCGTGTCGCCGCCGCACCCGGGGCTGCGCGCCGACCTCATCGAAGGCGTGCTCCGGCCCGGCGCGGACATCGTCTACGACGGTCCGCCCGTCGCCGGGTTGGAGCACCACGTGTGGGTGCTGGAAGGCTCCGTGGAGATCACCCTCGACGGAAGCTCCTACACCCTGAATGCCGGGGACTGCCTGCGGTTCCGGCTCTGGGGGACGTCCGAATACCGCTGCCCGGGCCCGGATCCGGTGCGCTACCTGATTGCGGGTGTGATGCCGTGACCGGCCTGTCGATCCTCCCGGTGACCGAAGCGGACTTCACCGCCCGCGTCCCGCACCTCGCCGCGCTGCTGGTGGACGCGGTGGACGGCGGTGCCTCCCTCGGCTTCGCCGCCCCGCTCGCCCCGGCGGACGCCGAAGCGTGGTGGCACACCCGCGCCGGCGACGTCGCCGCCGGCACGTTCCTGGTCTGGCTCGCCGAGTCCGACGGAGTCCCGGTGGGGACGGTGAGCCTCGTGCTGAGCCCGTGGCCGAACGGCCGGCACCGCGCGGACCTGGTCAAGCTGATGGTCCACAGCAAGGCCCGCGACCGCGGCATCGCCAGCCGCCTGCTGAGCCACGCGGAGGACCAGTCTTTGGCCCACGGCCGCACGCTCCTGATCCTCGACACGGAGACGGGCAGCCCGGCGGATGTGCTGTACCGCTCGGCAGGCTGGACGGCCTTCGGCATCGTCCCGGACTTCGCGCAGGACGCCCACGGGACGCTGCGGGACTGCACGTTCTTCTACAAGCAGTTGGCCGGGGCCGAGGACTGACGTGGCGGCACTCTCCGCAACGCACCGGTCCGGCGACCGCCCATCCTCGGACTCGCGGCGGCTCCTCGTCCTGTGGGACATCGACCACACCCTGCTCAGCGCGGGCCCGGTCAGCCGCGGCGCATACGCCGACGCTTTCGTGCACGTGACCGGCCGTGAGCTGGTGCACCTGGCGGACATGGCTGGGCGCACCGACCTGCACATCACGCAAGAGACGCTGCGTCTGCACGGCCTCGAGCCGACGGACGAGGCCGTCCGGGGCATCATGGCCGAACTGCTCCCGGCGTTCCTCCGACGGCACCACGAACTCCTGCGCGATGCACGCCCGTTGCCAGGTGCCGCAGGTGCGGTCCGGGCACTGGCGACCGCCCGGCACGTCGTACAAAGCGTGCTGACCGGCAACCTTCACGCTACGACGCACCTCAAATTGGCCGCGGTCGGCCTGGCCGGGCCGGACATCGACTTGGCGGTGGGGGCCTACGGCGACGACCACCGAGACCGGGAGCGGCTCGTCCCGCTCGCCCGCAGTCGTGCCGCGGCCGCGTACCGCACCGACTTCGGCGGGCGCCGCACGGTGGTGATCGGCGACACCGTGCACGACGTGTCGGCCGCGCTGGCCGGTGGCGCGTCGGTGGTCGCCGTGGCAACGGGACGCGCCGACGCCGCCGTACTGGCCGCCGCCGGCGCGCACGCCGTCCTGCCCGATCTCGCGGACACCGCTGCCGTACTCGCGGCGATCCGCACGGTCTCCGGCGCCGAGGACTGAAGGCTCGGCACCGGAGACCGCGGTCGGCCCTCACTCCACCGGCACCTCCGGCCGGTCGATGATCCGCAGCCACGTTCCGTCCCCCTGACGCTGGGCGACCTGCACCCGCCCGCCGGTTCCGTCCGCCGCGCGCGTCGAGGTCAGCGCGAGGTCTCCGTGCCGCACCGTCGGCAGCGGTGGCTCGACCGCGAAAGGCAGCGGGGCGTAGGCGATCAGCTTCTCGACGACGGCGCGGATCGCGTCGCGGCCGACGGTCACGGACCCCGCCGGGTAGGCCATCACGGCGTCCGGCGCGTACAGCGCGGCAACGCCGTCCGCGTCGCGGGCGTTCACGCGTTCGACGAACAGCCGCGCGAGGTCTTCGGGGGTGGTCGCGACGGCAAGGTTCTCGGTCATGGCGGGCTCCTGGGGGATGCGATTCGGATGGTGCCGCGGCGCGGTCCGGGGCGCTTTCCGGTGCCGCGCTCGCCGTGGTTCCACTCTCGCGTCCCACCGGCCATAAGTCCAAGAGATGGTAAGTCTCACCACTAGAATCAACAGTTATGGAACTCCGGCAGCTTGAGTACTTCGTCGCCGTCGCCGAGGAACGCAACTTCACCCGCGCCGCCGAGCGTGTGCACGTGGCCCAGCCCGGCGTCAGCGCGCAGATCAAACGGCTCGAACGCGAACTCGGCCAGGAACTCCTCGACCGCTCCGGACGGCAGGTGACGCTGACCGAAGTCGGCGCCGCCGTCCTCCCGTACGCGCGCGCGGCCTTGGCCGCCGTGGACGGCGCCCGCCTCGCCGTGGACGAGCTGACCGGGCTCCTGCGCGGCCACGTCGCCGTCGGCGCGGTCACCTCGCACAAGGTCGATCTCCCGGGCATGCTCGCCGAGTTCCACCAGCGCCACCCCGCCGTGGAGATCACCCTTTCGGAGGACGACACCGACAACCTGCTGGACGCCCTGCGCAACGGCCGGCTCGACGCCGCGGTGGCCAGCATCGGGCGCGAGGCACCCGACGGCATCGCGCTCGTCGTCGTCGACGAGCAGCCGGTGGTCGCCGCGGTCGCCCACGACCACGAACTCGCCCCGCACACCGCCATCTCCCTCGACACCCTGCGCGGCCGCCCGCTGATCAGCCTCCCGCGCGGCACCGGCATCCGGCGGCTCCTCGACGACGCGTGCGGCGCGGCGGGATTCCGCCCGCACATCGCCTTCGAGGCCGGCGACCCGGGCACGCTCGCCAACCTCGCCGCCAAGGGCCTGGGCGTGGCGATCCTGCCCGAGATCGTGGCCACGCTCCGACCGGACGAGCTGACCGCCGTCCGCATCGAACGCCCGCCCCTCAGCGGCCGCCTGGTGTTCGCCTGGCGCGCGGACGGCCCGAGCGGCCCGGCAGGACGGGCCTTCGTGACAGCCGCACGGGCGCGACTGGAGGCGGAGCGCTCAGACAGCTAGCCGGCCGAACCGCGGACTCGGCCGGAACACCGCCCCCACGGCACAGCCTCCGCCCGGTCACCCTCACACCCTCCCCCTCCCACCTCACCCACACGCCCGAGACCACCGCGCCCCCACACGCCCGATATGTCACGCTATCTCCCATGTGTCCATGGCCAGACAGGCCGACCCCGGGGGCTCCCGATGCGTGAGCGGCTGCGCCGCGTGCTGCTTGTCGACGGCTCCGCGCCCGCCCGCGCGGCCGCGCTCGTATCCCTCGTCGCGGCGCTGGCGCTCGTCCTCGCCGGTTCGCTCCTGCTGGTCGCCGTGCGGACCGGGCTGGCCGCTCAAGCGGAGTCGGTCGCCCGCAGCCGGGCCGAAGCCGTCGCCCGCGACGTCGCCGACGGCCGCATGCCGCTCACCGGGCTGATCCCGCTCGGCGACGGCAGCCTCGTCCAGGTGACGACCGCCGACGGCCGCGTCCTGACCGCCAGCGACAACCTCGCCGGCCACGGCCCCGTCGCCGCGTACGCGCCGCCCGCGGACCGCCGCAGCGTCGCCGTGACGGTCGAGGTCCCGTTCAGCGCTCCCGAGCGGCTCACCGGCGACATCACGCACACGGAGCCCTTCCGCATCGTCGCGATCCGCACCGACTCCCCCGCGGGCCCGATGATCGCCTACGCGGGCGCCTCGATGACGCCGGTGCGCACCGCCTCCCACGCCCTCCTCTGGGTCATGCTGCCCGGCCTCCCGCTCCTGGTCGCCGTGATCGCCTACGCCACCCACCGCCAGACGGCCAGAGCGCTGCCGAAGCGGGCGGGCTGAGGCCGGCACGGAGCACGGAGAACCCCGGCTGCACGCCTGTTCACCTTGATCCCGCGCGTCCGGTGCCCTATGCCTACGGAATCACGCCCTCACCCGGGAGAGACTCCGTGGATCCGCGCACACCCCCCGCACCGACCGCCGCCCGACCGAACGCGACAGGCGGCACAACACCGCCCACCCGCATCCCCGTCGACACCCTCCTCGACGCCCCGTTGGCACAAGCCGGCGACCGGGCCCGGGAACTGGCCGACGCGGGCTTCGACGGCGTGTTCACGTTCGAAGGCCCCGGCGACGTCTTCCTCCCCCTCGTACCCGCGGCCGCCGCCGGTCTCGACATCATGACCAACGTCGCGATCGCGTTCCCCCGCAGCCCGGTCCACTTGGCGCACGCCGCGTACGACTTGCACGCCGCCTCCGGCGGGCGGTTCCGCCTCGGCCTCGGCAGCCAGATCAAGGCGCACATCGAACGCCGCTACGGCGCCAGCTGGTCACGCCCCGCCGCCCGCATGGCGGAGACGATCGAGGCGGTACGCGCCGTCCTGACCTGCTGGCAGACCCGCGAACCCCTGGACTTCCACGGCGACTTCTTCGACCTCACCCTCATGCCGCCGACCCTGTCGCCGCCGCCGAACCCCTACGGCATCCCCCCGCTCCTCGCCGGCGGCGTGGGCCCGCGCATGCTCGAAGCCGTCGCACGCTCCGCCGACGGCCTGCTCGTCCACCCCCTCAACACCGACGCCTACCTCACCGAACGGCTGCTCCCCGCCGTCACCGCAGGCCTCGACCGAGCCGCGCGCACCCGCGACGAGTTCGCCCTCGTCCTCGACGTCATCGTCGCCGCCGGCCGCACCGAACCCGAACTCGCCGCCGCCACCCAGGCCGCCCGCGCCATGGTCGCGTTCTACGCCTCCACCCCCGCCTACCGCCCCGTCCTGGAAGCCGAGGGCTACGGCGACCTCCAACCCGAAGTCCACGCCCTGATCCGGGCCGGCCGCTGGTCCGACATCCCGGCCGCCGTCGACGACACCCTCCTGCACCGCGTCGTCGCCGTCGGGACCCCCAAGGACGTCGCCGCCACCCTCACCGACCGCGCCCGCCTGGCCCGCGCCGACCGCCTCGGCTTCTACCTCCCCGGCGCCACGGACCCGACGTGCGTCACGGAGGTCCTGGACGCCTTCTAGGCCGTCCTTTCGACTCCGCCTGGGCACCACCCGCATTCGCGATGCGCTGCGGACGCGTTCTCCGCCGGCTCAGACGCGCGGTTTCACCGGGGTCCCGTCACCCGATCTGCACCGACCGCTTCGCGAGGCCGCCCCAGAAGCCGTCGATCGTCGTGCGGGCCGTGCCGAAGTCCGCTTCGCCCGCGCCCAGGGTGACGAACAGCGGGGCGAAGTGCTCGGTGCGCGGGTGGGCGACGCGCGCGGCGGGGGCGGCGTGCTGGAAGTCGAGGAACGCGTCGAGGTCGTGGGCGGCCAGGGCCTCGTTCCCCCATGCGTCGAACTCGCGGGACCAGCCCGGGGCTTCGTCGGGTCCGGCGCCCCACGTCAGGCCGCGCAGGTTGTGGGTGAAGAAGCCGCTGCCGACGATCAGGACTCCTTCGTCGCGCAGCGGCGCCAGGCGGCGGCCGAGGGCGAACAGTTCCCGGGGGTCGAGCGACGGCATCGACATCTGGAGCACGGGGACGGCGGCGTCCGGATACATCTCCTTGAGCGGCACGTAGGCTCCGTGGTCCAGCCCCCGCTCCGGCGCGTCGTGGACCGGGCGTCCCGGGGCGGCCAGCAGGCCGCGCACCCGCTCGGCCAGGTCGGGCGCGCCGGGGGCCGGGTAGGTCACCTGGTAGTACTTGGGCGGGAAGCCGCCGAAGTCGTAGACGAGCGGCACGGTGCGGGTCGCGCCCAGTGTGACCGGCGCGTCCTCCCAGTGCGCCGACACCATCAGGACCGACGCAGGCCGCGGCAGGTCGGCGGACCACGCGGCGAGCTGACCGGGCCACAGGTCGTCGTCGGCGAGCGGCGGCGCACCGTGGCTGAGGTAAACGGCGGGCATCTTCACGGCGGGCACCTCCACGTCGGACATGTTCACGGCACGCACGCTCCCCTCAACTGGCCAATTCGATCGTGTGCCCCGTGTGCTCGACCTTGGCGCGCAGGTAGCGCAGGTTGCTGCCCGACGCGAATACCCCGGTGGCCCGGGTCTCCCGCACGTCGACGCCGTAGCCGCGCAGCTGGGCCGCCTTGTCGGGGTTGTTGCTGAGCAGGTCGACGCCGCCGAGCCCGAGCGCGCCGAGCATCTGGGCCGCCGCGGCGTAGTCGCGCGCGTCTTCCGGCAGCCCCAGGGCGGTGTTGGCGGCGTAGGTGTCGAGGCCGCCGTCCTGCAGCGCATACGCGTCGATCTTGTTGTAGAGCCCGATGCCGCGCCCCTCCTGCCGCAGGTACAGCAGGACGCCGCCGGCGGTGGCGATGCGTTCGACGGCTTCGCGCAGCTGCGGCCCGCAGTCGCACCGGGCGGAGCCGAACGCGTCGCCGGTCAGGCATTCCGAGTGCAGGCGGACCAGCGGGGTGTCCCCCGGCGCGGGCGTGCCGAGCACGAGGGCGACGTGTTCGAGCCCGTCGACCAGGCCGTGGAAGGTGACCGCCTCGGCGTCGACGCGGTACCCGTCGGCGAACCGCAGCGGGATGGTGACCCGGGTGCGCACGGTTGCGGGTGCGTGCATGGCCATCTCTCCGTTCCGTGGTTCAAATTTGAACCACCCTGCGGCGACACTACCCGCCACTCGCACATCGTTCAAATTTGAATGACTTGCGGACCGGCCCTTACCATGGACGGCATGCGCGAACCGCGGTGGCTGAACGACGAGGAAAAGCACGCCTGGTATGCCTTCCTTGCCGCGGGCGCCCTGGTCAACCGCCAGGTCGAACAGCAGCTCAAGACCGACGCCGGGCTGTCCCATCCGCAGTACGAGATCCTCGTCCGCCTCGCCGACACCCCCGACGGCTCCCTGCGCATGACCGACCTGGCCAACGCCCTGCTCACCACGAAAAGCGGCCTCACCTACCAGGTCGGTCAGCTGGAGAAACTCGGCCTGGTCGCCCGCCGCGGCTGCCCGACGGACGACCGCAGCGTGTTCGCCGTGCTCACCGACGCGGGCCGCGAACGCCTCGGCAACGCCGCCCCCGGACACGTCGCCGCCGTCCGCGACGCCCTGGTCGACGTGCTGACCCCCGCCCAGCTCGCCTGCCTGGCCGACGCCCTCGGCACCGTCGCCCGCCGCTTCCAGTCCCCCGGCACCTGACCCGGCGCCCGCCCCGCCCGGTCACCCGCCCGCGCGACCGGCCGAAATACCGGCCCCGCCGGACATGCGGGCGAGCCCCGGCTCGGACACCCTGGAAGGAACACCTCGGGGGGTTCGCCCACGGGCCGACAGGCCCGGGATCGACCGAGAGGCAGCCATGAAGCTGACGGATCTGACCAGCGCGACCCTTGCCGACCTGCGCAAGGTGCGCCCCTTTCCCGCCGTGTCGCTCCTCATGCCGACCCACCGCACCGAACCGGACAACACCCAGGACCCGATCCGGCTGCGGAACATGGTGACCGAGGCGAAGCGTCGACTGGAGTCCGATCCCGACGTACCGCGCGACGCCCGCTTCGACGTGGCCGCGCAACTCGACCAGGCGCTCGGCGAGGTCGACCTGGTGCACTCGCTCGACGGCCTGGTCATCCTGGCCTCCCCCGGCGAGCACGAAGTGTGGTCCCTGCCGCGCGAGGTCCCGGAACGCGTCGTCTTCTCCGACACCTACCTCACCCGCAACCTGGTGGCGGCTCGCGCGCAGAACGAGCCGTACTGGGTGCTGGCGCTGGCGATCGACCACGCGACGCTGTGGGGCGGCACGAACGACCGCGTCGAGCAGGTCTCCCTCGAAGGCTTCCCGCACAAGATCGACGACCTCGACTGGGACGTCGAACACCAGGAACGCGTCGGCAACTTCCCCAGCGTCTACACCGACGAGCGCACCCACCAGTTCATGCGCGAGATCGACACCAAGCTCAACGCCCTGCTGGGCCGCCACCCGCGCCCGTTCTACCTGGTCGGCCTTCCGCCGGTCCTCGCCGTCCTCGACGAGGTCCGCACGAACCACCACACCGAGGCCGGACGCGTGCCCAAGGGCGGCCTCACCCAGGGCCCGCCGCACACCCTCGCCGCGGAGATCGAACCGGCCCGCGAGGCGTACCGCACCAAGCAGATCGGCGACCTGGCGCAGCGGATCGACGCCGCGACCGGCCGCCGGGCGATGACCAGCGGCCTGGACGAGGTGTGGCGGGCGGTCCTCGAAGGCCGAGTCGACACGCTCGTCATCGAGGACGGCTACCGCGAGACCGTGCAGGTGACCGAAAACCATCTGCTGCCGGTGCCGGACGGCACCCCGTCGAACGGCTTCCCGGTCGTCGACGACATCGTGGACGACATCGCCGAGCGCGCGCTCGACCGCGGCGCCCAGGTGTACTTCGTCCCGGACGGCGAACTCGCGGAACGCGGGCACATCGCCGCCACGCTGCGCTTCTGACCCCGCAAGAACGCCACGCAGACGCCACGCACACGCCGCACGGACGCCGCAAAGCGCCAGCGGAACCGCGTGAACGGCAGGCCGCCGGATCCGCTCCGGCGGCCTGCCGCGTTCCGGGGTCCGGACAGCCGCGAGGGACCCCCCTCGATTCCGGCCCCCGCGCTATACATCACCCCTCCCACCTGCAAACCTGCTGCCGTCCGCGCGGACAATGGGGCCCGCGGGGCGGGGTGTGCGAGGGGGCGTGGTGGAACGGTTCGGCGTGCGGCGGCAACGGAGCCGCCGTAGGGGTGTGCAGGCGAAGAACGGCCGCGGGGCGGTCCGGTCGGAGGCGGGGCCGGCGGCCGGCCGCACGGGCCGCCGGCTGGGTGTCGCAGTGACTCTCGCCGCGGTGCTGACCGGCTCGGGGTGTGCCGCGTCGACGGACGTCGGGCCGGTCCTGCCCGCCGCGGTGCCGCGGGTGCCGAATCCGGTCGGGTCGGTCGTGCCGTACACCGCACCCGCACCCGCACCCGACTGCGACGTGCGGCAAAGCCTCACGCCGAGCACGCTGCCGTCGCCGGGCCGGATGCCCGCTGGCGGCACGCTGGCCGCGATCCAGTCACGCGGGTGGCTGAAGGTCGGGGTCGACCAGGCCACCCAGTACTTCGCCGCGCCGAACCCGTCCACGGGGGTGCTCGAAGGCTTCGACATCGCGATGGCGCGCGAGGTCGCGAAGGCCATATTCGGCGATCCCGAGAAGATCCGGTTCCAGGTCGTGACCCCGGCACAGCGCATGCAGGTACTCAAGGACGGCCAGGTCGACCTGGTCGTGGACACGCTGTCCATCACCTGCGACCGGCGCAAGGACGCCGACTTCACCGGCCCGTACTACACGGACAGCCAGATGCTGCTCGTGCCGGTGAACTCGGCCGCGACACGCCTCGAGGACCTGGGCGGGCAGAAAGTGTGCGCTTCGGTCGGGTCGACGCTGATCCAGCGGATACTCGAAACGGACGTGACGCCCAAGCCGATCGCGTACGGCGTCACCGACCGCGCCGACTGCCTGGTCGCGATGCAGCGCGGCGAGGTCGCCGCGGCCACCACGTATCAGGGCCTGCTGGCCGGGCTTGCCGTGCAGGACCCGCAGACGAAGATCGTGGGCACCGCGAGCACCGTGGAGTACCAGGGCTTCGGCGTGCCGAAGGGGCACGAGGACTTCGTCCGCTTCCTCAACGCGCACTTGGAACGGATCAAGGGCAACGGCACGTGGCAGCAGATCTACGACACGTGGATCAAGGGCCACGTGCCCGGACAGGGGCCACCGGCCGCGTCCTACAAGGGTTAGCGCGCTCGTCCGGGCCGCCGCTGTCCGGAAGTGTCGATTCCGATCGTTGGACATACCTGGTACACCGGGTGACTCGTGTCGCCGACCATCGGAGGAAGCATGGTTTCGGGCCAGTTCGGCATGCCGGAAAACGGGGCGGCCGCGCGGCCGGTAGGCCGCCGGCTGTTCGCTGCGGGAATGGCGGGGGCGTTCGCGGCTGCCGTGCTGCCGGGGACGCGCGCCCAAGCGGCCGAAGGCAGCGGCAGCGCCGTCGCCGCCCGGCCCGGCGGAGGCGGGGTCCGGCACATCGCGCTGAGCGGCGCGGTCAACGTCCGGGACCTCGGCGGCTACCGCACCGCACACGGCCGTACCCTGCGCTGGGGCCGGGTGTTCCGCGCCGACGCGCTCAACAAGGTGACCGACGGCGACCTCGGCACGCTGCGCGGCCTCGGCATCCGCACCGTGGTCGACTTCCGCGGCGCTCCGGAGATCGCCAAGGACGGCTCCGACCGCATACCGGCCGGCGCGGCGCTCGTCCTGAACCCGGTGCTGGACGCGGCGGGCGCGACGATGGCCGAGGCCATCGGGCGTGCGCTGGCGACCGGCGACCTGGCGTACCTCGACGAACTGCTCGGCAACGGCAAGGCCGCCGCGCTGATGATGGACGGGCAGCGGTCGATGGTCACCTCGGAACCGGGCCGCGCCGGGTTCGGCGACACGCTGCGCCGCATCGCGTCGAAGGACGAGACGCCGCTGCTGTACCACTGCACGGCGGGCAAGGACCGCACCGGCTGGATGAGCGCCCTGGTACTGACCGCGCTGGACGTACCGGACGAGACGATCATCGCGGACTACATGCTGTCGAACGAGTACCGCAAGGCGTCCAACGAAGCCACGTACGCCTTCCTTTCGTCGCGCGGTATCGACCCGGCGCTCATCCGCCCGCTGATGGAGCAGAGCCCCGAGTACATCGAGGAATCGCTGGCCACGATGCGCGGCGCTTACGGCTCGGTCGAGAACTACATCCGCACGGGGCTGGGACTGTCGCCGAGCACGGTGGGGCACTTGCGGGCGCGGTTGTTGGACTGAGAGGCAGGGATCGACCAACCGTCGGCTCATGCGGGAGCGACCGTCTCCGGTGACGTCCGGCTTCCGGCGCGATGCAGCCGGCGGTAAGCCGACGGTGCGATCCCGTAGTACTCCACGAACGCCTGGCGCAGCGTCTCGGTGCTGCCGAAGCCGCTGCGCCGGGCGACCGCGGACAGCGGCAAGCCCGTCGACGTCAGCCAGTGCCCGGCGGTTTCGGTGCGTACGCTCCGCACGTACCGCGCGGGCGTCGTCCCGAGCTGCGCCGCGAACAGCCGGGTGAGATGCCGTGTGCTGACCCCCGCGATCGCGGCCAACGCGGCGGGCGCGAGGTCGGCGGCCGGATTGCCCGCGATGTGCGCGGCAAGTCGGCGGACCAGCGGATGCTCGGGCGGCGGCGCGGCCAGGAACAGACTGACCTGCGCCTGGTTTCCGGGGCGTTGGAGGTACGTGACGAGCCCGCGCGCCACACTGCGGGCGAGGTCGGCGCCGTGGTCCTCCTCGACGAACGCGAGCGCGAGGTCGATCGCGCTGGTGACGCCGGCGGCCGTGTAGACGGATCCGTCGCGGATGTAGAGCGGCGCCGGATCGACCCGCACGGCCGGGTAGTTGCGGGCGAGGTCGGCGGCCCACGCCCAGTGTGTGGTGGCGCGCCGCCCGTCCAACAGCCCGGCGGCCGCGAGGACGGTCGCCCCCGTGCACACCGACGACACCCGGCGGCACGCCGGCGCAAGGCGTCGCAGTTGCCGGAGCAACGGGCCGATGGCGGCGGCCTCGTCGTGGCCGTGGCCGCCCGCGACGAGCAGCGTGTCGACGCGTCCGGTGACGTCTTCGAGGGCAAGGTGCGCGGCCAGCGTGAACCCGCTCGCACACCGGACCGGGCGGCCGCCGAGCGACGCCAGTTCGACCCGGTACGGCGGATCCGCGCCGAGCACGTTCGCCGCGTCGAACGCCTCGACCGGACAGGCGATGTCGAGCAGCGCCGCGCCGTCGTAGCCGATCAGGACGACGCGGCGCTCGCGGGGAGCGGGCGCGGGCACGGCAGGCGCGAGCGCGGGTACCGGTGCGGGTGCGGCGGGGCGGCGGGCGGGCATGGGGGGACGGTAGCGGGGGTGGGGCGCCGGTGGCGTGGGGGCCGGGAGACAGGGATCACAGGATCCCGGACATCGCCGGGGCGGCCCGGCGCGGGGGTGGGCACGGTGGGGGCATGACTTCTTCTGGTTCTGATGCCGGGTCCGGTTCCGGTTCTGCCGATACCGGCGCGGGTGCGGGTGCGGGTGCCGGCGCGCACGTGCGGACCATCGCGTTCGTGGCGTATCCCGGGATGACGTTGCTCGACTTGGTGGGGCCGCTGCAGGTGCTGGCGGCGTTGCCGCGGCTGGGGTTGCCGTACGAGGTCGTGGTGGTGGCGGCCGAGGCCGGGCCGATGGGGACGGATGCGGCGCTGCGCGTCCATCCGGACCGGACGTTCGCCGAAGTCCCCTCCCCCGACGTGCTGGTGGTGCCCGGCGGCGAGGAGCCCACGTTGGCGGCACTGACCGACGCCGAGTTGATCGGCTACGTGCGCCGGGCGGCGGCGACGGCGTCGCTCACGGCGTCGGTGTGCACGGGTGCGCTGCTGCTCGGCGAGGCCGGGCTGCTGGCGGGGCGCAAGGCCACGACGCACTGGGTGTTCCGTGACCGGCTGCCGGCGTTCGGTGCGACGCCGGTCGCGGAGCGGTGGGTGGAGGACGGTCCGGTGGTGACCGCGGCCGGGGTGTCGGCGGGCATCGACATGGCGCTGTACGTCGTCGAGCGCGAGGCCGGGGCGGCGGTCGCCCGGCAGGTGCAGTTGTTCCTCGAGTACGACCCGCAGCCGCCGCAGGGGCCGGTGGACTGGGCCGCGGTGGACGTCGACGCGTACCGTCCGTTCGCCGAGGCGCAGATCCGGGCGGCGTTGGCGGGGGCTCCGGAGGTGATGGGGAAGCTGCTGGGCACCGCCTGACGGCGGTCGCGGGCGATCTCGTGTGATCGCCGTATTCGGGCAGCCGATGGTCGTATCCCGGCGTCCGCATCCCGGGATACGCCGTCGCGTGGGCGAGAATGATCGGCATGCAACTTCGCATCTTCACCGAACCCCAGCAAGGCGCGACCTACGACACCCTCCTGACGGTCGCGAAGGCCGCCGAAGACCTCGGCTACGACGCGTTCTTCCGGTCCGACCACTACCTGCACATGGGCGACGCGGACGGGCTGCCCGGTCCGACCGACGCGTGGATCACGCTGGCCGGGCTCGCCCGCGAGACCAAGCGGATCCGGCTCGGAACGCTGATGACCGCGGCGACGTTCCGGCTGCCGGGCGTCCTCGCGATCCAGGTCGCGCAGGTGGACGCGATGTCCGGCGGCCGGGTGGAACTGGGGCTCGGGGCGGGCTGGTACGCGGAAGAGCACAACGCGTACGGCATCCCGTTCCCGAAGGAGAAGTTCGCCCGGCTCGAAGAGCAGCTGGAGATCGTTACCGGACTGTGGGACACGCCGGTCGGCAAGACGTTCGACCACGCGGGCACTTACTACACGCTTACCGACTCGCCCGCGCTGCCCAAGCCCGTGCAGCACCCGCATCCGCCGGTGCTCGTGGGCGGCCACGGCCGGACCCGGACGCCCGCCCTCGCGGCCCGGTTCGCCGACGAGTTCAACACGCCGTTCTCGACTCTCGACGAAGCCGAACGCGAATTCGGCTGGGTCCGCGAGGCCATGCGCACCGCCGGACGCGCCGAGGACAGCATGGTGTTCTCGAACGCGCTGGTCGCCTGCGTCGGCCGTACCGAGGCCGAGGTCGCCCGCCGCGCCGCCGCCATCAAGCGCGAGCCCGACGAGCTGCGCGGCAACGGCCTCGCGGGCAGCCCGGCCGAGGTCGTCGACAAGATCGGCCGCTTCGCGGAACTCGGGTCGACGCGGATCTACCTGCAGATCCTCGACTTGTCCGACCTGGACCATCTGGAGCTGATCGCGTCGGAGGTCATGCCGCAGGTGGGGTGAGGCGTCTTCGGGTCCCGGGGGCGCGCCTGGCGCCCTCGGGACGGTCTTTGTGCCGCGTGCCCCAGGGTCGGGTGCCCAGGGTCGGGTGCCCGCGGTCGGGTGCCCGCGGGCGGTAACGGGTTCCGGGCGGCCGTCGACGCGTCAGGCCGCCCCGGTCAGCGTCTTCTCGAAGGCCAGCAGGTGGAACTTCGCGCCGTCGGAGCCGGTCTCCACGACGTCGGGCAGGGCCGTGTAGCCCGTCGCGAGGTAGAGCGCTTTCGCTTCCGGTTGGCGGGGGCCGGTGGTCAGCGTGACCTTGGCGTAGCCGCGTTCGCGTGCAGTGCGTTCGAGTTCGTCGAGGACGCGGCGGGCCAGTCCGCGGCGCCGGTGCGCGGAGTGGGTCCAGATGCGCTTGAGTTCGGCGGTGTCTGCGTCGTAGCGGCGGAAAGCGCCGCCGGCGACGGCTTCGCCGTCTTCGAACACCAGGAGGAAGGCCCCGTCCGGGGGATCGAACTCGTGAGCGGGGAAGCGCCGCATTTCCTCGCCGGCGAGCGGTCCGTAGCGGGTGCCGTACTCGTCCGCGAGTTCGCGGAGCAGCGGTTCCGCCGACGGGTGGGTGATCGCCAGGTGGCGCACCTCGAACACCGGTACGGAGGTGGGGTCGAGCGCGTCGGGCGGTATCCGGCTCAGGGTCATGCGGCGGCTCCCGGGGTGGGGTGACGGCGTCAGTTGATCATCCGGTGTACCGCAACGTCCACCGGGTTCCGTTCATTTCGCGGGTCAGCCGGTGGAGTGGGAATCGTCCGCATCGCGCAGCCCCACGAAGTCCGCCATGCGTTCGACCGCTTCGGCGAAGAACGCGTCGGCGGGATCCATGCTGCCGACGAGCTGCCCGAACAGTTCGAAACTGATCATGCCGAAGAGCTGCGTCCACGCCACCACGGCCCGGGTCATCGCCGCGGGCGGCACGTCGAGACCGGTCAGCTCGGCCACCGCCTGTGCCTGCGCGGCGAGTTCGGGAGCGAGATCGAGGTCCGGGACGGCGAGCCGCCGGTTCTCGTGCGCGTCGCGGACCACGGTCAGCAGCGCGATCGGAATACGGCTCGCCGACGTGACGGTGTCGGCCGGGGCCTGGTAGCCCGGAACGGGGGTGCCGTACACGAGCCCGAACTCGTGCGGGTGACCGCGCGCCCAGTCGCGGGCCGCGTTGGCGACGGCGCGCCAGCGCCCGCGCTCGTCGGCAGCGGGGATGTCGGCCACGGCGGCATCCGCGGCGTCGGCAATGCCCTCGTACGCGTCGATGATCAGCTGGGTGAGCAGGTCGTCGCGGCTCGGGAAGTAGCGGTAGAGCGCGGACGACACCATGCCCAGCTCGCGCGCGACCGCCCGGAGCGAAAGCCGCTGGGCTCCTTCGACGGCGAGCTGACGCCGGGCGGCTTCCTTGATCTCACGGGTCAACTCGGCGCGGGCCCGGTCGCGGGCGGTTCGGGAGGCGTTCATGAGGCCATCCTGACAGTTTCGAGAACGCCGAACAATTACGAGAGCACTGCTCTTGCGTTGGCGGGGTGAATGCGTGCATGCTGTTCTCAGACGAGAGCAGTGCTCTCGGAAAGTGCGACCGGACCGGCCGTCGAGGACCGGGCCGGCGCCAACGAAGGGGAGAAACACGATGCGCGAGCAGACGGCGACGACCGAGCGGAACGCGACGAGCGAGCGGGGCGAGATGACGACGGGCGGGCGTGACGACGGGTTCACGGACGGAGTGGTGACGGCCGGAGAGATGGCGGAAGCCGCGGGGACGGGCGCCGCCGACACGGGTGTTGCGGCCGTGGGCGGCGCGGCTGCGGGCGGAGTGGTTGCGGGCGACACGACCACCGGCAACGCGGCTGCACCCAACGCTCCCGCCACCGGCTCCCCCACCCCCCGCTACCTCCGCCCCGGCCGTCCCACCCGGGTGTTCAACGTGGTGATGGCGTGGCTGACCCGGCGAGGCATGAGCGTCCGCGGCAGCCGGGTCCTCGCGGTGCGCGGCCGCACGTCGGGCGAGTGGCGGACCACGCCGGTCAACCCGCTGACGTACGGGGGCGAGCTGTACCTCGTCGCACCGCGCGGCGTCACGCAGTGGGTGCGGAACTTGCGCGCGGCCGGCGACGGCGAGCTGCGCCTGGGCAAGCGCGCGGAGGCGTTCACGTACGTGGAGCTGCCCGACGACGAGAAGCCCGACCTGCTCCGCGCCTACCTGCGCACCTGGAAAATGGAGGTCGGCGTGTTCTTCGACGGCGTCGGCCCGGACGCCTCCGACGAGGAACTGCGGCGGATCGCCCCGGGCTACCCGGTGTTCCGTGTCGTGCTCGCCGACGCGAGCTGAGGCGGAAATCAGCGGGGCACCTCACCCGCCGCGGCACTGCGCCGCCGCGCGCATCCGGGGCGGAGGGCGGCCCGCGGCACGCCCCGGTGCTAGAACGGCGGGCGCAGCGTGCCGTTCTCCTTCTTGATCAAGATGTTGCCCGCCGCCCTCGCGAGGAGGTCCGCAAGCGAAGGGTGCGTCAGGACGGCCCACCGGGGAAGATCCGTCGGATCCACAGGGGCGCCGAGGGTGAACGGACCGTGGCCGGTCAGGGTGACGACGGTGCCGTCCTCCCGGACGCCCAGGTACAGACCCCCGCGTGAATCGCCGTCCCAGACGTCGAGTGGCCAGCCGTGCCCCACGACCGTCGTGACGGTCTTGCCGCTCCAGCGCTTCTGCCGGTAGCCGTTGATCGGCACCGGAGCCACCCCGTGGTTGCGGCAGAAGGCCACGAACTCCAGGCCCTCGGGCGTCGGCGTGGCCGCGCGTGCCTGGCGCGCCTCCGCAGCCGTCGCCGCGGCGGCGTTCTTGTTCCGCTGTTCGTCCGCCAACCTGCGGGCAGCGTCTTCAAGGCTCACGGCCGCACGCTATCGCATCGGCCCCAGGCGTCGGCGTGGTCGCGAGGTGCGGGATTGCCCGGCGTCAAGGCCGGACGAAACACGGGTCGCATGAGCAGCGGGATGGTGCCCGGGAACCTCATGGCGTGGCCACCCAAGCCGGTCGACGGCTCAATCCTCGGGAAACGCCTCGACCCCCGCCGGCGCCTCCTCCACCTGCCGGGGCGCCAGCTCCGTCTGGTAGATCACCGTGTCCAGCCACCGTCCGAACTTGAAGCCGACCTCCGTCAGCCGTCCCGCCTCCGTGAAGCCGAAGGACTTGTGGAGCCGGACCGAGGAATCGTCGTCCCCGTCCGCGATGACCGCCAGGACCCGCCGGATCCCGGCGTCGGCGCAGAGCGGCAGCAGTGTGGACAGCAGCGTGCGCCCGATGCCCTTCCCCTTGTGGTCGGGCGACAGGTAGATGGTGTCCTCGACGGTGTGCCGGTAGGCCGGCTTGGGACGCCACGGTCCGGCATAGGCGAAGCCCACCACTCGCCAGTCGTCCTCCGCGACCAGGAACGGCAGTCCGCGTGCGCCGAGGTCGTCGGCCTTTGCCGCCCACATGTCCACGCCGGGTGCCACCTCGTCGAAGGTGGCGACGCTATTGGCCACGTAGTGGGCGTAGATCGCGGTGACGGCCTCGAGGTCGTCGTAGTGGACCGGCCGGATGCGGACGGACTCGGCGGACATGACACTCCTTTGGTTCCGGCCCGCCACGTGCGCGGGCCGCGGGGAAAATCCTGCCTTGCCTACCGGGATGACTCACCGGGAGGTCATGGCCTGGTACGCGGACCGCAGCCAATCGGCCGAAATCCGTCCGCGAATGGCGCGCGGCAGCGGGGCAAATCGGGCGTACGCCGGATCGGGCACGCCCGGCGGTTCGTCGGGCGCAAGCGGTACCGGGCCCCCGCCCCAGAAGTCGGCGAGGGACAGGTCGCCCGTCTCCCCGTCACCCGGGAGTCCGCTCATGTCGCCTCCTCGTCGCGCAGCGCCACCAGTTCCCGCAGCGCCTCGGCCGACCAACCGGTCAGCCACCCGCTCCCCGAGCCGTCCGACCCGCCGCCGTCCCCGATCACCGCATCCGCCAGCACCCGCTTGCCCGCGATCAGCGTGTCGACGTGTTCCTCCACCGTCCCCGCGCACACGAACTTTCTTACCTGTACGGCCTGTTGCTGTCCGATCCGGTGCGCCCGATCGGTGGCCTGGTCCTCCACCGCCGGGTTCCACCACCGGTCGATGTGGATGACCTGCGTCGCGGCGGTCAGGTTGAGGCCAGTGCCGCCCGCCTTGAGCGACAGGACGAACACGCTTGGCCCGTCCGGGTCTTGAAAGCGGTCCACGAGGTGCACCCGCTGCCGGCCGCTCACTCCGCCGTGCAGGAACAGCACTTCGGTGTCGAGTCGTTCGGCGACGTGTGCGGAGATCAGGCGTCCGAACGCCGCGTACTGCGTGAAGACGAGGGTCTTGTCGCCCTCCGCGATCGCTTCCTCCAGGGTGTCGACGAGCCGTTCGACCTTGCCGGAACGCCCGGCAATGCGCGTCAGGCCGTCCGGCTCCTTGAGGAACTGCGCCGGGTGGTTGCAGATCTGCTTGAGCTTGCCGAGCGTCGCCAGCATCAGGCCCTGGCGCTCGATCGCCGGAGTGTTCGCCAGGCGGTGGAGCATGTCGCCCACGACCGCCTGGTACAGCCCGGCCTGTTCCGGCGTGAGCGTGCACCGGACGGTGATCTCCTGCTTGTCCGGGAGGTCCCGCGCGATCGCCGGGTCGGTCTTGCGCCGCCGCAGCAGGAACGGAGCGGTGACGCGGCGCAGCGCGGCGAGGGCGCGTTCGCTGCCGTTGCGTTCGATGGCGATGGCGTAGCGGGCTTTGAAGTCCTCGGCGCTGCCGAACAGTCCGGGGTTGGCGAAGTCGAGGACGGAGTGGAGTTCGGCCAGCCGGTTCTCCATCGGCGTGCCGGTGAGCGCGATCCGGTGCCGGGCGCGCAGCGAACGGATCGCCTGGGACTGGCGGGTGGCGATGTTCTTGATGTGCTGGGCCTCGTCGGCGACGATCCGGTCCCAGGCGACGTCACGCAGGGCGTCGATGTCCCGATGCGCGGTCTCGTACGTGGTGATCACGATGTCGGCCGACCGCAGCGCATGTGTGTCGTCGGTGCGCGTGGCGCCGTGGTGCACGTGCACCCGCAGGCCGGGCGTGAACCGCCGGGCCTCGCGCAGCCAGTTGCCGACGAGGGACATGGGGCAGACGACGAGAGTCCGGCGCCCCCTCGCGGAAGCGGTGGCTTCGGCGGCTTCGGACGCCACCAACGCCAAGGTCTGGACGGTTTTCCCCAGCCCCATGTCGTCGGCCAGCACCGCCCCGAGCCCGAGCCGGGACAGGAACGCCAGCCACGCCACGCCGTCCCGCTGATACGGGCGCAGCTCCGCGGCGAACCCGGGCGGTTCGGCGGCAGACCCGGGCGGTTCCGCCACAAACCCCGTCGGCCTCCCCTTGCCTTCCGCGCCCTGTCCCTCACCTTGCCCGCGGAACGCCTCCGCCCCCGCCAGCAGCTCGCCCAGCCACGCGTCGGCGTCGATCCCGAAGACCGGCAGCCCGGCCACGCTCGCGCCGGGGTCCACGGCCATGCGCACGACTTCGCCGACGCCCATGGTTCCGGTGCGTTCGCGGTCGAGGAATTTCAGTGCGGCGGTGATGGCGTCCCGGTCGGCTTCCATCCACTGGCCGCGGAAGCGCACGAGCGGCTGTTTGGCAGCCGCGAGTTCGCGCAGTTCCTCTCCGGTGAGCGGCTGGTCGCCGAGGGCCGCGCGCCAGCCGAAGTCGACCACCGCGTCGCGGTCGAGGACGCTGCCGCCGGTGACGACGCCGGGTGTGGTCGTCCGCGCGGACAGCATGAGGCCCAGACGGGGCGGCCGCCGCCACCACGCGGGCAGCAGGACGCCGAACCCGGCATCGGCCAGGGCGGGCGCGGCTTCCCGCAGGAATTCCAGGGCGCCGGCCCGGTCGAGGGGGACGGACGCGGGGCGGGCGTGCGTGCGGGTTTCGGCGAGCGCGGGCCAGATGCGGGCGGCGCGTTCGAGGTCGGTGCGGAGGGCTTCCTGCGGACGGTGCTGCTTGCGTTCGAAGGCGTCGAGGACCGGGCCGGCCGTCCACACGGTTCGGGCGTCGACGATGAGCGAGGGCTCGTCGGGTGCTTGGACGAGGATGTCCAGGCGCCAGTTGTCGTCGGTGGGGCGGCCCAGGAGGTCGGCCGGGTCGGGGCCGAGCGGTTCGACGAGGCGGAAGCAGGTGCGGAGGGGGCGTACCGTTCCGATTTCGGTGGCGTGCCAGGCCGCGACGGCGTCGGCGAGGGACGCGGCCGCGTCGGGGGCGAGCGCGAACCGGCCGGAGGGGGCGGCGAGCGCGGCCAGCCACTGCTCGCCGGGTACGGCGGCCCGCGGGACGACCCGTCGGGAGTCCGGCGAACCGAACCCGTGAATCGTGCCACCGCCGTCGAGCACGGCCCGGACCTCCCGGTCCACCAGGGCGTCCAGCAGATCCGCGAGCAATGCCGTCGGCGTCGGCGGCCGACCGGCGTCTTCCGCCCGGCACACCGGCGGGCACGCCGCCGCGAGGTCGCGCATCAGCTCGTGCTCGTCCTCGTTCGGCGCCGGAGACCACCGCGCGTAGGCCGCGGCCTCCGACCGGTGGCCGGCAGCGGCCTCCCCCGCGGCCCCCGAGGAGCACGCCGCTCCGTCGACCCGCACCCCCGGCAGCACATGCCCGCGCCCGACCATCCGCCAGGCCAGGTCGTGCACGGCCGTGAGCCACCGCAGGGACGCCCCGTACGGGACATCGACGGCGCCGACACCCGCCAGCTCGGTGCGCAGCGCCGCGTGCCGGGGTTCGAACAACGCGCCGAGGAGTTGCGCCGCCTGATCGGCGTCGAACACCAGTGCGGGCACGGTCCAGGACGCAAACGCCAGGTCGGGTCGCGGCCCGCGCACCGGCGGTCCGGGAAGTTCCGGCGACGGCTGCGGCAGCGTCCCGCCGAACGTCGGCAGCCACAGTACCGCGGCCCCGGTATCGGCCTGGGCGACCAGCCACGCGAGGCCGGACCCGACGCCGGCGAGGAGTCCGGTGAGGACCGGAACGCCGCACACGTACGGGTGCACGGCTGCCGCTGCGGACATGCCGGATGCCCCGGCGGGGTTGGTGACCGGGGCATCGGCTGCGCGGGCGGCCGCCGAGGCGGCCGGATCGAACGGGGGAACCGGGCGGGGCAGGGGTGCGGTGTCGGGCTCGTCCGTCGGCCGGGCGTCTTCGCCCCAGACCGCGAGTGTCCGGTCCGCGCGCCAGAGCGCGTGCAGCACGAACACGTGGAGCCCTCTCGTCGTACGTCAAACCATGCCGGTACGACAAGCAGCCTACGCATGCCTCCGGACAACGCCGGAAACCACGGGCGCGCCCTCGGACCAGTCGGCGGCGTCGGACACCGGCGTGGCAGCGGCCGCCCCCTCGGCCTCCGCAGGGGAGGCGGCGTTCTCGTTTCCGGCCGCCGCGGCCGTCTCGCCGCGCCGCCGCGTCAACGCGATCCCGCCCAGCACGATCGCGATGCCGACGGCCATCCGCGCCCCGAACGGTTCGTCGAGCGCCAGGGCACCGAGGAGCACCGAAACCGGCGGCATCAGGTACGTGACCGTCGACGCGACCGCGGGCCCGTCGTCGACGAGCAGCCGGTAGTTGAGCCACACCGCGACGCCCGTCCCGAGGACCCCGAGAACGGCGACGGCCGCGAAGGCGTCGGCACGCGGCGTGACCGCGATGCCGCCGGAGGAGCCGAACACGCCGGAGAAGGGCAGCACGACCGCCAGCATCCCCGCCGCGGCGGCGAGCTGCGCCCCGCACATCGCCACCGGGTCGAGGCCGCGGCCGGCGACGAAGCGGTCGATGTACATGTAGCTGACGGCGTAGCTGAACGCCGCCACGACGATCAGCGCCGCGCCCGTGCCGAAGGCTCCGCCGCTCTGCCAGGGCGCGAGGATCAGCAGGACGCCGCCGAAGCCGAGGAACAGGCCCAAGACCTGTGCGGCACCGAGCCGGGCCCCGGTGCCAACGAGGACGGCGAGCAGCATGGTCCACAACGGCGTCGTCGCGTTGACCACACCGGCGACGCTGCTGTCGACGTGCTGCTCGCCGAACGCGAACAGGGCGTAGGGCAGGGCGTTTTGGAAGAACGCCGCGGCCGTGAGGTGGCCCCAGGTCCCGATTCCGCGGGGTAGCGGCACGCTGCGGGCCCGGGTGAAGGCGAGCAGGACGAGCGCCCCGAGGGTCACGCGCACCAAGGCCACTTCGATCGGCGAGAATCCCCGCAGGGCGATCTTGATCCACAGGAAGCTGGATCCCCAGATGGCGCCGAGCAGCATGAGCCGCGAGATGCTCCCCCACCGCTTTCCGCCGCCCCGCCGTCCGGTCATCCGTCCGGCCATCCGTCCGGTGGTCTGCCCGCTCATCCGCCCGCCCCTCCGCCGTGTCGTCCCGACCCCGGGGCGGCGCTGCTGCGCCGCCCGCTCGGGATTCAGGCTCCCGCGCGGAGACTGTTTACGTCCATCGAATGATTCCGACGCATACCCTTAAGCAGTCGCTAATCATTCGCTATGCGCGGCGGCCATGTCGGCGACCGACCACCGACTACTCGACGACCAGCTCGACCGGGATGTTGCCGCGCGTCGCGTTCGAGTACGGGCAGACCTGGTGCGTCGCCTCGACGAGTGCGGTCCGCTGCTTCGCGGTCAGCGCGTCGGGCAGTTCGACGCGCAGCACGACCTGGAGGCCGAACCCGCCGTCGCCGTTGGCGACCAGGCCGACCTCGGCGGTGACGGACGCGTCCGCGGCGTCGACCTTCTGACGCTTGGCGACGAGCTGCATGGCGCTGGCGAAGCAGGCGGCGTAGCCGGCCGCGAAGAGCTGCTCGGGGTTGGTGCCGACGCCGGTTCCGCCGAGTTCCTTCTGCATAGCGAGGGTCACGTCGAGCCGGCCGTCGGAGCTGACCGCGCGGGCGTCGCGGCCGGAGGAGGTGGCGATGGCGGTGTAGATCGGAGCCATGAGGCGTCCTTCCGAAAGAACTGAATGGGCAGGTCACGTACGCGGTCCAAGAGAACGAACAGACAGGTCTGTCCGCCTCACGGGACAGCACTCTAGACAGACCTGTCTGCTAATCTCAACCCCATGAGCCCCGCAACCGCCGCTTCCCCCGCCGCAGCGGCCGACGCCGCCGCCGACCGCCGGGCGGCCAGTCCGGCGCGCCGCCGGGTACTGGAGACCGCGAGTGCGCTGTTCTACGCCGAGGGCGTGCACGCGGTGGGCATCGACCGGATCATCGCGGAGGCCAAGGTCGCGAAGGCGACCTTCTACCACCACTTCCCGGCCAAGGACGCGCTCGTCGACGCGTACGTCGCCGAGCAGTTCCGCTTCCAGCGCGAGATCGCGGAAGCGTTCCTCGCCGAGCCCGCCGACGGCGACCCCCGTGCCGCGTTGGTGCGCATCTTCACCTACATGACGAAAGCCGGCGCGGACCCCGCCTTCCGCGGCTGCCCGTTCGTCAACGCCGCGGCGGAGTACCCGGACCCGGAGCACCCGGTACGCCGCACCATCGCCGAGCACCGCGCCTGGTTCCTCGACCTCATGCGCCGCTTGCTCGCCGCCGCGGACGACCCGGCGCCGGACCGCACCGCGGGCATCCTGCTGCTGCTCCGCGACGGCCTGACGGTGCGCTGCTACCTGGACGACGCGTCGGATCTCCGACCGGTCGTCGAAGACGCCCTGGAGCGGGTGCTGGGCGACCCTCCGCAGAACTGATCACGCGAACGCCAGGCCGGGTCGCGCCGATCGCGCGGACTCGGCGCGGTTTACGAGGGGCTGGAACGCACGGGCGGAGTTGCCGCCGGATCGCATCGTCCGATCCGTCGGCAAAGGCGACTTCGTGTCGTACGTCCTCGACCCGGACGTCCTGGACCCCGCGGGTCACCCGAAGGTCGTGTGCTGGGCCTGGAAGGACTGGGGCCTCCACGGCCACCTGCAGTTCCGGGACCGGTTCGACTCGGCCGGCGTGACGCCGGTGTTGACGGAGTGGTAGCCCCCGACAACGTCCGCGCCACGCCGTCCCGGCCGACGCACGGCCGCTCGGCCCGTTCTCAGCCCGTTCTCAGCCCCGCGGCGCCACCCCGAGCGCCTCGGCGAACGCGCGCAGTTCGCGGGGCTTGTCGGGTCCGACCGGCTGGTAGGCGAGTTCGGTGACGCCGTTCTTCTCCATTTCCGCGACGCGGGCGCGGACCTGGTCGGCGGTGCCGGTCAGGGTGAGCTGGGGCGCGAGGTCGCGGGACTGCTCCCAGATGAGCCGGTCGTGGCGGTTGAGGCCGACGAGGTGGCCGTCGTGCACGGACAGGTGCCGGGCGTCCTCGGGGGCGAGTTCGACGGACTCGCGCCAGGTCCGGCCGCCCGGGAAGCCGTCGACGCCGGCCCCGGCGCGCTCGTAGACGGCGTGGTAGATGACGGCGACCGCGGCACCCGCGGCCTCGCGGACCCGCTCGGAGCCCATGTCCTCGCCCTCGTCCAGGACCGTGCCGAACTGCAGCGTCGCCCGCCACGGGAACGCGCCCGCCTTCTGCACGGAACCCACCGAGAAGACGCCGTCCGCGAGCCGTTCCGCGGCGGCGAGGCCCTTGGGGCCTTCGGCGCCGAGCAGGATCGGAACGTCCTCGACCGGCCGCGCCGCGCCGTGGCCGGGCGGCTGAAGCATGCGCAGCGCCTTGCCCTCCCACAGGATTTCCTCGCCGCGGAGCAGTGCCCGGACGGCGGCGACGTACGGTTCGACCTGCGCCCACGGCATCGGCCGCTGCCCCAGCATCATGCGGCCGGTGAAGCCCGCGCCGAGCGTCACCGCGACGCGCCCGGGCGCGAGTTCGGCGAGGTGCGCGATGGCGGCGGCGTTGACCATCGGATGCCGCAGGCTGGGCACCAGGACGGCGGGGCCGAGGCCGATCGTGCCGGTGCGCTCGGCGGCCAGGGCGAGGGTCATCCACACGTCGCCGTAGAGCACCGGGGAGTCGTAGCACCATGCGCGGGCGTAGCCGAGGCGTTCGGCTTCGGCGATGAGGGCGGGGGCTTCGGCCGACGGCGGCAGGGCGCAGGAGATTTCCATGGCGGGGACCCTAGTGATCCGCGGCGGGGAAGAGAACCCGGAAAGAGAACAGGTTCTCGTACGCGGCCGCCGACGCCGCGCCGCCCCTGCCGCCACTTGCGGCCCTCCGCTGCTCTCTCACCCCTCCCCCGCCCCGCGGCCATCCGAGCGAACCTCCGCCATCCCGCACAAGCCCGACATCCCGCCAAACAAAGGACCGTTCACGGCTTTCCCCGATGTGACGCGGGGCACGTATTCAGGTGACGTGAAGTCACCGTCGGTATGGTCGTCGCGGCTTCTGCGGCTGGCCAACATCAGGGCTGGTCAGCCGATCAGGACACCTCATCTGCGGACGCCCCTTAGCGGAGGGAGCCCTCGTGTCCCAGCCCGTTCAGCCCCCAGTACCACCCGGTGACACCGCGCCGGTCGAGGCCGACCTGCTGATCGTCGGCGCCGGTCCTACCGGCTTGTATGCGGCGTACTACGCCGGCTTCCGCGGCCTGAAGGTCGCGGTCCTGGATTCGCTTCCGGAGATCGGCGGGCAGATCTCCGCGATGTATCCGGAAAAGATGATCTACGACGTGGCCGGGTTCCCCGCCGTCAAGGGTCAGGACTTGGTCGACGCGCTCGGTGAACAGGCGGCCCAGTTCGATCCTTTGTACCTGCTCGGGCATCGCGCCGAGCGGCTCGACCACGGCGACGACGCGGTCACCGTCACCTGCGACACGGGACTGACCGTGCGCACCAAGGTGGTGCTGATCAGCGGCGGTATCGGGACGTTCAGTCCGCGCCCGCTGCCCGCGGCCGACGTGTTCACCGGCGAAGGCATCCGGTACTTCGTCCCGAAGCTGGCCGAACTCGAAGGCCTCGACGTGCTGATCGTCGGCGGCGGCGACTCGGCGTTCGACTGGGCGATGAGCCTGGAGCCGCTCGCGAAGTCGGTGACGCTCGTGCACCGGCGCGACAAGTTCCGGGCGCACGAGCACAGCGTGCGCAAGGTGATGGAGTCGAGCGTCGAGGTCATCACGTCCGCCGAGGTGGCCGCGCTGCACGGCAACGGGCGGGTCGAGTCGGCGGACATCGTCGCCAAGCTGGACGGCGCGGCCCGCACGATTCCCGCGCAGGCGGTCGTCGCCGCGCTCGGGTTCGTGGCCGACCTCGGGCCGATGAGCACGTGGGGGCTGGAGCAGCGCAAGAGGCACATCCTCGTGGACTCGACGATGCGCACCAACCTGCCGCGCGTGTTCGCGGCGGGCGACATCGCCGACTACGACGGCAAGGTCAAGCTGATCGCCACCGGCTTCGGCGAGGCGGCGACGGCGGTCAACAACGCGATGACGGTGATCGACCCGTCGGCGAAGGTGTTCCCGGGCCACTCGTCGGACTCGGGGTGACACGGGAGGCGGGGGCGTCCCGGTGGCCCGGACTCCCCCGCCTTCACTCCCCCGCCGCCCGCCACTCGCTGCTCGCCCGCCGGCTGGTCCTTCGGGCTCAGTGCCGGCGCAACGCCGACACGCGATCCACCATCCCGAGCGGGCCGCGCCGGTAGCGGCGGGAGGGCAGTGACGCCTCGGACGTCATCGCCGTTCCGACGTCCATCGCTCCGACGCCGCGCCCCGCGCTGCGGGCTTTGAGCCGTTTCGCCAGCACCCCGATCACCGCCGGAAGCAGCATTTCGGCAAGCGTGATCGACACGCGCACCGGAAGACCGGTGCGTTTTGCGATCCTCCGCGCGGCCGGCCCCGCGGCCTTGCGGACGACCAGGACCAGGATGCCGCCCTTGATCCCGGTCAGCGCGGTGCGGGGCTTCTTCCCCGCGGCGGGACCGGCGACCGGCATGGCCTCGTTGATCGCCCCCGCGACCCGGGTGGCTTCCGTACGGTTGCGATCCACGTCGGAGACGAGCGCGGAGACGACCGGGGCCACGGACTCGTGCGCGATACGGCGCGCGGCGGTCTCGTCGACGCCGAGCAGGGCGGCGATCCGGCGGATGCTGTCGTTGCCGAGCCGCTTGACCACGTCGTCCGCGAAGGAACGGGCGTGCATGAGGCCTCTCCTTTCGCCGTTTCGCCGGCCTCTCCAGGATGCCAAACTTGGACAAAACGGTAGTCGACCCGCTGGGTGGCCGCACGCACGTTGCTGTGCGTCACCAGTGATGACTCGGAGGCGGCCCGGGACGGCTCGGGGTGACTCGGAGCAGTTCGGGAGTACGACATGACCGACGGCACCCCCCGCGTCGGGATCTACCTCGGCACGGCCGCGATCCCCGCCGTCGACGCCTTCGCCTCGTGGCTGGGCCGGGGACAACTCGACGCCACCGACTACACCGACCCCGCCGACGCCGAATCCGACCAGGCGGACGCGAACGGGGCGGCGTGGACACCGGTCATGAGCGACCGGTGGGGCGGCTGGGCCGCCGCCGCGCCCGACGCCGACAACCGGCGCTTCATCCTCGGCCTCCCCCTCACGCCCAAGCCGGACGGCTCGCTCGCCGAGGTCGCCGCCGGTCTCCACGACGGCCTGTTCTACGCCACTGCCGCCACCCTCGTCGCGCACGGCCTGACCGACACCGTCGTCCGGCTGGGCTACGAGCCGAACAACCCGGGGATCGGGCCGTGGCACGGCACGACCGACCCGGCGGTGTACCGCGCGGCGTTCCGGCGCGCGGTATCCGTGCTGCGGTCCGTCGCCGGCGGCCGGTTCACCGTCGAACTCGACCAAGCCGTCGGACCGGCAGGCGCGGCAACGTCGTTCGACGTGCTGTACCCCGGCGACGACGTGGTCGACATCGTCGGCCTCAACATCTACGACGTGTGGTGGGGCACCACCGCCTCCCCCGCCGAGCGCTGGACGTACATCCACGACCGCCCCATGGGCATCGCCGACTTCCTCGCATTCGCGGCACACCTCGGCAAGCCGCTCGCCTTCCCCGAATGGGGCCTGTACCGCCCCGGCGACCCCTACCACGGAGGCGGCGACAACCCGGACTTCATCGGCCGCATGGCCGACCTGTTCACGTCGTCGAACGCGGTCTTCCAGTCCTACTTCGCCGCGGACTGGGGCGGCGGCACCCTCGACGACTTCCCGATGGGGAAGGCCGCCTACCGCGCGGCCTTCGGCGC
Organism: Uniformispora flossi; assembly: GCF_049534875.1. NCBI lineage: Bacteria > Bacillati > Actinomycetota > Actinomycetes > Kitasatosporales > Streptomycetaceae > Uniformispora > Uniformispora flossi. The sequence goes on from NZ_JBMULZ010000002.1 coordinate 626,212, forward strand.
CGCGGACGTTTGATGGGCTGTGCAACCGATCAACGCGTTTTGCCCCGTAGGGAGTTGACCGGCTGACAGAATTGTCGGGCCGCCGCCCGCCGTGACGTTGTCCCGTCGCGGTGTGTCGTACGCGGCGGGGGGATTGGGGGCACGGCGATGACGGAGCAGACGATCGGCGGCGCGGGCGGGACCCCGCCGGACCGTCCCGCGAACGACGAGGAGCTGAAGCCGGCTCTCGCCGTGGTGCTCAAGGGCCAGGCGAACGCCGCCGTGCAGAAGTGGAAGGACGACGCCAACGCCCTGGTCGAGCAGCAGCTCGCGCACATCGCCGACCCGGAGCGCCGGGCGGTGTGGAAGGCCCAGATGGCCGCCCTGATCGACGACCTGGCCCGGAAGATGTTCGACGACCTGAAGGACTCCGTCGTCTCGTCGGTCGAGGAGGCCTATGAGGAACTGATCCTCGTCGAGCACAGCGACATCATGTGCCTCGACGTCACCCGCGCCAAAATGACGTCCGCCACCAGGGAGCGGCTGCGCTCGTTCACGTCGTCGACCGGGCTGATGAAGGGCCTGGACGCCGCCCAGCCGGGCGCCGCGAGCAAGCTGGCGGCACTCGCCCAGCAGTCCACGGCCGTCGAGGCGCACCGGACGAACACGCTGGCGATGTGCAACACCGCGCTCACCCAACTCACCGTGACGGTCACCGACGCAAATGCCGCCGTGCAGTACGTCGCGACGCTCCAGCTCACCGAAATCCTCGCGCCGCTCACCGCCCCGCTGCTCAAGCACCGGGCCACCGCCGAGCAGTTGCTGCTGCAGACCAGCATCGTTCAGCTGGGCCAACAGATCGACACCCGGCTCAAGGCGTCCTTCTCATGCACCGCGGCCGAGCAGAACCAAGCGATCACCGAGATCTGCACCCCCGCGTCGACCGCCCTGGTCAACGCGCATTTGAACCTGAGCGGCAGCATCACCCTGGTGCGCCCCGAGGTCGTCGACCGGTTCTCCTGCCTGTCGAACATGGGCTTGCCGGCCCTGTCCATGTGCACGTCGATGGTCGGGTTCTACGGCAAGCCGTGGCTGGTGTGCATCGCCGGGCTGGAGCCGGCGGAGATCGGGCAGGTGCTCCTGCACTGCCAGAACGCCACGATCCTCACCGCGGTCAAGAAGAAGATGCCGGCGCAATCGACGGCGCTCCAGCTGTCCAAAGCCGTCGGCATCCTCGCCTGGAGCGGCGAGGACTGGACCACCGTGTGCGCCGCCATCAACAAACTCGGCTACACGGAGATCCAGCTCCCGGCGACGGTCACCGCGGTGACCTGGATCCCGATCCATCAGTCGTGGGTCCCGCGCGCGTTCTGCACCGCGAGCATGGAGACCGACCTGGCCTGCCTGAAGCACATGAAACAGGAGACCGGGGCGACGCCCTCGCCGAGCAAGCTCGCCTCGTACTTCGCCGAACTGTCGAACGCGTGTATCGCGGCCTGCGCGGAGTGGCGGCAGGCCGGGAGGCCGGCGAGCCTCCAGGTCCAGGTCGCCCAGGGCGTTGCCACATGGAGCATCCACGTCCGCAACCTGTACGGGAAGCCCCAGGTGTTCCACGTGGACAGCGGCTACGCCAAGTCTCCGTGGGCCAAGCGACCGAACTGACCCGCCGAGGGCCGGATCCGTTTTCCGGATCCGGCCCTCTTGCACGTTTTCGATGACGCGTGGGGCGGGGCTTATCAGCGATACCGGTGTGATTTCTGCTCGTTGCATACGGGATTCCGGCCACGTACGTTGCTTCGGACCCGGAACACGCTCGACGAAATTGGACTGGTTCATGCCCGGACGTCTGCGCCTCTCAACTATGGCCGTTGCCGCGTTCGCCGCCGCAGCGGTTTTTACATGCGCACCGCAGGCTCAGGCCGGACACAAGCCGAAGGCGGCGCCGACGCCCACGGCCACACCCACCGCTACACCCACGCCCATCGCTACACCCACGGCCACGGCCACGCCCACGGCGCAGCCGGTCGCGTTCACACCCGGACACCTCGGCGTCTATTCCGGCACCGGATCCACCGGCGGCGCGGCCGCGGTCGGTACGTTCGCTTCCTGGCTCGGATCGCCGGTGCCGGTCGCAACCGACTACATCGACCCGTTCGGCACCTACTACCCGACGCAGCTCGGCGCGTGGAAGGACACCGGCCGGCGCCTCGCCCTCGGCCTGCCGCTCGTTCCCAGCGGCGGGAACTTCGCCGCGGTCGTGTCCGGCACGTACGACTCGGCGTGGAAGGGCGTCGCCGCGAAACTCGTCGCGAACGGGCTCGCCGACACGGTGGTGCGGGTCGGCTACGAGGGCAACAACTGCGGCATCGGACCGTGGCAGGCGTGCGACGACCCGGCCGGTTACGCGGCCGCGTTCCGGCATGTCGTCGATGTGATGCGGACCGTCCCCGGCCAGCACTTCACGTTCGATTTCGACTCGGCCACCGGATTCCCGACCGGGCGGAAGCTCACCGGCTACGCCGACTACTACCCGGGCGACGCCTGGGTGGACGTCATCGGCCAGAACTTCTACGACGTCTGGTGGGGCCACCAGACGGCGACGCCGCAGGACCGCTGGTCGAACCTGGTCAACCAGCCCGGCGGACTCGCCGCGCACAAGGCCTTCGCCGCGGCGCACGGAAAGCCGGTCGCGTTCGACGAGTGGGGCCTGTACGCACACAACGGCGACTCGTACGCCGGGGGCGGGGACAACCCGTACTTCATCGACCAGGCCGCCATCTGGTTCAACGCGTCCGGGCCGCTCTTCCAGTCGTATTTCGACCAGGACTGGGGCGGCGCCACACTCGACGCGTTCCCGAACGGCAAAGCCGAATACCGGGTGACGTTCGGGAGCCTGTGATTCCGAAGCCCTGAAGCTGCTTTCGGGCGGTGCCGCCGATTTGCCGCGGCACCGCCCTTGGCATTTCTCCGTCACCTATTCCTGCAACAGGTATGGTGCGGGCTTTCGGATCACATGTTGATCATGTGTTCTGGCACTCCGCTGGCCTGCGGCTAACGCACCCGGGCGCTTCTGACCTGCGCAAACGCCTCTCACTACTTCTCATCGTTCCGCACTGATTCCGGGTGGCGTGTGCCCTGGATGTGCCCTCGCAGGGGCCGGAGGCTGCCATGGGCGCCGAGAAGTACGTCATCGCCTATGTCCCGGGCCGCGGTTCGCACGCTGCTTCACACCCGGCAGGACGGCTTGTGCGGCATCTGCGACGAGGAGCTTCCGTCGGGGTTCCTGCACTCGCGGCACGTGAACCTCGACCACACGCGTCCGCGGTCGCACGGCGGCCCGGATCACCCCAACAACATCACCCTGACGCACCGCCGCTGCAACCTCGCCAAGGGGTCATCGTGCGCGGGCTGCGAGGGGTGCCCGAAGGAGGGCTGACCGGTGACACCGCAGTACGAGCAAGGAACGCATCTCCTGATCACGCGCGAGTTGGCGACACGCAGCGTGCGCCTTTCGGGAGTGGTCGTCGAAGACCGAGGTTCGGCCGGGATCGTCTGGCGTGACGGGGACGGGCGCCGATACCAGGTGGCAACCGATGCGGATCTGCTCGCGCAGTACGGCATCACGCAAACCGTGGTCGTCCTCGGGGAAGGCGAGTGAGGGCGTGGCTGGCCACGTCTGCAAGGACTGCTCGACGGAGTTCGGCGGTTTCCCTTCCCCGGCGCGTCAGAAGCGCCCGGCTCCGTATCCGGGCCCGCGGTGCGCGACGCATCACCGTGCCGAGGTGAAGCGGCGCCGGGCGGCGAATCACGAGAAGCACGTACAGCGGACGTACGGCTTGGCCGAGGGCGAGTATGCCCGTCTCGCGGCCTTTCAAGGCGGGTCGTGTGCGATCTGTCTCAGGGCTACCGGAAAGACCCGGAGGCTGTCTGTGGATCACGACCACGGCACCGGTGAGCCGCGCCGGCTGCTGTGCCGGCTGGCACGACCACACCCCGCCGCCGCCCCGCATCCCTGCCCCCGGCACCAAGACCACCGACGCAGCGTTCGGCCGCGCCATGGCCGCGGGCTACGCGCTCGCGTACGGCTACAACCTCGCCGCCGGAGCGTGGATCCGGCACACCGACGAAGACGCCGACGACTACGACGACTTCGAACGATAGGAGACCCGACGTGCTGCGTTCGCTCAAACGCTGGCTCAAACGGCGGCGACGTGGGCACGGCGACGAATGCGGGTGGCCAGACCACCCGCACCACCCCGACCGGCTCTGCATCATCCACGGCCACTAAGACGTCATCTCATTTGGTGAGTCTGCGATAGCAAATGAGGGTGCAGGCGATGGCGGTGAAGGCGAGGAAGTGTTCGGGCTTGCGTTCGTAGCGG
>NZ_JBMULZ010000003.1:0-319163 GCF_049534875.1 Uniformispora flossi
CCCTCCCCGCCCCCCCCCCCCCAGTGGCCAACCCCCCCCCCCTCCCCCCCCTGGGCCCCGCCCCCCCCGCCCCCCCGCCCCGGCACACCCGGTCGGGGCCCGCGGCGGCCGGCCCGTGCGGCGGGCACGGGCCGGCTCAGTCCTCGGAGGCCGCCGTGGGCAGCTTGGCCTGGATCAGCGACATCACGGACGCATCGGTCAGTGTCTGGACGTCCCCCAGCTCACGGTTCTCCGCCACGTCGCGCAGCAGGCGGCGCATGATCTTGCCGGAGCGCGTCTTCGGCAGCTCCTCGACGATCATGACCTTCTTGGGCTTGGCGATCGGGCCGAGCGTGGCGCCGACGTGGTTGCGCAGCTCGTCGACGATTCCCGGCTCCTCCGCGGCCGACCCGCGCAGGATGACGAACGCGACGATGGCCTGGCCGGTGGTGGCGTCCGCGGCGCCGACGACCGCCGACTCGGCGACCTTCGGGTGCGACACGAGCGCGGACTCGACCTCGGTGGTCGAGATGTTGTGGCCGGACACCAGCATCACGTCGTCGACGCGGCCGAGCAGCCAGATGTCGCCGTCCTCGTCCTTCTTCGCGCCGTCGCCCGCGAAGTACAGGCCCGCCCAGCGCGACCAGTAGGTGTCCTTGAACCGCTCGTCGTCGCCCCAGATCGTGCGGAGCATCGACGGCCACGGCTCGTTCAGCACCAGGTAGCCGCCCCCGCCGTTCGGCACCGGCGCCGCGTTGTCGTCGACGACCTCGGCGGAGATGCCCGGCAGCGCGCGCTGCGCGGAGCCCGGCTTGGTCGCGGTGACGCCCGGCAGCGGGCTGATCATCATCGCGCCGGTCTCGGTCTGCCACCACGTGTCGACGATCGGGCAGCGGTCGCCGCCGATGTTCTTGCGGTACCAGATCCACGCCTCGGGGTTGATCGGCTCGCCGACCGAGCCGAGGACGCGCAGCGACGACAGGTCGAACTTCGCGGGGATGTCGTCGCCCCACTTCATGCAGGTGCGGATCGCGGTGGGGGCGGTGTAGAGGATCGACACGCCGTACTTCTGCACGACCTCCCACCAGCGGCCCTGGTGCGGGGTGTCCGGGGTGCCTTCGTACATGACCTGGGTGGCGCCGTTGGCGAGCGGCCCGTAGACGATGTACGAGTGGCCGGTGACCCAGCCGATGTCGGCGGTGCACCAGTAGACGTCGGTCTCCGGCTTGAGGTCGAAGACCGCCCAGTGCGTGTACGACGCCTGCGTGAGGTAGCCGCCGGAGGTGTGCAGGATGCCCTTCGGCTTCCCGGTGGTGCCCGAGGTGTAGAGGATGAACAGCGGGTGCTCGGCGTCGAACGCCTCGGGGGTGTGCGTGTCGGACGCGTTGCCGACGGCGTCGTGCCACCACACGTCGCGGCCCTCGGTCCACGCCACGTCCTCGCCGGTGCGGCGGACCACCAGGACGTTGCGCACGTCCGGGCAGGACGCGAGCGCGTCGTCGATCGCCGGCTTGAGCGCGGACGGCTTGCCGCGCCGGTAGCCGCCGTCCGCGGTGATGACCACGCGGGCGTCGGCGTCCTGGATGCGCGATGCGACGGCGTCCGCGGAGAACCCGCCGAAGACGACGGAGTGCGGGGCGCCGATGCGGGCGCACGCCAGCATCGAGACGACCGCCTCGGGGATCATCGGCAGGTAGATCGCGACCCGGTCGCCCGCCTGCACGCCCATCTCGGTGAGGGCGTTCGCGGCCCGGGAGACCTCACGCTGCAGCTCGGCGTAGGTGACCGCGCGGCTGTCGCCGGGCTCGCCCTCCCAGTGGATCGCCACGCGGTCGCCGAGGCCGGCTTCGACGTGCCGGTCGACGCAGTTGTACGCCACGTTGAGTTTGCCGTCGGCGAACCACTTGGCGAACGGCGCGTTCGACCAGTCGAGCGTCTCGGTGGGCTCGACGGCCCAGCTCAGCCGGTCGGCCTGGGTCTTCCAGAAGCCGAGCCGGTCGGCGTCGGCCTCGTCGTACGCGGCGGCCGTGACGTTCGCCGACGCCGCGACGGCAGGCGGCGGCGGGAACCGGCGCTCCTCCCGCAGCAGGTTGGACAGCGCGTCCCGGGTCTCGGGGGTCTCGTTGCTCACGCCATTTCCTCCGTCGTACAGGCTTTTGCGTGACATGTTCTATCGGCGTTCCGGTGCATCTTCTATCGCCTGTAGCGAATCAGTGACCCGGCGCGGCTGACAAGAGGGGTCCAAAAATTGGTTTAGACCTCTTGCGGGCGGCCGGCGGGCATGCGGCGAGAGGGCGAAAACGGGCGAAACGGCGCCGCGCCCGCCCCGGATCGGGACAGGCGCGGCGCCGTCGGCAAGGACCCCGTGGGACCCGTTGGTCCGCGTGGGACCGGGCAGGTCCGGGGCCCAGCGGGTCAGACCGGCACGGTCTCCGGGTGGCCCGGCTCGGGAGGCGCCGCCTCCGCGGCGGCGTCCCGGTCGGCAGCCTCCCCGGTCGGCGCGTCGACCGGCTCGAACCGGCCGGTCGCCGTGTCGTGCACGTACATCTGCGCCCCGGCCAGATCGAAGTACAGGCCGAACAACCGCAGTTGGCCGTCCTCCACGGCCCGGTGCACGACCGGGTGCCCGAGCAGGTTGTCGAGCTGCTGCAGCACGTTGGCCAGGCACAGCTGCTCGGCAGGCGGCGGCACGCGCCCGGACAGCGTCGGCGCGGGGCGCTCCGCGAAACGCGCCAGGCTCGGCACGCCGTGCGCGAGCCAGCGGCGCAGGTGCGGGGTGGGCTCCGGGAGCCCGTGGCCGTCCGCGGGCTCCGCGTCGGCGGGGTCCGCGTCGCGGCTGTCGAGCAGCGCCGCCATCGCGCCGCAGCCCGAGTGCCCGCACACGGTGATGCTGCGCACACCCAGGACCGAGACGGCGTACTCGATCGCGGCACCGACCGAATCGTCGGCACCGTCGCCGCCTGCCGCATCCGCACAGCACGCCCCTGCGCCGCCGCCCGTGGTGCGCGGCGGTACGAAGTTGCCGACGTTCCGCACGGTGAACAGGTCGCCGGGCCCGCTCGCGGTGATCAGGTTCGGCACGATCCGCGAGTCGGCACACGTGATGAACAGCTGAGCCGGGTTCTGGCCCTCGATGGCGAGCCGCTCCAGGAACGGCTGGACGAGCGGTGCCGTCCGCAGCTGGAACTCCCGGGTCCCGGCCACCAGCGGGTGCGCGGGCGGTCGGCCGCGCCGCGGCTGGAGGCGCTGCCAGTGCCACCACGGGGCGAACCAGCGCGGCGACGGGGTGGGGCCGACGCGTCCGGCGCCGGGCTGGCCTTCCGCGGCGCGCACGTAGTGGTCGTCGTGGATCTCCTCGATCTCCACCTGGCCGCCTCGGGCGATGTACCCGGTGCGCCAGTTGTGCACGGTGTCGAACGCGGCGTGGTCGAGGTGGTCGACGGTCAGGTCGAGGACGACGTGCTCGCCGGGCGGCAGCTTGTCGAGCGCGCGCGACAGGCGCGGCACCGACAGGAACGTCAGCGACCCGTGCACCTCGACGTGCAGCACGCCGTCGCGGACGGACGTCCGCACGGTGCTGCGGCTCAGCCGGAACAGCGCGGTCGCCGCGGCGACCAGCACGCCGAGCGCGACGCCTTCGAGGACCCCCGCGGCGACGACGCCGACGACCGTCGCGACGTACGCCGGGAACTCGCGGTGCCGGTGCACGTGCCGGATGTGCGCGCGGTTGACCATCTGCAGGCCGACCACCATGACCAGTGCGGCGAGTGCGGCCAGCGGGATACGTTCGACGACGCCCGCCAGCAGCCCGGCGAAGACCAGCACCCAGACGCCGTGCAGCACCGTCGAGGCCCGGCTTTCCGCGCCCGCGCGGATGTTCGCGGTCGTGCGGATCGCCCCGCCGGACACCGGGAAGCCGCCGAGCATGCCGGAGACCACGTTGCCGGCGCCCTGCGCGGTCAGTTCGCGGTCCAGGTCGGCGCGCTTGCGGTCGTGGAGCCGGTCGGTGGCCACCGCGGACAGCAGAGTCTCGACGCCGCTGACGACCGCGACCGTGACCACCGCGGTGATCAGGCCGGTCGTACCGAAGCCGGTCGGCAGCGCCGGCAACGTGACGGCCGCGTGCGGGAGTTCGACGCGGCTCACGTCGAGCCGGAATCCCGCGGCGAATGCCGTCGCCAAGGCCACCGCGGCGAGAGGCGCGGGCGGCTTGCGCACGGGGCCGAGGCGTTCCGGCACCCACGGCCACGCGGCCAGGACCGCCGCGGTCACCGCACCGACCGCCAGCTCCGGCGAATGCAAGGACGCCAGTTGCCCGGGGAGCTGGTGGAGGTTGGCGCGTGCGGTGCCGTCCGGCGACCCGCCCAGCACCACGTGGAACTGGGCGAGGGCGATGACGATTCCGATGCCGGCGAGCATGCCGTGCACGATCGCGGGCGACAGCGCGAGCGCTGCCCGGGCGACCCTGCTCAGCCCGAGCAGGATCTGCAGGACGCCGGCGAGCACCGTGATGGCGCACGTCACGCGCCACCCGTAGGTCGGGATCAATCCGGCGACGACGACGGTGAGTCCGGCGGCGGGTCCGCTGATCTGCAGCGGAGCGCCGCCGAGGGTGCCGACGACGATTCCGCCGACGACGGCTGCGACGATGCCCGAGGTCAGTGGGGCGCCGGCGGCCAGGGCGATGCCCAGCGACATGGGGATCGCGATGAGGAAGACGACGAACGAGGCGCCGAGGTCGGGGCGCAGCTTCCCGAGGCGGGAGCGGCGCGGAGGGGGTGCGGACGGCCGCAGGTCAGCGTGGTCCGCGGTGGGCGAAGGGGGCGCGGGGAGGGTCATATCCCGTCTCCTCGGTGGTCAGCCGCGGTCGCCGCAGGGCGGCGCGCGGTTGGTCAGGCGGGGACTGGCGGGGTGGCCGGAAGAGGGGTGCCTTGTGGGCAAAGCCCCAAGGTTGCGCTAAGTAGTCTTTACGCTACCTTCAGTTTCTCATCGAGAAACGGTAAAAAGCCCATCCGAATGGGTGAAACAAACGGTTTGAGGCAACCCGTGTCCTTCGCGGCGGGCGCGAGTTGACCATTGCGGCGGTGGGTGAGGCGCTTTCGAGCGGCAGCCGAGCATTGACTGAAAGACTGCTGCGGATGTGTGTCTCGCTTCACATGCCCTGTCCGCTATGGATCGCTTTGGTCCGGGTAGGTGGGCGTGGTCGTTGGGAGGCACATGCAACCGAGCGGCCCTGTGGTGCGTGTGTTTGGACAGGTAGTCGCACCACATCCGTCCCGGACCGTGCGGTCCCGTCTGCTTTGAGGTGAACTGTGCGTTCTGTCCGAGGTGCCGCCGTCCTGGTCGTCGTTGCGGTACTGGCAGCCATAGGCTTCGTGGTCTTCGCGAAGAGCGGTGACGACAAAGGCGCCTCGTCGAGCAAGAACCAGAGTTCGGCCTCCGGCGATCCCTCGGGCACACCGAGCGAGGGCAGCAAGCCGGGCAAGCCGATCGGCGACGGATCCACCAGCGATACCGGCCCGCAGCCGCACCAGCCCAAAGTCGAGAAGCTGAAGCCCGGTGAGAAGCCGCCGCAGTTCGTGGTGTTCTCTTGGGACGGCGCGGCGGAGATGGACGGGGTCAGCCTGGTCTCCCGGTTCCGCAAGGTGGCCCGCGAGAGCAACGCCAACATGACGTTCTTCCTCTCCGGCATCTACGTGCTCCCCGAGTCGCAGAAGGCCAAGTACCAGGGTCCGAAGCACGGACCCGGCGCCTCCGACATCGAGTTCCTCTACGACAAGAACGAGCGCGCCACCATCACCCAGCTCGGTCAGGCCTGGCTGGAAGGCGACGAGGTCGGCACGCACTTCAACGGCCACTTCTGCAACTCGTCCACCAGCGGCAAGAGCTGGTCGGTCGACGACTGGAAGAAGGAGATCGACCAGGCCTACTCGTTCGTCGAGAACTGGCGCACCAACTCCGGCTGGACCGACATCCCGTCGCTGCCCTTCGACTACAAGAAGGAACTCATCGGCGGCCGCGCCCCCTGCCTGGAAGGCCAGAAGAACCTGATCCAGGCGGCCAAGCAGTACGGCTGGCGCTACGACGCCAGCTCGCCGGGCGGCCTCCAGGTGTGGCCGCGCAAGATGGACGGCCTGTGGGACCTGCCGCTGCAGTCGCTCCCGTGGCCGGGCAGCGCGACCAAGTCCCAGCTGTCGATGGACTACAACATCATGGCCGAGCAGACCAACGCGAACTCCAAGGCGCCGCAGTCGCAGTGGCCCGCGCTGGAGAAGCAGGCGACGGACTTCTACATGGGCGGCTTCAACCGCGCCTACACGACCAACCGCGCCCCGCTGTTCATCGGCAACCACTTCGAGACGTGGAACGGCGGCGTCTACATGACCGCCGTCGAGAACACCATGCGCGCGGTGTGCAAGAAGGACGGCGTCCGCTGTGTCTCGTTCCGCCAGTTCGTCGACTGGATCGACGCGCAGGACCCGGCGGTCGTCGCCAAGCTCCAGGGCCTCAACGTCGGCACGGCGCCCGCCGACTGGGCGACCGTGACCGGCGGCGGCAACGCCCCGGTGCCGCCGGCCGGCTCGGCGCCCTACACGCAGCAGCCGCCGGTGCGGAAGGAAAACTGACCGGCCGTACGACAGCACCGGGCGGGCCCGCTTTCGCGGGCCCGCCCGGTGGCGTTTCCGGCGCCTGGCGCCGCGGTGGTCAGCCGCGCGGGGCCGCCGCTCCTTCGGCCTCCAGCGCCGCCGGGCCGAGCACGAACTCCGGGTCCACCTGCGCGGTCAGGTCCACACCCGCGCGGGCGTTCGCCCAGCTGTGCGCGTTCTTCACGTGGAACTCGACCATCTGCTCGGTGTAGCGGGCCCAGTCGCGGTTCTCGAACGTCGCGTCGACCGCCTCGCGCATCCGCTCCAACGCGGCGGTGTTGTCCGGCTCCAGCGCCGCGAAGTCCGGCGTACGGCCCTTCTCGACCTCGCGGACGAACTCCGACTGGCCCACCCAGGTCAGCAGGTCCGCACCCACGTGCTCGCGCAGGAACGCCAGGTCGTCCGGCCCCTGCACCTTGTTGCCCACCATCGCGAGGGCCACGCCCCAGTCGCGGGCGTAGTCGCGGTACTGCCGGTAGACGCTCACGCCCTTGCGGGTCGGCTCAGCGACCAGGAATGTCATGTCGAAGCGCGTGAACAGCCCGGACGCGAACGCGTCGGAGCCCGCGGTCATGTCCACGACGATGTACTCGTCGCGGTCGTCGACCAGGTGGTTGAGCAGGAGTTCGACCGCGCCGACCTTCGAGTGGTAGCACGCGACGCCCAGGTCGCCTTCCTGGAACGGGCCGGTCGCCATGATCCGCATACCGCTGCAGCAACTGCCGACCGGGCGGCGGCAGGCGTCGTAGACCGGGTTGTCCTCGTCCAGCCGCAGCAGCCGCGACCCGCGGCCGGGCGGCGTCGTCTTGACCATCTCGTCCGCGGAGCCGATCCGCGGGTTGGTGCCGCGCAGGTAGTCCTTGATCAGCCCGAGGTTGCCGCCGAGCGGCGGGATCGCCGCGGCCTTCTCCTCGCTGAAGCCCAGGGCCACCGCGAGGTGCTGGTTGATGTCCGCATCCACCGCCAGTACCGGCAGCTGTGCCGCGCCGAGGTGGCGCACGAAGAGCGAGGAGAGGGTGGTTTTGCCGCTGCCGCCCTTGCCGACGAACGCGATCTTCACCGGTGCCGTCCTTCCAGTTGCCGCTTGCCGCATCGCTGCCGCCTCCCGTCTTCTCGGGAGTGACAATCGTTTTCGACAAGGATCCTCCGTTGCGGTGCGTGTCCGCGTCAAGTCGGAGGGTGATCGGCGCGGCCTCGCGGTCGGCTTTCGCCTTGTGCGGTGCCGGGGCCGGGGGGGCACGCCAGACTCGGCTCCCGCCTCGCATCGCTCGGCGCGGCTGCTTCCCTGCTTCCGGCCGTGCCGTGTCCTGTCCGTCACCCTGGTGCGGGCCCGGCGGACCCCGGCGGTGCGGGGCGCGTAGGGTCGGCCGCGTGAGTACCGCATCCTCGGGTCAGGACCCGTTCGCCGCCGTCGCCGCGCTGCCCGGCGTGCCCGAAGCCGTCGAATCCGCCCGCAAGGCCGTCGACGGCCTGCTGCGGCACCGCACGATGCGCCGCAAGAGCCCGGAGATCAGCGCCGAGTCCGCCCTGCGCGGTGCCCGCGCGAGCGCCGCGCTGGAGGGCGCGGACTGGTCGCTGGAGGAACTCCGCCGCCGTACCGACTACTCGCGCGGCGCGGCCGACCGGGAGGCCGGCATCGTCGGCGGCGCGCTGCGGGTCTCCGCCGAGTACTCCACGCTCGTCGACGTGTGGCGGCGCAGCCCGCTCCAGGTCCTCGCCCGGCTGCACGTGGTGGCCGCCGCCGACGTGGTGGACCACGACGCGCTCGGCCGCCCCCGCCTCGCCGGCGAAGCCGTCGAGGTGCGCCCCGACCCGGGGCCGCTGCCCGCCGCCGACGAGGTCACCGCCCGACTCGACGGCCTCGCCCGGCTCCTGCTGGCCCCCAGCGACGCCCCCGCGCTGGTCGTCGCGGCGCTCGTGCACGGCGAGATCCTCGCGCTGCAGCCCTTCGTCTGGGGCAACGGCCTGGTCGCGCGCGCCGCGCAGCGTCTCGTGCTCATCACCCGCGGCCTCGACCCCAAGTCGGCGGTCGTGCCCGAGGTCGGGCACCTCGACCTCGGCCCGGACACCTACGAGAAGGCCCTGCGCGGCTACGTCTCCGGAACCCCGGAAGGCGTCGCCGCGTGGATCGAACACTGCGCGGAAGCCGTCACGTTGGGCGCACGCGAGAGCGTCGCGGTCTGCGAGGCGGTCATGCGCGGCATCTAGGCCGAGTCCGGCCGCCGTCCGCGAGCAGCCTGCGCGAGCGATTTCCGGACACGAAAGGGGCGGCGTCCACGGGGGAGGGACGCCGCCACTCGGCACGTTCATCGGGGTACCAGTGCGTGCACCTTGGTGACGGCCGGCCCGGGGCCGCGAAGTCCCGGTCGTCCGGCGCGTGCGGCCCGTACGAGGGTCGGTCGCGCGTGGGTTCCCGGTGTCGTGCTGGGTCCGTAGGGCCGCCCGCCTCGGAAGTGTCGCCACTTCGCCCGGCGGTCGTCTGCGGGCCGCTGATGCCTTTCTACTTCGTTACCGGTACACACGGAACCCTTCGCCCAAGATCTTTACTTTTTGGGCGGGTTGGTTCCGGGCGTGATCCGACCCTGCTCCGGCCGGATTCCGGAACTGTCCGGACGGTTGCGCACGGTGTGCGTTTCGCCGCGGACGTGTCCGGATCCGGCCGGTGATGTCCCGGTGGCGTCCAGGCGGGTCAGCGCCGGCGCTTGGCCGCGTACCAGACGAGTCCGGCGGCGGTGGCCCCCGCGGCGATCGCCGTGGCCGCCAGCACCGACCGGGACGGCACGGGCAACGAGGGGACGCGCTGCCGCAGTTGCACGGGCCGGTCGAACGTCAGGACCGGCCAGCCGCGCGCCACCGCCTCGCGGCGCAGCCCGCGATCGGGGTTCACGACGTACGGGTGCCCGACCTCCTCCAGCATCGGCAGGTCGGTGACGGAGTCGCTGTAGGCGTACGAACGCGACAGGTCGTAGCCCTCGCTCGCCGCGAGGTCGCGCACGGCCGCGGCCTTGTTCTCCGCGTACGCGTAGAAGTCGATCTCGCCCGAGTAGCGGCCCTCCTCGACCACCATGCGGGTCGCCACCACCCGGTCGGCGCCCAGCATCTCGCCGATGGGCTCCACGACTTCCGCACCGGACGAGCTGACGATGACGACGTCGCGCCCGGCCGCGTGGTGCTCCTCGATGAGCGACGCGGCTTCGTCGTAGATGATCGGGTCGATCATGTCGTGCAGGGTCTCCGCGACGATCTCGCGCACCTGCTGCACGTCCCAGCCGCGGCACAGCGCGGACAGGTACTCGCGCATCCGCTCCATCTGGTCGTGGTCGGCGCCGCCGACGAGAAACACGAACTGCGCGTACGCGCTCTTGAGCACGGCACGGCGAGTGATCAGGCCGCCCTGGTGAAACGGTCTGCTGAACGCCATCACGCTGGACTTGGCGATGATGGTCTTGTCGAGATCGAAGAACGCTGCGGTCCGCTTGGCTCCGTGGTTTTCCACGTAGTCGAGGATAGGCGCCGCCATTCGGCGTAAACTCAGGCATGCGGGTTTGCCCGAGAAGGCTCTCGGGTACATCCTGGAAGCCACGGATCGTTCTGCGACCGTGCTAACCCGGTCCGACTCCTCCCCCCCCCGAGTCGGCCGTGGAGACGACCCCCGCTCTCCCCCCCGGCGGGGGTCGTCGCTTGTCCGGCCGCGGGTCCGCGGCGATTCCTGCGGGGGTCCTACCCCGCGGCGGTAGGTGCAATGCCTCGTTCCGGTTGAGTTCCGACGGGGGTGGGCGGCTGGGGTGCGGGCGGTGCTCCGGCTCCCTTGTCCGGCCGTCTCCCGCGGCTGCTTCGGCGGCCTGTTCCGGGGCTCCCGCCGCCCGCGGTGTTCCCGGCCAAAACCCCCGGCACGTCTGCCTCTTCGGGCTTCGGGACGCACATCCTCACCACCACACCCACGTCTGCCGGATGCTGTGCGCAAGGTCACGCGGTGCGAGGCCGCGGGGGCCGGCGGCGCGCGAGGAGGCTCCGGACCTCGGACTCGTCCCCTCGTGGCGCCCAGCTCGCTCCCTTGCCCCGCCCTGTCCCGATCCGCGACGTGCCGCGCCACGGGGCCTTCGTGTGCCCGTGCGGTGCCGTGGATTCCGAAGGCGGGTGCGAGGGGGTGTCCGTACTTCGTGCCAACTTCCGGGGGGTTTCTTCGAGTTCAGGTGCCAATCGGGTGTGCTCCGGAAGACGGGTGTTTTCCGGTTCGCCGATCGCCGATAACCACTCGATCGCTACGCAACCATCCTTCGTACGGGTGATTTCGTTATCCACAAGCGGGAGTTATCCACAACTTTCCGGTGGTTGCCGCTTCTCGGCCTCGCGGCTCGCGGCGGATCGGCCATGGTGGTGCCCGGCCCTTCCGGAGCTGCGCACAGGGGCGCGGCCGGGGACCGGAACCTCGGGGGAGTTCTCATGTCGGCACTGTCGCCTGTCTGCCCGCCGGGCCTCGGCCGGCCGCTCGTCGTCACCGCGGACGTGCGGCTGCTGGACGAGCTGCTGCGGATGTGCGCGGTGGCGAACGTCGAGCCCGAGGTCGTGCCGCAACCGCAACTCGCGTGCGAGGGGTGGGTGGTGAGCCCGCTCGTCGTGGTGGGCGCGGACCTCGCCGACGGCGTCGCGTCGTTCGGGCTGCCGCGCCGCAAAGACGTCGTGCTGGTCAGCGCCGACCTGGACGATGCGGACGTGTGGCGGCGCGCTGTCGTGGTAGGCGCCGACCATGTGGTCTTCCTGCCGGATGCCGAGGCGTGGCTGACCGACCGGTTCGCCGACCTGGCGGACGGCACCGGGGCCGCCGCGCTCGGGATCGCCGTGGTCGGCGCCCGTGGCGGCGCGGGCGCCAGCACGCTGGCCTGCGCGCTCGCCGTCACCGCGGCACGCGACGGCGGAACGGCGGCGCTGGTGGACGCGGATCCGTTCGGCGGCGGCATCGACATCCTGCTGGGCGGCGAGGCCGAGCCGGGGCTGCGCTGGCCGGACTTGGCCGGCGCTCGCGGCCGGGTGGACGGCGGCGCGCTGTCCGCCGCACTGCCGCGGCTGCACGGCCTCACCGTGCTGTCCTGGGACCGCGGCCCGGGGCCCGGAGTGCCCCAGGAGGCCACGCGGGCGATCGTGTCCGCGCTCCGGCGGCGCCACGACCTGACCGTGGTCGACATACCCCGCAGACCGGACCCCGCGGCCGAGGAAGCCTTCGGCCAATGCGTGCTCGGGCTCGTCGTCATCCCCGCCGAACTCCGTGCGGTGGCCGCCGCGGTGCACGTCGCCGAGTGGCTGCGGCCGGTGGTGGCCGACCTGCGCGCGGTCGTCCGTGGACCTTCGCCGTCCAGGCTGCCCGCGGACGAGATCGCCGCGAACGCCGGTCTCCCGCTGGCCGGCGAACTCCGCCCCGAACCGGGACTGACCGAAGCCGTCGAGGAAGGCGCGGTACCCGGCGGACGCAAGGGGCCGTTGAGCCGGTTCTGCCGCGAGTTCCTGGCGGCGGAGGCTGCGGCGGTGGCGGCGGAGCGGGGGTGGGCGGCGTGAGGGGGGCTGGGGTGAGGGTGCGGGTTGTGTGTGGCGGTGGGTTGACCCGCTGACCCGCTGACCCGCTGACCCGCTGACCCGCTGACCCGCTGACCCGCGGCGGTCGCGGCATCCGCGATAGGCCGGTGTGGGCACCGTTTGTCGGCGGTCTTGGCGACCCACGTCGGCTTCGTGCTGCCCGCGCTCCGCGATGCCGCAAGCAACTCCGGGCACGGCAGAAGGCGGCATGCCGAGTGCCCTTCAGAACTCTCCGAAGCATCTCCGCCGCAGCGCGGCGGAGATCCCGAATCTCCTGCGTGACCGCAGTTGTGCGGGCGCGCTTCCTTCCAACCAATCTCGGAGTCTCCCCATGACTGCTCTGCCCGGCCTCGTTCTGCCCACTCCCACTCCCACTCCCACCCCCACTCCCAGTCCCGTTCCCGTTGCCTCGGCGGCGGTTCCGTCCGGGCTTCGGCCACCGTGCGCGGCATCGGTCTTCCCCGCGCGGTCCCTCGCCGTTCCGCCGCCACCCGCCGCGGCCGTCGGCCCAGGGACGGCGGGTGAGCCGCCGCCGGGTTCGGGACCGCCGCTCGGGGCGAATCCCGAACCGGTCGGCGGCCGACCGCCGAGGCCGGGCGCGCCGCCGCGGGTCGGCAGTCCGGTCTTCGCCGAAGCCGCCGCGGAACCCGCGCTCGATCCACAGCTTGTGGACGACGTTCGCGATCGGCTCGCGGCCGACGGACGCGACCCCACCCACGCCGCCGTCGCCGAGGTGCTTCGCGCCGACGGCCGGGTCCTCGGCGACGCCACGGTCCTGGCGGTGCTCCGCACGCTGCGTTCGGAGATCACCGGCGCCGGACCGCTGGACGTCCTGCTGGCCGATC
Organism: Uniformispora flossi; assembly: GCF_049534875.1. NCBI lineage: Bacteria > Bacillati > Actinomycetota > Actinomycetes > Kitasatosporales > Streptomycetaceae > Uniformispora > Uniformispora flossi. The sequence continues at coordinate 13,040 of NZ_JBMULZ010000003.1, forward strand.
CCGACGTCACCGACGTCCTGGTCAACGGCCCGGACGAGGTCTGGGTGGACCGCGGCGCGGGGCCGCAACGCGCCGCCGTCAGTTTCCCGGACGACACCGCGGTGCGGCGGCTCGCGCAACGCCTGGCGACCGCGGCGGGGCGCCGTCTCGACGACGCCGCGCCGTACGTCGACGCCCGACTCCCGGACGGAACCCGGCTGCACGCCGTCCTCCGGCCGGTCGCGGTACGCGGCACCTGTCTGTCGCTGCGCGTCCCGCGTCGCACCGCGCTCGGCCTCGGCGACCTGGTCGCGTCCGGGACGCTCTCGCCGGCGTGTGCCGAGCTGTTGCGTGCGGTGGTGTCGTCGCGGGTGGGCTTCCTGGTCTCGGGCGGCGCGGGCACCGGGAAGACCACGTTGCTCGGCGCGCTGCTGGGCACGGTGCATCCGGCGGAACGCGTCGTGGTGGTCGAGGACTCCACGGAACTCGACCCGCGCCACCCGCACGTCGTGCGCCTGGAGGCGCGGCCGCCGAACGTCGAGGGCGCGGGTGCGGTGACCCTCCGCGACCTGGTCCGTCAGACGCTCCGCATGCGCCCCGACCGGGTCGTGGTCGGGGAGGTACGTGGTGCCGAAGTCACCGACCTGCTTGCCGCGTTGAACACCGGCCACGGAGGCTGCGGCACCGTCCACGCGAACTCGCCGCACGACGTCCCGGCCCGGCTCGAAGCACTCGGTGCGCTGGCCGGACTCAGCCGCGATGCCCTGCACAGCCAACTCGCGGCGGCGCTGGACGTGGTCGTGCACCTGACCCGGGCCCGCGACGGCCTTCGGATGGTCGCGGAGATCCACGTCCTGGAACGGGACACGCGGGGCTGGGTGCGCTCGGTCCCGGCCGTCGTCTACGACCGCAGGAGTGAGCACCGCGGAGCCGGATTCCCGCAGTTGCGGGCGCTGGTGGACGGGTGGTGGCGGGGGTGAACGGGATGTCGGAGCCGGTGCTGTTCGCGGTGGTCCCGCCGGCGGTGGCCGGGGCGGTGATGCTCGGCGGGGTGCGCCTGGGACGGACGCGTATCGAGGCTGTGCACCGTGCGCAGGTGCCGGTGGCGCAGTCGTCGATTCCGGCGGGGCGCCGAGCGCGGCTGGCGGCCATACGCGGACACCCGGACGTGCGGATGCTGGCCGGGATTCCGGCGCTCGGCGTGGCCGCCTCGGTGGTGCTGGGCGGCGTCGTGCCCGTGCTGGTGGCGGTCCCGGTCGCCGGGTTCGTGGCGCGGTTGCGGCGTCAGGCCCGGGAGGCGCGGCAGGAGATCGAAACCCGCTGTGCCGTCGCGGAGTTCGCCACCACGATGGTGGGTGAACTGCGTGCCGGGCACCCGCCGGGGGAAGCGTTGTGCACCGCGGCGGAGGCGGCGGACGGTGCGGGGGCCCGACTGTTCGGCGAGGTCGCGGCGGTGGTTCGGACGGGCGGGGACGTCCCCGGCGCCCTGGCCGCCGCAGCGCGGGAGCCCGGCGGCGACGCGCTCGCGCGGATCGCGGCGTGCTGGCGTATTGCCGCGGAACGCGGGGCCGGCTTCGCCGCGGCCCTCGACCGCATCGCCGCGGGGCTGCGGAACGACGACGAGGGCCACCGCGAGCTGGAAGCCGAACTCGCCGGTGCCCGGGCCACGGCCCGGCTCCTCGCCGGACTGCCGCTGCTCGGTGTGCTGCTGGGCACCGGTATGGGCGCGGCGCCGCTCGACGTGCTGGTGCGTACCCCGCTGGGGGCCGCGGTGCTGTGTGCCGGGCTGGCGTTGCTGGCCGGGGGACTGGTGTGGACGGAGCGGATCGCCGAGGACGCCCGGAGGTCGCCGTGTCCGGGGTGATGGTGGCCGGCGCGGCCGTGGGATTGACGGCGGCAGCTGTGCTGCTGGCGATACCCGGTGCGGATGCGGCTGCGGCGCGTGGTGGTGGGGAACGGGCGCCGACCGGTTCGACGACCCGTGCGGGTCCGCCGCATTGGCGGGATGATGCGCGTGTACGCCGCTATGCGACCTGCGCCGTGCTCGGTCCGGTGGTCGGACTGTTCGTCGGCGGGGTACGAGGCTGTGCGGCGGCCCCGGTGGTCGCCTGCGTCGCCAACGCCTACCTGGCGAAGGCGGAGGCGCGGGCGGCAGCCCGGCAACGCCGTGCCCGGCTGGTGGCCGATCTGCCCACCGCCGCGGACCTGCTGGCGGCGTGTCTGTTGGCGGGTGCCTCGCCGGTCGACGCCGTGGCGGCGGTCGCGACCGCCGTCGGCGGACCGCTCGGTGCGGAGCTGCGCTCCGCATCCGCGGCGATCCGGCTCGGAGGTGATCCGGCCAGGTGCTGGATGGCGCTTGCCGAGCACCGCGAACTCGCGCTACTCGCCCGAGCCTTGGCCCGTTCCGGAGTCGGCGGGGCGCCGCCCGCCGAGCGGATCGCCCGTATCGCGGACGACTACCGCTCCCGGCGCCGCCGCGACTTCGCCGCGGCCGCCCGGCGGGCGTCGGTACGCGCCACGCTGCCGCTCGGCGTGTGCTTCCTGCCCGCGTTCCTGCTGATCGGCGTCGTCCCCGTCGCCATCGGCCTCGCGGGACCCCTGCTGTCCGGGACGTGACGCGCGCCCGCGGAGTCCCGGATCACTCGATGCGTTTCGTTCACAAGGAGAAAGCCATGTCTGCAAACCCTGCCGACCCTGCCAACCCTGCCAACCCGGTGAAGACCACGACCGGTACGGCGAGCCTGCCCGGCACGTCGACCACGGGTGGGAAGGCAATCACCGGAGCCCGCCGCACGATCCGCGCCGCCCGACGGCGGCTCGGCAGTCCTGCGGAGGCGCCGCGGCGACGGCTCGGGGTGACGTTCGTGGGACGGCGGCGTCTGCGCGGTCCCTGTGCGGTGCGTCGCCTCCGGGGCGACGACGGCATGTCCACCGCCGAGTACGCCGTCGGCACACTCGCCGCGGTCGCCTTCGGCAGCGTGCTGTTCAAGGTCGTCACCGGCGACTCGGTCGCGGCCGCCCTGGCCGCGGTGATCACCAAGGCCCTCAATGGCACGTTCTGACCGGCCTCCGGCGCGCCGTCGATTCCGGCTCCCTGGCGGTGGATCGTCGGCCGGCTACGTGACCGCGGAGACCGCTATGGCGCTCCCTGCCCTGGTCGTCCTCGTCTTCGGTCTCACCACGGGCATCGTCGCCGCCGCGGCCCAAGTCCGCTGCATCGACGCCGCCCAGACCGGTGCCCGCGCGGCGGCCCGGGGCGACTCACCCGACGCCGCGCGGGCCGCCGCGGCGGCCGTGGCACCGAAGTCCGCCCGCATGGTCGCGACGAACGAAGGAGGAAAGATCAGCTTCCGCGTAGAGACCGTCATTCCCCTGCCGGGACCTCTTTCCCGACTGCGGATCCCCGTGTCCCACACCGCGGTTGCCGCCGAGGAGGCGACGACGCCGTGACCCGCCCGCCGCGGGACCGCGGCTCCGCGACCGTGTGGCTGGCGGTGTGGTCGCTGCTGCCGCTGCTCGTGGCGACGGGTGCGCTGGGCATGGCCGCGGCCGTGGCGACCCGTCATCGCGCGGCGGCGGCCTCCGACGCGGCCGCGCTGGCCGCCGCGGCGCGCCTCGACGAGGGCACGTCGCGGGCGTGCGCCGTGGCTGCGGATATCGCCGCGCGGCAGGGAGCGAAGCTGACCGCCTGCGTCATCAACGGCGAATTCGTCGACGTCGTAGCCGAGTTCCCGCCGCCCCCGATGCTCGAGCCGTTCGGCGCACCCCGCGCCGCGGCACGCGCCGGGCCGGCCTGGTCCCGCCCCGGCCCGCCCTAGTCCCGCACTGATCCGTCTGGAGGTGAACCGGTGATCGACACACGAAGCGCGCGACCGTCTCGCGCGCCCCCGCAAGCTCCGGCGCACACATCCCGGCGCGCGCCGGGGGTGAGGGTTGCTTTTCGGAATCGGCGACAACTCGCGTGTCCTTCGGAGGCGTTGCGTCGTTGCCATGGCGTTGCCCCGCACAGACCGGCGAGTTGGCGCCGAGTCCGCGGACGACGACCACGCGCTCATGGCCGCACGGGGGAGGGCCTAAAAGCGCAGCCGAGCCGGGAACACGGCATATCGGGGATGCCCCCCGGCACGCGTGGCCCCACCTCCGGGTGGGGCCACGCACCCCGCCCTCACAGAACCTGTCGCCGCACCGGCGCCAGACGCATCGGCACGCGCCGCCGATCGCACGCGACAAACGGCGGAGGGGGTGGGGGTGGGGCTCTCCCGGCCGAAACTCAACCTGGTTGGGGGTTGGGGGGTGGGCCCGAAGTCTGTCCCGACAGCAACCGGGTCGCCAGGCGCGTCGCACCTACCCCACCCCCTCCAACAACCCCCCCAACAACCGCACAGCCCCGCCCTTGTCCAGCGGATGGTTCCCGTTCCCGCACTTCGGCGACTGCACGCAACTGGGGCACCCCGACTCGCACTCGCAAGCCGAGATGGCCTCGCGCGTCGCCCGCAGCCACCGCGGTGCCGTCGCGTACGCCCGTTCCGCGAACCCCGCGCCCCCCGGGTGCCCGTCGTACACGAACACCGTCGGCAGTCCCGTGTCCGGGTGCAGCGCGGTCGACACACCGCCGATGTCCCACCGGTCGCACGTCGCGAACAACGGCAGGAGCCCGATCGACGCGTGCTCGGCCGCATGCGCCGCCCCCGGCAGATCGGCCTCGTCGATCGATGCTTCGGCGACCTGCTCGGGCGTCACCGTCCACCACACCGCCCGGGTCCGCAGCGACTGCGTCGGCAGGTCGAGCCGGTGCTCGCCGAGAATCTGCCCGGTGAGGATCCGCCGCCGCTGGTACGACACCACCCGCGATGTCACCTCGACCGACCCGAAGCACAGCCGGGCCCGACCCCACGCTTCCGACCGCACCTCGTCCAGCACCCGGATATCGGTCTTCTCCCGCGCCGACGTCGTCCAGTCCGGGTTGGCCCGCCGTACGAGCGCCACCGCGTCGTCGAGGACGAGTTCGCGTACGAGGTACGTCTCGCCCTGGTGCAGGTAGACCGCCCCGGTGTGCACCGCGCTGTACGCCGCGGACCCGTCCACCGTCCCCAGCACCCGCCCCGTGCCGTCCTCCACCACCCGCACCGCGGCGCCCGCCGCTCCGCGGATGTCCGTGAGGTCGGTGGCCCGCTCCGGGCTCGTCCAGTACCAGCCCGTGGTCCGCCGCCGCAGCAGCCCGCGCTTGACGAGCCCGGGGAGCAGCGGCGCCGCCACCGGTCCGAACAGCGGCAGGTCGTCTTCCTCCAAGGGCAGTTCGGCCGCAGCCGCGCACAGGTGCGGGGCGAGCACGTACGGGTTGTCCGGGTCCAGCACGGTCGCCTCGACCGGCCGGTCGAACAGCGCCTCCGGGTGGTGCACCAGGAACGTGTCCAGCGGATCGTCGCGCGCGATCAGCACCGCGAGCGCTTCCTGACCGGCCCGCCCCGCGCGCCCGGCCTGCTGCCACAGCGACGCCCGCGTCCCCGGGTACCCGGCGATCAGCACCGCGTCGAGCCCGGAGATGTCCACGCCCAGCTCCAGCGCCGTCGTCGCCGCGACGCCGCGCAACCGGCCGTCGTGCAGTGCCTGTTCCAGGTCCCGCCGTTCCTCCGGCAGGTATCCCGCACGATAGGTGGCGACCTGGTCGGCGAGCCCGGGGTCGACGCGTTCAAGCTGGTCCCGCGCCATCACCCGCACGACTTCGGCGCCGCGCCGCGACCGCACGAAGGCGACGGTGCGCACGCCGTCCAGCACCAGATCCCCGAGCAGGTCGGCGGCTTCCGCGGTGGCGGTACGCCGAACGGGTGCCCCGCGTTCGCCTTTGAAGTCGGTCAGCGGCGGCTCCCACAACGCGAACGTCAGCCCGCCCCGCGGGGACGCGTCGTCGGTGACTTCCTCGACGTCCGCCGGCTCGCTGCCGATCAGCCGCGCCGCTGCCGCGGCCGGGTCGGAGACCGTCGCCGAGGCCAGGACGAACACCGGGTCGGCGCCGTAGCGCCGGCAGATCCGCCGTAGTCGGCGCAGGACTTGCGCGACGTGCGAGCCGAATACTCCGCGGTAGGTGTGGCACTCGTCGATCACGATGTACTTGAGTGCCTTGAGGTACGCCGACCACGCGCGGTGCGCCGGCAGGAGCGACCGGTGCAGCATGTCCGGGTTGGTGAGCACATAGGCGGCATGCGCACGGACCCACCGGCGGACTTCCGCGGGCGTGTCGCCGTCGTACGTCGCGGTGCGGACCGCGTCAAGGCCGGTTTCCGCGGCGCGCAAGGCGTCCACGGCGCGAAGTTGGTCGGCCGCAAGGGCCTTCGTGGGTGACAGATACAGCGCGGTGGCGCCCCGGCCGTTCCGAGCCCGGGTACCCTCCAAGAGGGCGGTGAGTACCGGCAGAAGGTAGGCCATGGACTTGCCCGAGGCGGTGCCGGTCGCCAACACCACGGACCGGCCCGACGCGGCTGCCGATGCGGCACGTGCCTGGTGTTCCCACGGGTGGTCGATACCGGCCGCCCGGAAAGCGTCCACGACTTCGCGGCGCGCCCATTCGGGCCACTCGGTCGGACGTCCCCGCCGTGCGGGGATCCGCCGGACGTGTGTCACTCGATCGGGTCGCCCGTGGACCGCGAGCAAGCGGTCCAGCAGGTTGTCCTGGGGGCGTGGAGTGGGCGGCATCGGGCATCAGTCTTGCATCCAATGTCGTGGGATTCATCGTCCTGTAGCGCCCATAAGTGGTTGAATGCCTAGGCGGCTGCCGATCCTTGGGGGGCGACCGCTCGATAGCAAGGTGCTGGAGGATCCGTGGACCTGTCCCTGTCGACCCGAACCGAGGGCGGCCGTACGGTCGTCGAGGTGGGCGGCGAGATCGATGTGTACACCGCCCCCAAACTGCGCGAGCAATTGGTGGAGCTTGTCAACGACGGCAGCTACCACCTGATCGTGGACATGGAGGGCGTGGACTTCCTGGACTCTACGGGTCTGGGTGTCCTCGTGGGCGGTCTCAAGCGCGTGCGTGCGCATGAGGGTTCGCTGCGTCTGGTGTGCACTCAGGAGCGCATCCTGAAGATCTTCCGCATCACCGGTCTCACCAAGGTGTTCCCCATCCACGCGTCGGTGGCCGAAGCGGTCGCCGCGACGGACTGAGGGCGGTGGCGCCGTCCGCCCGTCGGTGGGCGGCGCTTCTTCCTTCCGCCACCGCTCATCCAGGTAGCGCTTCGAACCGGACAGCCCACCGGTCGGATCGTCGGCACGTACGGCTGGGGGATCTATGGCCATCGTCGAGCTGCGCTTCACCGCGTTGCCCGAGCACGTCCGAACGGCGCGGCTTGTCGCCGCGGCCGTGGCCCGCCGGGCGGGTGTCGCCGAGTCCGTGCTGGACGAGGTGCGTCTCGCGGTCGGTGAGGCGTGCCTGCGCGCGGTGGGCCTCACCCAGCAGACCGGCAGCGACGAGCCGGTCACGGTGATGCTCGACGACGGCGACGGGCGTTTTTCCATCGAGGTGCGCGATGCCGTCCCGCAGCAGGCCGAAGGCGCGACCGGCGACCTGCTCGGCTCCGGGAACGGTGCGGCGGCGGATATCGGGGAAAGCGATCTGGGCTTGGCCGTGATTCTCGGCCTGGTGGACGAACTGGATGTGCGGGCGGGTGCCGACGGCGGCCGGATCCGTATGTCGTGGCCGTCCGAGAAGGGGAAGCCGGGAGACCAAACGGCGGCACCCTGACGAGTGAATTTCCCGCTGCGGCGGATCGCCCGAATGAGGGCGGTCCGCCGTTCGCGTTTGTCCGGAAGTCCCGTGTGCAACCCGCGTGGGGGCGGGCTTCGGCGCGACCAAACCTCGGTGTTCGGCGTAATGCCCGATACGCCGGAAAGCGCGCCTATTTTATAGGGAATTTGATATGATCATGAAGATTCCAATGGTGTGTTCTTGATCATTTGCTTACACTCCATTCGTTACAAAGATCGTTACAAAGATCGTCTAGCGCCTGTCTGAGCAGCCTGTCCGAAACGTCCCTCGCGATGCGCCCGCTGCCGGGTCCGAGTTCTCCGGGTCGGATCACCGAAGGCCTGCCCCCTCCGGTACGGACGTGTCCGTCGTCTAGGAGGACGCATGTCCGGGCTCCAACAACTGTCCGCCACCGTCACCGCCGCGAACTCGCCGGAAGTCGCCGGGAGTGATCTGACGTACGTCGTGGTGGTCGCGGTCATTGCGCTGGGCGCCCTCGCGGTCGCGGCCGGCCTGGTCCGCCAGGTCCTCGCCGCCGACGAGGGCACCGACACCATGAAACGCATCGCCGGCGCCGTCCAGGAGGGCGCGTCGGCCTATCTGACCCGGCAGTTCCGCACCCTGAGCGGCTTCGCCGTCGGGGTGTTCTTCCTGCTGATGCTGCTGCCGGCCGACACCATGAACGAACGCATCGGCCGCTCGCTGTTCTTCCTCGTCGGCGCGGTCTTCTCCGCGGTGACCGGCTACACCGGCATGTGGCTCGCGGTCCGCAGCAACGTGCGGGTGGCCGCGGCGGCCCGGGCCGGCCACGGGCCGGAGGGCTCGCACAACGCGATGCGCATCGCGTTCCGCACCGGCGGCGTGGCGGGCATGTTCACCGTCGGGCTCGGCCTGTTCGGCGCCGCGCTGGTGGTGATCATCTACCGCGAGGACGCGCCGAAGGTGCTGGAGGGCTTCGGCTTCGGCGCCGCGCTGCTGGCGATGTTCATGCGTGTCGGCGGCGGCATCTTCACGAAGGCCGCGGACGTCGGCGCCGACCTGGTCGGCAAGGTCGAGCAGGGAATCCCCGAGGACGACCCGCGCAACGCCGCGACGATCGCGGACAACGTGGGCGACAACGTCGGCGACTGCGCGGGCATGGCCGCGGACCTGTTCGAGTCGTACGCGGTGACGCTGGTCGCCGCGCTCATCCTCGGCAAGGCCGCGTTCGGCGACGCGGGCCTCGTGTTCCCGCTGCTCGTCCCGGCGATCGGCGTGATCACGGCGGTGCTCGGCATCTACACGGTCGTGCCGCGCAGCGGCGACCGCAGCGGGATGACCGCGATCAACCGCGGCTTCTTCATCTCCGCGGTGGTGTCGCTCGCGCTCGTCGCGATCGCCGCGTTCGCCTATCTGCCGGACTCGTTCGCGAAGCTCGACGGCGTCAACGAGACCACCGCCACGGGCCGGGCGATCCTCGACCACTCCGGCGACCCGCGGGTGTTCGCGCTGGTGTCGGTGCTCATCGGCATCGTGCTGGCGGCGGTCATCCAGCAGCTCACCGGCTACTTCACCGAGACGTCGCGGCGCCCGGTGAAGGACGTCGTCAAGACGTCGCTGACCGGCCCGGCGACGGTCATCCTGTCCGGCATCTCGCTCGGCCTGGAGTCCGCGGTGTACGCGGCGGTGCTCATCGCGATCGCGGTGTACGGCGCGTACCTGCTCGGCGGCGGCATCATCATGCTCGCGCTGTTCGCCGTCGCGCTGGCCGGCACCGGCCTGCTGACCACGGTCGGCGTGATCGTCGCGATGGACACGTTCGGCCCGGTGTCGGACAACGCGCAGGGCATCGCGGAGATGTCCGGCGACGTCGAGGGCGACGGCGCGCAGGTCCTGACCGACCTGGACGCGGTCGGCAACACCACGAAGGCGATCACCAAGGGCATCGCGATCGCGACCGCCGTGCTTGCCGCGACGGCGCTGTACGGGTCGTACCGGGACGCGGTGGAGACGGCGCGGGCCCAAGTCGGGGTCCAGGCCAACGAGAGCATGTCGCTGCTGACCGGGCTGTCGTTCAACCTCGACATCTCCCAGCCGAACAACCTCGTCGGGCTGATCCTCGGCGCGGCCGTGGTGTTCTTGTTCAGCGGTCTCGCGATCAACGCGGTGTCGCGGGCGGCGGGCGCGGTGGTGTTCGAGGTGCGCGAGCAGTTCCGCACCCGGCCGGGGATCATGGACGGCTCGGAGACCCCCGAGTACGGCCGGGTCGTCGACATCTGCACGCGCGACTCGCTGCGGGAACTCGCGACGCCCGGTCTGCTCGCCGTGATGGCCCCGATCGCGGTGGGCTTCGCCCTCGGCATCGCCCCGCTGGGCGCGTACCTCGCCGGAGCGATCGGTGCGGGCACGCTGATGGCGGTGTTCCTGTCGAACTCCGGCGGCGCCTGGGACAACGCGAAGAAGACCATCGAGGACGGCACGTTCGGCGGCAAGGGCTCCGACGCGCACGAGGCGACGGTCATCGGCGACACGGTCGGCGACCCGTTCAAGGACACCGCGGGCCCGGCGATCAACCCGCTGCTGAAGGTGATGAACCTGGTGTCGCTGCTGATCGCTCCCGCGGTGGTGAAGCTGACGCTGGGCGAGCACGCGAGCGGCCCGCTGCGGGCGCTGATCGCGATCGTGGCGATCCTGGTCATCGTCGGCGCGGTGTGGTGGAGCAAGCGCAAGTCGATCGCGGTCGGCAGCTCCGATCACGAGACGAAGGAGGCCGAACCGGTCGCGAGCTGACCGGTCCGGCGGCGCTCCACGGGAGCGAAATCCGGTAGCGGGAAACGGTGTCGGGCCGCGGTGGCGGCCTGGCGCCGGGGTGGCGGAGAAGGGCGGCGCGGGACACCGCGTCGCCCTTCGTCGTCGCCGTGTGCCACCCTCGTCGTGCCCGGGCGGCAGGAGCACCGGGCGGGTTCCGCGGCCCTGCGCGGCGTGCGGGCCCCAGGCGGAGCGACACACGGAGATACGCGTGGCGAGGACGACCCCGGCGAAACTGGCCGCCTGTGCGGTGCTGGCCGCGGTGCTGACGGCGGCCGCCGGATGCAGCAGCGGCGGCGACGGGGACAAGAACGAGAAGGAACTCGCCGCCTGGGCGAACAAGGTGTGCACGGCCGAGGTCACCGGCAAGATCGACGCGTCGCAGGGCGCGCTCGCGGACATGGCGAGCGTCGTGAAGGGCGAGACGCCGGACGCGCTCAAGGCGCGGCTCGCGGCGGATGTCACCAAGCTCGCCGAGGCGGACACCGCGCTCGCCAACACGCTCGACCAGGCGGGCGACCCGAAGGTGAAGAACGGCGGCGCGCAGCGGGCCGCGGTCAGCGCCGAGCTGCGGGCCGCGGCGACCGGCTGGATGAGCCTGCGGTCGGCGTTCGAGAGCCTGCCGACCACCGACCAGAAGACCTTCGCGGAGGCGCTGAAGGCACTGGACCCGGAGATCACGAAGTACGGCACGAGCACGCGGACCGCGCTGGAGAACCTGCACCGCGGCGATCTCGGCAAGGCGCTGGGCAAGGTCCCGGGCTGCGCGGCGACCGTGCCGTCGCCCGCCCCGGCGCCGTCCGAAGGTGCGTCGTCCCCGGCGCCCGGGCAGGCGGCTCCGGCGGGCGGGGCGTCGGGCAGCCCGGCGGCGTCGGGTTCGGCGTCGCCGTCCGGTTCGGGTTCGCCGGCGCCGAGCGGATCGGCGTCGTCGTCGGCCTCCGGGTCGGCCTCGCCGACCGGATCGGCGAGCCCCACGTCCTGAGCCCGGCCTGAACCGGCGTCCCGTGCCGCACCCCTGAGGCACCGTCATGCGCCGCCATGCGCCGTCCTCCTGCGTCGCCGTCCGGAAACCGGCGGCGCAGGAGGCAGGATGATCCCGTGACGATGCACGACTCCTCTCAGGTGGCCCGGCTCCGCGACGCCTTGGCCGATGCCGAATACACCGTCGACGGATGCCTGGACGCGCTCGGGCCGCAGGCGTACGGGGCACTCTCGCGCAGTGAGACCGTTCCGGCGCTGCGGTCGCTGCGCGGCGACGGCGGCCCGCTGGCGACGCTCATCCGGCTGTTCCTGCTCCAGGCCCCGGTGCCGTATGCGCAGGCGCGGGCGGCGTTGCCGTTCGACGAGGCGGTGGCCGGAGGTCTGCTGGAGCGCACCGGCGACGAGGTCCGCGCGGCGGTCGACATCCGGCCCTACGGCGAGGCGGACACCGACTGGTGGGTGGTGTCCGACCTGGGGAGCGGGATCGGCGGCGTGTCCGGGCCGGTGCGCCCGGACCACGTGCTGGGCATCGGCGGGGCGTCGACGACGCTCGCCGGGATCACCGTGCGCGAGCCGGTCGGCCGGGCGCTGGACCTGGGCACGGGCTGCGGGGTGCAGGCGCTGCACGCGTCGCGGCACGCCGGTGCGGTGACGGCGACGGACGTGAACCGGCGGGCGCTGGACCTGACCCGGCTGACGATGGCGCTGTCCGGGGTGTCCAACGTCGGGTTGGCGGAGGGCAGCCTGTTCGATCCGGTGGAGGGCGAGAAGTTCGACCTGATCGTGTCGAACCCGCCGTTCGTGATCTCGCCGAAGGGCCGGTTCACGTACCGGGACGCGGGCATGCCCGGGGACGAGATCTGCCGCCGGCTGGTGGCGCGCGCCCCGGAGTACCTGAACGACGGCGGCTACTGCCAGCTGCTCGCGAACTGGCAGCACGTGAAGGGCGAGGACTGGGAGGACCGGCTGCGTGAGTGGCTGGCGCCGACCGGCTGCGACGCGTGGGTGGTGCAGCGCGAGGTGCAGGATCCCGCGCAGTACGCCGAGTTGTGGCTGCGCGACGCGGGCGACCACCACGACGCGGGCTACGCGGCCCGCTACGACGCGTGGCTGGATGCGTTCGAACAGGACGGTGTCGAGGGCGTCGGCTTCGGCTGGATCACGCTGCGCAAGTCGGGTGCGGAGCGGCCGGTCGTGCACATCGAGGACTGGCCGCACGCCGTCGAGCAGCCGCTCGGTGCGGAGATCGCGGCGTGGTTCGGGCGCCAGGAGCGGCTGCGCGGCCTGGACGACGCGGCGCTGCTGGACACCGCGTTCACGCTCGCGTCCGCGGTGCTGCAGGAGCAGACCGGGCAGCCGGGCGCGGAGGACCCGGAGTACGTGGTGCTGCGGCAGCAACGCGGCATGTGCCGGGCGGACCGGGTGGACACCGTCGGCGCGGCGCTGGCCGGGGCGAGCGACGGGCGGCTGACCGCGGGCGCGATCGTCGATGCGATCGCGGAACTGCTGGGCGAGGAACGGGTGGCCCTGCGCGACGCGGTGCCGGGCACGCTGCGGTCGCTGGTCGCGGACGGCTTCCTGCTGTTCCCGGGGCAGGACTGACCCGCTACGACTGACCCGCTACGACTGACCCGTTACGACTGACCGGCACAATCGACTCCGCACGACTGACGCTGCGCGGCCGAAGGGGCGCGGTCAGGGCGCGGTGCGTACTCCCTTGTCCGGACCCGCGCCCGGGCCGGCCCCCGGGTCGGCCTCGGTCCCGGCGCCGGTGCCGTCCGCCTGCCGCGGCTTCACCGGGAGCCGGGTGTCGCGCATGACCGCGGTGGCGGCCAGGCCGAGCAGGACGCACGGCACGACGACGAGGTAGACGGCGCTCATGCCGTGTGCGTAGGCGTCCTCGAAGGCGTGCCGCAGCGGTGCGGCGTAGTGGCGCAGGCTTTCCGGGTCGGAGAGCGCGGAATCGGCGCCGCCGGGCGGGACCTGGTCGGCGGGCACCCGATGGTCGGCGAGGGTGCCGGGCAGGGTGTCGGTGAAGCGGCGGGTGATGATCGCGCCGAACGCGGCGGTGGAGATGGTGCCGCCCAGGGTGCGGAAGAACGAGATCGACGACGTGGCGATGCCCAGGTCGCGCTTCTCGACGGTGGCCTGCGCGGCCAGGATCAGCACCTGCGAGGTGAAGCCGATGCCGATGCCCGCGACGACCATGGCCGGCCACAGGGCGTAGGCGGGCTGGTCGAGCACCTGCCAGGCCATGACCGCCGCGGAGACCGCGGACAGGGTCATGCCGATCATGGGGAAGAGCTTGACCCGTCCGGTGCGGGCGATGAGGCGTCCGGACACCGTCGACCCGGCGAAGTTGGCGGCGATGAACGGCAGCATCAGCAGGCCGGCCTGGGTGGCGGTGAAGCCGCGGCCGAGCTGGAAGAACTGCGGCAGGTAGACCATCGAGACGTACATGCCGGTGCCCATGAGGAACGCGGCGGCGCACTGCGCGGCGAACGACCGGCTGTGGAACAGCCGCGGCGGCCACAGCGGTTCCGCGGCGCGCCGTTCCCACAGCGCGGTCGCGGCGAGGAGCACGAGTGCGGTGGCGGCGAGGCCGCCGGAGGTCGCCGACGTCCACGCGAAGCGCCGCCCGCCGAAGGACATGAGCAGGAGCAGCGCGCTGACGCCGGACACCAGCAGCAACGCGCCGAGGTAGTCGACGGACACCCGGGAGCGTCTGACCGGGATGGTGAGGCTGCGCTGGATGACCGCGAACGCGCCGACAGCGAACGGCAGCATGGAGAAGAAGCACCAGCGCCAGCCGACGGTGTCCACGAGGACGCCGCCGAACAGCGGGCCGAGCGCGGTCGACGACGCGAACGCCGCACCGATCCAGCCTTGGTACCGGCCGCGTTCGGCGGGGGAGATGATGTCGCCGATCACCGCCTGGCACAGCGTGATCATGCCGCCGACGCCCGCGCCCTGGAGCGCCCGGAAGCCGATGAGCTGCCAGATGCCGGTGGCAATTCCGGCCAGTGCGGTGCCGGCGGTGAACACGCCGATGGCGACGAGCAGGAGCGGCTTGCGGCCGTACAGGTCGGAGAGCTTGCCCCACAGCGGGGTGGTCGCGCAGTTGGTGAGCAGGTGCCCGGCGACGATCCAGGAGACCTTGTCGAGACCGCCCAGGTCACCGGCGATGTCGGGCAGGCCGGTGGTGATGACGGTGCTGGCGAGCGCGGCGACGAACATCGCGGTGAGCAGTCCGGCGAACACGGTGCGCCGCTGCGCGTCGGTGATCGGCGGGGTGGTGTCGGCGTCGGCCGGGGCGGCTGTGTCGGCTGTGCCGGCCCGTTCGCGGTCGTCCCGATGCTCCATGTCCTGCGGACCCGCCTTCCGGCTCGTCCGGCCGGCGACCGGATCTGACGCTCCATCAGAGACTACGGGCGGGCGTGGAGGATTCAAGATGTAGAGGACACCCATCCCGCGCCGGGCCCTCGGGCACGGGCTTGACGGGCTTCCGGCGCGTTGCTGCCGCCGTTCGGGAGCGGCCAGGGTTAGCGGCCCGGGAAGCGGGAACGGTTGGGTGCGCGTTACCGTTCGAGTGGCACCCTGCCGTTCCGTGTCGTATACCGGGCAGGGCCGGTTTGACATCGGGGGCTGGGATACGGTCACACTCCGCCACACGGCAGCTACCGTCCCGGCCCGGCAGCCGTACCGCACGGATGCCGACAGCCACCCGGCAGAAGCACAGCAGCAGCAACCTGGAGAGAAGAGCGAAGGTGTCCCCGAGCAGCGAGACCGCGCGCGAAGGCAGTCGACTCGTCATCGTCGAGTCGCCCGCCAAGGCGAAGACGATCAAGGGCTACCTTGGGCCCGGTTACGTGGTCGAGGCGAGCGTCGGACACATCCGCGACCTGCCGAACGGGGCCGCGGAGGTCCCGGCCGCCTACGAAGGCCAGCCCTGGGCCCGCCTCGGGGTCAACGTCGACGCCGACTTCCAGCCCATCTACGTCGTCAACGCCGACAAGAAGGCCCAGGTCGCCAAGCTCAAGAAGCTCCTCAAGGAAGCCGACGAGCTGTTCCTCGCGACGGACGAGGACCGCGAGGGAGAGGCCATCGCCTGGCACCTCCAGGAAGTCCTCCAGCCCAAGGTGCCGGTGCGTCGCATGGTGTTCCACGAGATCACCAAGGACGCCATCCGCTCCGCCGTCGCCAACCCGCGCGAACTCAACCAGCGCCTGGTCGACGCCCAGGAGACCCGCCGCATCCTCGACCGCCTCTACGGCTACGAGGTCTCGCCGGTCCTGTGGAAGAAGGTCGGCCCCAAGCTGTCCGCGGGCCGCGTGCAGTCCGTCGCGACCCGCCTGGTCGTCGAGCGCGAGCGCGAGCGCCGTGCCTTCCGCTCCGCGTCCTACTGGGACGTGCTCGGCACCTTCGACACCGGCCGCCCCGGCGATGCCAGCGACCCGCGCACCGTCAACGCCCGCCTCGTCGTCCTCGACGGCAAGCGCGTCGCGACCGGCCGCGACTTCGGCCCGGACGGCAAACTCAAGGGCCGCGACGTGCTGCACGTCGACGAGGCCGGCGCCCGCGCGCTCGCCGCCGCCCTGGAGTCCGCCGCGTTCTCGGTGCGCGCCGTCGAACGCAAGCCGTACCGCCGCTCGCCGTACGCGCCGTTCCGCACCACCACGCTCCAGCAGGAGGCCTCGCGCAAGCTCGGCTTCGGTGCCAAGGCGACCATGCAGGTGGCCCAGAAGCTGTACGAAAACGGCTTCATCACCTACATGCGTACCGACTCCACCACGCTGTCCGACACCGCGATCACCGCCGCCCGCGCCCAGGTCCGCGAGCTGTACGGCGCCGAATACCTCCCGGACGCGCCCCGGTCCTACACCGGCAAGGTCAAGAACGCGCAGGAAGCGCACGAGGCGATCCGCCCCTCCGGCGACCGCTTCCGGACGCCCGCCGAGACCGGCCTGACCGGCGACATGTTCCGCCTGTACGAACTCATCTGGATGCGCACCGTCGCCTCCCAGATGAAGGACGCCGTCGGCCAGTCCGTCACCGTCCGCATCGGCGGCACCGCGGCCGAGGCCGAAGGCCTGCCGGGCCGCGACGCCGAGTTCACCGCGTCCGGCAAGATCATCACCTTCCACGGCTTCCTCAAGGCCTACGTCGAAGGCTCCGACGACCCCGACGCCGAGCTGGACGACCGCGAGCGCCGCCTGCCGATGGTCGACGAAGGCGACGCGCTCACCGCCGGCGAGCTGACCCCGGAAGGCCACGCCACCAAGCCGCCCGCCCGCTACACCGAGGCGTCGCTGGTCAAGGAGCTGGAAGAGCGCGAGATCGGCCGCCCGTCGACGTACGCGTCGATCATCGGCACCATCCTCGACCGCGGCTACGTCTTCAAGAAGGGCACCGCGCTCGTCCCCTCCTTCATCGCGTTCGCCGTCGTCGGCCTCCTGGAGAACCACTTCGGGCGCCTGGTCGACTACGACTTCACCGCGAAGATGGAAGACGACCTCGACCAGATCGCCCGCGGCGAGACCGCGGCCGTGCCGTGGCTGCGCCGCTTCTACTTCGGCGAGGACACGCCCGGCGGCGGCGACCACCTCGAAGGCCTCAAGGACCTGGTCACCGACCTGGGCGCGATCGACGCCCGCGAGGTCAACTCGTTCCCGGTCGGCGAAGGCATCGTGCTGCGCGTCGGCCGCTACGGGCCGTACGTGGAACGCGGCGACCAGCGCGCCGACGTCCCCGCCGACCTGCCGCCGGACGAGCTGACCGTGGAGAAGGCCGAAGAGCTGCTCGACCAGCCCAGCGGCGACTACGTCCTCGGCACCGACCCGGTCACCGGGCACCTGATCGTCGCCAAGAGCGGCCGCTACGGCCCGTACGTCACCGAGGTCCTCCCCGAGCCGGAGGCTGCGGCCCCCGCCGCCGAGGCACCCGCGGACACCGGGGCCGCCAAGCAGACCGCGAAGAAGACGACGGCCAAGAAGACCGCGAAGAAGGCCGCCGCCAAGGGGCCGAAGCCGCGCACCGCGTCGCTGTTCGCGTCGATGTCCCTGGACACCGTGACGCTGGAGGAGGCGCTCAAGCTCTTCTCGCTCCCGCGCGTCGTCGGCGTCGACCCGGGCAGCGGCGAGGAGATCACCGCGCAGAACGGCCGGTTCGGGCCCTACCTCAAGAAGGGCACCGACTCGCGCTCGCTGGCCACCGAGGACCAGCTCTTCTCGGTGACGCTCGAAGAGGCGCTCGCGCTCTACGCCCAGCCCAAGGCACGCGGCCGCGCCGCCGCGAAGCCGCCGCTCAAGGAACTCGGCACCGACCCGGTCAGCGGCAAGCCCGTCGTCGTCAAGGAAGGCCGCTTCGGCGCCTACGTGACCGACGGCGAGACCAACGCGACCCTGCGCGTGGCCGACAGCGTCGAGGACATCACCCCCGAGCGCGGCTACGAGCTGCTCGCCGAGAAGCGCGCCAAGGGACCCGCGCCCAAGAAGCGCGCGGCCGCCAAGAAGGCCCCGGCGAAGAAGGCGCCCGCGAAGAAGACGGCGGCCAAGAAGACCACCACGAAGAAGACGACCTGAGCCTTCGGTCAGGCAGCACCGCGGCCGCCCCCTCCGGCACGGAGCGGGCGGCCGCGCCGCGTTCGTCCGGAGTGCGGCCTTCGGTGCCGGGCCGCGAAGGGGCGAACTGACATAGACGCCGCATCCCGTGCCGGAACCGGACCCGGCAGCCGGGTACGAGGCGGGGAAACGCCGGTGGAACGGCGCTTGCCTTGCACCCGACCCGGCTAGGGTTGACGGCATGTCGCACGCCGAGCAGCAGAAGTCCGAGGCGGCCATACCGCCCCGGACCACGGAATCCGCGCACGGTATCGGAGGCGTTCTCAAGATCGCCCCGTACCGGCGGTTCTGGACCGCCATCGCCGCATCCGCACTCGCGGACTGGCTCGGTCTGCTCGCCCTCACCTCCGCCGCCCTGTGGACGGTCGACGGCGACTACATGGACCACGCGGCAGCCGTCGCCGCGGTCTTCGTGCTGCGCCTGCTGCCCTCCGCGCTCGTCGCGCCGCTGGCCGGCCAGATCGTCGACCGCCTCGACCGGCGCTGGACGATGGTCGCCTGCGACGTGCTCCGGCTCGGCCTGCTGGTCTCCGTGCCGCTCGTCGACGAACCGTGGTGGATCCTCGCGGCCACCGCGCTCGGCGGCATCGCCGGCGCCTTCTGGGGGCCGGCCCGCGACGCCACGGTGCCCAACCTGGTGCCGCGTCAGCGGATGGCCACCGCCACCCAGTTCAACCTGGTGACCGGCTACGCCGCGGCCCCGGTCGCCGCCGTGGCCTTCATCGTCCTCGCGCTCGTCACCCGGCTCCTCGCGCCGTCCGTCGACACGCTCGACAGCCACCCGGCCGACCTCGCGCTCTACGCGACGGCCGCCGTGCACCTGCTGTCCGCGCTGTACGTGTACCTGCTGCACATGCCCACCCGCGGCCGCTCGGTCAGCGCCCGGCGCCCGAACCCGCTCGTCGTCCTCGCGGACGGCCGCCGCGTCTTCGGGCACAGCTCGACCTCGCGCGGCCTGGTCACCGGCATGCTCGCGCTGTTCCTCGCAGGCGGCGTCCTGGTCGGCCTCACGCCGCTCTACACGGCGGAACTCGGCGCGGGCAACGCCGCCTACGGCACCGTCTTCCTCGCCCTCCTCGCCGGTGTCGCGCTCGGCCTGCTGTGGGGCCCGAAGGTCGTCCCGGCGTTTAGCCGCCGCCGGCTGTTCGGCCTCGCGGTCATCACCGCCGGGCTCGTGCTGCTCGTCGTCGGCCTGGTCCCCAACGTGGTCGTCACCGTCGTGCTCACCGCGCTGCTCGGCCTGGTGTCCGGCGTCGCCTGGGTCACCGGCTACACGATGTTCGGCGTCGGCGTCGGCGAAGAGCTGCGCGGCCGCGCCTTCGCGTTCGTGCAGGCGTCCGTGCGGCTCACGCTCCTGGTGGGCGTCGTCGCCGGATCGCTCGTCGCGGGCGCCATCGGGCTGCACACCTGGACCGCCGCGGACCGCTTCGTCTTCACGTACAACGGCTCCGCGCTCACCCTGGCCGGCGCCGGCCTGCTCGTCGCCCTCATCGGCTTCGGCGTGCTCCGCTCGATCGACGACCGCCGCGGTATCCCGCTGGCCCGCGACCTCGTCGACTCGGCCCGCAACGTCGACCACGTCGCCGGCCGCCCGGCCGCCGCCACCGGCTACTTCATCTCCCTCGAGGGCGGCGAAGGCGTCGGCAAGTCCACCCAGGTCGAGGCGCTCGCCGCGTGGATCCGCGGCAAGGGCCACGAGGTCGTCGTCACCCGCGAGCCCGGCGCCACCGAGATCGGCAAGCGGCTCCGCGCCATGCTCCTGGACGTCGAGAACACCGGCATCGACCCGCGCGCCGAGGCCCTGCTGTACGCGGCCGACCGCGCCGAGCACGTCGCCACCGTGATCCGCCCGGCGCTGGAGCGCGGCGCGATCGTCATCACCGACCGGTACGTCGACTCGTCGGTCGCCTACCAGGGCGCCGGCCGTGAACTCGGTGCCCGCGAGATCGCCCGCGTCTCCCGCTGGGCGACCGACGGCCTCCAGCCCGACCTCACCGTGCTGCTCGACCTCGACCCGGAGATCGGGCACGCCCGCTTCACCGAGGCCCCCGACCGGCTCGAGTCCGAACCGCAGAGCTTCCACCACCTGGTGCGCGGCGCGTTCCTCGACCTGGCCGCCGCCGACCCGGACCGCTACCTGGTCGTCGACGCCGCGCAGGAGCCGGACGCCGTCACCACCGCGATCCGCCACCGCCTCGACCGCGAACTGCCGGTGTCCGAGCAGGAGAAGCGCCAGGCCGAAGAACTGGCCCGCCGCGAGGCCGAGGAAGAGGCCCGCCGCCAAGCCGAACGCGCGCAGGCGGAAGCCGAGAAGCAGGCCCTCATCGCCCGGCTGCGCGCCGAGAGCGAGGAGCGCCAGCGGTTCGCCGAGCAGCAGCGCCTCGCCGAGGAGGCCGCCCGCCAGGCTGAGGTCGAGCGGATCCGTGCCGAGGAAGAGGTGCGCCGCCGCGCCGAGGAGCAGGAGCGGCTGGCCGCCGAAGCGCAGCGCCTCGCCGACGAGGCCAAGGCCCGGGCGGAAGCCGAACGCGTGCGGCTCGAGGAGGAAGCGGCGCGGCGCGCCGCCGAGCAGAAGCGTCTCTCCGAGGAAGCCGAGCGGCGTGCCGAAGAGGCGCGCGTCAAGGCCGAGGAAGAAGAGCGCGTCCGCGACGAGCAGCGCAAACGCATCGAAGAGGAGACCGCGCTGCGCGCCGAGCGCGACCGCGAGGAGGCGGAGGCCGAGCGCAAGGCCGAGGCGGAGCGCCGCAAGCGCGCCGAGGAGGAGCGCAAGCGCCGCCGCGAGGAGGCCGACGCGGAGACCGCTCGGCGCCGCGAGGAGGCGGCCGCCCGCGAGGCGGAGGCCAAGCGCAAGGCGGAGGAGCGGGAGAAGGCCGAGGAGGCCCTCCGGCTGGCCGAGGCCGAGCGCCGTGCCGCCGAGGCGGAAGCGTCCCGCGCGGTGGTCGCCGCGGCCGCCGCGAAGGCCCGCGCGGCCAAGGAAGCCGCGGCGCTGGCGAAGGACGACGACGAGCAGTCGCCGTCGGGGCCCCATCCGACACACGGCGACGGGCCGGACGACCGCAACGGCCACGGCCGCGGCCACGACGGCAAGGGGCGCAACGGCAGCGGCGGCGGGGCGACCGGTGCGGTGTCGGCGTTCGCGGACACCGCCGAACTGGCGATCGTCCGGGCCCGCGCGGTGACCGAGCCGGTGCCCGGCAGCGAGGACGACACGCAGCAGATCCCCAAGATCACCCTCGACACGCCGCGCCCGGCGGGCGCCGGCGCGGACGCCGCCGAGACGCGGGCCCTGCCGACCGTGGACCCGGCGGCGCATGACGAGACGCGGGCCCTGCCGGTTGCCGACCTCGGCGCGGCGCACCGGGACGGCGCGGCCGACACGGCCGACGCGCAGAGCCTGGCCGACGACTTGCTCGGCCCCTGGATGGGCGGCGACAGTGCGGACGGTGCCGGCGCCGGTGCCGCCGACGGCGATGGCAATGGCGACGGCGATGGCGGCGAGCAGGCGACCCCGGAGCCCAAGCGCAGCCGCTGGCGGCGGAGCAAGTCGTAGCGGCCGGGTACCGTCGTAGCGGTGGGGCGTGCCCGGTCGGCCGGATGGCCGCGACCGGGCCGCACCGCAGGGAACGACGGCCGTGAGGAAAGCGAGGCACCGCGGGTGACCGTGTGGGACGACCTGGTGGGCCAGGACCGCGTGGTCGACCGGCTGCGGGTCGCCGCCAAAGCCGCGCGGGACGGCCTCGACGGGCGCGATGCGACCGGCATGACGCATGCGTGGCTGTTCACCGGCCCGCCCGGGTCCGGCCGTGCCACCGCGGCGCGGGCGTTCGCCGCGGCGCTGCAGTGCGTCAGCCCCGACCTGGCGCTCGGCGGCGAGCCGGGCTGCGGGCACTGCGACGGCTGCCACACCGCGCTCACCGGCACGCATGCCGACGTCGACGTGGTCAGCACCGAGCTGCTGTCCATCGGGGTGAAGGAGACCCGCGACCTGGTGCGCCGCGCGGCGATGTCCCCGGCGGGCGGCCGCTGGCAGGTCATCGTCCTGGAGGACGCCGACCGGCTCACCGAGGGCGCGGGCAACGTGCTGCTCAAGGCCATCGAGGAGCCCGCGCCGCGGACGGTGTGGATGCTGTGCGCCCCGTCGGTCGAGGACGCGCTGCCGACGATCCGGTCCCGCTGCCGCCACGTCTCGCTGCGGACCCCGCCGGTCGACGCGGTCGCCGACATGCTGATGCGGCGCGACGGCATCGAACCGGCGATGGCCGCGTATGCCGCACGCGCGACCGGCGGGCACATCGACCGCGCGCTGCGTCTGGCCACCGACGAGCAGGCCCGCACGCGCCGCGCGGAAGTCCTGCGGATGCCGCTCCAGGTCGCCGACATCGGCAGCTGCATGTCGGCCGCGCAGCGGCTCGTCGACGCGGCCGCAGCGGACGCCAAGGAGATCACCGCGGAGATGGACGTCCGCGAGACCGAGGAACTGCGCAGCGCGCTGGGCGCGTCCGGGCCCGGCGGCCGCCTGCCGTCCGGGACCGCGGGTGTGGTCAAGGAGCTGGAGAACCGGCAGAAGAAGCGGGCCACGCGCATGCAGCGCGACTGCCTGGACCTCGCGCTGGTCGACCTGACCGCGTTCTACCGCGACGTGCTGGCCGTGCAGCTCGGCGCGGGCGTGCACTTGGACAACGAGGACATCCGCCCGTCCGTGGAGGACATCGCCCGGTCGGGGCCGCCGGAGGCGACGCTGCGCCGCATCGAGGCGATCCTGGCGTGTCGGCAGGCGATCGACGCGAACGTGGCCCCGCTGCTGGCCGTCGAGGCGATGGCGCTGACGCTGCGCGCCGGGTGACCCCGGGTACGGGCGTGCTCGCCCGCGGGTGTCTCGAACACGCGTGCGTCGAACGTGTATTCCTCGAACAGGCTGGCCCGGCAATATGCCCTGAACCCGATCGAATGCCGCGGCGGCGTCGTCGATCGGGTTAACCGCGGGAACCCGGAACGCCTGCTTGTGCGTCGACGTGGGAGAGTTCCCAAGGCGCCACGTCCGCGCCTGTGGTCACTTCACGCCCTGTGGGCACTGCAAGAACAGCAAGTCTTCTCTGCCGAGGATGGTGCACGTCGGTGCGACCGATGACGCGAAAAGCCGTCAAGCTCCTGCTGATCGCAGCCACTCTCGGCGTGGCGGTCGCCCTGTTCGTCCGCTCGCGTCCGCGGCCCGGCGCTCCCGCGGCGGACGCGACCGAGCCGGAACCGGTGCGGCCGGTACGGCACTTCCCGCCACGCCAAGCCGAGTCCGCGCCCCGCGCGGCGCTGCCCGCAGGCCCGTCGGCGCCGGACGGAACGCGCGAACTCCCGGTGGTGGAGGCCGAGGCGGAACCGGAGTCGCCGTTCGCGCCGGTCCCGCCGGCCGCCGTCGTCGTCCCGCCGGGGACGGCGCCCGGTGTGGTCGAGATCGACCCCGACCGGCTGCCGCCGCTGCCGTCCGAGCCCGAGCCGTCGGGTGCTCCGGCGAAGCGGCGCCGTTCGCAGCGGGTGCTCGGCGGAGTGGTGGCCGCGTTCGTGGTGGCCGCCGGGGCCGTGTCGGTGCTTGCGTACCGCGCCGTCGACGGCGGGGACGACAAGGCGCCGGCCGGGGCCGCGGTCTCGCCCATGCCGTCGGTCGCGGTGGGGTCCCGGCCGCCGGCTTTCGGGCCGCTGGCCCCGCAGAACTTCACCGCGGTGGGCGACCGTTCCGGCGGTTCGCTGAGCCGGATCACGCTCGACGGGCGGCGGTCCGGGGTGCGCGCCGACGTGTGGGTGTGGCTGCCGCCGCAGTACAAGCGGGCGGACTTCCAGACGAAGAAGTTCCCGGTGCTGATGCTGCATTCGGCCTACCCGGGGGTGGGGGAGAACTCGCTGCTGTCCGGCCAGACGAGCGCCCTCGCGAAGATCGCCGACGGCATCGCAAGGGGCACGCTGCCGCCGTTCGTCGTCGTCGCGCCGGAGCTGACGCCGTACACGCAGGCCGAACTGGACGCCGCCGCCGACCCGTCCGTGCTCGATACCGAGTGCAGCGACATCCCCGGCAAGGCGAAGATGGCGACCTTCCACAACGAGGACGTGCGCGAGGCCGTGGCCGCGACGTTCCGGGTCACGAACGACCGCAACGGCTGGGCGCTCCTCGGCGAGGGCGCGGGCGGCCTGTGCGCGGCGAAGTACGCGCTGCAGTACCCGCAGTACTACGTCGCGGGAGCCAGCCTGTCCGGCCCCACCACGCTGAAGTCGCCGCTGTGGGGTGCCGCGCAGGCCGCCCGCGACGGCCAGTCGCTCACGACGCTGCTGGCCGCGCACCCGGACGTCAGCCTCTTCCTGTCCGACAACACGTCCGACACCGTGGGACGCCAGGCCTCCAACGCGCTCAAGGCGGCCGCGGCCAAGCCCACCGACGTCGAGACGGCGAACGCGGGCGGCGGCACGGTCAAGCAACTGCCTTCGGCGCTGTCCTTCTTGGCGGACACGGTGACGGACAGCTCGGGTGCGCGTCCGCCGACGGGCACGAACGGCAAATCGGGCAACCGCTGACCGCTGTGTCACCGAACGGCTGCGGATAGCCCACAGAACGGCCCGCACGGCGGGACGGCACCACGCCGCCGCACGTCAGAGGGGTGGCGCATGGTAGGCATGACCGGGTGAACACCCTCCTCCGCCGCTCGGCGCTCGTCCGCCGCGCGCTGCCGGCCGCCTTGGTCGCGACCGCGCTGATATCCGGCTGCTCGACAGGTGCGGCCGGGAAGGTGAAGGACGCGGAGTCGTCCGCGCCGTCCGCGGCGGCCGACGGCTCGGCAGCCGGTCCGCTCAAGCCGGTGTCCGGCGGCAAAGGGCAGGACGACCCGGCGCTGCAGTCGTTCTACACGCAGAAGCTCGACTGGGCGGCGTGCCCGGACGACCCGAAGACGGACGGCGACGAGACCGAGCTGGAGTGCGCCAAGATGCGCGTGCCGCTCGACTACGCGAACCCGGGCGCGCGGAGCATCGACATCGCGGTCATGCGGTACAAGGCCGGCGACGGCGGCAGCCGCATCGGCTCGCTGCTGACCAACCCGGGCGGCCCGGGGGCGTCCGGGCTCGAATACCTGGAGAACACGGTCCAGGACCTGTCCCCGGGCGTGCACCGCAGCTTCGACGTCATCGGGTTCGACCCGCGCGGCGTCGGAAAGAGCACGGCGGTGCGGTGCCTCACCGACGCCGAGCGCGACAAGCGGAACTCCGAGGACGGCCCGGACCCCAAGGACCAGGCGGCCTCCAAGGCGTTCAGCGAAAAGCGCGCCAAGGACTTCGCGGCCGGCTGCCAGGCCAAGTCGGGCGACCTGCTGAAGTTCGTGGGCACCCGCAACGTGGCGCGCGACATGGACGTGCTGCGGTACCTGGTGGGCGACAAGAAGCTCAACTACCTCGGCTTCTCCTACGGCACCTACCTCGGCGCGCTGTACGCCGAGGAGTTCCCCGGCCGCACCGGCCGCCTGGTGCTCGACGGCGCGGTCGACCCGGCCGCCGACCAGCTCGACGAATCGGTGGGCCAGCAGGTCGGCTTCGAGCAGTCGTTCACCCGCTTCGCGAAGGACTGCGCGACGCGCGCCGGCTGCCCGCTGGGCAGCGACCCGGCGAAGGCCGCCACCAACGGCGTCGACTTCCTCGACAGCCTGCGCACCAACCCGCTGCCGACCGACGACGCGCGCCGCAAGCTCACGTCGTCGCTCGCCTGGACCGGCATGATCCGGCTGCTGTACGCGGACGAGTCGCAGGGCTGGAAGGCGCTGCGCGAGACGTTCGCCGCCGCGATGCAGCGCGGCGACGGCTCGCTGTTCCTGCGGTTCGCCGACGACTACAACGGGCGCGACGAACGCGGACGCTACGACAACTCGATGGACGTGCTGACCGTGGTCGGCTGCGCCGACAGCATGGCCGACGCGCCGTCGCCGGCGCGCGTCCAGGAGACGCTGGCGAAGCTGCGCGCGCAGGCGCCGCTGTTCTCGCGCGACGCGAGCGCGGACGACTTCGACGGGCCGGGCTGCGAGTTCTGGCCGTTCCGCACGCCGGAGAAGCCGCACACCGTCAAGGCGGCGGGGAGCGCCCCGATCCTGGTGGTCGGCACGACCGGCGACCCGGCGACCCCGTACGCGGCCTCGCAGAAGCTCGCGCAGGGCTTCGAGAAGGCGACGCTGCTGACCTTCGAAGGCGAGGGGCACACGGCCTACTCGCGCGGCAACCAGTGCATCGACGACGCGGTGGACGCGTACCTGTTGGAGGGCACGATGCCCGCGCAGGGGACCCGCTGCAAGTAAGCGGCGCGGGGACCGCGCCGACCGGTGCACGGCGCGTGCCGGGCGCCTCGGCGGGCCGACCCGCCGGGCCGTGCCGCCGTACCGCCAACCGCCTGCCCGCCGGTTAACCTCGTGTCACGGGCGGCGCCGACGCCCCGCGGAAGTGAGGGTTTGTGGTGCGGGTGAAGCGACTGCGGGGGATCGGCGCGGTGCTGGCGGGCGCGTTGCTGCTGGCGGGCTGCTCCGACGCGGGCAGCGCCAAGGGCAGCAAGGACGCGGCCGGTCCGTCGAAGAGCGGATCCGGCCCGGCGGACCTGGTGCCGATGCCCGCGGCCGGGTCGATCTCGTGGTCGCGGTGCGACGATTCGTCGTTCGAATGCGGCACGCTGTCGGTGCCGATCGACTACGGCGCCACCTCCGGCCCCAAGATCAAGATCGCACTGATCCGCCAGAAGGCGACCGGCCCGGACCGGATCGGGGCGCTCGTGGTGAACCCCGGCGGGCCCGGCGGCTCGGGCATCGCCTTCGCCCGGTACGCCGCCAGTGCCTTCCCCAAGTCGGTGCTCCAGCGCTACGACATCGTCGGCTTCGACCCGCGCGGTGTCGGCGAGAGCGCCCCGGTGCGCTGCCTGACGGACAGCCAGATGGACACGTACACCCAGCTCGACCCGACCCCGGACGACCCCGCCGAGGAACAGGCCCTGGTGACCGGGTTCACCGACTTCGGGAAGGGCTGCGAAGCGATGTCGTCGCAGCTGCTCGGCCACGTCAGCACCGCCGAGGCGGCCCGCGACATGGACCAGATCCGTTCCGCGTTGGGCGAGCCGAAGCTGAACTACGTCGGGGCGTCGTACGGCACCTTCCTCGGCGCCGCCTACGCCGAACTGTTCCCCGGCAAGGTCGGCCGCTTCGTGCTGGACGGCGCGGTGGACCCCAGCCAGCCCGCGGTCACCGCGAACCGGCTCCAGGGCGGCGGCTTCGAAACGGCGCTGGACGCCTACGTCGACGACTGCGTGGCGGGCGGCTCGTGCTTCCTCGGCGCCACCCGCGACGAGGCCCTCACCCGGATCCGCACCCTGCTCGCCGACCTCGACGCACACCCGCTGCCCGGCGACGGCAAGCGCACCGTCAACGAGGCCATCGCCACCACCGGCGTCCTGTCGCCGCTCTACTCGCGCGACCAGTGGCCCGACCTGACGGTGGCTCTGAAGGCGGCGTTCCGCGGCGACGGGCTGCCGCTGCTGGAACTCAACGACGTCTACTACGAGCGCGGCTCCGACGGCCACTACGCGAACCTGATGTACGCCAACGCCGCCGTGAACTGCCTCGACGGCCCCGCCGCGGCGAGCAGCCCGGACCAGGTCAAGACGCAGGTCGACGAGTTCCAGCAGACCTCCCCGACGTTCGGCCGCGCCCTCGCCTGGGCGGGCCTGTCCTGCGGCGAGTGGCCCATCACGCCGAGCGGCAAGCCGCACGAGATCCACGCCCCGGGCGCCGCCCCGATCCTCGTCGTCGGCACCACCCGCGACCCGGCCACCCCCTATGCCTGGGCCCAAGCCCTCGCCCAGCAACTCGACTCCGGCCACCTCCTCACCTACGACGGCGACGGCCACACCGCCTACCTCCGCGGCAGCGCCTGCATCGACACCGCCGTCGACACCTACCTCCTGACGGGCCAGACCCCGCCCGACGGCAAAACCTGTAATTGATCACCCCGTCGGCTGTGTATGCTTATCGCCGTCGCCACCACGCGGTGGGGGCATGCCGCCTTAGCTCAGTCGGCCAGAGCGACGCACTCGTAATGCGTAGGTCAAGGGTTCGATTCCCTTAGGCGGCTCCGCACGAAGGCCAGGTCAGACAGTGTCTGACCTGGCCTTCTGTTTGTACTGGGAGTGTCGGCCAGGCCGGTTCGGCCTCAGGCCGTCAGCAGCACCCCCGCGTAGGCCGTGGCCCCCACGACCAGCCACGACCCCAGGCCCAGCAGACCGAGCTTCAGGCCGCCCGAGCGGGCCAGGGTCGGCAGGTGGACGGCGCTGCCGAGGCCGAAGAGGGCGGCGGCGAGGAGGAGTTCCTGGGCGGTGTCGGCGGCGTCGAGGACGCCGGTGCCGAGCCATCCGGTGGTGCGCAGGGCGACCATCGCCAGGAAGCCGGCGACGAACAGCGGGAGGATCGCCGGTCGGCGGCCGTCGGCGGCCGCGGGCTGTCCGGCGGTCTTGCGGCGGCGGCTCAGGGCGACGCCGGCGACCAGCGGGGCGAGCATCGCGACGCGGATCAGTTTGACGAGGACGCCTTCGGTGAGTGCGTCGGGGCCGGCGGTCTGGGCGGTGGCGACGACCTGGCCGACGTCGTGCACGCTCGCGCCGACCCAGCGGCCGAATTCCCCGGTGTCCAGGCCGAGCGGGTGCTGGAGCAGGGGCAGTACGGCGATGGCGAGGGTGCCGCAGAGCGTGACCAGGGCGACCGACGAGGCGACCTCGGTCTCGTGCCGCTCGTCGGCCTTGTCCTTGCCGAGGACGCCGCTGACCGCGCCGATCGCGGAGGCGCCGCAGATCGCGTAGCCGGTGGCGACCAGCAGCGACAGGTCGCCGGAGAGGCCGATCCTGCGGCCCAGCCACCGGGTCCCGAAGAACGTGACCAGGACGACCCCGACCACCATGACCAGGGGCTCCCAACCGAGCGCGGCCACGTCGCCGAGGCTCAGTTTCAGGCCGAGGAGCACGATGCCGAGCCGCATCAGCCGCTTTCCGGCGAGGGACAGGCCGGGCCGGGCGGGGCCGCGCACCAGCCCTGCGGCGCCCGGCAGGTGGGCTGCGACGACGCCGAGCACGACGGCCGCGGTGAGCATCGGCACCGCGGGCAGCAGCCGGTGCACGCCATAGGACGCGGCCACGCCGACGGCGGCGAGGACGAGCCCCGGCGCGATACCCGTTCGGCGCGGAGTGGTCGGAGGAGTCGCCGGAGCACCCGCCGAAGGCGCCGCAGGCGGCGCTGCGGGCGGCGCCGCGGAAGCTGCGGCGGGCGGCGGGGTGCGGCGCGCGGAAGTGCGGCGTTCGGGACCGGCGAGAACCATGGATCCAGCCTCCGCCGGGCGGCCCGGGCCCGGTAGACGCGATCTTGGTACCAGGACATAGAGTCGCTCTATGGCCTCTGACCCCGACAACCGTGACCTGCGGCCGCTTCCCGACCTGCACGCGCTGCAGCTGCTGGTCTGCGTCGCCGAGACCGGGAGCCTGGGGCGGGCCGCCGCGCGGCTGCGCATCAGCCAGCCCTCCGCGAGCGCCCGGATGCGCACCCTGGAGCGGCGCCTGGGCCTGCGGCTGCTCGACCGGTCGACGTCGGGCTCCCGGCTCACCCCGGCCGGGGCCGTGGTCGGCGACTGGGCGCGGTCGCTCCTCGAACAGGCCGAGGCGTTGGTCGAGGGCGCCGCCGCGCTGCGGTCCCGGCAGGACCACCGGCTCGTCGTGACGGCGAGCCTGACCATCGCCGAGGAACTCATGCCGGGCTGGCTGGTCGCCCTGCGCGAGCAGGAGCCCGACACGCACGTCGGGCTCACCGTCACCAACAGCGCCGGCGTCATCGAGGCGCTCCGCCGCGGGGCCTGCGACCTGGGCTTCGTCGAAGGCCCGTGGGTGCCGGACGACCTGCACCGCACGGTCGTCGGCAGGGACCGCCTCGCCGTGGTGGTGGCGCCCGGCCACCCGTGGGCCCGGCGCCGCCGCCCGCTGAGCGGCCGTGAACTCGCCGATACGCCGCTGCTGCTGCGCGAACCGGGCTCCGGTACGCGCGAAACCCTGCAGAAGGCGCTGCGCCCGTACGACGGGCCGGCCGTGCCGGTCCTGGAACTCGGCTCCACCGCACCCCTGCGCAGCGCGGTCGCCCGGGGGCTCGCCCCCGCGGTGCTCTCCGCGCTGGCCGTCCACGAGGACGTGGACCACGGGCGCCTGGTCGAGGTCGAGGTCGACCCGGCGGTCCCGCTGCGCCGACTGCTGCACGCCGTGTGGCTCAAGGGCCACGAACTCCCCGAAGCCGCCGTGCGCTTGCTCCAGGTGGCACGGACCTCCTGAACCGCGGCCGACGGGCGGCCGCGGTGTCGGCGGACCGGGAAGGACTCGCAGGTGCGCGAGGGCAGGCGATCAGGCGGCGCGCAGGCCGCGGCGGTGCTTCGCGGGGCGGCGCAGGCGGTGCCGGTGCGGCGCGGTGCGGACGGGCGGCGGGACCGGTTTCAGGGGGGTCGGCGGCGTGCGGTCCGTGTCGGGGCGCTCGGCCGCGGCGGCGATCGGAGTGACGGTGGCGGCTGCCGGCCCCGTGGGCAGGGTGGGCACAGCGGGAGTTTCGGCGGAGGCTTCGGCGGCGGGGGCGGTGTCGGCGGGCGTGCCCGTCGTCTTCGCTTCGGGTTCGGCACCCGGGAGGCTCCGCGGGAGCCCCGGCCCCAGCATGCGTTCCTCGAACCAAGCGAGGCCGGGCAGGAGGCCGAACAGCGCTATCGGGGCCAGGAGGGCGAAGACGAGGTACATGTGCGCCGCCTGAGGGTCGAGAATGAAGGCCGCAGGACGACATCCGGCACGTGTCGCGTGCCGACGGTGACGTCCGGTGACGCAGCCTCGGAGCCAAGCCGTACTTCTCAGCCGTTACTTCTCACGACTAACCGCGCGGGACTAGGCCAAACGTGTCGATTGGGCAACGATCCTTCGCGGATAGCGCTCATGTGCGATCTGT
This sequence comes from Uniformispora flossi, assembly GCF_049534875.1. NCBI lineage: Bacteria > Bacillati > Actinomycetota > Actinomycetes > Kitasatosporales > Streptomycetaceae > Uniformispora > Uniformispora flossi. The sequence continues at coordinate 44,152 of NZ_JBMULZ010000003.1, forward strand.
TTCGATCGTAAGTGGGCGGGCGGAAAGCCGCCTGCCGAGCGGCTCCCGACGCCCCGAACACGGGTTGACGCACCGTCAGTTCCGGGGTGACGGTGGTCCGGTGAAGATTCGGGTGGGTATTGGTGCCGGTCCTCGCGGGGACGGCGACAGTCTGACGTTCGGCGGGCTCGTCGACCGTGCGGAGAAGCTCGGCGTGGACTCGCTGTGGCTGCCCGACACGGTGACGGCGGACCTGCCCGATCCGCACGTCGGGATGGCGTTCGCGGCGGGCCGCACCACGCGGCTCAAGCTCGGCACGGGCGTCTCCGTGCTGCCCGGGCGCAACCCGGTGGCGGTGGCGAAGGAGCTGGCCACGCTGGCCGACCTCGCGCCCGGGCGGATCCTGCCGGCCTTCGGCGTCCAGCACGCGCGGGCCTTCGAACGGCAGCTGTTCCCGGTACCCGGCCGCCGCGGCGCCGTCTTCGACGAGGCGCTGGCGCTCCTCCGGCTCCTGCTGGACCGGGAAAACGTCACCTACGCGGGCGAGTTCTACCAGTGCGAGGGCATCACGATCCGCCCCCGCCCGGCCCGGAAGCTGGACCTGTGGCTGGGCGGCAGCGGCCCGGCCGCGCTGCGCCGGATCGGACGCCTCGCGGACGGCTGGCTGGCCGCCGCCGTGACCCCCGACGAAGCGGCCCGCGGCCGGCGGACGATCGAGGCGGCCGCGGCCGAAGCCGGACGCGTGGTCGAGGACGACCACTTCGGGCTCAGCCTGCCGGTGGCGTTCGGCGACTACCCGGCCGAGCTGCTGCGGGCCCTGCGGGAACGGCAGCCGGATGCCGACCCGGCCGATCTGGTGCCGGTCGGGTGGGAGGCCGCGCGCCGCATCGTCCGCGCGTGCATCGACGGCGGGATTAGCAAGTTCGTGATCCGGCCCGCCACCGCGCCGGCGTCGTGGGCGGACTTCGTGGACGAGTTCGCGCAGGAGATGATGCCGCTCGAAACGTGAGGCACGGCGATGCCCCACACCCTCGGCCGGAAACGGCCGCTCCCGCCGGGACACGGCGATGACATTTCGGTGACACACCTGAGACCTGCCGGAGTGCAACCCCAATCGGGTCCGATCGCGTCAATCGGGCAGAACGTACTCGGGGTCGGTCGTGCTGGGCACAGAAGGGCTGGCAGGAATTGAAGAAGTCGCGCATACGCATACCCGTCACCGTGGCGGCGGTGGCCGTGGTGTTGGCCGCGTCGGCCTGCTCGTCCGGTTCGGACGGGAAGCCTGCCGCCGCGTCCGCCAAGCCTGTCGCGGCCACCACCGCGGCGCCGGCAGACCCGTCGTCGGCACCCGCCACCACGGCCGCGCCGAGCCCGACGGACCTGCCGACCACGGCTGTTCCGAGCGCGACGCCCAGCGAGTCCTCGGCCTCGAAGTCGGCCTCGGCCAAGCCGTCGACGTCCAAGCCGACCAGTGCGAAGCCGTCGACCAGCAAGCCCGCGACGACCAAGCCGCCCGCCAAGCCGGCCGGCAACCTCGACCCGCGCTGCATGACCGGCCGGGCGATGTGCGTGGACAAGACCACGCGCAAGCTGACCTGGGTCGTCGACGGCGTCCCGCAGTACTCGTTCGAGGTGCGCTTCGGCTCGGCCGAACTGCCCACCCGCGAGGGCGCGTTCTCGGTCTTCCAGAAGTCCCGCGACCACGTGTCGACGCTGTACCACACGTCCATGCCGTTCGCGATGTTCTTCAGCGGCGGCCAGGCCGTGCACTACTCGCCGGACTTCGCCAAGAACGGCTACAACGGCGCGTCGCACGGCTGCGTCAACGTCCGCAACAAGGCGCTCATCACGCAGCTGTTCGACACGGTGCGCATCGGCGACAAGGTGATCGTGTACCGGTCGTAGCGGCGGCCGCACACGACGAAGGGCGGCACCCCGGCCGGGGTGCCGCCCTTTCGCGCGCCGGGCGCGGTTGCGTCAGCTGCCGACGACCGTGTCGAAGGCGCGGCGGGCCGCGGCGAAGAACGCCGGGGCGTCCTTCGCGTTCGAGCAGAACGCCTGGATGGGCAGCTGCACCGTGGTGGCGCCGGCTTCGATCACCGCGGGGGCGTTCTCCATCGTGCGGGCGAGGTCGAACGCGCCGTCGTCGCCCTTCGTCATCGGGATCGGGCCCTGGACGCGCAGCGCCGCCGGGTCGCGGCCCGCGTCGGCGAGCGCCTGGCGGATCGTCGCGACGTCGCGCGCCATGTCGGGGGTCGACAGGCCCATGATCGGGATCCAGCCGTCGCCGGACTCCACGATGCGCTGGAGGTTGCGCTTGTTGAGCGAGCCGCCGATCCACAGCGGGACGCCGCCCTGCTGCACGGGACGCGGCATCAGGTAGGTGTCGGTGAAGTTGACCGTCTCGGACGCGAACGCGGCCGGGGTCTGCGTCCACAGGGCCTTGCACGCTGCGAGCGTGTCGGTCAGCAGTTGGCCGCGCTGGTTCCAGTCCAGGCCGGCCGCGTCGTACTCCTCGCGCTGCCAGCCGCAGGCGACGCCGAGTTCGAGGCGCCCGTTGCTGATCTGGTCGAGCGTGGCGGCCTGCTTGGCGAGCAGCGTGGCGCCGCGCAGCGGGGCGATGAGGATGCCGGTGGCGAGCTTGACGCGCTCGGTGACCGCGGCCATCGCGGCGAGCAGCGTGAGCGGCTCGGCCCACGGCGCCTCCGGCGGGGTGGGGAAGCGGCCCCACACGTACTTGTCGGTGTGCGGGCCCATGACGACGTGGTCGACGAGGACGACGCGGTCGATGCCCGCGTCTTCCGCGGCGCGCGCCACGTCGACGAAGCCGCGCCAGTCGTCGCCGGGCCACGGGCCGAAGTTGGGCAGGCCGATCGAGAGCTGGACGTCCTGGGTCATGGTGTTCTCCGTCGTGGGGAGTCGGGGCGGGACCGGCGGTGTGGCCGGGCCGCGGGTCGGGCGGTGCGGGCGGGGGTGCGGTCCGCGCCCGCGGGGGTCACTCCGGGATGCGTCCGGCGAGGGCGGCGTCCACCACCGCGTCGCCGACCGTGCGGCGGGCGAGCTTTTCGAACGAGGGCGCGGCGCGCAGTTCGTTGCCGCCGTCGACCGCGATGCTCTGGCCGGTGGTCCACGACGCCTCGGGTCCGGCGAGGTAGCGCACCGCGCCGGCGATGTCGTCGGGGACGCCGGTGCGGCCGAGCGGCTTGTTGGCGAGGTAGGCCGCGATGAGTTCCTCGTCCTTGAAGATCCGCGCGTCCTCCTGGGACTTGACCAGGCCGGGGCGGACGGCGTTGACGCGCACGCCGAGCGGCGCCAGTTCGTCGGCGGCGCAGCGGACCAGGGCTTCGAGGCCGGCCTTGCCGGAGGCGTAGCCGGACAGGTAGGGCCACGAGAGCTTGGCGGCGTTCGTGGAGATCATGACGATCGAGCCGCCGCCGTTGGCTGCCATCGGCGGGGTGGCGTACTTGATCGCCAGGAAGCCGCTGATCACGTTGCGGCGCAGGTCTTCCGCGAACTGGTCCTCGTCGATGGCGAGCAGCGGCGAGACCTTGCCGCCGCCGACGGTGGCGACGCAGATGTCGAGGCGGCCGCCCGGGTGCACGGCGGCGTCGACGGCGGCTTTGACGCCTTCCGCGGTGCAGCCGTCGGCCGCGATGTAGCGGACCTCGGCGCCTTCCGGGGCGAGGGGGCGCAGGCGCTCGGCGGTCGCGGCGAGTTCGGACTCCCGGCGGGCGCTGAGCGTCACCGAGCAGCCGTCGCGCAGCAGGCGCGCGGCGCTCGCCGAACCGATGCCGCCGCTGCCGCCGATGACCAGCGCCATGCGGCCGGCCAGGGGGAGTGCGGGCGGGGTGGGGGTGTCGGGCATCGCAGGGTGCCTTTCTTGCGCGACCGAAGACTTCTGACGGATAGTCAGATCGACGGATCCGTTATACCGCAAAATATTCGAGCAATAATCATTCGTGCTCGAACGATAGGGTGAGACCATGGACACGCGGGACCGCGGCCGCCGGACGGCCGTATCGGGGGACTCGGGGGACTCGGGGGAAGGCTCGCTGCCCGGGTTGACCCCGCTGCTGTACGAGGCGACGGCGCGGCTCGACGCGCATTTCGCGGCCTGCGCGACCGCCGTCGGCCTGACCGCCGCGCAGGCCAACGCGGTGTACGAGCTGGCCGAGCCGGTCGGCATGCGCGAGCTGGGCCGCCGCATGTGCTGCGAGCCGCCCAACGTCACCTTCGTCGTGGACCGGCTCGAAGAACGCGGCCTCGTCGTGCGCGGCCCCCTGCCCGGCGACCGCCGCGCCAAGCAGGTCGCGCTCACCGCCGACGGCCTGGCCCTGCGTGCCGAGCTGCTCGCCAAGCTCGCCGAGGACCCGCCGCTGCGCGGCCTCGGCGACGCCGACCGGCGTACGCTCCGCACCCTGCTGGCCCGCGCCCTGGCCGAATCCGATCCCGCGTCGGCGGACGCCTAGGACACCGCCCGGCGGGCCAAAAGATGGATTGTGTCCTGGACCTGGTTCTCTACGCCGCGCGACACTAACCTGACGCTCCATCAGGCACGGGGCGCACCGCGGGCAGCGGGCGTCGGATCCAGGAGATACCGCATGGCTGTGTTCGCGCTTCGCTTCGACTTCCGCAACCCGTCCTTCGCGGGCACCACGATGGGCGAGCGGTACGCGGCCGCGCTGGACATGGTCACCTGGGCCGAAGAGCGCGGCTTCATGATGGCCGTGCTGTCCGAGCACCACGGCTCCGAGGACGGGTACCTGCCGCGCCCGCTGCCGATGGCCGCGGCGATCGCGTCCCGTACCAAGAACATGATGATCAACATCGCGGCGATACCCGCCCCGCTGCACGACCCGCTGCACATGGCCGAGGAACTCGCGGTCGTCGACCTGATCAGCCAGGGCCGGGTCAGCGTGGTGCTCGCCAACGGGTACAACGAGCCCGAGTTCGACATGTTCGACCGCTCGCTGCGCGACCGCGCGAAGCTGACCACCGAGATGGTGCACACGCTGCGCGCGGCATGGACCGGCGAGCCGTTCGAGTTCCGCGGCCGCACCGTGCGGGTCACCCCGGCGCCGTTCCAGGCGGGCGGCCCGGCGATCGTGCTCGGCGGCAGCGTGGAGGCCGCCGCCCGGCGCGCGGCGCGGATCGCCGACGGCTTCATGCCGTCCAACCCGGGCCTGTGGGAGTTCTACCGGGACGAGAAGATCAAGCTCGGCCAGGAGGACCCGGGTCCGTACTTCGGCGGCGACACCGGCTTCCTGCACTTGTCGAAGGACCCCGAGGCGGACTGGGAGCGGATCGCCCCGCACGCGATGCACGAGGTCAACGAGTACGGCGCGATGATGGCGGCGGCCGGCACCTCCGGCATCGGCGGCTACGAGACCGTCGACAGCGTCGAGAAGCTCAAGGCCACCGGCCAGTACCGGGTCATCACGCCCGAGCAGTACGTCGACGAGCTGAAGGCCATGGGCGACGCCGCGTTCGGCATGTTCCACCCGATGATGGGCGGCATCCCGCCGCAGCTCGCGTGGGAGAGCCTGCGCCTCCTGGAGACGGACGTCCTCCCGCACCTCTGACCGGTTCGCCGGTCGACCGGCATCCCGCCCCCGGCCGCGTCCGCGCGCCGGGGGCGGCGCCGTCTCACCGGCTCGGCGCGCCGCCGAGCAGGTCCTTGAACCGGTCCCAGTGCGTCCGCCGGCCCGGCGGGAAACGCCGCAGCGACCGCTGCCGCTTGCGCGAGCCCTCCGGGTAGCGCCAGCGCGCCCACGGCGAGTCCGGCTTGGCGATCCGCACCGCGGCGATCCACGCCACCGTCGGGACGAAGATCCCGATCAGGCCGGTCGCCACCTTCCCCTTGAAGATCGCCGCGAACGAGAACGCCAGGTCGACCACCACCACCGCGAAGATCGCCGGCTTGCTGTCCCCGCTGCCGATGTCGAACGGGTTGGCGCCGAACAGCAGCAGGATGCCGATCGCCGCCGCGATGAGGACCGCGTCCACCGACTTGCGGCCGTTCGCCGACCAGTACACGTCGTCGAGGTGGAACCACAGCGCGAACTCGTCCAGCGTGAGCGCCGCACCGGCGCCGAAGACCGCCGCCAGGATGTCGCGCGCCAGGGTGTCCGGCTCGTAGGCGAACTGCGCGGCACCGGAGACCAGCATGAGGAAGATGCCGTAGACCTGGTGGTGCACGTGCAGGCCGCCCGGCAGCTTCATGTCCCGGAACGGGCCCTTGCCCGCGCGGATCATGCGCGTGACGAAACGCGTGGCCAGGAAGGTCAGGACGAAGGACGCGAGCATCCAGCCGACGCCCCGCTTCACTTCGTCGGGATCGCCCTGCGCCGCCATCCCGGCGGCCAACTCGTACACGTGCATGCTCGCCTTGTCCGAACTTTCCGATTCCCTGTGCTTCAGTACATGATCGAGCCTCCGGCCGCCGATCCGGTCGGGCGCACCGGTCGCACACAGCACGAAGGAGTGCCGGCATGCCCCTCCCCACCACCTCGACGATCGTCGGCTACCCGGCGGGCGACGTGGCCGGAAAATCCCCGGTGCTTGCCGTCCGGGTGCTGCCGGACGGCCGCTGGGCCGTGGTGGTCGCGGAGACCCCGTTCCACCCGCTCGACCACACCTGGCCCGACCAGCCCGCGGACACCGGCACGCTCACCGTCGCCGGGCACGAACTGCCCGTCGTCGACTGCCAGACCGGCGGCGTCGGCCCGGACGGCGCGTTCGCCGTCGCGGCCGGCATCCCGGTCCGCCGCGGCGACGAGGCGTGGGCGTGGCTCGTGCTGCACATCGTCGACGCGGTCGACGGGCTCGCGCCGGAGGCACTCGTCGGCGAGGAGGCCGTGCTCGCCGTCGACGCGGACCGCCGCGCCGGACTGAGCGCCGCGCACACCGCCTGCCACCTGATGGCGTTCGCCCTCAACGAGGCCCTCGCGGCGCGATGGCGCAAACCGGGTGTGCGCACCGACGCCCTCGGCCGCCCCGACTTCGACAATCTTGCGATGGACGCGTCGCGCATCCTCGACCGGGCCAGCCGCGACGACTACCGGATCGGCAAGTCGCTGCGCAAAAAGGGCTTCACCGCCGACGACTTGGCCGCCGACCTCCCGGCGATCCGGGACCGGGTCAACGCCACCCTGGCCGGCTGGCTCGCGACCGGTGCGCCGGTGCGGATCGAGGTGCCGGACCCCGCACTCACCGCGCGGCGTGTCTGGCACTGTGCACTTCCCGAAGGGGACGCACACATTGCGTGCGGCGGCAGCCACGTCCGCAGTCTGGCCGAACTCGCTTCGGTATCCGTGGAGTTGGACTTGTCCGAGGACGGCACCGAGTTCACCGTGCGGACCGCGGTCGTACCGGCAGGCTGAAGCCCGGGCCCGGCGGCGGTACCGTCTGCGCATGCGTCCTCACCTCGTCGCGCAGACCTCGCTGCCGCCCCTGTGGAGTCTCGACCGGGTCCCCGGCGCGTCCGTATGGCTGGCGCACACCGAGGAAGGCGAACTGCTCGTCCTCGACGACAAGCTGGCGGTCCTCCGCACCGTGGCGCTCCCGCAGGAGTGGAAGGGCGGCCACGCGGTCGCGCCGGACCTGTCGTTCGTCGCCGCGTCCGGACCCGACCGGGTCAGCGTGCTCGACATGACGGGCCGCCAGGTGTGGTCGCACCCGCACGCCGACTGGGTGTTCGAGGAGTCCGGCTCCTGCGTCGTGACGACCGACGCCCGCGGCGTTTGGGCGGTTGCCCGGACCGAGGACGGCGACGCGTGCATGCTGTTCGACGCGCAGGACGGGTCGGTGCGGCGCACCGCGCTGCTGCCGTCCGAGACCGTCGGCTCCGAGCTGCTGCCGCACCCCGACGGCATCCACGTCGGCGTTGCCGCCGGGCATGGCGACGACGCCTACCGGATCTTCCTGGTCGCGTCCGACGGGACCGGCCCGGCGGCGGAGGTGCCGCCGGGGGACACCCGGATCCTCATCGACATCCAGCCGGGCTCGGGGCTCATGCTGACCACGCCGTACGGCGAAGGCCCGATAGCGCTGCTGCGCTCGCCCGACGGCGGGATAGTGGCCGCCCGCCAGCCGGCGCAGCTGTTTCCCGGCCAGGACGAGCAGTTCGACTTCTACGCCGGCTTCCTCGGCCCCGACCGGGTGCTTGCCGCGTCTTCGGCCCAGCGGCACCTGGTGTTCTCGGTGCCGGACCTGCGGCCGACAGCCGAGATCGAGTACCCGGACGACGAGGAGCGCGCGTGGCTGATCGTGCGGCACGACGGCACGTGGGTGACGGCGGACCCGGACACCGGCCGCGTGCAGCTGTGGCGGCTCGGCGGGGGACTGCTCGGCGGGTAGCGCGTTCGGGTGCCTACGGACGGGCGTAGAAGTCCGGGGTGCCCATGGAGAAGAGGTTGCTGATCTTGACCACGTCGCCGGTGCGCGGCGCGTGGATCATCTTGCCGTCGCCGAGGTACATCGCGACGTGGTGGATGTCGCGGGCCCGGGGGGTCTCCGTCCAGAACACCAGGTCGCCGGGGCGCAGGTCGCGGTAGGCCACCGGGTGGCTTTCGGCGTACTGGGTGGCGGCGAAATGGGTGAGTTTGACGCCCGCGCGGCGCCAGGCCTGCATGACGAGGCCCGAGCAGTCGAAACCGTCGGGGCCTTCGCCGCCCCACACGTACGGCTTGCCGAGTTGGGCCTTGGCGTAGGCGATCGCCGCCGCGGCGCCCTTGGCGGGCGCGGCCCGCTTCTGCCGGGCACCGTCGTCGGGGCGGTCGCCCGGGGCGAGGCGCGACGGGGTTTCGGCGGCTTGGGCGGCGGCTTCGGCTTGGCGCCGGGCCTCGTCCTCCGCGCGCCGCTGGGCCTCGGCGGCCAAGCCGTCCTGGCGTTGGCGTTCCAGCGCGACCGAGGTGCTGCGGGCGGCGGCGAGTTCGACCACGAGCGCCTCGTGGCGGGCGGCGACGTCGCGGACCCGAGCCTCCTGTGCCGCGACCGCGGTCGCGGCCGCCTGGCGGCGTTCGGCGGCGTTCTCCTCCGCCTCGCGTGCGGTGCGGGCGGCGGCGTCCGCGCTGCGGCGGGCGTCGGCGGCGTTCTTCGCCGCCGCGGCGCCGCGCCGCACGGTGTCCTCGCGCTCGCGCACCACCCGGCGCACGGCTTCGGTGCGCAGCAGGGCGTCCGCCGGAGTCGGCGCGTCGAGGATGGCGCGCAGTTCGCCCAACCCGGCGGAGCCGCCCTGCCGGTAGGCGTCGGCGGCCACCCGGCCGAGGTCCTCGCGGGCACGGTCGACGGCGGCCCCGGCGGCGTCCGCGCGTTCCCGGGCCGCGTCGGCCGCGAGCGCGGCACCGCGGGCGCCGACCCGGGCGCCGTTGTAGGCCTCGACGGCCAGGCCCGCATCGGCGGACAGCCGGTCGAGATCCGTGCGGGACCGGTCGAGTTCGGCCTGGATGCGGTCGACCGCGGTGCCCTTCGCCTGCGCGTCGAGCTGCGCGCGGGCGACGTCGGCGGCATCGGGGTACCCGGCGGGATCGTCGCCGCGCGCCGCGGACGTACCGGCGGCGAGCAGCGCGAGAGCCAGAAGGACGGAAGGCGCGAGGGTCCGAGTTCGGGTCACATCCGTCACATTAGGTGCATATTGCAGCAGGATTATCACCTGGCGTGATTTTCCACCGCATGGCCCAGGCGCGGCTGCCTGCGCGCCTGCGTGCCTGCGTGCGTGCTTGCGGGCGTGCGCGGCCGGAAGCCGGCCGCGGGCGACCCGGGACGCGGGCATGCGAAAGGGGCGGCTCCGTGTCGGCAGCCGCCCCTCTGCGGGTCAATCTCCGCGAACTCCGTCCGGAATCCGCAGGTCAGTGGTGACCCGATTCCTTGAGTCGCTTGAACGAGGCCTCGACCTCGGCTTCGGCCTCGGTGCGGCCGACCCAGTCCGCGCCCTCGACCGACTTGCCGGGCTCCAGGTCCTTGTAGACCTCGAAGAAGTGCTGGATCTCCAGGCGGTCGAACTCCGGCACGTGGTGGATGTCGCGGAGGTGCTCCATGCGCGGGTCGGTCGCCGGGACGCACAGGACCTTGTCGTCGCCGCCGGCCTCGTCCGTCATACGGAACATGCCGATCGCGCGGCAGCGGATCAGCACACCCGGGAACGTCGGCTCCTCGAGCAGCACCAGGGCGTCGAGCGGGTCGCCGTCCTCACCCAGGGTGTCCTCGATGAAGCCGTAGTCGGCCGGGTACCGCGTCGAGGTGAAAAGCATGCGGTCGAGCCGGATGCGACCGGTCTCGTGGTCCACCTCGTACTTGTTCCGCGAACCCCGAGGGATCTCGATGGTGACGTCGAACTCCAAGGCTCCTCCATCCATTGTTCGGCCGGGATTGTTAGGGTCTGTCCGTGAAGTCCGCGGTGCATCCGGGCGAAATCCCCGGTCTGTCCCGTGGACTTTGCGGCATGCGGACACCCGGCCGCGCAACGCAGCACGGCGCACGGTTCTACGGTGGGAGCGTCCCGGCACCCCCATGAGGGTGACAGGAGTCCTGCCGGAGTCCCGAACAGAACCTAGTCTGCTGACAGTGTCTCGCATGCCCGTCGGGCGTGCCGAAGTGGATCTGCTGGAAACACCTTCGAGAGGGGTTGGTCACGCGTGCCCAGGGTGAGGACGGTGGCCCTGGCGGCGACCCTCGCGGGGATCCTCGTGGCCCTTCTGGCCGTCTACGCCGCAGGTCCGTGGCGCGACGGCTACCGCGTGGCCGAGCACCACGGCGAACACCGCGGCACCGCCGAGGCGTCCGCGGGAGGTTCCGCGGGCGGCGACTCCGCACCACAGGGCGGTATCCCGGGTGAGACCCGGATCACACCCGCGCTGCTCGCCCCCGTGGAGGGCAATCCGACCGGACCGGCGCCCACCGACGCGGGCGTCCAGGCCGCGCTGACGCCCCTGCTGGCCGACCCGATCTTCGGCGGCACCGGCAAGGTCGCGGTGTCCGTCGTGGACGTCGCCTCCGGACGCGTGCTCTACAGCGTGGACGCGGGCCGCGCGGCGACCCCCGCGTCCACCACCAAGATCACCACCGCGGTCGCGGCGCTGGCCTCGCTCGGTGTGGACCACCGGATCACCACCCGCGTGGTGGCCGGTGCCGACCCCGGCACCATCGTCCTGGTCGGCGGCGGCGACCCGACGCTCACCGCGCTGGACGGCAGCCAGTACGCCGGCCAGTACGCACCCGCCCGGCTCGACCAACTCGCCGCCGCCACCGCCGCGTCGCTGCGCCGCAACGGCGTCACCGGGGTGAAGCTGACCTACGACGTGTCGCTCTACAGCGGCCCGGTCAGCCACCCCATCGGCGCGAACGAGAACATCGCCCCGGTCGTCCCGCTGATGGCCGACGAGGGCCGGGTGACCGCCAAGACCGTCGAGGCCCCGAGCCAGCGGCTCACCGACCCGGCGGGCAACGCCGCCCAGCAGTTCGCGCAGGCGCTCGCCCAGCAGGGCATCGCGGTCAACGGCAAGCCCGCGGCGGGCCAGGCACCCGCCGGGGCGGCGGAACTCGGCGCGGTCCAGTCGCCGCCGCTCACGTCGGTCGTCGAGCAGATGCTGACCGCCAGCGACAACGACATCGCCGAGGCGCTGATCCGGCAGATCGCCCTCGCGAAGGGGCAGCCGGCGTCGTTCGAGGGCGGCACCGCCGCGGTGCGCGAGGTGCTGACCGGCCTCGGCGTCGACCTGGGTGCGATGGACCTCAAGGACGGCAGCGGGCTCAACCGCAACGACAGGCTGCCGCCCGCGGTGCTGACCCGCGTGCTCGCGCTCGCCGCGTCCGCCGACCACCCGACGCTGCGGCCCGCCCTGACCGGCATGCCGATCGCCGGCTTCACCGGCACCCTCCAGGAGCGCTTCGACGAGACCGCGTCCCGCGACGCGGCCGGCCTGGTCCGTGCCAAGACCGGCTCGCTGACCGGTGTGAGCACCCTGGCCGGCATCGTCCGCGACAAGGACGGCCGGCTCCTCGCCTTCGCTTTCCTCGCCGACCGCATCCCGACCTCCAACAACGCCGAGAACGCCCGCGAACCCCTCGACGCGATGGCGGCCACCTTGGCCGGCTGCGGCTGCGGCACCCCGGGAACCTAAGCCGGGACGCCGGGAACCTGAGCCGGGACGCCGGAACCGGGGGCGGGGCGCGGTCGGCGCCCCGCGGCCCGGTCCGGCCTCCGGTGCCCTCCGCCGCCGTGCCGCGGCCCCCTCCATCACCCGCGTCACCTCCGCCCCACCATGCCCCCCACCTCGGTTTCCGTTGCCCTTTGCCTCACTCTGCGGGGGAGTTCCGGCAGCGCGGGGCCCGGGATTGCACGTACCGTGGCCGTATGACGAGCGGTGCGGACATGATCGACTGGGAGTTGGCCGTCACGACGGCCACCAAGCTGGTACGCCCGGGGCCGGAGGTGACGCGCGAGGAGGCCCGTGCCGCGGTGGCCGAACTGCGCGCGTACGCCGCCGAATCCGAAGGCCACGTGCGGACCTTCACCGGACTCGACACCCGCGGCAACGACACGCCGGTCCTGATCGTCGACCGGACCGGGTGGGTGCGTGCCAACGTGCAGGGCTTCCGCCACGTGCTGCGGCCGCTGCTCGACAAGGTGAACGACCGCCGCGAGACCATGCCGGGCGGCAACGCGCTGTCCGGCGTCGGCAGCAAGGTCACCGGGATCGAACTCGGAACCCTGCTCTCCTTCCTCTCCGCCCGCGTGCTCGGGCAGTACGAGACCTTCGCGCCGCTCGGCGACGCCGCCCCGCCGGACACCGCCGACGCCGCGCAGCCCGCCGGACGCCTCCTCCTGGTGGCCCCGAACATCGTCCAGGTCGAACGCGAACTCGACGTGGACCCCCGAGACTTCCGCCTGTGGGTGTGCCTGCACGAGGAGACCCACCGCACCCAGTTCACCGCCGTCCCCTGGCTGCGCGACCACTTGGAGCAGGAAGTCCACGCCTTCCTGACCGAGACCGAGGTCGACCCGGCCGCGATGCTGCGGCGCGTCCGGGAAGCCGCGCAGACGCTGCTGCCCGGCCGCAAGGACGACGAACCGGCGGCGGAGAACTCCTCCCTCGTCGAACTCGTGCAGACGCCCGCGCAGCGGGAGATCCTCCAGCGGATCACCGCCGTCATGTCGCTGCTCGAAGGCCACGCCGACTACGTGATGGACGGCGTCGGCCCGCAGGTCATCCCGACCGTCGGGGAGATCCGCGAGAAGTTCCAGCAGCGCCGGGCGCGCGGCACGGGGCGCATGGACCTCGCGCTGCGCAAGCTCCTCGGCATGGACGCCAAGCTCCGCCAGTACCGGGACGGCGAGCGGTTCGTCCGCACCGTCGTCGAGCAGGTCGGCATGGCCGGGTTCAACCGGGTGTGGACGTCGCCGAACACGCTGCCCACACGCGGCGAGATCGCCGCGCCGCAGACCTGGGTCGACCGCGTGCACGGCACGCGCTCCGGCACGAACTGAGCGCGGGCGCCCGCGGGTCGGGGCGCGAAACGGAACGAACAACCGCATACGCCGCGATCGCGAACCACTGAGGGTATCCGTCCGACTACTTTCCGGCGCGACACTCCGTGAACCTTCACGCGGGTGGGCCAGTGTGTGCCGTAACTTGGAGAGCAGGCCAGGGTCGGGCCCCGTCTGCCTGCCCCGGGGACGACCTGTGCCGGGCGGGACCCGCGCCGCGCTGCCGCGGGCGGTGCCCGGATGTGCCCGCGGCCCCCTGTGCCGCCCCCACTTCCCGCATGCACCAGGAGGTACAGCGTGGGCCCGCATCCCGCCGTCGCCGCAACCAGGGTCGCCGTCCGCGAGGTGCTCCGCACCCTGCACCCCGGCGACCTCGTCCTGGTCGCCTGCAGCGGAGGCGCCGACTCGATGGCGCTCGCCGCCGCCACCGCCTTCGAAGCGTCGCGCGCCGGTATGCGCGCCGGGGCGATCACCGTCGACCACGGCCTGCAGCCCGGGTCCACCGGGCGCGCCGTCGAGCTGGTCGGGCGGCTGCGCGAGTTCGGACTGGACCCGGTGGAGGCGCTCGGCGTGCGGGTCGGCCGCCGCGGCGGCCCCGAGGCGGCCGCGCGCAACGCCCGCTACGAAGCGCTCGACCTGGCCTTCGCGCGGCACCGCGCCGCCGCGGTGTTCCTCGGCCACACGCTCGACGACCAGGCGGAAACGGTGCTGCTCGGGCTGGCCCGCGGCTCCGGAGCCAGATCGTTGGCCGGCATGCCGGCCGTAATAGGCCACTACCGCCGCCCGTTGCTCAACGTGGCGCGCGACACGACCCGCGCGGCCTGCGTCGCGCAGAACATCGCCACGTGGGACGACCCGCACAACGCGGACCCCGCGTTCACCCGGGCCCGGGTGCGCCACGACGCCCTCCCCGCGCTGGAGAAAGCGCTCGGCCCCGGCATCAGCGAATCCCTCGCCCGCACCGCCCGCCTGTTCCGCGACGACGCCGACGCGCTCGACGCCTGGGCCGACCGGGCCGCCGCCGAGGTCACCAAAGACGGCGGCCTCGAAGTCGCCGCCCTCGCCGAACTCCCCGCCGCCGTCCGCCGCCGCATCCTGCGCCGCACCGCGGTCACCGCCGGTTCGCCTCCCGGCGACCTCTACGCCCGGCACATCGACACCGTCGAACGCCTCGTCACCGCGTGGCACGGCCAGGGCCCCATCAACCTCCCGGGCGGCGTCGAGATACGAAGGCGATGTGGAAAGCTTCTCTTCCACCGGCCCTCGCAGCTTTGAGCCGTTCCCGCGAGACCCCCCGGGAACGGCCTCCGGGGACTGCACAGGACATCTCTGAGATCTGAGAGAAGAGCACTGGTGGACGAGAAAGACATGGGCACCGACCTCGCGCGCGTGCTGGTCACCGAGGACGAGATCAACGCCAAGCTGCGCGAGCTGGCCGAGCAGATCGACCGCGACTACGAAGGCCGCGACGTACTGCTCGTCGGGGTGCTCAAGGGTGCCGTCATGGTCATGGCGGACCTCGCCCGCGCACTGCACTCCCCGATCACGATGGACTGGATGGCCGTCTCCTCCTACGGCTCGGGCACCAAGTCGTCGGGCGTCGTGCGCATTCTCAAGGACCTCGACACCGACATCGCCGACCGCCACATCCTGGTGGTCGAGGACATCATCGATTCCGGGCTCACTCTTTCGTGGATGCTCGCGAACCTCGCGTCGCGCGGTCCCGCGTCGCTCGAGGTGTGCGCGTTCTTCCGCAAGCCCGAAGCGGCGAAGGTCGACATCCCGGTGAAGTACCTGGGCTTCGACATCCCGAACGAATTCGTCGTCGGTTACGGACTGGACTACGCGGAGCGCTACCGCAACCTGCCGTTCGTCGGCACCCTGGCGGAGCACGTGTACTCCGGCGGCAAGCCGGCCTGACGCCCGTCCGCGCGGTTTCACACCCCCGTCCGCGCGATTTTCCCCGCTTCCGGGTGCGCCTGCCGGGAACAAGGGAATGGTTTCCCCTCGTTGCAAGGAGCGACAAAGGGTTCGTCCGCGCACCGCGGCGCCGTCGGGCGGCTCGCGGCGCGGTGCCGCGGCTACCTCCGGTGTACCTTCGTACGCAGTGAAGCGTCGTTGTGGCGGCAGAGCGAGCGGGCGACATGGAGCAGTGCCGCACAGGGCAGTGGACAGGCAGTGAGCCTGGAGGCCAGCAGGTCTCCGGGTAAGGAGCTGGCAGGAGGGACGGGGCGGCTTTAGCCCCGCATGAATGGACGTCAAGCGCATTTTCCGCGGGCCGATCATGTGGGTCGTGCTGGCCGTACTTGCTGTCTTCGTCCTGATGCAGCTCGTCGGCGGATCGAGCGGCTACAAGGGTGTCGACACGAGCCAGGTCATCTCGGCCATCGACAAGCAGCAGGTCCAGAGCGCCAAGATCATCGGCGGGAACGACCAGGCCGTCGAGCTGTCCCTGAAGAAGGGGCCCGACGGCAAGCAGATCAAGATCGACGGCAGCAGCAAGATCAAGTCGTCGTATCTGAACGACCAGCAGGGCGCGGCGATCGCCGAGAAGCTGACGAATGCCGCCGCGCAGAACCAGATCCCGGACGGTTACACCGTCAAGATCGGCAAGCAGAGCGCGCTCGTCAGCATCCTCTTCTCGCTTCTCCCGTTCGCCCTGATCGTCATCGTCTTCCTGTTCCTGATGAACCAGATGCAGGGCGGCGGCTCCCGGGTCATGAACTTCGGGAAGTCCAAGGCCAAGCTCATCTCCAAGGACACCCCGAAGACGACCTTCGCCGACGTGGCCGGTGCGGACGAGGCGGTCGAGGAACTCCACGAGATCAAGGAGTTCCTGCAGGAGCCCGCCAAGTTCCAGGCCGTCGGCGCCAAGATCCCCAAGGGCGTGCTGCTGTACGGCCCGCCCGGCACCGGCAAGACGCTGCTCGCCCGCGCCGTCGCGGGTGAGGCCGGCGTGCCGTTCTACTCGATCTCCGGTTCCGACTTCGTCGAGATGTTCGTCGGTGTCGGTGCCTCCCGGGTCCGCGACCTGTTCGAGCAGGCCAAGGCCAACGCCCCCGCCATCGTGTTCGTCGACGAGATCGACGCCGTCGGCCGGCACCGCGGTGCGGGCCTCGGCGGCGGCCACGACGAGCGCGAGCAGACCCTCAACCAGCTCCTCGTCGAGATGGACGGCTTCGACGTCAAGGGCGGCGTGATCCTCATCGCCGCGACGAACCGCCCGGACATCCTCGACCCCGCGCTGCTGCGCCCGGGCCGCTTCGACCGGCAGATCGCCGTCGAGCGCCCCGACCTGGAGGGCCGTCACTCGATCCTCAAGGTGCACGCCAAGGGCAAGCCGGTCACCGAAGACGTCGACCTCAAGGCCGTCGCCAAGCGCACCCCCGGCTTCACCGGCGCGGACCTGTCCAACGTGCTCAACGAGGCCGCGCTGCTCACCGCGCGGTCCAACCAGAAGCTCATCGACAACAAGGCGCTCGACGAGGCCATCGACCGCGTCGTGGCCGGCCCGCAGAAGCGGACCCGCCTGATGAGCGACAAGGAAAAGAAGATCACCGCGTACCACGAGGGCGGCCACGCCCTGGTGGCGCACGCACTGCCGAACACCGACCCGGTGCACAAGATCACCATCCTGTCCCGGGGCCGGGCCCTCGGCTACACGATGGTGCTGCCGGAAGAGGACAAGTACTCCACCACCCGCAACGAGATGCTCGACCAGCTGGCGTACATGCTGGGCGGGCGCGCGGCCGAGGAGCTGGTCTTCCACGACCCGACGACCGGCGCGTCGAACGACATCGAGAAGGCCACCGGTCTGGCCCGCGCGATGGTCACCCAGTACGGCATGACCGAGCGCCTCGGCGCCATCAAGTTCGGCCAGGACGGCTCCGAGCCGTTCCTCGGCCGTGAGATGGGCCACCAGCGGGACTACTCGGAAGAAGTCGCCGCTATCGTCGACGAAGAGGTCAAGAGGTTCATCGAGTCGGCGCACAACGAGGCGTGGGAAATCCTCGTCGAGAACCGCGACGTCCTCGACAACCTGGTCCTCGCCCTGCTGGAGAAGGAGACCCTCGACCGCCACGAGGTCGCGGAGATCTTCGCCCCGGTCAGCAAGCGGCCGGCCCGTCCTGCGTGGACGGGGTCCAGCCGCCGCCAGCCGTCCAGCCGTCCCCCGGTCATGACCCCGAAGGAACTGACGGTCAACGGCAGCAACGGCGCCGGCGCGCTGAACGGCGGCGGGGCCGCGCCGACCGGAACCACCGGCGGCAGCGCGGGCACCACCGTGCCCGACAGCCCGACGGACGCTGCGGAGAACTGAACGTGACGATCGACCCGGTCACCCTGGACGGCACGGGCGCCGTGGGTGAGTTCGACCAGGACCGCGCCGAGCGGGCGATTCGCGAGCTGCTGATCGCGGTCGGGGAGAACCCCGACCGCGACGGCCTCAAGGACACCCCGGCCCGCGTCGCCCGGTCGTACCGCGAGATATTCGCGGGGCTGCACCAGAACCCCGCGGACGTCCTCACCACGACGTTCGACCTGGGCCACGACGAGATGGTCCTGGTCAAGGACATCGAGGTGTACAGCTCGTGCGAGCACCACCTGGTGCCGTTCCACGGTGTCGCGCACATCGGCTACATCCCGTCCGAGGACGGCCGGATCACCGGGCTGTCCAAGCTGGCCCGCCTGGTGGACGTGTACGCCAAGCGCCCCCAGGTGCAGGAGCGGCTCACCACCCAGGTGGCCGACGCGCTGGTGAAGATCCTGCAGCCGCGCGGCGTGATCGTGGTGTTCGAGTGCGAGCACATGTGCATGACGATGCGCGGCATCCGCAAGCCGGGCGCGAAGACGGTCACCTCGGCCGTGCGCGGCCAGCTGCTTCAGGCCGCGACCCGGGCCGAGGCGATGAGTCTGATTCTGGGCCGCTGATCCCGGCGCGGCCGGATTCGGTTGCCCCATACATGCGTTCGGCCGGTCGTCCCCGGAAGGGGGCGGCCGGCCGTGGCGTTTGTGGGCGTGGCGCGCGGGGCGGCTGGCCGGTGCGGTGCGGCTTTGCCCCTACGCTTGGGGCCATGACAGCGACGACCAGGTCCGAAGGGGGCACCGCCGGCGGGGGGCTCGATCTCGGAGTGAAGCCGCCCAGCGTGCGGGGCCTGCCGGATTTCGGACGGTGCGCGGTCATGGGGGTGGTCAACGTCACCCCTGATTCCTTCTCCGACGGCGGCCTGTGGTTCGACCCGGGCGATGCCATCGCGCGCGGGCTGGCGCTGCTCGACGAGGGCGCCGACCTGGTCGACGTCGGCGGCGAGTCGACGCGGCCCGGCGCGGAGCGCGTGCCGCTCGACGAAGAACTGCGGCGTGTGGTGCCCGTGGTGCGCGAACTGACGCGTGCGGGTGCGCTGGTGAGCGTCGACACGATGCGCGTCGAGGTGGCGCGCGCCGCGGTCGACGCGGGTGCCGCGGTGGTGAACGACGTGAGCGGCGGCTTGGCCGATCCGGCGATGGCGGCGTTTGCCGCGGCCGCCGGGGTGCCGGTGGTGGTGATGCACTGGCGCGGGCACAGTCGGCGGATGCAGGACAAGGAGCTGACCGCGTACGACGACGTGGTCGCCGAGGTCCGTGCCGAACTGGTCGAGCGGATGGACCGGGTGGTCGCGGCGGGTGTCGACCCGGATGCGGTGATCCTGGATCCGGGGCTGGGCTTCTCGAAGACGGCCGAGCACAATTGGTCGCTGCTCGCGCACTTGGACGCGTTGGTGTCGCTGCACAGGCCGCTTCTGGTCGCCGCGTCCCGCAAGGCTTTTCTCGGTCGGCTGCTCGCCGACGACCAGGGGCTGCGTGCACCGCGCGGCCGTGACGACGCGACTGCCGCGGTGACCGCACTTGCCGCGGCCGCGGGGGCATGGGGGGTCAGAGTGCACGAGGTTCCGGCCTCGCGGGACGCGGTCCGGGTGGCGGCGGCTTGGCAGGCCGCCCGATGACGGGCCCGGAGGACGAATTGCTGTCTCCCGACGCGGTCGAGGTCCGGGACCTCAACCTCGCGCTGTGGACGGCCGTCGAGGAAGGCGACCTCGACCGGCTCGGCGCCATATGGGCGGACGGGCCGGAGGGCGCGGAGATCACCTGCGTGCACCCGGGCTGGCCGGTGCTGCGCGGGCGCGCCGAGGTGCTGCGGTCCTACGCGCTGATCATGGCGAACACCAGCTACGTCCAGTTCTTCCTGACGGATGTGCAGGTCACGTTGGACGGCGACGTGGCGATCCTGTCGTGCACGGCGAGCCTCCTCACCGGCATGGGCGAGGAGGACGGCGGCGACGAGGCGGGCTTCGCGGGCGGCCAGGCGGTGGTCACCAACATCTTCCGGCGCATCCGCGGCGACTGGAAGCTGTGGCTGCACCACGCCTCGCCGGTGCTCGCCGAGGCGGATTCCGACGACGATCTTTAGTCGTCCGGCGCTTCCCGGAGTTCGGCGTCCGGTCACCGGGAAGACATCGGGCCGTAGGAAGGTTGGTGAGGGCAGAACGGCGTTCCTGCCGCGTCGCGGGGAGTGCCTTTAGCACTTGTGCCGGGCGCGCCGACGGGCACCCCACCCGGGGAGTCGTGTCTGCGCGCCTGGGTACATTCGTAGGGCACTTAGGCGATCGAGGAGGGCTTTCTGATGCTGGACCGCGTCGCGTTGCGGGGTCTGAAGGCCCGGGGGCACCACGGGGTGTTCGACCACGAGCGCGAGGAAGGCCAGACGTTCATCGTGGACGTGGTCCTCGGCATCGACACGCGCCCGGCCGCGGCCGGCGACGACCTGGAGCAGACGGCGCATTACGGCGTCATCGCCGAGGAGGTCGTCGCGGTCGTGCAGGGGGACCCGGTGAACCTGATCGAGACGCTGGCCCAGCGGATTGCCGACGCGTGCCTGGCACACAAGCAGGTCGAGGAGGTCGAGGTCGTCGTCCACAAGCCCGACGCCCCGATCACCGTGCCGTTCGACGATGTGACCGTGACGATTGTTCGGAGTCGTGTGTGACGGATCTGGGGACCGATACTTTGATGCGGATGCAGGCCCTGAGCGGCCCGCACCGCGCGGTACTTGCGCTGGGCAGCAACCTGGGGAACCGCAGAGACAACCTGCAGGGCGCGATCGACGCGCTTGCCGACACCCCCGGGATTCGGGTGAACGTCGTGTCGCCGCTGTACGTGACCGCGGCGGTGGGCGGCCCCGAGGACCAGCCGGACTACTTCAACGCGGTCATCCTGGTCGACACCTTCCTGCCTCCCGAGATGCTCCTCGACCGTGCGAACGCGGTCGAGGAGGCGTTCCAGCGGGTGCGCACCGAGCACTGGGGGCCGCGCACGCTGGACGTGGACATCATCACGTACGGCGACACGCAGTCGGACGACCCGCAGCTGACGCTGCCTCACCCGCGCGCGTTCGAGCGGGCGTTCGTGCTGGCACCGTGGCACGACGCGGATCCCGCGGCGGAGCTGCCGGGCCGCGGTCGGGTGGCCGACCTGCTGGCGAAACTGGACCTGTCCGGCGTCGAGCGCCGGGACGACCTGGAGCTGAGGCTGCCGGAGTGAAGCCGACGCGTCCCGCTGTGCTCCTCGGCATCGCCGTGGCGACCGGGGCATTGTCGTACGGCGGCATCGATCTGTGGCTGACCCGGGGCACACCGCCCGGGGTGCCGGTGCTGGCGCCGTTCGTGCTGCTGACGCTGGCCGTGGCGGCGTTGGCCACCGGGCTGGCGCTGCGGGCCCGGTTCAAGGCGCAGCGCGAGCACCGGGTGGATGCGAAGCCGGTGGATCCGCTGACGGCGGCGCGCGCGGTGGTGTTCGCGAAGGCGTCGTCGCTGGTGGCCGCGCTGATCGCGGGCCTGTACGGCGGGTACGGGCTGTATCTGTGGCTGCACTTGGACAACGAGGTGCGGCGGACGCAGGCGGCGCGCTGCGGGTTCTCGGTGGGTGCGGCGGTGCTGCTGGTGCTGGCCGCGCTGTTCCTGGAGCGGGTGTGCCGGGTGCCGGAGGATCCGGACAAGCCGGACCGACGCGAGGGGTCGGCAGCGCGCTGAGCCCGCTCGGTCTGCTGCGTCTCTGTACCTGCTGTCCGGGGTGCCGGTTTGCGGTGCCGGGTCGTGGTGCGGCGGGTCAGGAGCCCGGGGCGTTGTCGACGGTTTCCAGCACGACGTCTTCCGGGGCGAGGCCGGTTTCTTCGGCGCCGACCGACCGGCGCAGGGCTTCGTGGAGCCGGGCCGGGGTGAGGACACCGAGGAAGCGGTCGCCGTCGAGGACGGCGACCCAGCCGGCGTCGTACTGGAGCATTTGGCCGAAGGCGGCTTTGAGAGAGCTGCCGACCGGCACCCAGGCGTCCATCCGGCGGGCCCGGTCGCGGACCCGGCCGTCCAAGCCGACACCGCCGCCGCCGGTGCCGTCGCGGTCGTCGTACCAGCCGTGCAGGGTGCCTGCTTCGTCGAGGACGACGGCCCAGCGGGCGTCCGCGGCGCGGAGCCGGGCGCGGGCGTCGGCGAGGCGGTCGTCGAGCCGGACGACGGGCGGTTGCTCGATGTCGTCGGGAGTGACCGGGGTGACGGCGAGGCGTTTGAGGCCGCGGTCGGCGCCGACGAAGTCGGCGACGTAGTCGTTGGCGGGGGTACCGAGGACGGCGAGCGGGGTGTCGTACTGCTCGATGTGGCCGCCCTGGGCGAAGACCGCGATGCGGTCGCCCATCCGGACCGCTTCGTCGATGTCGTGGGTGACCAGCAGCACCGTCTTGTGCAGCTCGGCCTGCAGGCGCAGGAATTCGGTCTGGAGCCGGTCGCGGACCACCGGGTCGACGGCGCCGAACGGTTCGTCCATGAGCAGCACGGGCGGGTCGGCGGCGAGTGCGCGGGCGACGCCGACGCGCTGGCGCTGGCCGCCGGAGAGCTGGTGCGGGTAGCGCTTGCCGTAGATGTCCGGGTCGAGGCCGACCAGGTCGAGCAGGTCGCGGGCCCGGGCGCGGGCTTTGCCGCGGTCCCAGCGCAGCAGCGTCGGCACGGTGGTGGTGTTGTCGAGGACGGTGCGGTGCGGGAGCAGGCCGCCCGACTGGATGACGTAGCCGATGGTGCGGCGGAGCTTGACCGGGTCGGTGCGGGTGATGTCGCGGCCGTTGATGTGGATGCGGCCCGAGGTGGGTTCGATGAGTCGGTTGACCATCTTCATCGTGGTGGTTTTGCCGCAGCCGGACGGGCCGACGAGGGTGACCAGTTCGCCCGCGGCGACGTCGAGCGACAGGTCGTCGACGGCGCGCGTGCCGTCCGGGTAGCGCTTGCCGACGTGTTCGAGGCGGATCATGGCCGGGGTCTCCCGGTCAGGACGCGCGCCGGGAGTCGCGTCGGGGTTCGTCATGCGGGCCCGGATACCCCGGGGATTGCCCGCGCACACTGCCGGGTACCCGCGCCGCGTGCTGACGGCATCGGGTGACTGCCTGGAAGAGAATGCGTGGATTTGCGGCGAAT
Source organism: Uniformispora flossi (assembly GCF_049534875.1). Taxonomy (NCBI): domain Bacteria; kingdom Bacillati; phylum Actinomycetota; class Actinomycetes; order Kitasatosporales; family Streptomycetaceae; genus Uniformispora; species Uniformispora flossi. The sequence goes on from NZ_JBMULZ010000003.1 coordinate 67,105, forward strand.
ACGTCCGGGAGTACTGGCCGGACATCGCCACCGCGCTGCGCCAGCACGTCTTCCTGACGCTGGTGTCCGTCGGGTTCGGGATGCTGGTCGCCTTCCCGCTGGCGCTGCTGGTGCGCCGTTTTCCGAAGACCGGGCTGCCGGTGACCGGTACGACGACGGTGCTCTACACGATCCCGTCGCTGGCGATGTTCGCGATCCTGCAGCCGTTCACCGGCTTGGACCGGTCGACGGTGGTCATCGGTCTGACGCTGTATTCGCTGACGATCCTGGTCGGCAACACGCTGGCCGGGCTGCGCGCGGTGCCCGCGGACGCGGTCGAGGCGGCGCGCGGCATGGGCTATGGGCCGGTGCGGCTGCTGGTCGCGGTGGAACTGCCGCTCGCGCTGCCGGCGATCATGGCCGGGCTCCGGGTGGCGACGGTGTCGACGGTGGCGCTGGCGACGGTCGGCGCGGTGGTCGGGTCGGGCGGGCTGGGCAACCTGATCCAGTCCGGTATCGACACGCTGTTCAAGGCGCAGGTGCTGACCGCGTCGGTGCTGTGCGTGCTGCTGGCGGTCGTGTTCGACCTGGTGTTGCTGCTGGTGCAGCGGCTGCTGACGCCGTGGACGCGGACGCCGGGACGGCGCCGCCGGCGCCGGGCGTCCATGCCGGGGCCCGCGGCGGACACGGCGGCGGACACCGCGGCGGACGACCTCGGGGCGCGGCCGAAGGCGGCGGCGTGAGGACCGGCGCGCCGCGAGCGGGGGCGGCCGGATGAGCGTGTTCGACCAGGCGTGGGACTGGCTCACCGACGGCGCGAACTGGTCGGGGGAAGGCGGGGTCTGGCAGCGCCTCGGCGAGCACGTGGCGCTGACCGCGGGGTCGGTGGCGATTGCCGCCGTGATCGCGCTGCCGGTCGCGCTGTGGCTCGGACACATCGGCAAGGGCGGCGCGCTGGCGGTGAACATTTCCAACATCGGGCGTGCGGTGCCGACGTTCGCGGTGCTGGCGCTGCTCGGGCTCAGCCGGCTGGGGATGGGGACGGTGTCGACGGTGGTCGCACTCGTGCTGTTCGCCATTCCGCCGATGCTGACCAACGCGTATGTGGGGATGCGCGGGGTGGACCGCGATCTGGTGGAGGCGTCCGCGGGCATGGGCATGACCGGGTTCCAGACGCTGCGGCGTGTCGAACTGCCGCTGGCGCTGCCACTGGTGGTGACCGGCATGCGGACCTCGGCAGTGCAGGTGGTGGCGACGGCGACGCTGGCCGCGCTGGTCGCGGGCGGCGGGCTCGGCCGGATCGTCACCGCCGGATTCCAACTGCAGGACCAAGGACAGGTGGTGGCCGGGGCGTTCCTGGTCGCGGTGCTGGCGCTGCTGGTCGAGGGCGCGTTCACGCTGGTGCAATGGGCCGTGGCGCGTACGCCGCGGCAGAACTGAGGGGCGGGCATGCGGCGGTGGGCGATGGTGCTGGCTGCCGTTCTCGTGCTCGGCTCGGGACTTTCGGGCTGCGGCGGCGAGGGCAGCGGGCTGACCATCGGGTCGCAGGGGTTCACCGAGAGCCGGATCCTCGCCGAGATGTACCGCCAGATGCTGGTCGCCAACGGCGTCGACGCACACGTCAAGACGGTGATGAACCGGGAACTGCTGGAACCGGCGCTGTCCGACGGCGACGTCGCGCTGGCCCCGGACTACGCGGCGACGCTCGCCGAGTTCCTCAACCTCCAGGAGAACGGCCCGAACGCGCCGCCCGTCGCCTCACCCGACCTGGACACCACGATGGCGGCGCTCACACGCCTGGCCGCGGAGCAGAACCTGCGGCCGGGGACGCCGACGCTGGCCGTCGACCAGAACGCGTTCGCGGTGACGCGGGAGTTCGCGGCGGAGCACAACCTGCGCACGCTGTCCGACCTCGGCGCGTCCGGCGTCGAGGTGCGGATCGCGGCGGGGGAGGAGTGCAAGGTGCGGCCGTTCTGCGGGCCGGGGTTGGAGCAGACGTACGGCATCAAGGTGTCCGGCGTCGACCCGTTGGGCGTGGGGACGGCCGTGGCGAAGCAGGCGGTCCGGCAAGGGCGCGACCAGATGGTGCTGGTGACGACGACGGATGCGACGCTGGACCGGTACGGGCTGGTCATCCTGGCCGACGACAAGAAGCTGCAGAACGCGGACAACATCGTGCCGGTCGCCTACCAAGGCGACGCCGACCGCGTGCTGCCGATCGTCGACCGGCTCGGACCGGTGCTCACCACCGAGGACTTGGCGGCGCTGAACAGGAAGGTCGACCAGCAGCGGCGGCGTCCGGCCACGGTTGTCCACGACTATTTGAAGGCGCATGGGCTGATTTGAGGCCCGGACGGCGTTTGCCTGACGTGCGGCTGGATCTGGTGCTTGGTCGGCACGTTGAGGGATCTTTGCCGTCTTAATGTCGATAGATCATCAGGAATCGGTGTGCCGCCGCACGTGGGAACATACGTGCACGCTAACGTCACTCCTATGCCTCGTGGACGTCACCGCCAGTCCTCCGCCCTGCTGCGCATATCCGTGCTCGCCGGGGCACTTGCGCCCGCTCTGATCGCCTTGCTGCTGATGGCAATAGGCGGGAGCACGGCGGTGCTTCGCGTCGGGGTGCTGTGCGCCGTGGTGTCGACGGCTTGCGTCGTCGTCCTGCTGCGGCAGAGCCGCCGCGGGTACGGCAAGGACTTGGCGGTCCGCAGCGGCGAACGCGAAAGCCTCGCGCAGAGCGCCGACGAGGCGCGCGCGGGCCGCGAGGAGACCCTGCTGAAGCTCGCCGCCCGGGAGCGGGAACTCGCCACCGCGCGCGAGCGCGAGCGGGGGATGCTCAACCGCATCGCGAACCTGGAGAAGGCCCTCCCGCCGCGGCCGGTCCGGCTCAGCGCCCCGCTGTTCGCGCAGGGCGCGGCGGCGCTGGCGAACCTGGAGCGGGCCGCGGCGGAGCGGAACCGGGGGAATCTGTACGAGCCCGAGGCGCCGGGTATCGGCGTCGGGGCGGCCATGGCGAACGGTTCGCCTGGGACGGGCGGCGGGGTTGCCCGCAAGGCCCCCGGGGCTCCGTCGGCTGCGGGGGTGCGGGGCACGGGGGTTGTGCCGCGGGCGGGAACGGGTCTGATGCCGCAGGCGGGTGCGCGGGCCTCCGAGGGAGCGCAGAGCGTGCCGGGTGCGGGTGCGGGTGCGGGTGCGGGTGCCGCGGCCGCTGCGGCGTCGACGGCTCGCGCGGGTGGTGCCGGGACCGACGTGGCTCGGCCCGCGGCCCTGTCCGGTCGGTCCGGGAACACCGCCGGGCCCGCGGGATCCCTTGCGGCGCCGGAGAGCGTTGCCCGAACCGGCACTTCGGCAGTCGACCGGACTCCGGTCCGGCGGCCGTCGGCTACGCCGTGGGCGATTGCCTCCGGGGTACCGGCTGTGGGTACGCGGGGTGCTGTGCCCGCGGTGGGTTCTTCCGGTGGCGTGACGGCGGGTGCGGGCAGCGAGAGCCAAGCGGCGCGGGGCGCCGAGACGACCGGTTCGCCGACGACCGGTTCCCCGACGCGGGGAGCCGTTGCCGGACGCCCGAACACCAACGCGGACCGCACGGCGGACAGCACTGCCGCGCCGAGTGCCTCGCCCGGCGTGCCGGTGCCGGACGCGGCGACCGCCCGTGTGACGCAGGTGCCTTCGTCGGCCGGCGGGCAGGTGGCGGCCGCGAGTGCCGCGACTGCCGTGCAGGCCGCCCCCGCGAACAATGCCGCGGCAAGCCCCTATTCGTTGGCCGACGGACAGCTGCCCCGGCTCGATGCCCCGCAGCCCGCGAGCGGTGACGCGACCGCGACGACCCCGCCGCCCGCCGACCGCGCGAAGCCGAACACGCAGCCCGGCGATGCCGCAGCGGTGGAATCGGCTGCGTCGCAGGTCCCCGGCGTGCGGCGCCCGCCGATCGCCGTGTCCGGGCTGGTTCCGGCTTACGCGGCTTCGGTGTTCGGACCGGTGCAGGGCACGGCTCCGGCCCAGGCCGTTGCTGCTCCGACTGCTCCGACTGCTCCGACTGCTCCGGCGGCCGCCGTGGCGCCGCCCGCGCGGACTGCGGGCGAAGCCACGGCTTCGGCTCCTGCCGAGTCGGTCGCGGATTCCGGCGCGGTGGCCGAGCGCAGGGGTTCTGACTCCGCCGCGTCGGTGATTCCCGGGCCCGCGCGTCGGCATGCGGCACCGGAGGCGTCGTCGGCTGCCCCGCCGCCGTCGGCCCCTGCCGCCGTCGAGCGCCGCACTCCGCGGCACGCCGCGCCCGCCGCGGTCGCGCCTCCTGGTACGGCGCGTGTGCCGGAGCCGCGTCCGAAGGCCGATGCTGCGTCGGATGGTGCGGTCGACGCGTCGCTTCCTGCTGCCGCCGAGCCGATCGCGGGCCCGTCGGCTGCCACCGCGACGTCCCCCGCTCTCGACCCTGCCGCCGAACTCGTGCTGCGGCCCACCGCCGCGGTCGAAGCCTTCGTGCCGACGGCCGAGCCCGCCGAAGCCGGACCCGTCCTTGACCTCGGGGTCGAGTCGCTCGAACCGGCCGTGGCCGCGCTGCCGGCCGACGAAGCCGTCGCCCGCGTGGTCCGCGACGTCGCGGACACCGTGCGGGAGACGAACAGGCGGATGGCGGAGGCCGAGACGGCCGCGGGCCGGTTCGACTTCTTCGGGCGCCCGGTGGCGGAGGAGCCGGCGGCGGAAGCCGCGGTGCCCGAAACCGAAGCCGAAGCCGAAGCCGGGCCGCAGGCGCCTGTCCCGCCGCGTGCCGCCCGCGCGCCGCGCGAGCTGATCGCCGGGCGGGCCGCCGCGATCCGTCCGCTGCTCACCCACGAGCCGCGGACCGGGCGTGCGCTGCCGGTCGACCTCACCGCGCACGACGACACCGAGCAGCTGCCGAAGATCGTCGACGACCGCAAGCAGGCCTGACCCTCGGCTGTACCGCAGCAGACCAGACCAGACCGCACCAGACCGCCTCCGCGGGCTCCCGTCGCTGGGAATCCGCGGAGGCGGCGGCGTTTCCGGTCTCGCGCGGCGCCTCGCGGCCTACTTGTCGATGTCGCCGACCACGAAGAACATCGACCCGAGGACCGCCACCATGTCGGCGACCAGGCAGCCCGGCAGCACTTCGGCCAGCACCTGGATGTTGTTGTACGACGCCGACCGCAGCTTCAGCCGCCACGGCGTCTTCTCACCGCGCGACACCAGGTAGTAGCCGTTGATGCCGAGCGGGTTCTCCGTCCACGCGTAGGTGTGCCCCTCGGGGGCTTTCAGCACCTTCGGCAGCCTCAGGTTGATCGGTCCCGGCGGCAGGGCTTCGAGCCGGTCGAGGCACGCGTCGGCCAGGTCGAGCGACACGTCGACCTGGTCCAGGAGGCACGTGAAGCGGGCCAGGCAGTCGCCTTCGGTGCGCGTCACCACCCGCAGGACGTCGGCGAGGTCGCCGTACGCGAGGTACGGCTCGTCGCGCCGCAGGTCGAAGTCCACGCCGGAGGCGCGCGCGATCGGCCCGCTCACCCCGTAGGCGTGCACCTGTTCGGGGGTCAGCTCGCCGACACCGCGCGTCCGGACCCGGAAGATCTCGTTGCCGTGCACGAGGTCGTGCAGCACCGGCATGCGCGACCGGACGTCGGCGACCGCGGTGCGGGTCCGGCCGAGCCAGCCCGCGGGCAGGTCCTCCTTCAGCCCCCCGACCCGGTTGAACATGAAGTGCATGCGGCCGCCGGAGATCTCCTCCATCACCGTCTGGATCTCCTCGCGCTCCCGGAACGCGTGGAAGATCGGGGTGATCGCGCCGAGTTCGAGCGGGTACGAGCCGAGGAACATCAGGTGGTTGAGCACCCGGTTCAGCTCGGCCAGCAGCGTCCGCGCCCACACCGCGCGCTCGGGCACCTCCATGCCGAGCATACGTTCCACGGCCAAGACGACGCCGAGTTCGTTGGAGAACGCGGACAGCCAGTCGTGCCGGTTCGCCAGCACCAGGATCTGCCGGTAGTCCCGCACCTCGAACAGTTTTTCGGCGCCGCGGTGCATGTAGCCGACGATCGGCTCCGCGCTCACGATCCGTTCGCCGTCCAGCACGAGTTTCAGCCGCAGGACCCCGTGTGTGGAGGGGTGCTGCGGACCGATGTTGAGCACCATGTCGGTGGTGTCGAGCTGGTCCGCGCCGATCCCGACGCCCACGGTGGTCTCCGTCATACCGCCGATTTTGCCAGCCGGTGGGCGGCGCCCGGTTCGTCCGCGGCCCCGGCGCGCGCCCGGCTTCTACGCTGGGCCCATGGATCACGCCCTCGCCCCGCCCGACCAGCAGTGGCACCCGGTGTCCGGGCAGCTCTTCCGGGTGCGCCGGTTCCTGGCCGTGTCGGTCGTGCTCCCGGCGGCGCCGGCGGGCGGCGTGCTCGCCGGAATCTTCGTCGCGCCGTGGCTCGGCGCGGTCATCGCCGGGACGCTCGCCGTCGCGCTGGGCTGGACGCTCGTCGCCCTGCGCCGGAACCAGCGGTCGTGGCGGTATGCGGAGCGCGACGACGATCTGCTGATCGCACACGGCGTCCTGTTCCGGCGGCTCGTGGTGGTGCCGTACGGCCGCATGCAGTTCGTCGACGTGACCGCCGGCCCCGTGGAGCGGCACTTCGGTATCGCCACCATCACGCTGCACACCGCGTCCGCGACCACCGACGCGGTGGTCCGCGGACTGCCGCCGGAGGAAGCCGCACGGCTCCGGGACCGCCTCGCCGAAAAGGGCGAGGCCCGGTCGGCAGGGCTGTGACGGCATGGCAACCGAGGAGGGACCGGCCGACGGCGGCAGCCGCCTCGCCCGCCGCCTGCACCCGCTGACCCCGGTCGCGCGCGGCTGGAAGGCGATGGCAGTGGTTCTGGCGATCTGGGGCCAGCACGCGGCGCGCTCGCCGGAGACCCGGATCGGCCTGGCGATCGCCGGTGCGGTGTTCGTGGCGGCGCTGCTGTGGGGCTGGCTGAGCTGGGTGTTCACCGTCTATCGCATCGAGGCGGACGATCTGAGGATCGACTCGGGGGTGCTGTTCCGGCGGACCCGGCACGTACATCTCGGGCGGCTTCAGGCGGTCGACGTGGTGCGGCCCTTCATCGCCCGGCTGCTCGGGTTGGCCGAACTGAAGCTGCAGGTCGCGGGCGGGGAGTCGGCGGAAGGCTCGCTGGCGTACCTGCGCGAGACGGATGCGCAGGCGCTGCGCGCCGAGCTGCTGGCCCGGGCCGCCGGGGTGCGGCCGGACGCGGGGGAGGCGCCCGAGCAGCCGCTGGTCGTGGTGCCGATGCCGGTGCTGATCGGGTCGGTGCTGCTGTCGGTCGGTACGTGGGTGTTCCTGCTGCCGTCGGCGGTGCTGGTGGGGATGGCCGTGGGGACCGGGAATGAGCCGCTGCTGCTCGGTTTCGTGCCGCTGTTCATCGCCGCGTGGCAGTTCTCCGTCGGGCGGGTGCTGCGGTATTTCGACTTCACGCTGTCCGAGTCGCCGGACGGGCTGCGGCTCGCGCACGGCCTGATCGAGCACCGGCACCAGACGGTGCCGCCGGGGCGCGTGCAGGCCGTGCGGATCGTGCAGCCGTTGCTGTGGCGGGCGAAGGGGTGGGTGCGGGTCGAGGTCAACATCGCGGGCTACGGCAAGCACGACGATCACGAGAACCACGAGTCGACGCTGCTGCCGGTGGCGCCGCTGCCGGTCGCGCTGGGGGTGCTGAGCCGGATCCTGCCGGGGGTGGACGTGGAGGCGGTGCCGCTCTCCCGAGTGCCGAGCCGGGCTCGCTGGCACAGCCCGGTGCGGTGGCGGGCGATGGCCTGCGGGGCGGACGACCGGGTGTTCGTGGCGCGGCGGGGGATCCTGCACCGCGAGACGGATGTGATCCCGCACGCAAAGGTGCAGAGCGTCCGCCGGACCCAGGGGCCGTTCGAACGCCTGCTCGGATTGGCGACCGTGCACCTGGACACGACGCCGGGTCCGGTGCACGTCACCGCGCCCCTGCGGGACGCCGCCGAGGCGTCCCGGCTGGTCCACGACCAGGCCGAAAGGTCACGAATCGGACGCCGGGGAGAGGGGCCTCACAGGTGGTCGGCGCGTTTGGGGGGTTCCCCTGCGGACGTCGATCGCTAGTATCTGACGCACCGTCACATTCTCCTGGAGGTCGCCATGAGTCAGGTGCCAGCGCCGTTGGCCGGAGTCCGGATCATCGAATGCTCGATGCTCGGACCCGCCGCGATCACCTCGGCCCTGGTCGACCTCGGCGCCGAGGTGATCAAGATCGAGCCGCCGAACGGCGACTACATCCGCGACATGACGTGGCCGATCATCGAGGGTGTCTCCCTCATGCATCTCCACATCAACCGCGGCAAGAAGTCGCTGGTGCTCGACCTTCGCAAGCCCGAGGCGCTCGAGACGTTCAAGGAACTCGTCAAGGACGCCGACGCGGTCATCGAGGCCATGCGTCCGGGCGGTCTCGCCAAGCGCGGGATCGGCTACGAGGACCTGAAGGCGGTCAACCCCAAGCTCGTCTTCTGCACGATTTCCGGGTACGGGGCGACCGGGCCGTACCGCGACATGCCGTCGCACGGTGTGGCGTACGACACGTGGGCGGGCGTCGTGAAGCCGGCGTTCACCGAAGAGGGCCACCCGTACACGCCGGAGCACGCGTCGATCGGTATCCACGCCGGCCCGCTGTTCGGTGCGCTCGGCGTGCTCGCCGCGATCATCCGCGCCCGCGCGACGGGTGTCGGCGGCCAGATCGACATCGCGCAGTCGGATGCGGCGGCGGCGATGGACTGGCTGCGCAGCGAGACGTACAAGGCGTACGAGCGTCCCGAGTCCGAGGTGACCGGCAACAAGACGGACAACTACGTCCGCCGCGCGCCGGGTACCGCGGGCATGACCGAGGGCGTCCGCTACCAGATGTACAAGTCTTCGGACGGGTACGTGCTGTTCATGGCGTCCGAGCAGTCGCTGTGGAAGAACTTCTGCGAAGCGGTCGGCCGCCCCGAGCTGTTCGAGAAGTGGCCTGGCTCCACCTACGCGGACCACGCGGTGGGCAACATCGAACTGCGCGAGGAACTCCGCCAGATCTTCCTCACCCGCACCTCCGCCGAGTGGCTCGCCTTCGGCAACGAGGCCAACACCCCGATCGCCCCGGTCAACGACCCGAAGACGATCGCGGACGACCCGCAGTTCCAGCACCGCTTCCAGTGGTTCCCGAAGGAAGAGCTGGGCAGCGACCAGCTCTCCTCCCCGATCCACTTCGTCGGCGAGGAACTCCCGCGCCCGTTCAAGGCCCCCACCATCGGCCAGCACAGCGCCGAGGTCCTCCAGGACCTCCTGGGCTACGACGACGCCAAGATCGCCGAACTCCGCGAGGCGGGCGTCCTGGGCAAGGGCTGACCCACCCCGGGCGCGAAAGCTCCGCCTTCCTCGCTCGCCGACTCACCCCACCGAGCGCCGCGCGGCCCCCAGCCACGCGGCGCTCGGCGTTGCCCCGGAACTCGGGCGCGACGATGACGGAGTCGTCGCCTGCCTCGCCGCTCCTCGGGCCTACGGGGCGAAGGGCCGGTACCGCGGACACATCGACGTGCCATCGCGGGCATGGGCCGATTTCACCGCGCGGCTCAAGGGGCAGTCAGGCCACGAAAACCGAGTGTCGTCGAGTGAGTCGGCAAGCAGGACGGGCGACTTGCTTTCCTCACTCCGCCTCCAGGCTTTCCAAAAGCCTTTGCGCGTCGTCGAGTTGGTCTTCGTGGAAGACCCGGACGCCTGCTCGGCGCAGGGCTGCCGCGGCGACGCCCTCGCCGGGGAGCAGGGTGCCGGTGAAGGTGCCGTCGTAGGCGTGGTCGTTGCCGCAGGACGGGCTTTTGGCCTTCAGGACGGCGATGCGGATGCCGTGCCGGGCGGCCAGGTCGAGGCAGCGTTCGGCGCCGGAGAGGAAAGCCGCGGTGACGTCGCCGCCGTCGATCGTGACCACCGGCAGGCGCCCGTCCAGCACCGCGGCGCCTTGGCCGCCGGGGATCTCCGCCCGGGGGCGGGGTGTCGGGAGGCCGCCTTCGACTTCGGGGCAGACCGGGACGACGCGTCCCTCGGCGGCCCACGCGGCGAGCAACGGGTAGGCCGCAGCCGCCTGTCCGTCGTACCGCACGCGCTCGCCGAGCAGGCAGCGGCTGACCAGGACGCGGTGCATGCGGGTCACCTCCGGGGCAGGCGCGGCATCTGGCGATCCCCACGATACGGCCGAGGCGTCACCAAGCTGCCGCATCGTTGTCCACGACCAGCGCCTCCGCGGCGATCACGGTCGCCGTGACCGCGGCGCAGATGGCCGGGAGGAACGGGACGAGGATCAGCACACCGACAAACGGAATGCACATCCCCACCGCCAGAGTCGCGCTGCCGAGGATCGTTCCCGAGACCAGTTCCGCGATGACGAGTTCGCGGTTCGTCCGGGCGAACAGCGGCCACAGCAGGAGGCCGAACGCGACCCCGGACAGCAGGACTGCCGTGGCCGGAGCTGCCAGGTACACCAAGACGCATCCGACAAGCAGGAACGGCGTACCTGCGAGGCCGAAGGCGATGCCCGCCCAAACGGCGGCGATGCGGCTGGGGCGGCGGTCGGGAACGGGCATGGAGCGCTCCTCGGGCTTGCCGGGCAACAGTTTTGAGCATTCGCTCAAATTGAAGCACGGAGGCATGCCGTCGTCACCGGCGGGTCCCGTGGCACCCGCCGCGACCCGCCCGTCGGCGGTCAGTCGGTCGTCGTGTCCATCCGCAGGAATTCCGTGATCCGCAACAGCCGCGGCGGCCGCCGGACATCCGCCGGGAGCGCCCGGAAGGCCTCGGCTTGGTCGACGAGGCGCGGGGACGTGAGCGCCACGTCCGAGCCGTCGACGCGGAGGCGGGCCGTGCCCGCGGCCAGAACGTTGCGGACCCAGTCGGAGCGCGAACCGTAGACCAGGACGAACAGGTAGCCGCCGTCGATCGGATGCGCGTCGAGGGGAGTGCGGTATGTCGTGCCGGAAGCGCGGCCCACGTGGGTCAGCACCGGCCACTTTCCGCCCGTGACCGCACGGGGGTTGAACAGCCGCTTGTTGACGTGGCCCCACCACAGAGGCATCGGCATGCGCTTCTCCTTGCCCTCGTAAGGTGCCTTACGTGTGTAAGGTTGACTCGTAGGCCCGAGCCTGTCAACCGATCAGGAGCCGCGATGCCGACAGCACCCCGCGCGGCCGCGCGGCAGCCCCTCACGAGAGCCCGCGTCCTGGAGGCCGCCGTCCGGGTCGCCGACCGTGGCGGCGTCGAGGCGATCACCATGCGCAAAGTCGCGCAGGAGCTGGGCGTCGAGGCCATGTCGCTGTACCACCACGTGCCGAACAAGGACGCGATCCTCGACGGCGTCGTCGACGTCGTCTTCGCGGCCATCGAACTGCCCGACGCGGACCGCGGCGACTGGCAGGAGGCCCTCCGCACCCGGGCGTTCTCCGCGCGCGCCGTCCTGTCCCGGCACAATTGGGCGCTCGGACTCATGGACTCCCGGCGCAACCCGGGCCCGGCCACGCTCCGCCACCACGACGCGGTCCTCGGCGTCCTCCGCCGGGCCGGCTTCACCCTGCCGATGGCCGCGCACGCCGTCTCGCTGATCGACAGCTACATCAGCGGCTACGTTCTCCAGGAGAAGAGCCTGCCGGTGGCCGATCCGGGCGACGTGGAGGCCGTGGCCGGGGACATCCTCGACGCGCTACCCGCCGACGAATTCCCGTACCTCGCCGAGATGATCACCGACCACGCGCTCCGGCCCGGCTACGACCACACCGCCGAGTTCGGCTACGGCCTGGACCTGATCCTGGACGCGCTCGAAGCCCGGCGAGGGTAGGGGCCCTGCCGGGTGCCGAAAGCCCCACTGTCCCGTGACCGGCCAGGGACGGTCGGGTCAGATGAAGTCGGGCACAAGGTGGGTACCCCGCGCGCGCTCCCGCGACTTGGGCGCCTGAGCCATGGCAGCGCGCTGTTCCTGGCGCGCCTCGGCCTTGGAGACCCTGTTCTCCAGGAAGCCGGTCGCCGCGACCTTGGCGGCTTTCAAGACCACGTCGCTGGCGCCGGGAACCGCCATGCCGAGGCTGACCGCGCCGCCTTCGGCGATGTACTGGGCCGCCTTGACCGCGGGCTTGAAGAAGTCCGCCGCGACCTTGACGGCGTGCGCGGCCTTGTAGAGCTTGTTGTAGAGCTTGTGGTTCTGGAGGCGTTCCGCGGTGGTGTTGATACCGACCTTGTTGGCCAGGACCGCGATCGCGCGTGTCGGGAGTGTGGCTTTTTCGGCCTTGTTCGGGTCCGGCACATAACTCTTCTGTGACGCCAAGGGATCACTCCGCGGCAGGTGGTGGTCCGGCTTTCAACGGATGAGACGCTAGCCGAGCACATGCGCTCGGCGCCGCGCCCTGTCCAAATGACGCAAACCGAGGACACTCGGCACGCTTCGAAAGGCCGCTGTGTGCAAACACGTTCGCCGAATGGCTTGGCTGTCTGCCGAGCGTGCCGCCTGGTCTGGCCTGATGATGCACGCCGCACCCGTGGTCGTTCTCATGTGCGGTCTCCCCGGCTTCGGCAAGACCACCCGGGAGCTGGCGTACCTTCCGGTGGATCGCGCAACGCTGAAGCACCGCCTCGCAGTTCGCAACCGCGAGAACGGCGCCAATGCGGTGACTGTCGACGACTCCTTGTTCGACCGTTACGCGACCTGCTTCGAAGTGCCGGACGGAGAAGGGGAGTCGGCAATCTCTTAGCCGCTCCGGCGATGGCGGGTTCGAGGGCTCAGCCCAGATGCCGCGGGTTTCCGAAGATCCAGTTGCCGGGCGCGTCCGGGTCGTTGCCCGCCCAGTAGGCGACGAGTGCCGAGCGAAGTTCGTCGAGCGAGAGGCGGCCGTCGTCGTCGGTGTCCAGGCGGCCGAAGGCCTCGGCGAGGGACGCGTCGGACAAGGTCGGGCAGTGGCCGCGGGTGAAGTCGGCGAACTCCGCAGCGTCGATGGAGCCGTCGGCGTCCCGGTCGGCGATCGCGAAGTACGTCTCGGCCAGACCGCCCAGCGCCGCCCCGGCCAGCTCCGCGTCCTCGGACAGCGCCAGCGTCGAAGCGAGGAACTGGGCCTTCTCGATACGCCCGTCGCCGTCCGCGTCCTGGGGCAGGTGCACGTCCCGCCAGATCCCCAAGTACGCGTCGACGATGGCGCGTTCCGCGCTTCCCCCGTCCGGATGGCCGAGCGCGGCGGCGATCCGCCTCCCCATCGCGACATGGTCGGCTTCGGTCAGCGCCCCGTCGCCGTCGGTGTCCAGCAGGTCGAAGCCGTACAGGATCTTCGCGCGGAGGAAAGCCGTCATGGGCGGTCAATCTACCCGCGACGGGCACCTTTTGCCCCGGAAACCGCGACGCCCGGGACCGCTACGTCAGCCCTTCAACACCCCCACGTTGAACACCCGCGCGCCGCTCGCACCCATCAGCCTCAGCCACAGGCTCAGGAACAACTCGGTGCCGCGGGCGCTGGAGAGGTCGCCGAGGTCCATGATCTGGTCGTCGCCCCAGCCGAACGACCGCAGGATTCCGGCGACCTGGGCCTTCGCGTCGGCGTCGTTGCCGCTCAGGAAGACGTTGTGCGGGCCCGGCACCTGACCGGGGTCCACCATCACCTCGTTGGCCATGGTGTTGAGGGTCTTGACGACCTTCGCCTCCGGAAACGCCGCCTGGATCTGCTCGGCCACGCTGATCCCGTCCGGCTGCACGACCTTCGGCGGGAAGCCCTCCGAGAAGTCGAGCGGGTTCGACACGTCGATCAGCACCTTGCCGCGCAGGTTCTCCGCGCCCGCGGCCTGCAGCGCGGCGAGCGAGACGAGGCCGCCGGTGGCGTTGAGGACGATTTCGGCACCCGCCGCGGCCTGCGCGAACGTGCCGTGGGCCGCGTCGGTGGCGGTCGCCCATTCGATGGCGGCCGCGTTGTCGGCGGTGCGGGAGCCGAGCGTGACCTCGTGCCCGACGGCCACGAGCTTGCCGGCGAGTCGGCGGCCGACCTCGCCGGTGCCGAGGACAGCGATCTTCATAGGGTCTCCCTCCACAGTGGCGGAGTGCGACTACCCCGCCGTGCCCCAGTCCATGAACAACTGCTCCCCGGTGTCTTCTTCCGGTACGGCAACCGGGTGCAGCGCGGCGTCGGTCACCGCCTCCGCGGGGGCGGAGCCGAGCGCCCAGCCCTCCAGCAGCCGCCCGTCGAGGAGCACCAGGCCGTGCGGTGTCGCAAGGTACACGTCGGACCCGATCACGTGCTTGATCGTTCCGGCGACGACCACGCCCGGGGTGAGCGGGGCGACCTCGGCGGACGGGTGAATTCCGCCGTCCGGCAGGCCGTAGGCCGGCCCGTGGTCGACGATCGGGAATTCGCCCGTGGAGGACAGGGATTCCGGCCATCCCGCGGAGGCGAGCGCGGCCCGGCGCACCTCGGACAACCGCTCGGCCCGCCGCTCCGCCGTTTCGGGCGCCCGGCGTGCGGTCCGTTTGGCGGGCGACATCACCCGTTCGGGCAGGCCCAGCCCGGTGCGCAGCACGCTTTCCGCGCGGCGTGCCGCCATCAGCGGGCCTTCGGCGAGGAACACCGAACCGAGCGCGCCTTGTTCGAGGAGCCGGTCGATGCCGCGCCGGGCGGCGGTGATGCCGACCTTGATCGTCTCGGTGCCGTGGTACGCGAGGTAGACGCGGTACGGCTGCGGATCGTCCGGCACGGTGTCCGCGGCCACCGACGACGACCGGTCCAGCGCCTGGCATGCCGGGCACTGCCCGCCGTGCGCCGACGGCGGCAGTTCCGCCGCGTCCGGGCACGGGATGCGGCGCTGCCCGCGCCGGACGCCGAGGCAGCGCCGGTCGGCGCCGACCCGGAACGACGGCGTGCCGCCGAGCCGCAGCGGGCTGACCCGCGGCGGGGCGCCGCCGGGTGCGACCCACGTGAGCGCGGGGCCGTGGTCCGACCAGCGCACCCCGGCGGGGCGCCAGACGTGCGGAGCGGGACCGGTCATATCGCTTTCAGTCTCGCGCGTCAGGCGAGGTCCGGGTCGGCCGGCGCCACGTCGTCGGGGCCGGACAGGGAGCCGGAGGCGGGGTCGGCCGGGGGCGCGGCCGAGTCCGCAGCGGTCCGCCACACCACGTCGCGGTCGTCGTCGGTGCCGCCGTCGAAGGCCACCGCCGCGGGAGACAGCACGTATCGCACCGTCGCCTGGACCCGTTCGAACACCTCGGCGATCGTGCAGCGGTCGGTGACCCACGTGGTCAGCGCGTGCATCAGCACCGCCTCGATGGCGTTGCGGGCGATGCCGCGCGGGCCCGCCGGGACGTCGGCGAGCAGGCGCTCCATGACCGCGCTGTTGTTGCGCGAGATGTCCCGCATCGCCTCGCTGGCGAACGGGTCCGTCGACGTGTAGATCCGCACCATCAGCTCGGCGAAGTGCGCGTGCCGCTGGAATCCGCGGATCTCCCGCGCCGTGTAGTTGAGCATGCGCTCCACGACCGGCAGCGGCTCGGCGGCCCGGGAGCCCGGCTTGTCGAACTCGGCGAGCATCCGGTCGGTGAGCCGCCGCTGCCATTCCGACATGGCGACCGCGAGCAGGTGGTCCTTCGACGCGAAGTAGCGGTACGCCGTGCCGAGCGCGACGCCGGACCGTTCCGCGACGTCCTTCATCTGGAAGTGGTCCGGCCCGCTCTCGGCGACCAGGTCGACCACGGCCCGGGTCAGGCGCTCCCGGCGCGCAAGCTGGCCGCGGGTCATCACCTCGACCGGCAGCGGCGCGGGGGTGTTGGGGAGCATGAGCGGAAGCCTATCGACGGAGAAACGGGCCGGGCACCGGACGGGGCGGGCGAGCCGGATGCGGGCCCGCCCGCCGCCTCACCCCGGGCGCCGCATGCTCAGCCCCGCGCCGTTGTCCCGCATGACCAGCCGGCAGTCGTCGTCGCCGAAGCCCGCGCCGCGGAGGTCGTCGACGAACGCGGCGGGCACGGCGAGGCCCTCGGCGTGCGGGAAGTCGGAGCCCATGAGGATGCGCTCGGGGCCGATCATGGTGCGCAGGCCGGCCAGGGCGTCCTCGTAGAAGGGGGCCACCCAGACGTGCCGGCGGAACGTCTCGCGGGGGTCCTCGGCCCACATCTGCGGGGTCTGGCCGTAGGACTTCTTGAGCTTCTCGAACAGGTGGAACACCCAGTCCGAGCCGGTCTCGATGGCCGCGACCCGCAGGTTCGGGAACCGGCCGAACAGGCCGTGCGCGAGCAGGCTGGCGAATGTGTCCTGCACCGGGTTCGCCGAGACCAGGCGCCGGAACGGGTGCACGCGGAAAGCCTCGACCTCGGCCGGCTCGCCCCAGTCCCGCAGGTACTTCGTGTAGTGCGACTCGCCGCCGTGGTAGACCACGGTCAGCCCGGCCTCGTTCACCCGCGACCAGAACCCGTCGAACATCGGGTCGGCGGGCGCGCGCATGCCGGACTCGGTCGCGACCGGGCCGGCGACCATGACGACCGTGCGCGCGTCGCGCCCGATCGCCCAGTCGATCTCCCGCACGGCCGCTTCCGGGTCGCACAGGGTGATGTACGGCGCCGCGAAGATCCGCTCTTGGTAGGCGAACCCCCAGTCCTCGTCCAGCCACCGGTTGAACGCCCGGAACGCGGCCACCGCCGCCGGGATGTCGTGCACCAGCGCCTGCTCCATGCCCACCCCGAGCGTGGGCAGGAACACGGCGCCGTCGATGCCCTGTTCGTCCATCACCGCCAGCCGCGCCTCGCGGTCCCGGTACGCCGCCGCGATCGGCTCCAGCTCGCCGAACAGCTCCGACGTGTCCAGGCCCTGCGGGTTGCGGCCGCGGAAGTACTCGTCGAGCGCCCCGGGCTTGGACACCGGGTCGAACGTCGGGTTCGGGATGTACCGGTTGAGCTTGCCGCCCACGAGCAGCCGCCGCCGCCCGTTGATCTCGACCCACTGCATGGTGCGCCGGGCCATCCGGCGGTCGAGGTGGCGGGTGAAGGCGTCTTCCGCTTCGTAGTAGTGGTTGTCGAAGTCGAAGCAGCGGAAGCCGAGCTCGGGTGCGGCCACGGGGACTCCATGGGTCGGTCGGGATGTGCCGCACACAGTAGAAGGTGATTCTAAATATAGCCAGAGCCGAGGCGGTTCGGTGGAATCAAGGCCGATGCAAGGCTGATGTGGCCGTCATTCCGGTTCCTCTTGTTTGATTTGAAATTCTGTTCTAGCTTCGCCCGGCATCGGCGCCCGTCGCCGACGACCCTGCCCGCCGTGCCAAGGAGCCAAGGAGGGGGTACGCCGTGCCGTTCGCGACCGCGGTCGAAGAGGTGCTCGGGGTGCCGACGGAGGTCTTCGTCCACCGCCATCCCCACCTGCCCGCCATGCTCGCCGCCGCGGCGGCCCGGGAGCCCGGCCGGCCGTTCCTGGTCTTCCCGGACCGCACGGTCGCCTACCGCGAGGCGGCCGAGCTGATCGCCGCCCGTTCGGCTTTGCTCGCCGACCGCTACGGGGTCCGCAAGGGGGACCGTGTCGCACTCGCCGGCGCGAACAGCCTCGAACACGTCCTCGGTTATTGGGCGGTGCTCGGGCTCGGCGCCGTCGCCACCGGCCTCAACGGCTGGTGGAGCGGGCCCGAACTCGCCTACGGCATCGGCCTGACCGAACCGGTCCTCGTCCTCGCCGACGCGAAGCGTGCCGAGTTGCTCCGAGCACATGGCCAAGCCGCAGTAGATTTCGACGAGTTCGGCGCCGCGGCGGACGCACGCGGGGGAGACGGCGCCGAAATCCTTCGCCCCGGCACGGTGATCGACGAAGACGACCCCGCCGTCGTCCTGTTCACCAGCGGCACCACCGGCCGCCCCAAAGGCGCCACGCTGTCGCACCGCAACGTCGTCTACTTCGCCCAGGCGTGGGCCCGCCACGCGGCCCTCGCCCTCGTGCGGAGCGGCGCGGCCCCGACGGGGACGCCCCCCGTCGCGCTCGTCACCTCGCCGTTCTTCCACGTCTCGGGCGCCGCCAACATCCTGGCCACCGGCCCGTTCAACGCGGGCACCGCGATCTTCCCGCCGCCCGGCCGCTGGGACGAGACCGCGCACCTGGAGCTGATGGCCCGGCACCGCATCACCCGGTGGAGCGGCGTCCCCACCCAGTACTGGCGCATCCTCGACCACCCCGGCTTCGGGTCCTACGACCTGACGGCCGTCACCGCCCTCGGCTGCGGCGGCGCGAACCTCGCCCCGGAACTGCTGCGCCGCATCCGCGCGGCCTTCCCCGGCGCGCAGATCAGCAACGGCTACGGCATGACCGAGACGTTCGGCGCCGGCACCGTCCTCAAGGGCGTCGACGCCGCACACGACCCGGCCTCGGTCGGCACGCCCATCCCGCTCACCCGCGTGCGGGTCCGCAGGCCCGACGGCACCGACGCCGCCGACGGCGAGGTCGGCGAGATCCACCTGCACGGCCCCGGCGTCTTCCTCGGCTACTGGCGCGACCCGGCTGCCACGGCGGCCGCTCTCGACGCGGAACGCTGGTACCGCACCGGCGATTTCGGGCGAATCAGCGACGGCGTCCTGCACCTGGAAAGCCGGATGCGGGACCTCATCATCCGCGGCGGCGAGAACATCTACCCCGTCGAGGTCGAGAACCGCCTCGTCGAGCACCCCCACATCGCGGACGCGGCCGTCGTCGGCGTCGACCACACCGTCCTCGGCCAAGAGGTGAAAGCGGTCGTGGTGCCCGTACCGGGTGCCGATCTGACCGCGGACGCGGTCCGCACGTGGGTCGCGGGCGCGCTGGCCGCGTTCAAGGTGCCCGCGCATGTCGAGTTCCGGCGTGAACTCCCCTACTCCGACACCGGAAAAGTCCTGAAGCGGCTCCTCGAAGCGCACCGCTGACCCCACCCCACCACGTACGGAGCACCCATGGGCTTCCCGGCAGGCCACCCCGTGGTCGACACGATGATCGGCTTCCCGCAACCCGGCGACACGCAGTACGACTTCATCCGCCGCCAGACCAAAGACCGGGAATCCCGCGAGGAGATGCGCTTCCCGGCCGAATACATGTTCAAGCAGGTGCCGCACGACCTGCCCACCGACGACCCGATCGCCGTCACCCTCGCGCAGATGGACCACTTCGGCATCGCGCAAGGCCTCGTCGGCCTCGGCACCGAGACCGCGCAACGCGCGGTGACCCTGCACCCGGACCGGTTCGTCGGATGCAGCAGCCTCGACCCGAACCAGGGCATGGCCGCGATCCGGCAACTCGTCGCGGAGTACGAGGGATTCGGCTCGCGCGCCGTCTCGCTGTTCCCGGCCGGGGCGTTCCCGCAGGTGCCGATCAACGACAAGAAGATGTACCCGATCTACGCCAAGTGCGTGGAACTCGGCATCCCCGCCTTCGTCTGCGCCGGTGTCCCCGGGCCGCGCCTGCCCATGGCCGCCCAGCACGTCGAGCTGATCGACGAAGTCATGTACGACTTCCCGGAACTCGTCCTGGTCACCCGGCACGGCTGCGAACCGTGGACCGACCTGGCCGTCAAACTCATGCTCAAGTGGCCCGGACTGCACTACTCCACCAGTGCGTTCGCACCGCGGCACTACCCCAAGGCGATCGTCGACTACGCCAACACCCGCGGCGCCGACAAGATCATCTACGCCGGGTACTTCCCGATGGGCCTGTCCCTCGACCGCATTTTCGGCGACCTCCCGCAGGTCCCGTTCAAGGACGAGGTGTGGCCGAAATTCCTGTCCGGCAACGCCCGCCGGGTGCTCGGCCTGGCCGATTGAGGCCTGCCGCTTCCGCTCCGCCGTTCCGCGCCCCGTACCGCCCGTCCCCCGAGGAGGTTCCGCCATGCCGTGGAGACCCGACCCGCACCGCACCCCGCCGCGCCGCACCGCCCCGCGCCTCCGTGCCGCGGCCGCGCTGTCCGCCGTCCTGGCCCTGGCCGCGACCGCGTGCGGCGGCGGCTCGGACGACAAGTCCGCCCCGGCCGCGTCCGGCGCCGCGGCCAAGACCGGCGGGAGCCTCACCATGCTCGCGCTCGCCGACTCGCGGGCCCTCGACCCGTTCACCGCCTCCGGCGTGGCGGTCGCCGACGAACCCCGGCTGTCCGCGCTGTACGACCCGCTCGTCTACCTCGACGACGCCGACGGCAAGGTCAAGCCCCACCTCGCCGAAGGCCTCACCACCGCCGACAACGGCGCCACGTGGACGCTCAAGCTGCGCCCCGGCGTGAAGTTCTCCGACGGCACCGACTTCAACGCCGACGCGGTCAAGCTCACCTGGGAGATGCACACCAAGCCGGAGAACCGCTCCACGCAGGCGTCCTACGCCTCCGGCCTCACCCTCCGGGTCGTCGACCCGCTCACCCTCGCCATCACCCCGAAGGCGCCCAACCCCAACTTCGACCGGCTCGTCGCCACGCGCCTGACGTACATCGAAGCGCCGTCCGCCCTCGCGAAGGGCCTGACCGAGGCCGGCGCCAAGCCGGTCGGCGCGGGGCCGTTCATCCTGCAGAGCTGGACGCGCGGGAGCGAGCAGGTGTTCGTCCGGAACCCCGACTACTGGCAGAAGGACAAGGGGCTCCCCAAGCTCGACAAGCTCACCATCAAGGCCGTGCAGGACCGCGAGCAGCAGTACACGACGGTCAAGGCGGGCGGCGCCGACCTCGTCGCCAGCTCGTACCCGGAGTACCTCGACCGGGCGAAGAAGGAACTCCAGGTCTCCCAGCTCAGCCTGATCGGCGGCCAGCACATCGCGTTCAACCTGCGCCAGGCGCCGTTCGACGACATCCGGGCCCGCCGCGCCATCGCGCTGGCGCTCGACCCGGCCGAAGTGCCCAAGGTGCTCGGCAACGGGTTCGTGCCCGCCAAGAACTTCTTCGACCAGACCTCGCCGTTCTTCGACCCGGCCGCCGCACAGCCCGCGCAGAACAAGGACGAGGCGCAGAAGCTGTTCGACGAGCTTGCCGCGGAAGGCAAGAAGGTCGACTTCACGTACACGATCTCGCAGACCGGTGTGAAGGTCGCCGAGCTGATGAAGAGCCGGCTCGAACAGTTCCGCAACGTGTCGATGCGCATCGAGGCGCTGGACGTCGCGGCGTTCGTCGCGAAGTTCAACGTGCAGCGCAACTACCAGGCCGGGCAGTACCAGTCCTGGCTGCCCGATCCCGAGCCGGAGATGTGGAGCCTCTTCCACTCGGCCAGTCCGCTGAACCAGAACGGCTGGAAGAACCCGGCGGCCGACAAGGCCCTCGACGACGCCCGCGCGAGCACCGACCCGGCCGTGCGGAAGCAGGCCTACGCGGCGCTCCAGCAGGCGATGGTGGCGGACCTGCCCGTGTGGGTCTACGCGGAATCGACCGTCGGGATCATCTACGGGAAGAACGTCAGCGGGGTGCAGGTCTACAACGCGGGGAGTCTGTTCATGGATCGCGTGGGGGTGGGGGGTTGATCAGGCGTCCTTGAGGAGCGCGGGGATGTCCATGCCGACGCCCTGCACCACCCAGCGGAAGTCGCCCAGGCCGCCGCGGGCGGTGAGCTCGCCGGCCTCGCCCGCGTCGCGGAGGGCGGCCAGGTAGGCGCGCGGGTTGGAGCGGGCCAGGTCGTAGGGCGGCCGGGTGCCTTCGACGCCGAGTGCGCGCAGGGCCTCGCGTTGCGTGCGCAGGACGGTGCCGTGGGCACCCGCCGCTTCCCCGGCCGCGGCGACCGCGTCCACGGCGACATGCCAGGTCACGTCGCAGGTGCCGTCGGGGACGGGGTCGACCGCGCGGCCTTGCCGGTACCCGGCGAGGGTGCCGGCCGGGGGGCGGCTGTCGCGGTCGTGCCCGTAGTCGATGGCGACGGCCAGCCCGCGGCCGAGCCGGTGCACGGCGGCCGCCCAGGCCTCGTCGCGGGGGGCGCCGATCTCGGCCCGGGTGCCGGGAGCGGCGCCGTTCAGCGGCCACCAGCGGTTCAGCCAGGCGGCGTCGTCGGCTTCGGTGGCGGCGGCGCCCAGACGCTCGCGGCCGGTGCCGGACTCGACCTCGACGATGCGGGGGACGCCTTTGCCGTCGACCTCGACGACGTCGACCGGCACGTTGTCGAGCCATTCGTTGGCGACGAGGAGCGCGGGGGCGCCGTCGGGGATCGTGTCGGACCAGCCGATGAACGGGGGCAGCGCGTCGGGGCGGGCGGCCACGTCGACACCGTGGAGGTGCAGGTCGGGGTCGATGCGGGTCATGGCGACGAGGAGTTCGCCGCGGCCGGCGCCGACGTCGACGACCCGGGACACGTTGGCGGCCCGGGCGAGGCGGGCGAGCGCGCCGGCGAAGAGCGGCGAGGCGTGCACGGAGGTACGGAAGTGGCCTGCCGGGCCTTCGGGGCGCAGGTAGAAACCACCGGGGCCGTAAAGGGCGCGGTGGGCGGCTTTGCGCCAGGATGACCAGCTGCTCATTGGCGTTGACGGTACCGGGCGGGGGAGAGGGGCCTGCGACGACGTCCCCGTCGGGCCGAGTGTTGTTGCCGAGCCGGGACAGGTCCCGCCGAACGCCGCCCACCCTCTTACTGTGGATATGTGCAACGCCTCTACGCCTGGCTCCGCGCACGCCCCCTCCTGGTGGACACCGCCTGGGCGATGCTGCTCTTCGCCCTGAGCCTGCTCGAAATCGTCGCGGACGACCTCCCCGGCAACCGCGGCGCCGTCGTGTTCTCCCTCGTCGTGCTCTGCGGCTGCGTGGCCCTGCGCCGGGCGCTCCCGGTGTTCGCCCTGTTCGCGGCCATCCTCGTCGGCGTCGTCCAGCTGATCGCCGACGTGCCCCCCGCCACGATGGACCTTGCGATGCCCGTCATCGCCTACGGAGCCGCCGCGTACGGCCCCCGCTGGGCGTCCCGGCTCGCCCTCGCGGGCTGCTTCGCCGCGCCGATCGCCGCCGCGGTCCGCTGGTGGGACCTGCCGAACACCACCGCGACCCACACGATCGTCCTGTTCCTCCTCCTCACCGGGCCCTTCGTGATCGCCTGGGTCCTCGGCGACTCGATGCGCACCCGGCGCGCCTATTACGCGGAACTCGAAGACCGCGCCGCCCGCCTGGAACGCGAGCGCGACGCGCAGGCCCAGGTCGCCGCGGCCGCGGAACGCGCCCGGATCGCCCGCGAGCTGCACGACGTCGTCGCGCACAACGTCTCCGTGATGGTCGTCCAAGCCGACGGCGCCGCCTACGCCATCGACGCCGATCCGGACCGGGCCCGCCACGCCCTCGGCGCCATCGCTTCCACCGGCCGCGAGGCGCTGGCCGAGATGCGCCGCCTGCTCGGCGTGCTCCGGTCCGCGAACGAGGACAAGCCGATGCTGCCGCAGCCCGGCGTCGAGCAGCTGGCGGACCTCCTCGCCCAGGTCCGCGGCGCCGGCCTCCCCGTCGAGCTGCGGGTCGAAGGCGTGCCCGTCGAACTCCCGCAGGGCGTGGCCCTCGCGGTCTACCGGATCGTCCAGGAAGCGCTCACCAACACCCGCAAGCACGGCGGCCCCGACACCACCGCGACCGTGCGCCTGCACTACCGCGACGACGACATCCGGCTCGAAGTCACCGACGACGGCCGCGGGGCCGACGCCCCCGGCGACGGCATGGGCCACGGCCTCGTCGGCATGCGCGAACGCGTCGCGGTGTTCGGCGGCGACCTCACCGCGGGGCCGTGCCCGGGCGGTGGTTTCCTGGTCGCCGCGACGCTGCCGGTCTCGGTGGCGGCGGGGCCGGTCGCGGTCTGAAGTCGGGTCCGAGCGGGGGACGTCCGACCTACGTCGTAGTCGCGTTTCCGCTCCCAGGCGGACGCCCGCACACCTGCGGCGTCCCTAATGTCGATTCCATGCAACGTCTCTATGAGTGGCTGCGCAGGCACCCGTTCGTCGTGGATGCCGCGGGGAGCTTCCTGCTGCTCATGTTCGCCTTGCTGATCTCGCAGAACTCCGACGTCGGCATCGACCGCGCGGTGGCGCCGCCCCTCGCGGTCCTGCTGTGTGCCGCGATGGCCGTACGCCGCGTCCATTTGCCGCTCGCCGCGGTCGGCGCGGTCGGCGGCGGGCTGCTCCAGGTCGTATGGGGCCTGGACATCCAGATCGCCGACTTCGCGATCGTCGTGGTCCTGCACTACGGCGCCAAGACCGGCGGCAAGGCACTGTCCCGCTTCGGCCTGGCCATGGCGGTGATCGGCCCCGTGCTGCTGGTGCTGCGCGAACCGCCGCACACGCCGGGGATGGACTACCGGCAGGCGTTCTTCAAGTGGGTGCTGCTCAGCGTCCTGCTGATCATCGCCTGGGTCCTCGGCGACTCGATGCGGGTCAAGCGCGCCTACTACGCGGAACTCGAAGGCCGCGCCGCCCGCCTGGAACGCGAGCGCGACGCCCACGCCCAGGTCGCCGCCGCCGCGGAGCGGGCCCGGATCGCCCGCGAGCTGCACGACGTGGTCGCGCACAACGTCTCCGTCATGGTCGTGCAGGCCGACGGGGCCGCCTACGCGATCGACGGTGCCCCCGACCGGGCCCGCGACGCCCTCGGCACCATCGCCTCGACCGGCCGCGAGGCGCTCGCCGAAATGCGCCGCCTGCTCGGTGTGCTGCGGTCCGAGAGCGAGAACCGGCCCTACACGCCGCAGCCGGGCGTCGACCAGCTCGGCGACCTCGTCGACCGGGTGCGCGACGCGGGGCTGTCGGTGGAACTCAAGATCACCGGGGTGCCGGTGCCGCTCGCGCAGGGCGTGGCGCTGGCTGCGTACCGGATCGTGCAGGAAGCCCTCACCAACACCCGCAAACACGCCGGACCGACGGCGAACGCCGCGGTGCACCTCGCCTACCGCGAAGATGGTCTGGCCATGACGATCACCGACGACGGCCGCGGGGCCGACGCCCCCGGCGACGGCATGGGCCACGGCCTGGTCGGCATGCGGGAACGCGTCGCGATGCTCGGCGGCCGGATCGACACCGGGCCCGCGCCGGACGGCGGCTGGCGGGTCCACGCCCAGCTCCCGTACGCCCCCGACTCGGCCGCCCCGGCGCCCGCCGGCCGGGCGCCCCGCCCGGCCCGCGGCTCCGCCGAACCGGTCCCCGCCGCCGAAGGCCGGGGCCTCCGCACCAAGCTCGCCGCCCTGACCGGGGCGGACCGCCCGCTCAACACCACCGCACAAGGAGCCTGAACCGTGACGATCCGGGTGATGCTGGTCGACGACCAGGAACTGCTGCGCACCGGATTCACGATGGTGCTCCAAGCCCAGCCCGACATGGAGGTCGTCGCCGAGGCGGGCAACGGCGCCGAGGCGATCGAGCGGCTCCAGTCGACGGCGGTCGACGTGGTCCTCATGGACGTGCGGATGCCGCGGATGGACGGTGTCGAGGCGTGCCGCCGCATCGCGGGCGACGGCCCCGACGCGATCAAGCTGCCCGCGGGCCGCGAACGGCCGAAGGTCCTCATGCTGACCACCTTCGACCTCGACGAGTACGCGTTCGCGGCGATCAAGGCCGGCGCGAGCGGCTTCCTGCTCAAGGACGTGCCGCCGCCGGAGCTGCTGTCCGGCATCCGCGCGGTGGCGTCCGGCGACGCGGTGGTGGCGCCGAGCACGACCCGCCGTCTCCTCGACCGGTTCGCGCCGATCCTGCCGAGCGAGTCGGACGCCCGGCCCGAAGCGGTCGAGTCGCTGACCGAGCGCGAGCACGAGGTGCTGCTGCTGGTCGCGCAGGGCCTGTCGAACGCGGAGATCGCCGAGCGGCTGTTCCTGTCCGAGGCGACCGTGAAGACGCACGTCGGGCGCATCCTCATGAAGCTCGGGCTGCGCGACCGCGTGCAGGCGGTGGTGCTGGCCTACGAGACCGGCCTGGTCCGCGCCCGCGGCGCCTGACCACTGCCGGGCGTGCGGGGGAGCGGTCAGTCCGTGTAGAACCCGCCGTCCGGGTGCAGCATTTCGCCGGTGAAGTACGACGACTGCTGCCCGGCCAGGAACAGCGCCGCGTCGGCGACCTCCCGTGCGGTGCCCATGCGGCCGAGGGGCACGTCGGCGAGCAGGCGCTCCTCCAGGTCGGGCAGGCCGCGGAGGACCGCGGTCATGTTGGTCTCGATGAAGCCGGGGCCGATCGCGTTGACGCGGATGCCCGCCGGGCCGAGGACGCGCGCCGCGTACTTGGTGAGCATCCACACGCCGGCCTTCGACACCGAGTAGGCGGGTGCGCCGGCTTCGGGGTGCTTGGCGGCGATCGAGGCGATGGTGATGATCGAGCCGCGCTTCTTCAGGTCGAGCATGACGCGCGCCGCGGCCTGCACCGCGAGGAGCGTGCCGGTGAGGTTGACGTCGAGGACCTTCTGCCAGTCGCCGAGCCGGAGTTCGGTGAAGCGGCGCATCGGGTCGGGCTGGTCGCGGGCGTGCTTGGCGGCGCGGCGGGCGACGGCCTGCGGCTTGTCGCTGCGGTAGTCGGCGGTGGAGATCCCGGCCGCGGTGACCAGCACGTCAAGGCTGCCGAACATGTCGACGGCGTGCTGCATGACCGTCTCGTTGTCGGTGGGGCTGCTCGCGTCGGCGTGCATGTAGGCGGCGCGGCGACCGCGTTTTTCGACGGCGGCGATGGTGTCCATGCCCGCTTCGTCGAGGATGTCCGCGACCACGATGTCGGCGCCTTCGTCGGCGAACCGCTCGCAGCAGGCCCGCCCGATGCCGTTCGCGCCGCCGGTCACCACCGCGACCTTGCCGTCCAACTGACCCATCTGCGGATTCCCTCCCACCGCGTCCCCACCCCGCCCGGCGCGGCCCTGCCCGGCGCCGCCGGGCGCTGCCGTCCATCATCCTCCCCCGGGAAATCCGGAGAAATCCGTGCTCGAAACCGGCGACGTGCTGAGGCATGCTGTTACACCGTTACAGATATGACGGAGCGTCAGGAGGCATGGAACATGAGCACCACCGCCGAGGAACCTGAACTGTCGATCCATCTCGGGGCGGACGATCTGCCGTTCGTCGAGATCGGCGGCGGCAACAAGCTCAAGGTCATCTGCGTCAAGCCGCAGGAAGGCCTGTGGATCGTGGAGAACATCTTCCAGCCGGGCTTCGCCGTGCAGACGCACCGGCACACCGGCCCGGTGTACGCCTACACCGTCGCCGGCGCGTGGAAGTACGCCGAGTACGACTACGTGAACCGCGCCGGCTCCTTCCTCTACGAGCCCGCGGGGTCCGTGCACACCCTCACGTGCATCGAGCCGGACACCCGCGTCTGGTTCCAGATGTACGGCGCGAACCTCAACCTCGACGCGGACGGCAACGTCGAATCCGTCACCGACGGCGCCGGCTCGCTCCGCTCGTACTACCGCTTGTGCGAAATGCAGGGCTTCGGCCGTCCGAACGTCCTGGTCGCGTAAGGAGCACGTCTTGACCACCGCACCCGATCTGCGCTCCCCCGACATCTACAACCCCGATGCGTACGTCGGCGGCGCCCCGCACGCGCTGTTCGCCGAACTGCGCCGCACCAGCCCGGTCTTCTGGCAGGACATGCCGGACCAGCCCGGCTACTGGGCGGTCCTCAAGCACGAGGACGTCGAGTACGTCTCGCAGCACCCGGAGATCTTCTCCGCCGAACGCGGCGGCGTCGTCCTGGAGGACCTCGACGAGGAACGCCTCCAGGCCATGCGCGGCACGCTCCTCGCGATGGACCCGCCCCGGCACCGCGCCTACCGCAAGCCGCTGGTGAAGTCCTTCACCGCGCGCGTGGTCGGCGGCATGGAAGGCCGGATCCGGGAGATCTGCCGGGAGATCTTCGCGGCCCTGCCGGCCGACGTCGAGTTCGTGCACGACGTCACCTCCAGCCTCCCCACCCAGGTCATCGGCGAGCTGATGGGCCTGCCGCAGGAGGACTGGGACTACATCCACCGCCTCGCCGAACGCAACACCAGCCAGCAGGACCCGGCGATCGCCAGCCCCGACGACGGCTACGGGCCCGGCGCGGCGTCCCGCGAGATGGTCATGTACGCCGTGCAGTTCGCCATGAAGCGGCGTGTCGAGGAACCCCGCGAGGACCTCACCACGCTGATCCTGGAGTCGGAGTTCGGCGGCAAGCTGATGACCGACATCGACTTCGGGTCGTTCTTCATGCAGCTCGTCACCGCGGGCAACGACACCACCAAGACGATGCTGTCCGCCGGGCTGCACGCGCTGCTCACCCACCCGGACCAGCTCGCCGCGCTGCGCGCCGACCCGTCGCTGATCCCCGGCGCGGTGGAGGAGATCCTGCGGTGGGCCAACCCGCTGCACTACTTCCGCCGCACCGCGCAGCAGGACGTGGAGCTGCGCGGGGTGTCCATCAAGGCGGGCGACAAGGTCGCGATGTACTACTCGTCGGCGAACCGGGACGAGGACGTGTTCGAGGACCCGGACCGCTTCGACATCACCCGCCGCCCGAACCCGCACCTGTCGTTCGGCTTCGCCGAGCACTTCTGCCTGGGCGTGCACATCGCACGCCTGGAAGGCCGGGTCTTCTTCGAGGAGCTGCTCGCGACCTTCCCGGAGATCGAGCTGACGGGCGAACCCAAGCGGCTGCGGTCCAACCTCAACAACGCCCTCACCTCCCTCCCGGTCCGCCTGCACCGCTGACCTCGGCGGGACCGTGCGGGACCGTGCGGGATCGCGGGCCAGGCAGCCCGCGCACATGATTGGCCTCCCGGACCGCGGGGGACTCATAACGATCCGATATGCGCAATATCGGGCGATATGGTCCCCTGGTTCGGGAGGTACTCATGCGCAAGCTGCTTGCCCGCGTGGTCCTCAGATCGACGCTCGCGATATCCGCGGTCGGGCTCGTCGCCGCCGCGGGCGCGTTGTCCGGCAGCCCCGCCACGGGCCCCGGCGCCGTCCCGGACCGTCCCGCCGCCCTGATCGCGCCCCTCGCATCCGCCATGCCCGCCGAACCGGCCGGACAGGCCGCGCAGTCCACCGCCGCGCAGGCCGCGCAGGCCGCGCAGACCGCCCAGGCCGGCCGGCCGGCGTCGTACACCCTGCACACCGAGAACGGCCCGCGCGCCGCTCTCGCCGCCCGTATCGTCACCGCGACCCTGCTGCTCACCGGACTGGTGCTCACCGGCCTTGGGGCGATCGGGATGCGCGGCCCGAGCCTGCACCGGCGTCCGGAGGCAGTCGAACCGGCTCCGCCGGGGTACGCGCCCGCGTATCCGCCGAACCCCGGGAGCCACCCGCGATTCGGCCCGCCCCCCACCTGAGTACGCTGAACAGGCCAGTACTCGTCCGGTACCCCACGCGGACTGGAACGGAAGGCCACTGTGAACGACCACGACCCTCCCGCCGTGCCCGCACGGCGGCCACGCCCCGCGGATCCCGCGGACCGTCCCGCGCGCCTCGCGGTCGGTGTCGTCGGCGCGGGCCGCGTCGGCGCCCCGCTCGCCAACGCCCTCACGCTCGCCGGCCATCATGTGGTGGCCGCGTCCGGCGTCTCGGACGCCTCCCGCCGCCGCGCCGAAGAACTCCTGCCCGGCGTGCCGCTCACCACCCCGCAGGACGTCATCGCCCGGTCCGACCTGGCGCTGCTGACCGTCCCCGACGACGCGCTGCCCGACCTGGTCGCCGGACTGGCCGCGACGGGCGCGCTCAAGCCCGGCCAGCTCCTCGTGCACACCTCCGGCCGGTTCGGCGTCTCGGTGCTCGACGAGGCCGCCCGCGCCGGCGCGCTGCCGCTGGCGCTGCACCCGGTCATGACGTTCACCGGCACCGCCGTGGACGTGCAGCGGCTGGTCGGCTGCTCGTTCGGGGTCACCGCCCCGGAGGTGCTGCGGCCGGTCGCCGAAGCGCTCGTCGTCGAGATGGGCGGCGAGCCCGAATGGATCGACGAGAGTGCCCGCCCGCTGTACCACGTGGCGCTCGCCAACGGCGCGAACCACCTGGTCACGCTGGTCGCGCAGTCCCGCGACCTGCTGGCCGCGGCGGGCGTGCGCGCCCCCGACCGGATGCTCGGCCCGCTGCTCGGCGCCGCGCTGGACAACGCGCTGCGGGCCGGCGACCTGGCACTGACCGGGCCGGTGGCGCGCGGCGACGCGGGCACGGTCGCGGCACACGTGTCGGAGCTGCGGCGGGTCGCCCCCCAGGCGCTGGCCGCGTACATCGCGATGGCACGTCTGACCGCGGACCGGGCGCTCACCGCCGGCCTGCTCAAGCCGGAGGCGGCCGAGGCGCTGCTGGACGTACTCGCGGAGGGCGGGGCCTGATGGGGATCTCCGGCGACCGCAAGACCGTGCTGGCGAGCAACGCCGCCGAACTCGCGGACTACCGCAAGCAGCACGCCGACGAGCCGCAGCCGTGGTCGGTGGTGATGACCATGGGCGCGCTCCACGCGGGCCACGGGGCGCTGATCCGCGCCGCGCGCGAGAGCGCGGGCGAACGCGGGCACGTGATCGTCACCGTCTTCGTGAACCCGCTCCAGTTCGGGGCCGGCGAAGACCTCGACCGGTACCCGCGCACCCTCGACGCGGACCTCGCGCTGGCCCGGGAAGCCGGGGCGGACGTGGTGTACGCGCCGTCCGTCGACGAGGTCTACCCCGGCGGGCAGCCCGAGGTGCGGGTCACCTCGGGGGCGATGGGGAGCAGGCTCGAAGGGGCTTCGCGACCCGGGCACTTCGACGGCATGCTGACCGTCGTCGCCAAACTGCTGCACCTGACCGCGCCGCCCTCGGGGCGGACGACCGCGTTCTACGGCGAGAAAGACGCCCAGCAGCTCGCGCTCATCCGCCGCATGGCCGCGGACCTGAACTTCCCGGTGGACGTCGTCGGCGTGCCGACGGTCCGCGAACCCGACGGGCTGGCCCTGTCGAGCCGCAACGTCTACCTGGGCACCGCCGACCGCGGCACCGCGCTCGCCCTGAGCCGCGCGCTGCGGGCCGGCGCGGCGGCGGCCCCGTCCGGGTCCGCCGCAGTGCGCGCCGCCGCATCGGCGGTCCTCGCCGACGCGGCACTCGCCGCGCCGCCCCTCGAACTCGACTACCTCGCCCTCGTCGACCCCGGCACCTTCGCCGAGGTCTCCGACGAGCACAACGGCCCGGCCGTCCTCGCCGTCGCCGCCCGGGTCGGCACGACCCGCCTGATCGACAATGTCCCCCTGGTCATCGCAGGAGCACGGTCATGATGCGCACGATGTTCAAGTCCAAGATCCACCGGGCCACCGTGACCCAGGCGGACCTGCACTACGTCGGCTCGGTCACCATCGACGAAGACCTCCTCGACGCCGCCGACCTGCTTCCCGGCGAACTGGTCCACATCGTCGACATCGACAACGGCGCCCGTCTGGAGACCTACACGATCGCGGGGCCGCGCGGCACCGGGATCATCGGCATCAACGGCGCCGCCGCCCGCCTGGTGCACACCGGCGACCTGGTGATCATCATCGCGTACGCGCAGGTCACCGACGACGAAGCGCGCGCCATGAAGCCGCGCGTGGTGTTCGTCGACGGCGAGAACCGGATCACCGGCCTCGGCCACGACCCCGCCGAGGTCCCGGCGGGCAGCGAGCTGAAGCGCGGCGACGTGCCCGCGCAGGCCGCGCAGTGACCACGTTCCCGAGCCGCCTGGCCGCCCCCGCGCCCGGGTGGACGACCTACGCGGACGTCATCGTCATCGGCTCCGGCGTCGCCGGGCTGACCGCCGCGCTGCGGGCCCGCGCGGCCGGCAGCGTGCTCGTGGTCACCAAGGCCGTCCTCGACGAGGGCTCGACGCGCTGGGCGCAGGGCGGCGTCGCCGCCGCGCTCGGCGAAGGCGACACCCCCGAACAGCACATGCACGACACGCTCGTCGCGGGCGCGGGCCTGTGCGACGAGGACGCGGTGCGGGTGCTCGTCACCGAAGGCCCCGGTGCGGTGCGGCGGCTGATGTCCGTCGGCGCCGAGTTCGACCGCGATGCCGACGGCAACATCCTCCTCACCCGCGAAGGCGGCCACCTGCGCAACCGCATCGTGCATGCGGGCGGCGACGCCACCGGGGCGGAGATATCGCGGGCGCTCGTGCAGGCCGTCCACGAAGCCGGCATCGAGGTCATCGAACACGCCCTGGTGCTCGACCTGTTGCGCGACGCCGAGGGGCGTGCGTGCGGCGTCACCCTGCACGTCATGGGCGAGGGCGCCCGCGACGGCGTCGGTGCCGTGCGCGGCCGCGCCGTCGTCCTCGCGGCCGGCGGCATGGGGCAGGTCTTCTCCTCGACGACCAATCCGCACGTGTCGACCGGTGACGGCGTCGCTCTGGCGCTGCGCGCGGGCGCCGAGGTGACCGACCTGGAGTTCGTGCAGTTCCACCCGACCGTGCTGTGGCTGGGGCCGGGTGCCGAAGGGCAGCAGCCCCTCGTGTCGGAGGCCGTCCGCGGCGAAGGCGCGCACCTCGTCGACGCCGACGGCGTGCGGTTCATGACGGGCCGTCACCCGCTGGCCGAGCTTGCGCCGCGCGACATCGTGGCCAAGGGCATCACGCGCCGGATGGCCGAGACCGGCACCGACCACATGTACCTCGACGGCCGGCACTTCGGTGCGGAGATGTGGGCGCACCGGTTCCCGACGATCCTCGCCGCGTGCCGCGCGAACGGGATCGACCCGGCGCACGACCTGATCCCGATCGCGCCCGCCGCGCACTACGCCAGCGGCGGCGTCCGCACGGATCTGGCCGGGCGGACGTCGGTGCCCGGCCTGTACGCGTGCGGCGAAGTCGCCTGCACGGGCGTGCAGGGCGCCAACCGGCTCGCGTCCAACTCGCTCCTCGAAGGCCTCGTCTTCGCCGAGCGGATCGCCGAAGACCTGGCCCGCGGGCTCCCCGAGCCCGGCGAGCCGGTCGCTCCCGAGGGCGACGCGTGGCTGCTCGACCCGGGAATCCGTACGCCGCTGCAGCGGGCGATGACCGCGGGTGCGGGCGTGCTGCGCAGCCGCGACAGCCTGCGCGAAACCATGCAGGTGCTGGCCGAACTGGGCGGGCGCACCGGGGACGACCCGTGCGTCGAGTCGTGGGAGGCCACGAACCTGCACACCGTCGCGGGCGCGTTGGCGGCCGCCGCGTACGACCGCGAGGAAACCCGCGGCTGCCACTGGCGCGAGGACTTCCCGGACGCCGACGACAAGGACTGGCGCGGGCACGTGGTCACGACCATGGCGGACGGGCGGCTCGACCGCGCGTACCGGCCGTACGACCCCAAGCACGACCGCGAGCACGACCCCGACGCCGCCCCCTCCGACGCCCCGCACCCCGACGCTCCGCAGTCCCCTGCCGAGCACCCCACCGAGGAGAAGCCGTGACGCTCACCCCGGACCTCGCCTCCCGCCTGGCCGCGGCCGGCCTGGACCCCGCGGCCGTGGAAGCCCTCGCCCGGGCCACCGTCGCCGAGGACCTGGCCGGCGGCGTCGACGTCACCTCGGTCGCCACGGTGCCCGCCGACGCCCGCGGCCACGCCGACTTCACCGCGCGCACCGCCGGCATCGCGGCCGGCATCCCGGTCGCCGAAGCCGTCGTCGAGGCCGTGTGCGGCGACGACGTGAAGATCGAGCGCTTCGTCGCCGACGGCGACCGCGTCGAGCGCGGCACGGTGCTGTTCACCGCGTCCGGCGCCACTCGCGACCTGCTCACCGCGGAGCGCTCGGCGCTCAACCTGCTGTGCCGGCTGTCCGGCATCGCGACGCTCACCCGCGCGTGGGCCGACGCGATCGACGGCACCGGCGCGGCGGTCCGCGACACCCGCAAGACCACCCCGGGGCTGCGCGCCGTGGAGAAGTACGCGGTGCGCTGCGGCGGCGGCGTCAACCACCGCATGGCGCTGTCCGACGCCGCGATGGTGAAGGACAACCACGTGGTGGCGGCGGGCGGCGTGGCCGAGGCGTTCCGCGCGGTGCGCGCCGCGTTCCCGGACGTCCCGGTCGAGGTCGAGGTCGACCACCTGGAGCAGATCGCGCCGGTCCTGGAGGCCGGCGCCGACCTGATCCTGCTCGACAACATGACGCCCGCGCAGCTCCGCGAGGCGGTCGCCATGGTCGCCGGACGGGCCCGTCTGGAGTCCAGTGGGGGCCTCACCCTCGGCACCGCGCGCGAGGTCGCCGAAACCGGCGTCGACTACCTCGCGGTCGGCGCGCTCA
Organism: Uniformispora flossi; assembly: GCF_049534875.1. Taxonomy (NCBI): domain Bacteria; kingdom Bacillati; phylum Actinomycetota; class Actinomycetes; order Kitasatosporales; family Streptomycetaceae; genus Uniformispora; species Uniformispora flossi. The sequence goes on from NZ_JBMULZ010000003.1 coordinate 101,211, forward strand.
CCCACTCGGCGCCGATTCTCGACATCGGCGTCGACCTCCGCGACTGACCGCGCGCCCCGTGCCCGCCCCGCGCCTGCGCGCGGCCCGCGCGCGCCGGGTACTGTGCGTTCTTCGCCCCCACCCCCCCGCACCGGTCCCGAACCCCAGCCAAGGACACGCGACGATGCTCCTGACGATCGACGTAGGCAACACGCACACCGTGCTCGGCCTGTTCGACGGTGACGAAATCGTCGAGCACTGGCGCATCTCCACCGACTCGCGGCGCACCGCCGACGAACTCGCCGTGGTGCTGCAGGGCCTGCTCGGCCAGCATCCGCTGATCGGGGCGGGCGGCGTCGACGGCATCGCGGTCTGCTCGACCGTGCCGTCCGTCCTGCACGAGATGCGCGACATGTTCCGCCGCTACTACGGCGACATCCCCGCGGTCGTCGTCGAGCCCGGCGTGAAGACCGGGGTGCCGGTGCTCATGGACAACCCGAAGGAAGTCGGCACCGACCGCATCATCAACGCCCTTGCCGCCATCAAGCTGTACGGCGGCCCGTGCATCGTCGTCGACTTCGGCACCGCGACCACGTTCGACGCGGTCAGCAGCAAGGGCGAGTACATCGGCGGCGCGATCGCCCCCGGCATCGAGATCTCCGTCGACGCCCTCGGCGCGCGCGGCGCCCAGCTCCGCAAGATCGAGCTGATGCGGCCGCGCAGCGTGGTCGGCAAGAGCACCGTCGAGGCCATGCAGGCGGGCATCCTGTACGGCTTCGCGGGCCAGGTCGACGGCGTGGTCAAGCGGATGGCGGCGGAACTGTCCGACGACCCGGACTCGGTCACCGTCGTCGCCACCGGCGGGCTGGCGACGCTGGTGCTCGGCGAGGCGTCCGTCATCGACGTCCACGAACCGTGGCTGACGCTGATCGGGCTGCGGATGGTGTACGAGCGCAACGCGGGGATCTGAGGGGGACCGGCACCAGGCCCTTGGGCCGCTCGGCGCAATGCCGCGGCACCACACCGGGGGACGATTCACCCGAAGCATTCGGAAACGGGCAACCGGCACGTACAGTGCTGACCATGCCGACGCCGCACGGAGACCACGGCCTGGCGTTCGGCATGCCCGAAGTCCGGCTGCTGCGGCGGGCTCTGCGCATCGCCATGAAGGCCGACCCGGGCTCCGGCGCCGCGGCCGACCCCGCCGCCGCCTCCGACGCGCCGACGGCCTCGGCGTTCTGGCTGCTCGACCGCGCCATCGCCGAAGCCGAGACCGAACGCGACCGGATGCGCGCCTTCCACTTGGCCGAACTCGACCTCCAGCGCCGCGCCGTGCCCGGATCCGCGGCCACCTACCTGAGCGCCCTGTCGCGCGCGGTCGACGCCTACGCGCACATCCCCACCGCGGCCGACCTCGCCGCCCTCCGCGCCATCGCCGACCTCCCGTGCAGCTCCCGCGAACGCGCCCGCCGCGACACCCTGCTCGCCTACTGCACGGACCTCGCCGACCGGGCGCTGGACGCCAGGTTGGCGGAGGAGGCGCGGAACCGCGGGCCTGGGTAGGCGATTTCGGGGCATCTCCGACCGATTCCCCGGAGTTCGGCCTGCCGTGACCAAACCGTTGTTGATCACGGGATGCCGTGGTCGGGATCGCCCGTTAACGTCGTTCGCCTGCGCCGAGTGCCCGCAGCCGCCCGTGACCTGCCCGGACGGCGCGCGGCACGGCGCGTCCCCGACTCTTCCGGACCTGCGAGGTCGCATGGCATTGCACAAGTCGTTCCGTCGGCTCAGAACGGCGCTCCTGGCGACCGCCGGCGCGACGATCCTCGGGCTGACGGCGCCGCTGCCCGCCGCCCAGGCGGACGAATGGCCGCCGCTCAGCTTCAGCGCCTGGGACTTCCAGATCGCAATTTCGTCCGGCGCCGACGGGCCGTACAAGAGGATCCCGGTGTGGCCGACGACCTACGCGAAGACGGCCGCCCAGGACGTGAACGTCAAACTCGACGCCTCGGCCTTCGCCGGAATCGCCGAGTTCGCCTGGCCCGCGAACTGCACCGCACAGGGGCTCGTCGCGCAGTGCCACTGGGACGAACTGGGCGCGGGCAAGCAACTGCTGGACTTCGGTCTCCGGGTCCGCGCCCTGCCCAATGTGGGAGCCGGGGCCAAGGCGACCGTCGCGATCAGCGGAACGTCCGCGAACCTGGGGTCGTTCATCTCGGCAAGCTCGACGCTGACCTTGGCGAGTGGCGTCGACATCAGCGTTGTCACCCCGGAGGAGTTCCGGGGCGTCGCCCCGGGCTCCACGCTCGACGTGCCAGTGACGATCCTGAACTCCGGGAACCTGGCGGCAAAGGGGCTGACGCTGCAGGTGACAGGTGACACGCCGGACCTCATGATGCTGGATCGATTCTCCAACTGCACGTACAACCCCACGGGCAGCCCGGCCGGCGATGACCTTGCCCACTGCGTCTTCGACGAGGTGGTGGCCCCGGGCGAATACGAGCTGTCCGCACCCCTGCGTTTCAAGGTCGGCGCGGACACCGTGCGCGCCAATTTCTCAATCGACGGCCGCGCCGACGCTTGGTCGCCGGGTCCTGGTACCCCGGGCACCGGCCCGAAACTGACGCTGAAGGCGAAGGGCCCGACGGTCCCCGTGAAGCCCACGCAAGGGGCACCCGAACTCGACTACATGGGCAACACCGAAATTGGCTGGGTGTATACGTCGCTGACCTCGGACTATGCCGCCGTGCCGACGTCGATCACCGGTGTCGTCGGGCAGACGGGCACGGCGGAATTCGCAGCCAAGAACGTCGGAACCGGCGCCGCCACGAACGGTGTGAATCTGCGGATCGAGATCCCCCGGGGCGCCGTTGTGGGCACGTTGCCGTCGGGCTGCTACGCCGGTTCCCCGGACCCGGTGACCACGAAGGTGACGGTCTCGTGCTCGCCCAGTCCTCGGCGGGTACCGGCCGGCGGCACGCTGTCGGTGGTGTTGCCGCTGCGGCTCGACGCAATCGTCAAGGGGTCGACGGCGACGCTGACGGTCGAACCGGACGTCGTCACCGACCAGATCGACGCCAACCCGGCCGACAACACCGCCCCGATCACGCTGTCCATCTACGCCAACGCCGGTGAGGCCCGCGCCGCACAGGCGGCCGCGCCGCGTGGCAGATGGCATGTTCCCGCGGGCGCGGTGCCGCGTCGCGGAACTCCGCAGTGACGCAAGGCGTGTTGCTTCGGAATCCTCTCGGGTCGGCGGCAACATGTTTTTGCAGCAGCGCATTTCCCGGGACGTCTTCGTCTACCCCGGTGATCGCCGGGATCGCGGGCGGGCTGCTCGCGATGGCCGGCGGGGCGTTCGTGGTCGTGCGGCGTCGCAAGGCGGCTGCCGCGCTATGACGGCGGCAGGACAGCACAAAGCCGGGCGGGGTCCGTGGGACCCCGCCCGGCTTTGTCGTGTGGATCCGGCCGACGGTGTTGCAAGGCGCTGCTGAGGCGTTCAGCGGCCCTGTCGTGCGGACTCGGCCATGCCGCGCAGATCCGCCAGAGACCGGATCATGTGGCCGCGCAGCCATCCCGACATCGGCTTCTCGATCAGCCGGTTGACCAGCCAGGACAGGATGAGCATGCCGGCCACCAGTGCCCCGACGAGGACTCCGGCGTTCACCCGGCCCTGGAACTTGGCGATGATCTCCCAGCCGATGTATTCGTGCAGCAGGTAGAGCGGGTACGTCAGGGCGCCGAGCGCGGGCAGCCATCCCCACGTGATCCAGGACAGGCGGTGGGTCGCGATCAGCAGGAACACGGCGAAGAACACGGCGAGAATCACCGGGACCGGCCATTGCGGAACGTTCAACCCGACGTTCTCCCGCACGTCCTCAAGGGTGTTGAGCGCGAACCGCTGGGACACGACGTAGCACGCTGCGACGATTCCGAGCAGCAGCAGGTTCGGCCGGAAGCGGTACATCAGGTAGAACATCATGCCCGCGATGAAGTACCAGCTGTACTCCGGCATGATGAACTGCTTGACCGGGCTGTCGTCGAACTTGGCGAAGGTGGCGCTCGCCATAGCCCACAGCAGTGCGAACAGAACCACTTTGCGGTAGGTGACGCCGCGCCAGACGACGACCGCGAACATCAGGTAGAAGTGCAGCTCCGAGCCGAGGGTCCAGTACACGGCGTCGACGTCCCGGGCGTTGAGGGGCCCCTGCAGCATGGTGAGGTTGGTCAGTATTTCGTCCCAATTGCGGCGCATGACCCCGCCAGGGAACGCGATCACCACGGCGGTGGTCAGCGCGATCGCGAACCAGTAGGCGGGGTAGATGCGGATGACCCGCGAGACGAAGAAGTCGCCGAGGGACTTGCCCCAGCAGCTCATGCATATGACGAAGCCGCTGATCATGAAGAAGAGTTCGACGCCCATCCAGCCGTAGGCGCTGGGCAGGGAGACCGTGGGGAACACACTCTTGGCGCCGTGCTCCCATTTGCCGCCGATCGCCATGTAGTGGTACGCGACCACCATGAGCGCGGCGCCCAGGCGCAGACCGTCGAGCACCCACACCCGATCGCGGCCTGGCAGCCGCGGCTTGGGAACCGCGCGGCTGTCTGCGGCCGGGGACTCGGGGAGTGGCGGTGCAGTGTCGAGCATGGAAGCCTCTCGTGGTGCTGCCGACCAGTGCGCCAGATCGTAGGCCACAGGCCGAAACCGTCCTAGGGCGCCTCCTCATCACGCGGCGGCGCGGAGCCGGCCGCCGACGGAGGCGGCGGCTTCGGGTCCCGACCCGTGTTCCCCTGGCGTCGGCAGGTGCGCTGACCTGGGGTTGACCGTGAGCGGGGTATTCGAGTACAAGGCCCCGACCGGGCGCAGGTAGCCTTGCCTGGTGACCGAGAACGCCCAGGCCAACGTTGCGCCGCACGCCGCCGAGCAGACCGACGACCTTCCCGAGCAGATGCGGGTGCGCCGCGAGAAGCTCGAACGCCTGCGGGAGAGCGGGATCGACCCGTACCCCGTGGGATTCCCGCGCACCACGACGGTCGCGGAGCTGCGTGCCGCGTACCCGGACCTGGAGCCGGACACCGCGACCGGCAAGCGGGTCGGGCTGACCGGGCGGGTCGTGCTGTCCCGGATCGGCGGCAAGCTGTGCTTCGCGACGCTGCGGGACGGCAGCGGCGACCTTCAGGTCATGGTGTCGCTCGACAAGGTCGGCGCGGAATCGCTGGCCGCCTGGAAGTCCGACGTCGACCTGGGCGACCACGTCGGCGTCGAGGGCGAGGTCATCACCTCCAAGCGCGGCGAGCTGTCGGTCATGGTCGACAGCTGGGCGATCACCTCCAAGTGCCTGCGGCCGCTGCCGGACAAGCACAAGGGCATGACGGACCCCGAGGCCCGCGTCCGCATGCGGTACGTCGACCTCATCGTCAACGACGAGTCCCGCAAGATGCTGCGCACGCGCAGCGAGGTCGTCCGGGCGATCCGCGACTGGTTCAACAACCGCGACTTCCTCGAGGTCGAGACGCCGATGCTGCAGCCGATCCACGGCGGCGCCACGGCACGGCCGTTCACGACGCACATCAACGCGTACGACATGGACCTCTTCCTGCGCATCGCCCCCGAGCTGTACCTCAAGCGACTCGTGGTCGGCGGCGCCGAGAAGGTCTACGAGATCAACCGGAACTTCCGCAACGAGGGCGCGGACTCGACGCACAACCCCGAGTTCACGATGCTCGAGGCGTACGAGGCCTACGGCGACTACAACACGATGGCCACGCTGATCCGCGAGGTATACCAGTACGCCGCCCAGCAGGTGTTCGGCTCGTCGGTCTTCGAATGGAACGGCCAGGACGTCGACATCGCGGGCGCGTGGCCCGAGATCACCGTCTACGGCTCGGTGTCCGACGCCCTCGGCGAGGAGATCACCCCGGCGACCGCCATCGAGCAGGTGCGCAAGCTCGCCGACGCGCGCGGCCTCGAATGGGACAAGGCGTGGGGGCAGGGCAAGCTCGTCCAGGAGCTGTTCGAGGAGCTGGTCGAACACACCCTGGTGCAGCCGACGTTCGTGCGGGACTACCCGATCGAGACGTCGCCGCTGACCCGCCAGCACCGCGAGACCCCGGGCCTCGCGGAGAAGTGGGACCTCATCGGGTTCGGCATGGAGCTGGGCACCGCCTACTCCGAGCTGGTCGACCCGGTCGAGCAGCGCAAGCGCCTCACCGAGCAATCGCTGCTCGCCGCCGGCGGCGACGTCGAAGCGATGCAGCTCGACGAGGACTTCCTGCGCGCCCTGGAGTTCGCGATGCCGCCCAGCGGCGGCCTCGGCATGGGTATTGACCGGATGCTCATGGCTTTCACCAGTCGCGGCATCCGCGACACCATCCTGTTCCCCCTCGTCAAGCCGGAGTGACCTCATGGACGTCCTTGCCGCTCTCATCCCTTCCGTGGTCATGGCCGGCGGTTTCGCCGCGCTGATGGTCACGATCTTCCGCGGCACCGACTCGCGCCGGGCGCGCGACGAAGCCGCCGGCGGGGGGAACGAGAAGCGCTGACGTCCCGGCCCGCCTGCCGCGCGAGGAGCGCGGCGGCGGGGGGTGGCCGGCACGCCCACGCGATACGAAAAAGCGCCCGGGCGGGTGTTCCGTGACCACGGAACACCCGCCCGGGCGTTGTGCTGTGACGCGGCGTCAGGCGCCGTGCCGGGTCCTCTTGCGCAGGATCAGACGTTGACCCCGTGCGCGCGCAGGTAGGCGTCCGGGTTGATGTCGGAGCCGTAGTTCGGGCCGGTGCGGACCTCGAAGTGCAGGTGCGGGCCGGTGGAGTTGCCGGTCGACCCGGACAGGGCGATCTGCTGCCCGGCGGTCACCGACTGGCCGGCGGACACCGAGAACTTCGAGAGGTGGCCGTACTGGGTGTACTTGCCGTCCGGGTGCTTGATGACGACCTCGTTGCCGTACGCGCCGCCCCAGCCCGTCTTCACCACGGTGCCCGCGGTGACGGCCTTGACGGAGGTGCCCATTCCGGCGGAGAAGTCCTCGCCGGTGTGGCCGTGCGACCACAGCGAGCCGGAGCGGCCGTAGCTGCCGTGCGGGGCGCCGTCGACCGGCCTGACGTACCCGGTCGGCGACGGGGCGGGCGCGGCCTGCACGGACGCCGCCTGCGCCTGCGCGGCGGCCTGGGCCGCGGCTTGTGCGGCGGCGGCCTGGGCGGCCGCTTCGGCGGCGGCCTTCTCCGCGGCGGCCTTCTGCTCGGCCTCGACCCGGGCACGCTCGGCGGCCTCGGCGGCGGCCTTCTGCTCGGCGGCGATCCGCGCCTTCTGCGCCTCCGCGGCCTGCTGGCCGCCGAGGACCTCGGTGGCCAGGTCGGTGCGGGCGGTGCCGCGGGCCGCGACCGCGTCCTGGCGGTCGGCGAGCTGCGCCTGGGTGGCCGGGTCGGCCGACGCGATCGAGGCGACCTGTGCGGTGTGCTCGGGGTGCGCGGGGGCGCCGGAGGCGATGCCCACGCCGGTCAGGGACGCCAGTGCGGCGATCCCGACGACCATCGCGGCCGGGTGGCGGGGGTGGAACCCGCGCACCGCGTCGGCGGCGCGGGTCACGGTGGTACGGGAAACGGGCAGGCGGGACAGCGGGTTCGGCACGGTTACCTCGCGGGGGTCGGCGGCATGCTCGCGCCCCGGACGGACAACCGTCGGAGTCCGGGCGCGCCCGGTCGCGGGCGGCCGCGGCGGCGGGCCGCGTCGTTGCGGCGGCCGTGCGGCGGAGCAGGTCGGACTCCTCGCGGTCCTGCGGAAGTCCGCCGACGTGGAACGCATGCGCCGGATTGCGCGGGCCCAGGTCGTATCCGGTGGGCCCGGGGCCTGCCCTGCGGGGGCGGCCCGGCGTCCGTGTCGGCCAAACCTTGGTAACAGACCCCGTCGCGGCGAAGCCAACCTGCGGCCGGACGGCGACTACGACGCTCCGTCGTAGTCGGAGGGCCGGACCGGTGGACACCGGACGGGTGACATGCCCGATTTGCCGGTTCCGGCACTACTATGGTCCGTAGGATTCCGGATTCGGGATGTGCCGTACCTCACAAATTCCCGAGGTTTGATTCGGCGTAAACCCGGTTCGGCCGACGGATTTCGGTGCGCGAAAGGGCGGCTCATGGCCCGCTTCGGCGAGCTGGAAGAACAGGTCATGCTGCGGCTGTGGGCGGTGAACGCGCCGCTGTCGGTGCGCGAGGTGCGGGAAGCGCTGCGGCCGGACCGGGAACTCGCGTACACCACGGTGATGACGGTGCTCGACAAACTGCACCGCAAAGGCGAACTCCGGCGGCGGCTCGACGGCCGCGCCTACCGCTACGAACCGGTGCTTTCCCGGGAGGCGCATACCGCCGCGCTGATGCGCGACGACTGGCTTTCCGGCGGTGGCCGTGCGGGGGCCCTCGTGCATTTCGTGGAAGGCATGAGCGCGGAACAGGTCGATGCGCTGCGGGATGCGCTCCGTGTCGCGCTGCCGGAAGACGGCGGACAAGGCGGACCAGGCGGAGATCCCGGAGGCGCGGACGGCGGGGCCGATCCGTCGCCCGGCTGAGCTATTCGAGGGAAAAACCGGCGGAATCCGGGGGAATTCGGAGTGTCGGCCGCGGCGGATTTCCGGAAAGCGATCACGGTTTCCTGGGGGTGAAATGTCCGCTTATCAGACAAGCGGGCGTGCTCAAGGAAGCGAGGTGGCCGCCCGTGCCCCGGGAACGGACGCCCGTGCGGCGCGCGGGCCTTCCCGTGCTCACCGCGCTCTGCACCGCGGCCCTGCTGGTCGCGGTGCAGCTCGCCGCCGCCTCCGGGCGCGACGCGCAACCCCGCTTCGGCCTCGACCTGACGCTGAGCACCCCGGTCGCGGCCGCGGGCGAGACCGTCACCGCGGTCGTCCGGCTGACCATGGCGGAGACCCGGCCCGGCGACAAGGTCACCGTCGCCGGGCGCATCACCGGCGGGCTCCGCCCGGTCGGCGGCGACCCGTCGCGCGGCACCTTCGACCTGCCCTCGTCGGTGTGGACGGTGCCCACCGCGCCCGGCCTGCGGACCGCTGTGCTGCTGTGGCGGCTGCAAGCGGTGCAGCCGACCCCGGGGGGCGTCGAGCAGGTCCGCGTGGCCGTCACCGCCCCGCGCACACGCGCGCGAGGCGAAGCGGACCCCTGCGGCTCCGCGGCCGCGTCACCGGCGGTCAGCCCGAGCGCCGCGCGCGCGTCCGGCTCGGGGGCGGCCGGAGGGCGTGCCGGGGCCGTTCCGGGCGCGGCAGGGGACGGGAAGAAGGCAGTCGGGAGGCAGGGCGGGCCGCTGCGGACCCCTGGGCTCGCAACGTCGGTCGCGCCCGTCGCGTCGCCGTCCGGCGGACGTGCGCCGAACGACTGCGCGAGCAGCTCGGCCAAGCCCGGTGGGGACGCCGCGGGCGCGTCGCCGGAGGCGGCCACGGCGAGTGCCGCGACCGTGCCGCCGACGATCGCGCGCCCGGCGGCCACGGCACCCGCGGACGGCGGCGGAACGCCATCGACGGCCACCGGTCCGGCGTCGACGACCGGACCTGCGACAACCGTGCCGGTCATGCCGAGCACCCCGTCGGCGACGGCGGGCATGCCCGCGACGACGCGGCCGTCGACCGCCACCGACCCTGCGCCGACGCCGCGACCTGACGGCCCCGGCACGTCCGGCACGCCTGCCCCGCCCCCGTCCGCCACCCGCAGCGCCTCGCCGCCGGCCACCCCGCCCGCGGCCTCCCCGTCGCCTCCGCCGCCCCCGTCGCCCCCGCCGCCGGTGGCCGAGGTGGCGGTCCCCGCCGACCAGCAGTGCGCCGACGACGCCACCGCCGCGTGTGCCGGTCTCCGCTTCGGCGACCCCAGGCTGCGGCTCACCCGCACCGCCGACACCACCGACACCCGGCCCGGCCAACAGGTCACGCACACCGTCACCGTCACCGATTCGGGTGAAGCCGCGGCCCTGTTCGCGACCGTGCGGAACAGCATTCCGGCGGGCGCCCCGCTGGTGTCCGGCCGCATCTCGCAAGGCACCTACGACGCGCTCACCGGCATCTGGCAGACCGGTCGCATCGCCGCCGGCGGAACGGCCACGCTGACGCTCACCCTGCACGTCCCCGGTCCGGCGGCGGGCACCGTGATGTCCGCGCGCTCGGAATTCCTCGGAGCCGCGGATCCGGCACCGGTGATCGAGCACACCTGCCCCGACGATCCCGGCTCCGCCTGCGCGATTACGCGCGTCACCGCGCCGTGATCCGGCCGGTGCCGAGCCATCCCGCGCGGTTCCGTCGCGCATCCCGTACCGGAACACCGCACCGCGGCGAGCGGCCAACAACACCGAAAGCGGTCATTCCGCATCCGTTCGCGGACGATGTTCCGGCGGAGTTCCGGCGCGCTTCATATCCCGTCCCGACGGCATACCCGACGGTTGTCGGTTAACCCGGTACCGGGCATTCCGCGGAAGGCCGGGCCGTCCCGCGTGATGTCCCGCACGATCCCCGGGGCGCCCGCCGCGGCCCTCCGTGATCGCGATACCTTCACGCCATGGAAGTCACGATCCGCCGGGCCAGAACCTCGGATGTCTCAGCCATTCGCGGTCTGGTGGACGACTACGCGGGCAAGCGCATCCTGCTCGACAAACCGACCGTGACGCTGTTCGAGGACGTGCAGGAGTTCTGGGTCGCGGAACGCGGCGGCGACGGCGCCGTGGTGGCCTGCGGCGCGCTGCACGTGATGTGGGAAGACCTCGCCGAGGTGCGCACCCTCGCCGTCGACCCGTCCTGCCGCGGTTACGGCGTCGGCCACCGGCTGCTCGCCCAGTTGCTGGAGACCGCGCGGTGGTTGGGCGTGCGGCGGATATTCTGCCTGACCTTCGAGGTCGACTTCTTCGCCCGCCACGGGTTCGTCGAGATCGAGGGAACGGCCGTCGATCCCGAGGTGTACCGGGAACTTCTTCGTTCGTATGACGAAGGCGTCGCAGAGTTTCTCGACCTGGAACGCGTGAAGCCGAACACCTTGGGCAACACCCGGATGCTCCTTCACCTCTAGCGGGCGCCATCCGGGCAACCCGTCGGTACGCCGTTGTGTGTTGGCAGATCGGCGGGATCATCGCGCGCGGATCCGGCACATCCGCGGATCTCCTATCCCTGGTCAAACGCAATCCGGGCGCGTTCGGTTCCGCTTCCTCGGGTTTGAATTTTTCCGGGAAAAGCGGTTTCCTTTTCTTGGTTGGTGGCGATCCCTCCCGATGAAAGGGAAACCGGTGGCACAGAAGGTCCAGATTCTTCTCGTGGACGACCTCGACGGCGGCAAGGCCGACGAGACGGTGACGTTCGCCCTCGACGGTGTCTCGTACGAGATCGACCTCAGCGAAGCAAATGCCGGCGAACTGCGCAGCGCGCTGACCGCGTATGTGCAGGTGGCCCGGAAGACGGGGGGCCGCGCAGCGGGCCGCCGCGCCGCCCGCGGGTCGGCCAAGGCCGCCGCGTCGGGTGTGGACACGTCCGAGGTCCGCAAGTGGGCCAAGGAGAACGGCTACGAGGTCAGCGAGCGCGGCCGCGTGCCCGCGAACATCAAAGAGGCCTACGAGAAGGCGCACGCCTGATCGAGACATCCCGCAGAGGGTTTTTCCGAAGGGCGGCTCCCCCGCGCGTTGCGCGAGGAGCCGCCCTTCGGGCGCTCCGGGGTGAACCCGAGGCGCCAAAGGGGGGCACGCGCGATCGGACGGCCGGACAGCGGCGGGCCGCTGCGCGCCAGAGGCACGGAGACGTGCCGGGCGAGGCGGTCGGTCGGCGAGGGCGCCGGAGGGGGACGCCGCTGCGGGCAACGGAAGCCCGGAGGCGAGGTGCCGCGGCTGCGGACGGGCTGTGCCGGGTGAGGCAGGCGTCGCGGGTGGCCGACGGATGCCCGCATTGCGGCGGCGGCGATCGCCGCCCTGGAGTACGCCGCGTCGCGGGTTCGTCGGCCGGGTTCCCAGCCGATTCCTCAAGCCGCGCCTTCGCCCGCGAGGGATGGGGTGCCGGCGGACCGGCGGGGGAGCAGGCGCACCTGCTGGCAGGCATGCGCGAGGCCGCTCAGGAGCCGCGTGACGTCGGGGAAGCGGACGTCGACGGCCATGAGGGGTTCGGGGGTGCTGCCGGCGGCGCAGCGCAGGCGCGAAGCGGCAGGGGCGCGGAGCCAGCGCGAGGCCTCCCAGGCACGCGGCCAGGGCGCCAGCCAGGTGGCGGGCCACGGGGACGGCGCCGGCACCGAGTCGCCCGCGCCGAACGCCCGGAGATCCAGGTCGAGGCCGGCCCAGTCGAGCCAGTCGAGCAGTTCGGGCAGGCTTTCCGCGACGCCGGGGGCCACGAAGAACTGCATGCGTCCGCCCGCCGTGGCCGCGACCGGGCCGACCGGCATGCCGAACTGCTCCGCCCGCCGCAGCGCGCGCGTCCCGGCGCGGCCGGGCACGTCGAGCACGTCGAAATGCACGCCCGCGGCGAGCCGCACGGCCCGCCGGGGAGCCGTCCCCCACCACCCGAGGATCACGGCCGGATCGACGCTGCCCGCGGTGGCGCCGACGCGTGTCCCCGGTGCCGATCCCGCAACGCCGTTCGTCGTGGCACCCTGGCCGGTACTCCCCGTACTTCCGGCGCCGCCGACCGCGGCGTCCGCCGCCCCGCCGCGGCCCGCCGCGCACGCGGACGCACCGGCCGTCCGCTGCCCCGGCACCGCCGTCGCGGCGCGGCGCGGGTCCGTCGGCCACGCCGCGCCGGTGTCGGCCCCGGCCGTTTCACTGGGCTCCGTCCGGCCCCGCTCGGGCAGGACCGGCCACCCCAGCGAGCGGGCGTACCAGAGCGCCTCGTCGAGCGGGCCGGGGACGACCGGGGCCGAGCGAGGGGCGAAAAGGAGTGTCGCTGCCATAGCGTGTTCAACTCCGGGGAAGGACTCCGGTTACGAGAGGTGATTGCTCGATTGCGAAACGTGTTCACGGCAACTTCGGCCGTTGCCTCCCGGGCGGTCGGGGACACGGCGCGACCTGCGGTGTTCCGTCCATCGGGGCGCCGGGAACCGGCATACGCGCCGGGCGGCCGTGGGTATGAGCCGGGCAGGAGTGCTGTGGAGGGGGTGCGGATGCGGCGTACGCCGGTACGGAACGAGGTGGCGGACGGCCGGGGCTCGGCCGTCGGAAGCGCCGCCCGGCCGCTGCGTTCGCTTCTGGCGTACTCACAATCGGCGACTCTGCTTGGTTCGGGGGAACACTGCCCCGCACTATCGGGTTTGACTAGGTGTCCAGCGCGGCCCGCAACACGTGGGTCGCACGTCCTTGTGGACGAAGTGAGCGGTCCCGCGTGCGGGACTAGCATGCGGAAGGACAGGGAGGGGACCGTCCCCGAACTGCACGACCGCTCTGAGGAGCGATAACGATGTTCGAGAGGTTCACCGACCGCGCGCGGCGGGTTGTCGTCTTGGCTCAGGAGGAGGCCAGGATGCTCAACCACAACTACATCGGGACTGAGCACATCCTCCTCGGCCTTATCCACGAGGGCGAAGGCGTTGCCGCCAAGGCGCTGGAGAGCCTCGGCATCTCGCTTGAGGCCGTCCGCCAGCAGGTGGAGGAGATCATCGGCCAGGGCCAGCAGGCCCCGTCCGGCCACATCCCCTTCACGCCCCGCGCCAAGAAGGTGCTGGAGCTTTCGCTTCGCGAGGCGCTTCAGCTGGGTCACAACTACATCGGCACCGAGCACATCCTGCTGGGCCTGATCCGCGAGGGCGAGGGCGTCGCCGCCCAGGTCCTGGTCAAGCTCGGCGCGGACCTCAACCGGGTGCGCCAGCAGGTCATCCAGTTGCTGTCCGGGTACTCCGGCGAGAAGACCGCGTCGCCCGGCGGCGCCGGCCAGGAGGGCACGCCGTCCACCTCGCTGGTGCTCGACCAGTTCGGGCGCAACCTCACGCAGGCGGCCCGCGAGGGCAAGCTGGACCCGGTCATCGGGCGTGAGAAGGAAATCGAGCGGGTCATGCAGGTCCTGTCCCGCCGGACCAAGAACAACCCGGTCCTCATCGGCGAGCCCGGCGTCGGCAAGACGGCGGTCGTCGAGGGCCTGGCGCAGGCCATCGTCAAGGGCGAGGTGCCCGAGACGCTCAAGGACAAGCAGCTGTACACGCTGGACCTGGGCGCCCTGGTGGCCGGCTCCCGCTACCGCGGCGACTTCGAAGAGCGCCTGAAGAAGGTGCTCAAGGAGATCCGCACGCGCGGCGACATCATCCTGTTCATCGACGAGCTGCACACCCTCGTGGGTGCGGGCGCCGCCGAGGGCGCGATCGACGCGGCGAGCATCCTCAAGCCGATGCTGGCCCGCGGCGAGCTGCAGACCATCGGTGCCACGACCCTCGACGAGTACCGCAAGCACCTGGAGAAGGACGCGGCTCTCGAGCGCCGCTTCCAGCCGATCCAGGTCGCCGAGCCGTCGCTGTCGCACACCATCGAGATCCTCAAGGGTCTGCGCGACCGCTACGAGGCGCACCACCGCGTGTCGATCACCGACGCCGCGCTGGTCGCCGCCGCCACGCTGGCCGACCGGTACATCTCGGACCGCTTCCTCCCGGACAAGGCGATCGACCTGATCGACGAGGCCGGCTCCCGGATGCGCATCCGCCGGATGACCGCGCCGCCGGACCTGCGCGAGTTCGACGAGAAGATCGCGAACGTGCGCCGCGAGAAGGAGTCCGCGATCGACGCGCAGGACTTCGAGAAGGCGGCGTCGCTGCGCGACAAGGAGAAGACCCTCCTTGCCGACAAGGCGAAGCGCGAGAAGGAGTGGAAGGCCGGCGACATGGACGTCGTCGCCGAGGTCGACGAGGAGCTGATCGCCGAGGTCCTGTCCACGGCGACGGGCATCCCGGTGTTCAAGCTGACCGAGGAGGAGTCCGCGCGGCTGCTCCGCATGGAAGACGAGCTGCACAAGCGCGTCATCGGCCAGAAGGACGCGATCAAGGCGCTGTCGCAGGCGATCCGGCGTACACGTGCGGGTCTGAAGGACCCGAAGCGTCCCGGCGGCTCGTTCATCTTCGCGGGCCCGTCCGGTGTCGGTAAGACGGAGCTGTCCAAGACGCTCGCCGAGTTCCTGTTCGGCGACGAGGACGCGCTGATCCAGCTCGACATGTCGGAGTTCTCCGAGAAGCACACCGTGTCGCGGCTGTTCGGCTCGCCTCCCGGCTACGTCGGCTACGAAGAGGGCGGCCAGCTCACCGAGAAGGTGCGCCGCAAGCCGTTCTCGGTCGTGCTGTTCGACGAGGTCGAGAAGGCGCACCCGGACATCTTCAACTCGCTGCTGCAGATCCTGGAAGACGGTCGCCTGACCGACTCCCAGGGCCGGGTGGTCGACTTCAAGAACACCGTCATCATCATGACGACCAACCTGGGCACCCGGGACATCTCGAAGGGCTTCGGCCTCGGCTTCACCGGTTCGTCCGACGTCAAGACCGGCTACGACCGGATGAAGGCGAAGGTCAACGAGGAGCTGAAGCAGCACTTCCGCCCCGAGTTCCTGAACCGTGTCGACGACACGATCGTGTTCCACCAGCTGTCCGAGGACGACATCATCCAGATCGTCGACCTGATGATCGCCAAGGTGGACGAGCGCCTCAAGGACCGGGACATGGGCATCGAGCTCACCCCGGCCGCCAAGAAGCTGCTCGCGAAGAAGGGCTACGACCCGCTGCTGGGTGCGCGTCCGCTGCGGCGCACGATCCAGCGGGAGATCGAGGACACCCTGTCCGAGAAGATCCTGTACGCGGAGCTGAAGCCCGGATCGATCGTCGTGGTCGGCACCGAGGGCGGCGGCGAAGACGAGAAGTTCACCTTCGTCGGCGAGGAGAAGGCCGCGCTGCCGGACGTGCCGCCGGTCGAGGCCGCGGGCTCCGGCCCGGACCTGTCCAAGGGCGAGGCGTCCTAGCGGACTCCTGACGGATACCGTCGCCAGGCACAGCGTGTGAGGGCCGCCCCCGGGAAACCGGGGGCGGCCCTCCGCCGTTTCGCGGGCCTGCCGCGCGGATCGACCGAGCAGGCCGGGCCGGGAGGTCGCGCAGGCGGGTCGGCAGGCCGGTCGGCAGGCCGACCGGTCGGGCGGGTCGGTCAGGCCGGGACCGGGAAGCACGCGCACAAGGCCTTGCGGTCGCCGAGGACGAGGGCCTCGACGCGTTCCGCCAGCATCTGCGCGATGAGCAGCCCGCGGCCGCGCTCCTCGTCGTCGCCGGGTTCCTCGACGGTCTCCAGGTCCGGTACGAACCCCGGCGCGAAGTCCACCACTTCGATCCACATGTAGGCGGGGTCGAAGGACACCCACACCTCTATGCCCCCGCACATGCCCGCGTGCTCGACGGCATTGCCCGCGAGTTCGGAAACGACCTGCACGGGGGCGAAGCTGTCCACACCGAACTTCCGGCACAGCGCCTCGACATGCTCCCGCGCGGTCGACACCGAGCCGGGCAGCGCGGGCAGCCGGACGATATAGACGGGTTCTTGGACGGGTCCCGTAGACGCGTCGGTGGCGTGCACAGCTCTCCCTGGGGGCCGCGCGGTTGCTCTCCGTATTGACCTGAGAGCGCTATGTGTTCAAGATGAGTGAAGCACCAGCGAAACTGCACGTGCAAGTAGCTGCCGAGAAGTCGGACAAAAATCATGAAGGGGGAGATCATGGCGACCGACTCCCAGCACACCCTCAAGCGCAAGCGGTTGGGTCTGGAGCTGCGTCGTCTCCGGGAAGAACGCGGGGTCACCCGGAATGCCGCGGCCGCGGCCATCCGCGGGGACGTCTCGAAAATCAGCCGGATGGAGCTGGCGCGCGCCTACGTCAGCCGACGGGACCTCCTCGTGCTGTGCCGGCTCTACGGACTGCCGCAGCAACAGCAGGCGGAGCTGGAGCAGTTGCTGGTGGACAAGCGGCCCCGGCATTGGTGGCGCGAGTACACCGATGTGATGAACGCGTCGCTCGCCGATTTCGTCGCGCTGGAAGACGACGCCGCGGTCGAACGCGAGTACCAGCCGATGACGATTCCCGGACTGCTGCAAGTGCTCGCATATACGACGGCGGTGATGGAGACCGGGCTGCGGCCGCTCGCCGCCGACCAGATCGGCAGCCTGGTGGCGCTGCGGCAGGGCCGCGGGCGGCGGCTTTTCGACGACCCGGTGCTGGAGTTCCACGGGATCGTCAGCGAAGCCGCGCTGCATGTGGACACCGGTGGTCCGGCGGTGATGCGCGAGCAGATGCTGCACTTGGTGGAGATGGCGAAACTCCCCAATGTCACCTTTCAGGTGGTGCCGTTCCAGGGCGCGCGGCGGCCTTCCGGAACGGGATTTGTCACCCTCGGATTCACCGATCCGGATGATCTCGACGTGGCTTTCATCGAAAGCATCGGCGGTATGATCCCGCGAGATACCAAGCGCGAAGTCCGGCTCTACAGACGTTTGTTCGAATGGATCTCGACAGGCGCGCTCACGCCGGACGACACAGTCGCGCTGCTCCTCGATCGAGCGGAAAGCCTGCAATGAACAAGCTCTCGCTGTACCAGGCCGACAAGTCCGACGCGGTCTGGGTCAAGTCGTCGTTCTCCGCCGACCGGGAGGGGTGCTGCGTCGAACTGGCGCAGATCGACGGCGGGATCGCGGTCCGCGATTCCCAGGACACCGGCCGTCCGGCGCTCTGCTACACCCGCGAGGAACTCGCGGCATTCGTCGCGGGCGTCAAGGCGGGGGAATTCGACCGTTTCCTGTGAGCCGCGGGCGGCTGCCGGGACGAGCACGAACGCGGCCGTGCCCCGGGGGCGATGGACCCCCGGGGCACGGCCTTCGCATGCCGGTCAGCGGCTGCTCGGCTCCGCGACCGGTTCGGCGGGAGCCGGCGGCAGGCTTTCGCTGATGCCGACCTTTGCGTACGCGCGACGCAGCGTCTTCGGCGCGTACCAGGCGGCCGGGCCGAGCAGGCGCATCGTCGCCGGGACGAGGATCGCCCGGACCAGCGTGGCGTCGATGAGGATCGCCAGCGCGGCGCCCAGCCCGAACAGCTGCAGGAAGCTGACGGTGCTGGTCAGGAACGCGACGAAGGTGACGGCGAGGAGCGCGGCCGCGGTGGTGACGATGCGGCCGGTGCGGGCCAGGCCGTGCACCACGGCGTCCTCGGGCGTGGCGCCGGCGTCGTGGAGTTCCTTGATGCGGCTGATGACGAACACTTCGTAGTCCATGGACAGGCCGAAGGCGATGCAGAACAGCAGCACCGTCATCGAGGTGTCCATCGGCAGCGGCACGAAGCCCAGCGCGCTCGCGAAGTGGCCTTGCTGGAACACCCACACGGTGATGCCCATCGCGGCGGCGATGCTGAGCCCGTTGAGGACGAGCGCCCGCAGCGGCTGGACGACGCTGCCGGTGAACAGGAAGAGCACCACGAACGTGGTCAGGCAGATGAGGCCGAGGGCGAGCGGGATGCGGTCGGCGATGGCCTGCTTGGTGTCGACCAGGCGGGCGTCGGTGCCGCCGACCAGGGTGTGCGTGCCTTCCGGGGCGTGTACTGCGCGGATGTCGCGGACCAGGTCCTGGGCGGCGCCGGACTTCTCGTCGAGGGACGTGACCACGTAGATCACCTGGGCGTCGGGCTTGGCGGTGCCCGGTCGGCCCTGCGGGGAAGTCTCGTTGCCCTCGGCGAAGATGCCGTTGGCGCTGTCGACCCGGGCGACGCCGGGCAGCGCGGACAGGTCGCGGGCGTACCCGGACAGGTTGCCGTTGGCGCCGCTGCCGGTGACCACGACGTCGACCGCGTGCGACTCGTTGGACGTGTAGTTCTCCCGCATCGAGTCGCCGACCTGGTGGATGCCCGCGGACTTCGGCAGCACCCGCTCGTCCGGCGTGCCGAACGAGACGCCGAGCAGCGGCGACGCGGCCAGCAGCAGCACGGCGACCACCGGCAGGGCGGCGACCAGCGGCCGCTTGGTGACCGCGCCGGCGAGCCGGGACCAGAACGCGGTCTCGTCGCCCTGCACGCCGCGGATGCCCTTGATCCGCCCGGCGTCCAGGCGCGGCCCGAGCACCGAGATCAGCGCCGGGGCGACGAACAGCGCGGCCGCGGCGGCGACCACCACGACGCCGATGCCGGCGTAGGCGAACGACCGCAGGAAGTACATCGGGAAGACCAGCAGCGTGGCCAGCGCGGCGGCCACGGTCGCGGCGGAGAAGACGATGGTGCGTCCGGCGGTGCGCACCGTCTGGACGACGGCGTCGTGCACGGTCGCGCCGTTGTGCACGAGTTCGCGGTGGCGGGCGACGATCAGCAGCGCGTAGTCGATCGCCAGGCCGAGGCCGAGCGCGGTGGTGAGGTTGACCGAGTAGATCGAGACGTCGGTGAGCTTGCCGAGCACGAACAGCTCGGCGAAGGTGCCCATGATGGCCACGAATCCGATGGCCAGCGGAACCATCGCGGCGACCACCGAGCCGAACGCGAGCACCAGCAGGAGCAGGGTGATCGGGACGGCGATCATCTCGGCGACGGCCAGGCTCTTGCCGATCTGGCTCTGCGCTTCCGGGCCGAGCGCGGCGTTGCCGCCGATTTCCACGGTGATCGGGCCGTTCGGCCCCAGGTCGGCGGCGACCGCGTCGCGGGCGGCCTGCGGGAGTTCGGCGACGTCGTCCTCGGCGTTCGCCACGACGAGGGCGCGGGTGCCGTCCTTCGCCTTGAGGGAGGGCGAGCCGGTGGTCCAGTACGACATCACGTCCCGGTAGCCGGGCTGGGCGGCGAGCGCGGCGGTCAGTCGGCGGCCGGCGTCGGCGACCGCGGGGGTGTCGACGGACTGGCCGCGGGCGCGCACTTCCACGAGCAGGTTGGGTGAGCCGCCGAAGGTCTGCTCCACGGCCTGCTTGGCCTTGTAGGAGTCCGATGCGGGGTCGTCGAAGCCCTCCGACTTGAGGGCGCCGAATGCTCCGAAGCCGAGGGCCGCGGCGGCGAGCACCAGGACGGCGGCGACGGCGAGGACGGTACGGGCGCGGGTGGCGGTGAGCGTGCCTATGCGTTCCAACATGGCGGTGGCCCCAATGTTTATGCCGTCAACAATGTTCTCACTGATAACTTGGCAGTAAATGTTGGCGCTGTCAACATGGGGAGGGAGATCAGGAGGAGAACAGGTGGCGACGAAAGACGAGACCGGGGGAGCCGACGGGGCCGAGGCGGGCGCGCACGGGCCCGCGCCCAAGGCGGCCGCGCCGAAGGACGCCGCTGCGAAAGAGAGCGCGCCGAAACGTGCCGGCGGCGCAGGCCGGCGCGCGTACCACCACGGCGACCTGCGGAATGCGCTGGTGGAGGCGGGGCTCCAGCGGGTCCGCGAGGGCGGTCCGGACGCGATTGTGCTGCGCGAGGTGGCGCGGGACACCGGGGTGTCGTCGACGGCCGCCTACCGGCACTTCGAGAGCCACCAGGACCTCGTCGAAGAAGTGAAGCACCGCGGTGTCGCCGTCATGAGCGACTGGGTACGCGCCGAACTCGCCGCGTCGCCCCCCGCGGCCGACCCCGCGACCGAGGCGGTGCGGCACATCCGCGCGACCGGGCTCGGGTACGTGCGGTTCGCCCTCGCCGAACCCGGCCTGTTCCGGCTGATCTTCCGGGAGAGCAAGCACGCGGGCTCGACGGCGCTCGGCGAGACCCGGGCCCCGGTGGCGCCGCCCGCGGAGGAGCGCGACCCGTCGTACATGGTCATGGCCGACGCGCTGGACGTGCTGGTCGCCGAGGGCGTGCTCCGGCCGGATCGGCGGGCCTTCACCGACATCGCCCTGTGGGCCGCCGTGCACGGGCTCTCCACGCTGCTGCTGGAGACCGACCTCGCGAAGCTGCCGCAGGAGGCGCGCGAACAGACGATCGATCGCCTGTTCGATGTGCTCTACCACGGCATCCTCGACGAGCCGGTGTCCGGCCCGGATCCGCACGACCTGCCGGTGACCCGGCCACAGCCGCCTACCCGTTCGGGGTAGTTCGGCTGTCGGCCCGCGCCGCCCCGGCCCATCGTGGGTCTATGGGCAGTGAGATCGCGGGTGTTGCGGGGGCGACCGAGTTCGCCGATCTGACCGCGGTGGTCACCGGAGCCGGCTCCGGGATCGGCGCCGCGGTGGCCATGCGCTTGGCGGTGGGCGGCGCCCGGGTCGTGGTGGGGGACGTCGACGACGTGGGGGCGGCCCGGACGGCGTCCCGGATCAACGACGCGGGAGGCCGGGCGCGGGCGCTGCGCGTCGACGTGACGGACCCCGAGTCCGCGGCGGCGCTCGTCGCGGGCGCCGTGGAGACCTTCGGGGCGCTGCACCTGGCGGTCAACAACGCGGGCATAGCGGGCCCTGTCCAGGAACTGGCCGACTATCCGCTGGAGGCCTGGCGGCGGGTGCTCGACGTGGACCTCGACGGCGTCTTCCACGGGATGCGCGCCCAGATCCCGGCGATTCTCGAGCACGGGGACGGCGGCGCGATCGTCAACGTGACGGCGGTGCAGGGGATCGTGGGGGCGGACCGGGCGGCGGCGTACGTGGCCGCGAAGCATGCCGTGATCGGGCTGACCCAGTGCGCGGCCCTGGAGTACGCGGACCGGAACCTGCGGGTGAACGCGGTGGCGCCTGGGGGAGTGGTGACCCCGATGCTGGACGGGCTGACCCCCGACGCCCTGGCGGTGCTGCGGGCGCAGCACCCACTGGACCGGCTGGCCCGGCCGGACGAGGTGGCGGAGCTGGTGGCTTTCCTGCTGTCGGAGCGGGCGTCGTTCATTACGGGGAGCACGCACGTGGTGGATGGGGGATTCACGGCGCGGTAGGCCGAGGCGTTGTCCACAGACTGGGGAACAGAACCCGCCCCGGCGCTGTTGCTGCGGTCGTCACTCGCAGTTTCGCCCCGGAAGGAGCCCACCCCGTGACGACGCAAGCCACCGGCATGACCGTGGAGAACTACCGCTGGGCCCAGGAACTCGTCGACGCTCGCGACCCGCTGGGCGCGCTCAAGCTGATCGAGCCGCACCTCGAGGGCGAGCAGGACAACGTCGCGGTGCAGCTGCTCGCGGCGCGGGCGTACTTCGGGTCGGCGCAGCTGCGGCGGGCCGAGGAGACGCTGCGGCGGGTGGTCGAACTCGACCCGCGGGACGCGTGGGCGCTGCACGCGCTCGGGCGGACGCTGGAGCGGTCCGGGCGCGCGGCCGAGGCCGGGCCGTACTTCCGGCTCGCCGCGGCGATGTGTCCGGAGCCCGAGTATGTGACCGCCGCGTGGCGGTACACCGCGGCTCCGCAGGAGCAGTGAGGCAGCCGTAAGCCGGTCAGAAAGCGGCGGCGGACCCGGGGTCCGCCGCCGCTTCGGGTTCCCGGACGAGGACGGGCGCCCGGGTCCACGTGGTCATCAGCAGGAACTGCGCGGCCAGGTAGGTCGGCATGACGACGGCGTCCTGGCCGGGCACGAGGTCGAGGTCGGCGATGCCGCACGCGATGACCGTGTCGGACAGCAGGAACAGCGCGCCGCCGATCGCCGTCCGCCGGTCCATGCCCGCGGCGAACGCGGCCATCGCGGTGAGCAGCAGGCTGTAGCCGATGACGGGGACGAGCAGGTCGTCGAGGCCGCGCCACAGGACGGCGATCATGACCGCCCACGCCGCCGCGTAGCCGAGCGGGATCCGGCGGTCCGCGGCGATGCGCGCTCCGGCGCCGCGGAGGGCGAAGGCCCGGATGTACGCGACGTGGCCGACGGCGAAGCCGGCCATGCCGACCATGAAGAGCCCGTCGCGGTCCGGCAGCAGCCCCACGTCGCCGACGAAGCCGCCGGCCAGCGCGGTGAGCGGCAGCGCGAGGCCGCGGAACCCGCCCGCGGCGGCGACCACGTAGGCCGCGAGCAGCGGCATCAGCAGCGGCTTGGTGGCCCACCGCACCGCGCCGACGGCGGTGTGCAGGTCGACGGCGGCGAGGACCGAGTCGGCGACCGCGAAGACGAGAAACAGCACCAGCCAGGCACGCGCGTTCACGCGGCCACCGCCGGGGCGGGCGCGGCAGGTGCGGCAGGCGCCGGGCTCCACCCCGGCCCCCGGAACACCCGCCCGAACCGCTCGCGCCACCCGGTCGCGTGCCGGACGTCGTGGCCGATGGCCCGGTATTCGTGGAAGGCGACGCGCAGCGGGTTGTACGTGGCGATGTTCTTCGTCAGCCCGTAGTCCACCCGCTCGCCCTCGGGCTCGAAGGAGCGGAACAGCCGGTCCCACACGATGAGGATGCCGCCGTAGTTGCGGTCGAGGTACTGCCGGTTCGAGCCGTGGTGCACGCGGTGGTGGGACGGCGTGTTGAACACGTACTCGATTGGTTTCCCCAGCGTGTGGATGCGTTCGGTGTGGATCCAGAACTGGTAGAGCAGGTTGACCGAGTACGCGGTGAACACCATCGCCGGGGAGAAGCCGAGCAGCGCGACCGGCAGCATGAACACCAGGTGGTGCGCTCCCGTCCAGCTCTGCCGCAGCGCGGTGGACAGGTTGTAGTGGCGGCTGGAGTGGTGCACGACGTGGCTCGCCCACAGCAGGCGGATCTCGTGCATCGCCCGGTGTTCCCAGTAGTAGAAGAAGTCCACTGCCAGGACGGCCAGTGCCCAGCCCCACCACGTGCCCGGGACGTCGAGCGGCGTCAGGTGGTACCCGCCCACCCACGCCAGGGCGGCGAGCAGACCCCAGCCGAGATTCGCCGCGATGCTGCCCAGGCCCATCGACAGACTGGTCGCGGTGTCCTTGGCCGTGTAGCCGCGCTGCTCGTCGTCCGGGGCGAACCGGTACGCGAGGATCTCGACGGCGAGCAGCAGCACGAAGGCCGGGATCGCATACGTCGTGAGGTCCATGACGCGGAGATTACTCGCCGGTAGCCAAGAAGCGGAAGAGCCCGCGGCCGCCGGGTTCCGGGCGGCCGCGGGCTCCCGCGGAAGGGCAGGTCAGGCGTTCACGGGGGCGCCGGTGGGCAGCCGGTAGACGCCGTCCGCGACCGGTTCGACGAGGCCGTCGGCGACCAGGCCGTCGAGTGCGCGGGCGCGCTGCAGGGCGTCCTCCCACACCGCGTCGAGCGCGGTCTTCGGCACCGGGCCCTCGGCGTCGCGCAGCACCGCGAGGAGCTTGCCGCGGCACTGGCGGTCGGTGCCCGCGTACGTCTGGCCGCGCCGCGGCGGGCCCTCGTACGGCGGCTTCCCGGCGAGCCGCCAGGCGCACAGTGCCGCGACCGGGCAGTCCGCGCACCGGGGCGTACGCGCCGTGCACACCAGCGCGCCCAGCTCCATGATCGCGACCGCCCACTCGGCCGCGGTCTCGTCGTCGAGCGGCATGGCGTCGCCCGCGGTGCGGCGCTCCGCGGCGGTGGTGGCCTGCGGCGGGTACTCGGTGCCGTCGACGGTGCGCGCGAACACCCGGCGCACGTTCGTGTCGAGCACCGCGTGCCGCTGCCGGAACGCGAACGACGCGACGGCCGCCGCGGTGTACTCGCCGACCCCGGGGAGCGCGAGCAACTTGTCGTGGTCGTCCGGAACTTCGCCATTGTGCTGGTCGCGGATCGCGGTCGCCGCGCCGTGCAGGCGCAGCGCGCGGCGCGGGTAGCCGAGCCGGCCCCACGCGCGGACCGCGTCGCCCGGCTCGGCGTCCGCGAGGTCCGTCGGCGTGGGCCAACGGGCAAGCCACGCCTCGTACATCGGCAGCACCCGGGTCACCGGCGTCTGCTGGAGCATGAATTCGCTGACCATGACCGCCCACGCGGAGGCGTCGGGGCGGCGCCACGGCAGGTCGCGGGCGTTGTCCGCGTACCAGTCGAGGATGGGTTCGTTGAGTGCGTGCGGCATGACCCTTCGATCCTGCCATGCGTGTTCCCGACCCGGAACGGCGCCCGCCGCGTACGCGTCCCGCAGGCGCGATGCGTCACCGGATCGAGTGATGCGCCCGGCGGTTGATCATCTTGCGCGGGTTTGCCGGAAAGCGCCCTGTGAAGGTCGTCTCACCACGAGAAACTGCACGTCGGATGCGGCGCGGCTTGCGCCGGACGGGCTAACGGACGCCCTAGAGTTGCCCAGTGGACTCTGTGACCCGCCCTGTCGGCCACCTTCCCCCGTCCGTGTACTGGCGTCGACGGGCCATCGTGCTGATCGGACTCGCCGTCCTGATCGCTCTTGTCGCGTGGGCCTGCACCGCCGGGGGCGGTGGCGGCGACGACAAAGCCAAGGCCGCGTCGGAGAGTTCCACTCCGAGCGCGCCCGCCGCGCCCAACGGCTCGCCCGCACCCATCGGCCCCGGCAACACCGCCGACCCGGGCAAGTCCGGTCAGCCGTCCGGCGGTCCGGGCGCGCCCGGCACCGGAACCGGCCCGGCCAACCCCGGCGGCACGGGCGCGGCACCGGGCGCCACGGCGGGCAACTCCGCGGGCACCAACGGACAGCCGGGCAACCCGGGCGCCCCCGCGGGTGCCGGCAACGCGCCGCAGGACCCGGCGCTCGGCGGCGCCAAGCCGTGCCTGTACCAGGAGGGCGGCAACGCGACGCTGACGCTGCGCGGCGACCGTCCGGCGGACGCGAAGTACCGGGTGGGCGAGCAGGTCGCGCTCACGCTCGTGGTCACCAACGTCAGCGGCGAGACCTGCGCGGTGAACCTGTCGCCGAAGGCCGCCACCGTCGAGGTGAAGTCCGGCAACGACCACATCTGGTCGCCCGCCGACTGCGCCGGGACGCCCGCGCCCGAGGTCGTGCAGCTCCAGCCCGGCAAGAGCGCCGAGCGACGCTTCACCTTCACCTGGACGCGCAGCAACCCGAACCAGTGCACCGGGCAGGCGCCCGCGCTGAACCCGCCGCCGGCCGGGTCGTCGTTCCAGGCCACGGCCACGGTGTCGACGATGCGGTGGGCGAGCAAGGCATACGTGTGGACGGTCGCCGGGTAGGCGGCCCGACCCCGCACCCCCGACCACGCGAAAGGCCCTGCCGGATTCCGGCAGGGCCTTTCGCGTGGGTGCGCGTCCGGGTCAGACGTAGCGTTCCAGGATCGACGACTCCGCCAGCCGCGACAGGCCCTCGCGGACGCTGCGGGCCCGCGCCTCGCCGACGCCGTCGACCGCCTGGAGGTCGTCGACGCTCGCCGCGAGCAGCTTCTGCAGGCCGCCGAAGTGCTCCACGAGCCGCTCGATGACCACCGGTGGCAGCCGCGGCACCTTGGCGAGCAGCCGGTAGCCGCGCGGGCTGACCGCGGAGTCCAGCACCTCGGCGCCGGCCGTGAAGCCCAGCGCGCGGGCGACCGTCGGGAGGTCCAGCAGATCGGTGTGCGTCAGGCCGTCCAGCTCGGCCAGCACGTCCGCCTCGGTGCGCCCGCGCTTGAGCGCACGCTCCGGGATGTAGTCGCGGGCCACCAGCGACCGGTCCGGCTCGACACCGGCGATCAACTCTTCGAGCTGGAGTGCCAGCAGACGGCCGTCGGTGCCCAACTCGGTGACGTATCCGTCGATCTCGCGGGCGATCAGCCGCACCATCTCCAGGCGCTGCGACACCGCGCACACGTCGCGGACCGTCACCAGGTCCTCGATCTCCAGCGCGGACAGCGTGCCCGCGACCTCGTCGAGGCGCAGCTTGTACCGCTCCAGCGTGGCCAGCGCCTGGTTGGCGCGGGAGAGGATGGCGGCGGAGTCTTCCAGTACGTAGCGGCGGCCGTTCACGTACAGCGCGATCAGCCGCATCGACTGGCTCACCGAGACCACCGGGTAGCCGGTCTGCTTGTTGACGCGCTCGGCGGTGCGGTGCCGGGTGCCGGTCTCCTCGGTCGGGATCGACGGGTCGGGCACGAACTGCACGCCGGCCCGCACGATCTTGGTGCAGTCCTTGTCGACGACCAGGCCGCCGTCGAGCTTGCACAGCTCGCGTAGCCGGGTCGCGGAGAACTCGACGTCGAGCACGAAACCGCCCGTGCTCAGCGACTCGACGGTCTTGTCGAACCCGAGGACGATGAGGCCGCCGGTGTTCCCGCGCAGGATGCGCTCCAGCCCGTCGCGCAGGGCCGTGCCCGGCGCGACGGCCATCATCGATGCCCGTACCAGGGCCTGCTCGGCCGCGCCCTTGTCGGTCCGGTCATTCGTTGCCACAGAACTCCCCGTGGTCGTCGCCGTCCCCGGCTGCGGCGGCGATGCTGCCCGGCCCCGCTACCGCTGAGAAAGATCGGTGGAAAAGTCTACCTGCGCGACACAAGGGAGAATGCGCGCAGCGCCTCGGAGATGTCCGCCACTTCCGTGACCCGCATGCCCGCGGGCACCTTGCCGGGGTCCGGCGGGACCAGCGCGTGCGTGAATCCGAGCCGGTGCGCCTCGGCCAGGCGGCGCTGCACACCGGTGACCCGGCGCACCTCGCCGGCCAGGCCGACCTCGCCGATCGCGACGAGTTTGGCGGGCAGCGGATGGTCGGCGGCGGCCCCTGCCAGGGCGAGCGCGGCGGCCAGGTCGGCGGCCGGTTCGGTGAGCCGCACCCCGCCGACCGTCGCGGTGTAGATCTCGGTCTTCTCGAGCCGCACGCCGCCGCGGCGTTCCAGCACGGCCAGGACCATCGACATGCGCGCCGAGTCCAGGCCCGAGGTGGCACGGCGCGGCGTCGGGATCTGCGACGGCGCGACCAGCGCCTGCACTTCGGCGACCAGCGGGCGCTTGCCTTCCAGCGTCACCGTCACGCAGGTTCCCGCGACCGGTTCCTGACGCTGTGTGAGGAACAGTCCGCTCGGGTCGGGCAGGCCCTTGATGCCCTCGTCGCGGAGTTCGAAGCAGCCGACCTCGTCGGCCGTGCCGTAGCGGTTCTTGACCGCGCGCACCAGGCGCAGCCGGGCGTGCCGGTCGCCTTCGAAGTGCAGGACGACGTCGACGAGGTGTTCGAGCAGGCGGGGCCCGGCGATCGAGCCGTCCTTGGTGACGTGGCCGACGATGATCGTCGCGATGCCGCGTTCCTTCGCGATCCGGATCAGCCCGCCCGCGACCTCGCGGACCTGGGCCACCCCGCCCGGTGCGCCTTCCAGCTCGGGCGACGCGATGGTCTGCACCGAGTCGACCACGAGCAGCGCGGGCTTGACCGCGTCGACGTGGCCCAGCAGCGCCGACAGGTCGGTTTCGGCGGCCAGGTACAGGTGGTCGTTGAGCGCGCCGATCCGGCCGGCCCGGAGCCGCACCTGCGAAGCGGACTCCTCGCCGGTCACGTACAGCGTCGGCGCCTGCGGGGTGGCGAACGCGCTGGCGACCTCGAGCAGCAGCGTCGATTTGCCGACGCCCGGCTCGCCGGCCAGCAGGATCACCGCGCCGGGCACCACACCGCCGCCGAGGACCCGGTCGAGTTCGTCGACGCCGGTGGTGTGGAAGCGCGCGGCGTCGACGTTGATGCGCGCGATCGGCAGGGCGGGCGCGGTGACCGGGCCGGCCGCGACCACGCGGGCCTTCGCGCCCGCGCCGTACTCCTCGACGGTGCCCCAGGCCTGGCACTCCGGGCAGCGGCCGAGCCACTTGGGCGTGGTCCATCCGCACTCGCCGCACCGGTACGACGGACGTGCTGACTTACCGGTCGTCCCGGCGGATTTGGCCATGTGCGGCACGGTAGCCGCCCGCACCGACACCGCGCGCCGCGACCCGCCCGGTGCGCGGCCGGCGGGTGAAGCGCGGACATCGGGATGGTCACGGGACCGTGACGGCCCGACCGGAATCGGGTGGTCCTCGAGCAAAACCATGGTGGGCCCGGCGTGCCGTGCGTACGGTGAGGCCTCATGCATGGTGGGGGTGGTCCGGTCGTGGGGTCCGGACTCGCCGCGGCACTTGCGCGCGGCTGCGAGGCGGGGACGCCGGAAGGCGTCGCGGAGACGTACGACACGTACGCGGACGCGCTGTTCGCGTACTGCCGCACGCTCGTGGGGGACGAGCGCATAGCCGCGGAAGCGCTGCACGACACCGTGCTCGTGGTGCGCTCCCGGGCCCGCGGGCTCGACGACGCGTCGCTGCGCGCACTGCTGTACGCGGTGGCCCGCAGCGAATGCCTGCGGCACAGCGCGGCGGCCCGGGGCGCACCGGGGGACGCTGCGGACGTGTGGCGGCCCGGCGTCGCGCCGACGGTCGCGGTGCGCGACCGCATCCGGCTGCTGCCGCTGCTGCCGGTGGCGCTCGCGGGCGTCGACGCGGCGGAACGCGAAGCACTCGAACTGGCCGTCCGGCACGGTCTGGACGACGCGCAGCTGGGCCGCGTCCTGGACCTGCCCGAGCGGCAGGCCGCGCGGGTCGTGGCACGCGGCCGGGCGCAGTTCGCGGACTGCCTGACGGTGCACGCGGTTTGCGTGCACGCCGACCAGGAGTGCGCCGAACTCGCGGTGCTGCTGCCGGACGGTGTGGTCTCCGGCGCCGCGCTGCCCGCGCCGATCGAGTCCGGGCTGCGGGTGCCGGCCCGGCTGCATGTGGACTCCTGCCCGCTGTGCGGGCCGTTCCGGCCGAGCGGGCTGACCGGCGACCCGGACGCGGCGGTGCGGCCGGGCGGACTGGTGGACGCGCTGCTGGCGACCGGCCCGGCCCGTCCGGCGCCGCTCGGGGTGCGCGCCGATCTGCTCCGGTCGCTCACCACCGGCGCGCCGGGCGCGCACGGGCACACCCTGATCGTGGAACGCGCGGTGCGCGCCGGGCGCGACGGTTTCCCGCGCACCCGCCGCCGACTCCGTCCGCCGTTGGCCACCGCCGCGGCGGCCGCGGCCGCCGGGGTCGTGCTGACCTTCACGCTTGCCGCGTCCCAGGGCGGCCACGACACGGCGCCGCAGGCCGGGAACCTGCCGGTCGCGCTCACCTCGCCCTCCGGGGCGCCCGCAGGCGCCGACCCGGGGCAGGGCGTCGCCGGTGCGGCCGGTCCGGGCGCCGCGGTGCTGGAGCCGGTCTCGCCGGTGCCGACCGCCGCGCCCGCCACGGCGCCGAGTGCGCCGCGCACGTCGCCGGCCCCGACCGCGACCGACAAGCCGGGCAAGGGCAACGGGAACGGCTACGGCATGGGGAACGGCAACGGCCCCAAGGGGCAGGCCGGGGCGCGGGGGGACGCCCCCGGGCGGGGTGATGCGAACGGCCTACAGGTGCTCACTCCCACGCTCACACTGAGTGCCGCCCGACCGGCGGGCACGCTGCGCCTTTCGGCCGCCGACGCTCCGGTGACGTGGTCCCTCGGCGTGTCGCAGGTGCCGTGGGTTTCGTTCTCGCGCACCTCGGGGACTCTGCAGGCCGGGTCGAGCGTGTCGATCACCGTCACGTGGGACCCGGCGCGGGCCCCCGCGGGCTCGGCGGTGACCGCGACCGTGCAGGTGGCGCCAGGTGGCGCAACGATCACGATCGTCGGTCCGGGGCGCTCGTCCGCTCCGAGGTGAGCGTCGGTGAACGCCTCCGAACGCCCGTTTGGTCAACCCTGGTCACGACTGATCACGGTTCACTCCACCGTGTGATTGTGGATCCCGAAAGAAGTATGAAAGGCCAATTCACCTGAGTTCCGGGGTGTGCGCCCCCTACGTTCGCCCATGTGACGGATTCGGTGACGACGCGATCGGCAGGGACGCAGGCGGGCTCGACCACCCCGCCCGAGAAGGCGGCTGCGACGAGGTCCGGCGCGCGTGAGGGCGCGCCCGGCAAAGCGCAGGGGCGCGCGCAGTCATGGGGGCGCGCGGCGTACGACGCGTACGCCGAAGGCATCTATACGTATTGCCTCGGGACGCTCCGCGATCACACCGCCGCCGCGTCCGCCCTGCGCGGCACCTTCGTCCTCGCCGACCGGCACATCGGCCGACTGCCCGACCTCGGCATGCTCAAGCCGTGGCTGTACGCGCTCGCCCGCTACGAATGCCTGGTCCGCCTCGACGGCCGGCCCCCGCTCGCCGGGGTGGCCGCGGACGCCGCGGTCGGCGGCCGAGGCCGATCCGCCGCCGCCGGATCCGGCGGGACCAACGGGGGCGGCCCTGCCCCGCGCTCCGCCGAGCAGCGTGCCGAACTCGCCGCGCTGGCCTGGCCGGAGGCGATCGGCCTGGCACCCGCCGAACGCGAGGCGCTGGAACTCGCCATCCGCCACGGGCTCGAACCGGGCGGACTCGCCGCCGTCCTCGGCTGGGAAGAGGACACCGCCCGCGGCGTCCTGCTCGGCGCCGGGCGCGAGGTCGACCGCACGCGCGCCGCGCTCGAAGGCGCCCGAGGCGCGGTGAGCTGTCCCGAAGGACCCGGCCTCGCCGCCGCCTACACCGAACCCGGAGTACGCGACCAGCTCGTCGACCACGTCGACGAATGCCGCCGGTGCGGTCCGCACGTGCGGCTTGCCGCGGCCCGGCTGGCGCCGACTGCCGGGGCGGCCGCGGCCACGTCGGTACTCCCGTCGATCGCTCCGCCCCCCGGCCTGCGCGCCGACGTGCTCGGCGACCTCGGCCGCGGGCGGTCCGCCCAGCGCCCGGCCGAACTCTCCCGGCGTGCCACCGAGTTCGATGCGGACGGCTTCCCGGTCTTCCGGGTGGGCGCGAGCCGCGCGCGGTCCGGGCGGCGCCGCATGGCGCTGGTGGCCGTGGTGGTGGTCGCGATCGTGGCGGCGATCCCGGCGACCGTGCTGTGGCAGGCCGCGCACCGGCACGACGTCCGGGACGTGGCCCACGACGCGCGTATCAGCGCCGCCCGCGTCACCACCGTCGAGGGCTTCCCGGGCGATCGCGAGGCGTCGGCGGGCCGCAAGCTGCCGCCTACCGGGTCGGCCGCTGCGCCCCGCCCGGCCGGCTCGGCGGCCTCCGCGACCGCGTCGTCCGGCGTCCGCAGCGCGGGCCCGCAGGCCGCACCGGTCCCGTTGGGGATCGACCCGGCCGCGCCACTGCCCGTGGTGCCCGCGGGCCCGGCGGGCACGCCCTACGAACCGGCGGCGGCGCCGGTGCCGCCCGCGGTCGACGTGGCGCACGACCGCAACCGCACGGTGATCACCCTGCGCAACACCGGGACGGTGCCGGTCGATTGGACGGCGGACACAACCGCGGGATGGCTGCGCCTGAGCCGCACGTCGGGCACGCTAGCGCCGGGGGCGACGGACACCGTGACGGTCACCGTCGACGGCGCGAAGGCGCCGAGCGGGCACTGGACGGCGAACGTCCGGATCCAGCCGGGCAGTTCGCAGGTCACCATCGAAGGGGCGACAGGCGGAGAGCCGAGCGCGAGCCCGTCGGCGCCGTCCTCGTCGACCACGCCGACCACGTCGGCACCGGCCACGGGGCCCGCGACGACGGGGAAGCCGTAGAGCGGGCCGGCGGGGCGCCGTGACGATGCCCCGCCGGGTGTCCGACTACTCCGGGTCCGCCGGGTGCGGCGCCCACTTCGCGGCCTCGTGGGCGCGGCACGCGTCGGCGAGGACGGCGTACGCCTCGTCGCCCATCAGCTCGCGCAGCTCCGGCTCGTACGACACGTACACCGGGTCCGCCGCGACGTGCGCTTCCTTCGCGCTCGTGCACCACCAGTGCAGGTCGTGCCCGCCCGGGCCCCAGCCGCGCCGGTCGTACTCGCCGATGCCGACGACCAGGACGCGGGTGTCGTCCGGCCGGTCGACCCAGTCGTAGGTCCGTCGGATCGGCAGCTGCCAGCACACGTCCGGCTTGGCTTCCAGCGGATGCCGCCCCTCGCGGAGCGCCTGCGCGTGCAGCGCGCAGCCCTCGCCGCCGGCGAAGCCCGGCCGGTTGAGGAACAGGCACGCGTTGTCGACCCGGCGGGTGCGCGGCTCGTCGTCCTCGTCCGGCTCGGTCACACCCTCGGTGTGGCCCAGGTCGTGGAACTGCCAGGTCTCCGGCGTGAGCCGCCCGACCCATTCCATGACGCGCTTCTCGTCGTCGTCGTCCGACCAGTGCGCGCCGAGCGAGCAGCAGCCTTCCTGCGGGCGCGACGCGATGCCTTTGCAGCCGCTGCCGAAGACGCACGTCCAGCGCGACGTCAGCCACGTCAGGTCGCAGCGGTAGACCTGCTCCGGCTCCTCCGGATCGTCCGCGGGGACGGGGTCGGGGAACTCGAACCAGGCACGGGGGAAATCGAGGCTTACTTCGGGCACGCGACAAGGGTAAACGCGGGCCGTGTGGGACAGCGCGCAGCACGCCGGGACACGGCCCGCCGCGCCGTTCGCCCGCCGCCCGCCCGATGCCCTCCCGTCGCCCCGGGGGCCGCCTGCCGGACCGTCCGCGGAGCGGTCCGGTCGCCGAAAGGTCACGGAGCGGTGCACTCCGCATAGCCGCGGGTCCCGGTCGGCTAGCGTCGTGGGTATGCGACTCGGTGTTCTTGACGTGGGCTCCAACACGGTCCACCTGCTTGTGGTCGACGCGCACCAAGGCGCCCGGCCGCTGCCCGCGTACTCCCACAAGACGGAGCTGCGGCTCGCCGAGTTGCTGGAGCCGGACGGGACGCTCGGCGAGGCGGGCGCCGAGCGCCTCGTGGAGACCGTCGCGGACGCGCTGGAAGTCGCCGAGGACAAAGGCGTGGAAGACCTGCTGCCGTTCGCCACGTCGGCGCTGCGCGAGGCACCCAACGGCGAGGAGGTGCTCGCCCGGGTGCGCCGCGAGACCGGCGTCGACCTGCAGGTCCTCACCGGCGCCGACGAAGCGCGGCTGACGTTCCTGGCGGTGCGCCGCTGGTTCGGCTGGTCGTCCGGGCGGCTGCTGGTGCTCGACATCGGCGGCGGATCGCTGGAGATGGCGGCCGGCACGGACGAGGAGCCGGACGCCGCGGTGTCGCTGCCGCTCGGCGCCGGGCGCCTGACCCGCACGTGGCTGCACGGCAATCCGCCGTCCGCCGACGAGGTGCGCGTGCTGCGCAAGCACGTCCGCACCGAGATCGCCCGCACGGTGGCCGAATTCAGCCGGCTCGGGCGGCCGGACCACGTGGTCGCCACGTCCAAGACGTTCAAGCAGCTCGCCCGGATCGCCGGAGCGTCCGCGTCGAGCGAGGGCCCGTACGTCAAGCGCGTGCTCACCGGTGCCGCGCTCGTCGACTGGCTGCCCCGGCTCGCCGCGATGAGCACCGAGCAGCGCGCCGGACTGCCCGGTGTCTCCGAGGGCCGGGCCGCGCAGCTCGTCGCCGGGGCGGTCGTCGCGGACGCCGCGCTCGACCTGCTCAACGTGTCGCAGCTGGAGATCTGCCCGTGGGCGCTGCGCGAGGGCATCATCCTGCGGCGGCTGGACTGGATGGCCGGCCACTGACCGCACCGGCGGACCGGCGGCTCCCGCGACCCCTGGCGGTCCGGGCGGCGCCGACCGCACCGCCGGTATCGACGGGCTGACGGCATGATCGATTTGCGGCGGTTTCCGATCGCTGCCGATCGCACTTCGCGGGTGTCTTGCCGCGCGGCGTCCGTTTCATCCGGAACGCGGCCTTCCCGTCGGCGCGACGCGACTGTGCGCGTTAGGGGGTCCCCGAGGCGTTCGTGCGTTCTACTCTTGGCGACGTGGCCGACCCCAGGGATCACTTCGATCACGCCGCGCCCCGCCCCTCCGCCGGAGTCGCGGTGCCCGTGACATCGGGCTCCGTCGCGGCCGTGCCCGTGACATCGGGCTCCGTCGCGGCCGTGCCCGTGACATCGGGCTCCGTCGCGGCCGTGCCCGTGACATCGGGCTCGGTCACGGCCGTGCCCGCGACGGCGGCACGCCTCCCGGACGCGATCCTGCGCGTCCCGGACGCCAAGATCGCGCTGTCCACCGCGTCCGTCTACCCCGACTCGACCGCGGACGCGTTCGAAATGGCCGCGCGGCTCGGCTACGACGGCGTGGAGATCATGGTGTGGACCGATCCGGTCAGCCAGGACATCGAAGCGCTGCGCCGCCTGTCCGACCACCACGGCGTGCCCGTCCTCGCGGTGCACGCGCCGTGCCTGCTGATCACCCAGCGGGTCTGGGGCACCGACCCGTGGCAGAAACTCGTCCGCGCCCGCACCGCCGCGGAACGCCTCGGCGCCCGGACGGTCGTGGTCCACCCGCCGTTCCGCTGGCAGCGCGCCTACGCGAAATCCTTCGTCGACGGGATCCGCCGCATGGCCGACGAAACCGACGTCCGGTTCGCCGTGGAGAACATGTTCCCCTTCCGCTACCGGGACAAAGAACTCGCCGCCTACGCCCCCGACTGGGATCCCACCGACGAGGACTTCCGCGACTTCACCCTCGACCTGTCGCACACCGCCACGTCCCGCGTCGACGCCTTGGCGCTCGCCGCGAAGATGGGCGGCCGGCTCAGCCACATCCACATGGCCGACGGCAGCGGCTCGATCAAGGACGAACACCTCATCCCCGGCCGCGGCACCCAGCCCTGCGCCGAGATGCTGGAACGTCTCGCCGGAGACGGGTTCGCCGGGACCGTCGTCCTCGAAGTCAACACGCACCGTGCCGCCAACCGCGCGGAACGCGAAGCCGACCTCGCCGAAGCCCTCGCCTTCACCCGGCTCCATCTGGCCGCGGCGGCCGAGGTGCCCTGACATGGCCGCGCAACGGGGGGATGGGGGACGCCGCGGGCCGGGCCGGCCCGCGGGACGGCGCACCGGAGCGCCCGACACGCGGCGGCAGATCCTCGACGCCGCCCGCACCGAGTTCGCCCGCACCGGCTACTCCGGTACCTCGGTCCGCGGCATCGCCCGCAGCGCCGGTGTCGACCCCGCCTTGGTGCACCACTATTTCGGTCCCAAGGAACGTGTTTTCGCCGCCGCCCTCGACCTGCCCGTCGACCCCGGCGACCTGGTCGCCCGGATCGTGGCCGGCGGCCCCGACCGGATGGGCGAGAGCCTCGCCCGTGTCTTCTTCGGGCTGTGGGACGACCCCGACCTGCACCCGCGGATGCTCGCCCTCCTGCGCACCCTCCTGGCCGGCGACGAGGCGGGCGGACTGATCCGCGACTACCTGACCACCGAGGTGGTCGCCCGTCTCGTCCGCGAGCTGGACGTGCCGGACGCCGAGCTGCGCGCCGGCCTGTGCGGGGCCCAGCTCACCGGCGTCGCGTTCACCCGCTACGTGCTGCTCATGGAGCCGCTGGCCTCCGCCGACACCGAGACACTGGTCGCCGCGGTGGGTCCCGCTCTGCAGCGCTACCTGGCCGGATAGCGGTCCGGGGGCCACATTCCGGACGGCCACGTCATCTCGGCGCGGTCCGCCGTAAGCTCGTCGGTACCCCAACAACCGCCGGGTGCCGGTACTCCTGAGAGTTCCGCGGCGCCCGGGGCGGGTGGGGCGAGGACGGATCCGGACACCACCAACGAGAGGGTGTGCCCACAGTGCCGCAACTGAGGTCTCGGACGGTCACCCACGGCCGCAACATGGCAGGCGCCCGCGCGCTGCTCCGCGCCGCGGGCGTAGAGCGCGAGGACTTCGGCAAGCCGATCGTCGCCATCGCGAACAGCTTCACCGAGTTCGTGCCCGGCCACACCCACCTCGCCCCGGTAGGCCGCATCGTCTCCGACGCCGTCAAGGCGGCGGGGGGCATCCCGCGCGAGTTCAACACGATCGCCGTCGACGACGGCATCGCGATGGGCCACAGCGGCATGCTCTACTCCCTGCCGTCCCGCGAGCTGATCGCCGACGCCGTCGAGTACATGGTCAACGCGCACCAGGCCGACGCCATCGTGTGCGTCTCCAACTGCGACAAGATCACCCCTGGCATGCTGATGGCCGCGCTGCGACTGAACATCCCCGTGGTGTTCGTGTCCGGCGGCCCGATGGAGTCCGGCAAGGCCACCCTCGTCGACGGCACTGTGCGTGCCCACCTCGACCTGATCACCGCGATCGCCGACTCGGCGTCCGACCAGGTCAGCGACGAGGACCTGGAGCGCATCGAGGAAGCCGCCTGCCCGACCTGCGGCTCCTGCGCGGGCATGTTCACCGCCAACTCGATGAACTTCCTCGTCGAGGCGATGGGCCTCGCGCTGCCCGGCAACGGCTCGGTGCTGGCCACCCACACCGCCCGCAAGGCGCTGTACGAGGAGGCCGGCGCGGTCGCCGTCGAGCTGTGCAAGCGCTACTACGACCAGGACGACACGTCCGTCCTGCCGCGCAGCATCGCCACCCGCGACGCCTTCGAGAACGCCATGGCGCTCGACATCGCCATGGGCGGCTCGACGAACACGATCCTGCACCTGCTCGCCGCCGCACAGGAGGGCGAGGTCGACTTCGACATGGGCGACATCGACGCCCTGTCGCGCCGCGTGCCGTGCCTCGCCAAGGTCGCCCCGAACAACGCGCCGTACCACGTCGAGGACGTGCACCGCGCGGGCGGCGTCCCGGCGCTGCTCGGCGAACTCCAGCGCGCCGGGCTGCTCAACGAGGGCGTGCACGCGGTGCATGCGGCGTCGCTCGCCGAGTGGCTCAAGAACTGGGACGTGCGCGGCGGCTCGCCGTCGCCGGAGGCCGTCGAGCTGTTCCACGCGGCGCCCGGCTGCGTGCGGTCCGCGACCGCGTTCAGCCAGTCCGAGCGCTGGGAGTCGCTCGACCTCGACGTCGAGAAGGGCTGCATCCGCGACGCGGCGAACGCCTACAGCAAGGACGGCGGCCTGGGCATCCTGGTCGGCAACCTCGCGGTGGACGGCTGCGTGGTCAAGACCGCGGGCGTCGACGAGTCCATCTGGACGTTCTCCGGCCCGGCGGTCGTCGTCGAGTCGCAGGAGGACGCCGTCGACGCGATCCTCACCAAGCGGGTCAAGGAAGGCGACGTGGTCGTCGTCCGCTACGAAGGCCCCAAGGGCGGCCCGGGCATGCAGGAGATGCTGTACCCGACGTCGTTCCTCAAGGGCCGCGGCCTGGGCGCCAAGTGCGCGCTGATCACCGACGGCCGCTTCTCCGGCGGCACCTCGGGCCTGTCCATCGGCCACGTCTCCCCGGAGGCCGCGGCCGGCGGCGTCATCGCCCTCGTCGAGGACGGCGACATCATCCGCATCGACATCCCGAACCGGTCGATCGAACTCGACGTCTCCGACGCCGAACTCGATGCCCGCCGCGAGAAGCTCCTCGCGACCCTGGGCAAGTACCGCCCGGCGAACCGCGACCGCCAGGTCAGCACCGCCCTGAAGGCGTACGCGGCCATGGCCACCTCGGCCGACAAGGGTGCGGTCCGCGATGTGAGCATGCTGGGCTGAGCGCTGCCTGCACGACCCTCCGCCGCCCCCGAGCCGACCGGCTCGGGGGCGGCGGTGTTTCCGGCCGGCGCCCGGTACTTCCGAGGGCGTCCGGTCCGCCGAAATACCCGCCGGGGAGGAGGACCGCGGCCCCTACCCTTCGGTAGCGTCGTGCGCCACGTGCCCCGCACCGGG
Organism: Uniformispora flossi; assembly: GCF_049534875.1. Taxonomy (NCBI): domain Bacteria; kingdom Bacillati; phylum Actinomycetota; class Actinomycetes; order Kitasatosporales; family Streptomycetaceae; genus Uniformispora; species Uniformispora flossi. The sequence continues at coordinate 139,473 of NZ_JBMULZ010000003.1, forward strand.
CGGGCGCGGGGTGGTCAGAGGCGATAGGGGAGGCCGCGCGATGGGTGTGAGTCGTCGGGAAGTGCTGCGGTACGGCGCGGCGGGGGCCGCCGCGGTCGGGGCCGGGAGCGCGCTCACCGGGTGCTCCGACGACAAGAGCGACGACAAGGGCAAGCCCGGGCAGCCGTCCGGCGGCGCGTCCGCCGGGGCCGGCCAGACCAACGCCTGGTCGACGACGCTGGAGAAGACCCTGGTGCTCGGCCCCGCGGGTGCGGGCGGCTACCGGAAGATCGTCGAAGGGCCGGGGGAGCCGCACCTGCTCCGCGGCGACCTGGCGTCCGCCGACCAGAAGGCCGACGCCGCGGTCAAGGCGCGCGCCGCGAAGCGCAAGCCGGTGCTGGCGTTCGCGCAGCTCACCGACATGCACATCGTCGACTGCCAGTCGCCCGCCCGCGTCGAGTTCCTCGACCGCAACCGCGACCCCGGCGAACCGATGGCCAAGCTGCTGCCCGTGGAAGGCGCCTACCGGGCGCAGGAGATGATGTCGGCGCAGGTCGGCGAGGCGATGGTGCGGGCCGTCAACAAGGTCGGCAAGGGCCCGGCCACCGGCGCGCCGATCGAGTTCACCATCGTCACCGGCGACAACACCGACAACGTCCAGTACAACGAACTGCGCTGGTACATCGACCTGCTGGACGGCAAGGACATCACCCCCGACTCCGGCGACAAGACCAAGTACGAAGGCGTCGCCGACCAGGTCGCCTACGACGAGCACTACTGGCACCCCGACGGCACCCCGCCCGGCGCCAAGGACGACCTGCCGCGCGCCAAATACGGCTTCCCGACCGCGCCCGGCCTCCTCGACGCGGCCCGCAAGCCCTTCAAGGCCACCGGCCTGCGCATGCCCTGGTACGCCGCGTACGGCAACCACGACGGCCTGGTGCAGGGCAACATCGCCCCGTCCGAGATCGTCAACAAGGTTGCCGTCGGCGCGAGCAAGGTCACCGCGCTGCCGCCGGGCACGAACACGGTGCTGCTGCTCCTCCAGCTCCAGCAGGGCAACCAGCAGGCCGTGCAGACGCTGCTGTCCGGCCCGTCCCGGCCGGTCTCCGCGGACGCCGACCGACGCCTCCTCAACCGCACCGAGACGGTCAAGGAGCACTTCCGCACCGCGAGCAAGCCCGAAGGCCACGGCTTCTCGCCGGACAACGTGACCGCCAACACCGCCTACTACGCCGCCGACCACGGCAAGGTCCGCTGCCTCACCCTGGACACCGTCAACCCCAACGGCGGCTCCGAAGGCTCGCTCGACCAGCAGCAGTTCGCGTGGCTGACCGAGCAGCTCAAGGCGGGCAGCAGCAGCTACCTCGACGAGCAGGGCGCCGCGGCGCAGAACCCCGGCGCGGCCGACAAGCTCTTCGTCGTCTTCAGCCACCACACCGCGGAGTCCATGGACAACGCCGCGGGCGGCAACCGGGTCCTCGGCGAGCAGGTCAAAAACCTGCTCCTGCGCTTCCCGAACGTCGTCGCGTGGGTCAACGGCCACTCCCACCGGAACAACGTGACCGCCTACCCCCGCCCGCAGGGCAGCCCCGTCCCCGGCGGCTTCTGGGAGGTCAACACCGCCGCGCACATCGACTGGCCGCAGCAGGCGCGCATCGTGGAGATCGCCGACAACACCGACGGCACCCTGTCGGTGTTCGGCACCGTCGTCGACAGCAGCGCGCCCGCGTCCAACGGCGGCAAGCTCGACGACCCGATAGCCCTCGCCGCGCTGTCCCGCGAACTCGCCGCCAACGACTGGCAGGAGCGCGAGCGCGACGACCCGGCCAAGGACGGCAAGCGCGGCAAGGTCGACGACCGCAACGTCGAGCTGCTCCTGCCCGCGCCGACGTGGTGGAAGAGCTGAGTCGCCGACGGTGAGCCCACGGCGGGAGCAGGGCCGTCAGACCCTGCTCCCGCGGTGTGACAAATCCGGCAAAACGATCGATCGTCGGCGTACCGTGGAGGCCCCGCCGCCGAACCGAAGCGAGAACCCGTGCTGCGCCAGGTGCTGCTCTCCGCCTCCCGGAGCACCAAGGTCAAGAACTTCGTCGAAACCGCCCCGGTCACCAGCGCGCTCGTCCGCCGCTTCGTCGCCGGCGACCACGCCTTCGACGCCGTACGCGCCACCGAACACCTCGCCGCACAAGGCCTCTACGCGACCGTCGACCACCTCGGCGAAGACACCCTCGACCCCGCGCACGCCGAAGCCGCCTGCATCGCCTACCTGATGCTGCTGTCGCGCCTGCGCGACGCCGGACTCGCCCGCAACGCCGAAGTCTCCGTCAAACTCTCCGCCCTCGGCAGCGCCCTCCCCGGCGGCACCGCCCTCGCCCTCCGGCACGCCCGCAACATCTGCGCCGCCGCCGACAAAGCCGGCACCACGGTCACCCTCGACATGGAGGACCACACCACCACCGACGCCACCCTGGAGACCCTCCGCGCGCTGCGCGCGGACTACCCGTGGGTCGGCGCCGTGCTGCAGGCCTCGCTCCGCCGCACCGAAGCCGACTGCCGCGACCTCGCCGGCGAAGGATCCCGCGTCCGCCTGTGCAAAGGCGCCTACCGTGCCCCCGGCTTCGCCGCCTTCACCACCCGCGCCGACGTCGACCTCAGCTACGTCCGCTGCCTCAAGATCCTCATGGCCGGCGCCGGATACCCCATGGTCGCCACCCACGACCCGCGGCTCGTCGAACTCGCCGGCATACTCGCCGCCCGCAACCGCCGCGCCCCGGGCAGCTACGAGTACCAGATGCTCTACGGCGTCCGCCCGGCCGAACAGGCCCGCCTCGCCGCCCGGGGCGAGAGGGTGCGCATCTACGTGCCGTACGGTGACCAGTGGTACGGGTACCTCATGCGCCGTCTGGCCGAGCGCCCCGCCAACCTGGCCTTCTTCCTGCGGTCCGTCGCCGGCAGGCACTGACCGACCGGGCGGAAGCGCCGCACCGACCGAGACAGCCCGCGCGCCCCGCTCACGCCGAGCCGGGCGCGCACGACCACGCACGAGGTGGCCTAAATGACCCGACGGGTCGCGGTGATCGGCGCCGGCAAAATCGGCGAAGCCCTGCTCTCCGGCATGCTGCGCGGCGGCAAGCGGCCCGAGGACCTCATCGTCACCGCCCGCCGCGACGAACGCGCCCGCGAACTCCACGACCGCTACGGCGTGGAGACGGTGACCAACGCCGAAGCCGCGAAGGCCGCGGACACCCTGATCCTCACCGTCAAGCCGCAGGACATGGGCACCCTCCTCGACGAACTCGGCCCGCACGTGCCCGACGACCGGCTCGTCGTCTCCGGCGCGGCCGGCATCCCCACCGCGTACCTGGAGCAGCGGCTCGCGGCCGGCACCCCCGTCGTGCGCGTCATGACCAACACGCCCGCGCTGGTCGACGAGGCCATGAGCGCCATCTCCGCGGGCGCGCACGCCACCGAGGAGCACCTCAAGCGCACCGAGGAGATCTTCCGCGGGGTCGGCAAGACCATCCGGGTGCCGGAGAAGCAGCAGGACGCCGTCACGGCGCTGTCCGGATCCGGGCCGGCCTACTTCTACCTGCTGGTGGAAGCCATGACGGACGCCGGGATCCTGCTCGGGCTGCCGCGGGCCGCCGCGCACGAGCTGATCGTCCAGGCCGCGGTGGGCGCCTCGGTGATGCTGCGGGACTCCGGGGAGCACCCGGCGCTGCTGCGCGAAGCCGTGACCTCGCCCGCGGGCACGACCATCGCGGCGATCCGCGAACTGGAGAACCACGGCGTCCGCGCGGCGCTGCTCGCGGCGTTGGAAGCCGCCGCCAACCGTTCCAAGGAATTGGCCGAGGGGCTCAAGTGAGGCCGGACCTGGTCGTCTTCGACAACGACGGGGTCCTGGTCGACAGCGAGCCGATCGCGAACGCGGTGCTGGCCGGACTGCTGACGTCGTACGGGATCCCCACCACGACCGAGGAGGCGATCCACGACTACATGGGCGGGTCGCTCGGCCGGGTGCGGGAACTCAACCGGGCACGGCACGGGCGGGAGCTGCCCGCGGACTTCGAAGACGCTTACCACGCGGGGATCTTCGCCCGGTTCCCGACCGAGATCCGGCCCGTCGCCGGGGCCGCCGAGCTGCTCGACGCGCTGACCGCGGCCGGGGTGCCGTTCTGTGTGGCGTCGTCCGGGACGCACGAGCGGATCCGCCTCACCCACGACGCGACCGGGCTGCGCGGCCACTTCACCGACGCGCGGATCTTCAGCAGCCAGGACGTGGCACGCGGGAAGCCCGCGCCGGACCTCTTCCTGCATGCCGCGGAGAAGATGGGCGCCGTACCGGCCCGGTGCGTGGTGATCGAGGACAGCCCGCTCGGGGTGGCCGCGGCCCGCGCCGCCGGGATGCGGGTGTACGGGCACGCCGCACTGACGCCCGCGGAGCGGTTGGCGGACGCCGACGTGGTCGCGGGCGGTTTGGGGGAGATTCGGGCCCTGCTCGGGGTGTGAGACAGGCCCAGGCAAAAGATCGGCCAAGAAATCTGTCAACTGACCTAACCCGCCAGTAACGTCCCGCCTCATGCAGGCCACCGAACCGCAGGACCCGGCAGGCGCCGCCGACGGGCCCGCCGCGATACCCGACCGCGACCCCGGCACGCCGGCCCCGGGCGCCGGGCGGGTCGACGCCGCCGTGCGCCGGGCCCGGGTCGCGGTCATGGCCGGCTTCCTGATCCAAGGCGCGTCGTTCGCCGCCCTGGTCACCAGGCTCACCGGCATCCAGGACCGCTACGGGCTCGGCGACGGCACCCTGACCCTGGTCGTCTCCCTCGTCCCGATCATCGCGGGCGTCGGCAGCGTCCTCGCCGAGACCCTCGTCCACCGGTACGGCAGCAAACGCGTCCTGTGGACCGCCCAGCCGATCGTCTGCCTCACCCCCGTCGGCGTCGGCCTCGGCACCGAGGTCTGGCAGCTCGCCGCCATCCTCGCCGTCTTCGGGCTCTCCCTCGGTGCCGTCGACGCCTCCATGAACATGCAGGCCGTCGCCATCCAGGCCCGCGAAGGCCGCAGCGTCGTCAACGGCTTCTACGCCGCCTGGAGTGTCGGCGGCATGCTCGGCGCCGGGATCGCCGTGCTCTCCGACCACAAAGACGTCGCCCTGATCGTCATGTACGCGATCACCGGCGCCATCACCGCCCCCGCCGCCGTCCTCGCCGGACGCCACTACCTGCCGAAATCCGCCGTCCCGGCACCCGCCGCGAGCACCGACGGCAAGCCCGGCGTCCCCTGGCGCGTCCTGCTGCCGCTGTGCGCCGTCATGACCTTCATCTACCTCGGCGACTCGGCCGTCTCCACTTGGGGCTCGGTCTACGCCGACAAGGTCCAGCACGCCGACGCCAACAAAGCCCTGCCCTACCTGCTCTACATGATCACCCAGCTCGTCGGCCGCTCCCTCGGCGACCTCGGCGTCCGCCGCTGGGGCGCCCTCCCCGTGGTCCGTGCCGGCGCCGTCACCGCCGCCGCCGGCTTCGCCGTCGTCGTCGCCGCCCCCGAGCAGGTCACCGCCCTCGTCGGCTTCACCGTCCTCGGCGTCGGCCTCTGCACGCTCGTGCCGCTCACCTTCGCCGCCGGAGCCGTCACCAGTCCCCAGGACCCGGACGCCGCCATCGCCCGCCTCAACCTCTTCAACTACGCGGGATTCCTCATCGGCACCCCGCTCGTCGGCGCCGTCGGCGACCTCGCCGGGTTCCGTGCCGCGATGGCCGTCCCGCTCGTCCTCGTCCTCGCGATCCTGCCGCTGGCCTCGGCCTTCGCGCCCCAGGGTGAAGCCCGTCACGAGGGCCTCCGGAAGAACACGTCCGACCGGTAGCGTGAAGGCCATGAGCCGAGCCGCGCAGCTGTTGTGGGACGACCGCATGACCGGCTACGACTTCGGCACCTGGCACCCCATGAAGCCGGTCCGGCTCCGCCTCACCTTCGACCTCGTCCGCGCCTTCGGCCTCGACACCGGCGAAGCCCTGCGCGTCCTCGCCCCGGCCGCCGCGACCGACCACGAACTCGCGCTCGTGCACAGCCCCGAGTACATCGCCGCGGTCCGCCGCGCCGGCGAGGACCCGTCCGCCGCCGACCCGGCCCGCGGCCTCGGCACCGACGACACCCCGGCGTTCAAGAACATGCACGACGTCTCCGCGCTCATCGCCGGCGCGTCGCTCGCCGCCGCGGACGCCGTCTGGCAGGGCGACGCCCCGCACGCCGTCAACTTCGCGGGCGGCCTGCACCACGCCATGCCCGGCGCCGCCGCCGGATTCTGCGTCTACAACGACCCGGCCCTCGCCATCGCCCGGCTCCTCGAACGCGGTGCCGAACGCGTCGTCTACGTCGACGTCGACGTGCACCACGGCGACGGCGTCCAGGCCGCCTTCTGGAACGACCCGCGCGTCCTCACCATCAGCCTCCACGAGAGCCCGCGCTTCCTGTTCCCCGGCACCGGCTTCCCGGACGAGACCGGCGGCCCCGACGCCGAGGGCACGGCCGTCAACGTCGCCCTCCCGCCCGGTATCGCGGACGCCAACTGGCTGCGCGCCTTCGACGCGATCGTGCCGCCCCTCGTCGAGGCCTTCCGGCCGCAGGCCATGGTCAGCCAGCACGGCGCCGACACCCACATCGAGGACCCGCTGGCCCACCTCGCCCTCACCATCGACGGCCAGCGCCAGGCCGCGGTCGCCCTGCACGACCTCGCGCACCGGTTCTGCGACGGCCGCTGGATCGCCACCGGCGGCGGCGGGTACGCGGCCACCGACGTCGTCCCGCGCATCTGGACCCACCTGGTCGCCGAGGCCGCGCACACGCCGATCGACCCCGAGTCCGAACTGCCCTTCGAGTGGCGCGAGCAGGTCCGCATCATGACCGGCGAGACCGCACCGCACCGCATGACCGACGGGCGCACCCCCGACTTCCGGCCCTTCTCGGCCGGCTACGACCCCGGCGACCGCCTCGACCAGGCCGTACTGGCCACCCGCCGGGCGGTCTTCCCCGCCCACGGGATCGACCCCCTCTTCGACCTCTGAGGCCCCCGGGATCGCCTGAGATGTCCGAGCCGCGGGTAACCGAACGTCGGTCGCAACCCTTCGAGCTACCGGGCAGGTGGACGACGTGACGGCAGTCGGCAACGGACAGGTCCCCGACCGCGCGGCATTGCGCGCGCATCTCGTACGCAGCCGCATCGCGGGCGACGTGGCGACCCCGCGGGAGAACAACCTGCGGCACTTCCGGCTCATGAGCGAGCGCCATCCCGGCTACCTCTTCGGCCTGGAACCCGACGGCACGTGGACCCCCGACGAGGTCCTCGCGCTGATGGTCCGCCGTTGCGGAGTCGCCGCCGACCCCGCCCACCTGAACGGCCAGGACACCATCGACCCGGACCTCACGATCGCCGCCCTGGACGCCTACGCCGTCCGCCTCGGCCGCGCCGCCCGCGACCGGGAGCGCGTCGTCGTCGCCACCGGTCACCCGGACGGCCTGCTCGACTGGTACCGCGGCGTGGCGCGCGCCCTCCGGGACGCCGGGTGTACCCTCCTCCGCCCGGCCCGCGACTGGACCTACAAGACGCCCGCCTCGGAAGGCGCCAAACTCCGCTCGATCGACTACCGCGGCCCGGTCGCCGTGGTCGTCGACGACGTCGGCGAGCCCAAGCACACGCACTCGGCCCGCCCGATCCGCGCGATGCTCACCGCGCTCGCGGACGCCGGCGAGGAACTGCCCGGCCTCGTGGTCGGCGACCACGGCTGGGCGGGCGGGGCGGGCCAGGCGGGCGTCGACGCGATCGGTTTCGCGGACTGCAACGACCCCGCGCTGTTCGTCGGCGTGGAGGAAAACCGGGTCGCGGTGGCCGTTCCGCTGGACGACAACGTGGCCCCGCACCTGTACAAACCGCTGCTGGCGTACTGCCTGGATCGTGCGGGACTGTCCTGAATCAAGCCGGATGGGCGAAACAGGCCGGATAACTCCTCCTCTTCCCCACTGGTACCACCCGCCACTACCCTGAAAGTACGCACGTGCGTGTGGATGTCACCGGAGGGGAAGCCGGTGCCCGTCGCGTGCTGAATGGTTCAGGTGCGGCATGGCTTCTGGAGAGAGGCCTCTCAACGAGGTCAATTTTCTGACTGTGGCCGAGGTGGCTGCGGTGATGCGGGTCTCGAAGATGACCGTGTACCGGCTGGTGCACAGCGGCGAGATGCCCGCGATCAGGGTTGGCCGGTCGTTCCGGGTTCCGGAACAGGCCGTCCACGACTACCTGCGGGATTCGTACGTCGAAACGGCGTAGACCCGCGGGTGCGCGCTTAGCGACCGGGTCGCCCCCGGACGCCTCATTTCGGGGTGCCCGGGGACGGCGAGTAGGCTATGCGCGACGTGCGGACTGACTTGGTTCCGCGCAGTGGAATGCGTTCCTGCCCTGGGTGGTGGGAGCGGTCCGTTCTCTCCGCGCAGGCGGGGTCGTCCGTTCGTACATGTGAGCGAGGTCTATCCATGGGCTCTGTCATCAAGAAGCGCCGCAAGCGCATGGCGAAGAAGAAGCACCGCAAGCTGCTCAAGAAGACGCGCGTCCAGCGCCGTAACAAGAAGTAGTCGCGATTCTTGCCGGGCCGCCGCCTTTCACCCTCTTGCGGGTGCGAGGCGGCGGCCCGTTGCGTTTCCCGCTCGGCCGTTCGGTGTGAACGCCTGGTTAAGCGTGTCCTGGATCGTCCCGGAAGGGGTGTCGGGACAGTACGTTGTGTCCCGTCGCTTGGCGTGCGCGGCCGGGTACCGGCCGTGGCCCGAGCGGGGAGAGGGCTGGCGGTATGTCCAAAGTCGTACTGGTCACCGGGGTGACCCGGGATCTGGGGAGCCGGTTCGCGCGCCTGGTGCGCGGGATGCCCGGGGTCGAGCGGGTGGTCGGCGTGGATGCCGTCGAGCCGCGGCACGAGCTGGACGGGGTCGAGTTCGTCCTCGCGGACATCCGCAACCCGATGATCGCGAAGGTCGTGGCGTCCGCCGGCGTGGACACCGTGGTGCACCTCAGCCCGGCCGAGACGCCGCCGACCGGGTATCCGGGGACGGCGGTGTCCGCGAAGGAGACCAACGTCATCGGCACCATGCAGCTGCTCGCGGCGTGCCAGAAGGCGCCGTCGATCCGCACGCTGGTGGTCCGGTCGACGACCGCGGTCTACGGGGCCTCGCCGCGCGACCCGGCGATCTTCGAAGAGGACATGGAGCCGCGCGTCCCGCCGACGTCCGGCTGGGCGAAGGACGCCGTGGAGGTCGAGGGCTATGTGCGCGGCTTCGCGCGGCGCCGCCCGGACGTCGCGGTGTCGGTGCTGCGGTTCGCGCCGATCCTCGGGCCGACGATCAGCTCGTCGATGGCCGACTACTTCGGGCTTGCCCTGCTGCCGACCGTGCTGGGCTACGACCCCCGGCTGCAGTTCCTGCACGAGGAGGACGCGCTCGACGCGCTGCGGGTGGCCATGGCGGCCGGGCAACCGGGTACGTACAACATCGCCGCGGACGGGGTACTGCTGCTGTCGCAGGCCGCGCGGCGGCTCGGGCGGCCCGCGGTGCCGGTGCCGTCGCCCGCGGTCGGACTGGTCGGGCAGGGGCTGCGCCGGGTCGGCGCGGCGGATCTGTCGGCCGAGCAGGTGCGGCTGCTGACGCACGGGCGGGTGGTCGACGCGTCGCGGGCCCGGGAGCGGCTCGGGTTCGTGCCGCGGCGGACGACCGCGGAGACGTTCGAGGACTTCGTGCGCGGCCGCGGGCTGCGCGGGTTGGCCGCCCCGGAGCGGGTGGGCCGGCTGTCGGACCAGATCGCGTCGCTGCTGGCGGCGGGCGCGGCGCAGGCAAGCGCAGGGCAGGCAAGCGCAGGGCAGGCGAGGAGGAGTGCTGATGGGTGACGCCCGGATCATCCCGTTCGAGGGCGGCGCCCGGGGCGCGCGGCGTTCCGGGCGGTCGGCACGGTCGGCGCAGTCGGCCGAGTCGGCGCTGCGGCAGCCGGTCGCGGACGAGCCGGAGGAGTTCCCGGCGCGGGACGAGGCGGCCGGGGAAGCCGAGGAGGCTCCGGACGGCGCGGAGGTGCCGGTCCGGGAGGCGCGGCGGCTCGGGGCCGGTGCCGGCGAGCGGGCGGGGCGCCCGGAGGCGGGGCGGTCGCGGGGGGCCGGGCTCGGGATGTTCGCCGGGGCGCTGGGCGGGCTGGTGGGCGGTGCGGCGCGCGGGCTCGCGGAGGGGCTGGCGGGGCCGGACTGGGAGGACAAGGCGGCCGACGGGCTGGCGTTCCTCCGGCGCCGGGTCACCGGCGCGTACGAGGTCGACGAGTTCGGCTTCGACCAGGAGCTGACCGACCAGCTGGTGATGTCGATCCTGCGGCCGTTGTACGAGAAGTACTTCCGGGTGGAGGTGCGCGGTCTGGAGCATGTCCCGGCGAAGGGCGGCGCGTTGATCGTCGCGAACCACTCCGGGACGCTGCCGCTGGATGCGCTGATGACGCAGGTGGCGGTGCACGACCACCATCCGGAGGCGCGGAATCTGCGGCTGCTGGGTGCGGACCTGGTGTTCCAGCTGCCGCTGGTGGGGGAGCTGGCGCGGAAGAGCGGGCACACGCTGGCGTGCCATGCGGATGCCGAGCGGCTCTTGTCGCAGGGCGAGTTGGTGGGGGTGTGGCCGGAGGGCTACAAGGGCTTGGGGAAGCCGTTCAAGGACCGGTACAAGTTGCAGCGGTTCGGGCGGGGCGGTTTCGTGTCGTCGGCGCTGCGGACCGGGGTGCCGATCGTGCCGTGCTCGATTGTCGGTGCCGAAGAGATTTATCCGATGATCGGCAACTTCCGGACGCTGGCGCGGCTGCTGGGTCTGCCGTATTTCCCGGTGACGCCGACTTTTCCGGTGCTCGGGCCGGTGGGTCTGGTGCCGTTGCCGACGAAGTGGCGGATCGAGTTCGGCGAGCCGATTCGGACGGACACCTATCCGGCGCACACCGCGGACGATCCGATGGTGGTCTTCAACCTGACGGACGAGGTGCGGGAGACGATCCAGCACACGATTTACAAGGTCCTCATGCACCGGCGGTCGGTGTTCTTCTGAGGGCGCGTTCGGCATGAGCGGCAGGGCGGCATGAGCGAGGGCCCGGGCGGAGAATCCGCCCGGGCCCTCGTTTGCCGGTCTGCCGCCGTACCGTGCCGACCGGGCCTCAGGGCTTCTGGGTCTGCGGTGCGCCGCCGATGGTGATGCCGATGCCCGGCAGGCCGGGCAGCAGCGGCGGGACGTTGAGGCCCACCGGCGGGAGTGCCGGTGCCGGGACGTTGACGCCGACGGGGCTCGGCGTCGCCGCCGGGGTCGCCGTTCCCGTATTGGTCGGTTCGAGCAGCGGGATGTTCACGCTCGGCAGCACGCCGGCCGGTGCGGTGACCGCGCCGGGGGCGCCGCCGGGCACGGCGTCCCGGCCGGGCTGTGCCGGGGCCGGGGCGGCGCCGGGCGCCTGCGTGGTGCCGGGGCCGGGGCGGCCGCCGGGTCCCTGGGTGGTGCCGGGGTGCCCGGGTCCGACCGACTTGCCGGTGCCGGACGACGCCTCGTCGTCGGGGCCGACGGCGCCGGGGATGGTGGTGACCTGGGCGCGGATGTCGTTCAGGAGGTTCCACACCATGGCGCGGTCCGCGGCGAGTTCGCCGGGGAGCCGTTCGTCGATGCGGTCCATGCGCGTGCGGCCGTTCTGCGCGAAGTCGGCGAGGTCGCGCATGGGGCCGACCTTGCTCTGGTTCGCGTTGTACGTGTCGGTGAGCAGGGCGCGGCCGTGCGTGGTCTCGTCGCGCATGTCGGTGAGCACCTCTTTGAGGTGGCCCGTGGTGCTCGCGGACACGGTGCCGTTGCCGCTGCGGTCGAGCAGCCGCTCGGCTTCGGACAGCCGGGTGCGGGCCTGCTTGAGGTATTCCTCGCCGCGTTCGCGGTCGGAGCCGGCCCAGGACAGCTTGAGGTCTTCGATGCCGCGCTTGACGCTGTAGGTCATGTCGCCGGGCAGGGCATCGGTGCTGGCGTACGCGATGCCGCCGAGGCTGCCGCCGGTCAGCACGAGGGCGGCACCGGCCACCGCGCAGCGGCGGCGCCAGCGGGTGGCGCGGGTTCGTACGGCGGGGACCGCGCGGCGGTGTGCGCCGCGGGGGGCGGGGACGGCGGCCGCCGCGGGCAGCGCGGCGGCCTCGTCGAGGAGGCGGGCGCGGAGCGCGGCGCGGAAGTCGGCCGCAGGGGCGGGCGCTTGGCCTCCGGTGTCTCTCAGCAGGGCGACCGCGGCCAAATGTGCCGCGGTCTCCGGGTCTCCCGGGCCGTCCGGGCCGTTTCCGGGGGCTTCCCCCCGGCTCGGCGCGAGGCCGGATTCCAGTTCGTCGAGCGCCTGCGCAAAGGCCGCAATGCGCCGTCGGTCCACAACCGCGATGCTCACGGGCCGCACCTCCTCTCCCCAGATCCTCGTCCGGGGACGTCTACGGGTCGGGGGCCGTGAGTCGGCTCCCCGCCGCGTCGCGCCCCCGAGGGGGTCGCTATCTGGGAGAACGACTCGATGCCCTCGGGGGTTACGGAAGTGTGATTCACCGCACGTCCTCCGGCAGGAGGCGTGCGAGGGTGCGGACGGCTCGGTACTGCAGGGTCTTGATGGCTCCCTCGTTCTTGCCCATGATGCGGGCGGTCTCGGCGACGGAGAGGCCTTGCAGGAAGCGGAGGGTGACGCATTCCTGCTGCTGGGGGTTGAGCTTGCGGACCGCTTCGAGGAGCGCGGCGTTGGAGAGGGTCTCCAGGACGCAGTCCTCGGGGCTGGCCTCGACCTCGTTCGCGTCGAGCATTTCGCCGGTGGTGACTTCGAGGCGGAAGCGGCTGGACTTGAAGTGGTCGGCGACCAGGTTGCGGGCGATGGTGACGAGCCAGGCGCCGAAGTCGCGGCCCTGCCAGGTGAACGTGCCGATGCGGCGCAGGGCGCGCAGGAACGTCTCGCTGGTGAGGTCTTCGGCGACGGCTTTGCTGCCGACGCGGTAGTAGATGTAGCGGTAGACCGTGTCGAGGTAGTTGTCGTAGAGCTGGGCGAAGGCCTCGTTGTCGCCTTCCTGGGCGAGTTCGACCAGCGCCATGATGCGGGCCGCTTCGCCGTCGGGGGCGCTCCCGCGGGTGTAGCCGGAGCCGCGGGCCGGTTTGGCCGGCTCGGTGGTCCCGGTCTTCGCCGCGCGGCTGAGCGCACCGGAGAACGTGCTTTCGCGGGTGCGTCCCGTGTCGGCGACGGAGGCGGCGAAGGCGAGGTCGTTGGGCCAGGGGGCGAGCGCGGCGATCACCGCCGCTCGCAGCGTCGCCAGCCCGGTCACGTCAACCCGGACGATTCGGTGCACGGGACTCCCTGTTGCGTCGGCATCATCTTCGGCGTCATGACTTGCTGTGCGGGGACGGTCACCCATCGTAGGGACATCGGTGACTGCTGTGCGCCGATCGAGAATAACGCTTAGTAAAGGAAGGGATACCAAGTGTGTCCATCGGCGATGCGAAGCTACCGCTCTGGCCCGCGGAAGTGTGCGGTTTGGGCTATTCCCAAGACAGGCCCAGCGTTCGGTGCTACAAGCCGCGTATCTCCGCGTGTCGGGCGCGTGTTGGCCGACGCGTGCGGCGGTGGAAAGCCATCCGGTCAGACGAGTGCGGCGCGGCGGCGGACGGCGGTGCCGGCGGCCAGCGCGCCGGCGACGGCGCCGATTCCGGCGGCGGCGGGAATGCCGATGCGGGCGGCTTTGCGGCCGGTTCGGTAGTCCTTGGTACGCCAGCCGTGTCTCCGGGCGTGGCGCCGGAGTCGGCCGTCCGGGTTGACCGCGCAGGGGTCGCCGACGAGGGACAGCATCGGGATGTCGTTGGCCGAGTCGCTGTAGGCGGAGCAGTCCGCGAGGTCGAGGCCTTCGCGGGCGGCGAGGCCGCGGACGGCTTCGGCTTTGGCTTCGCCGTGCAGGAGTTCGCCGACGAGGCGGCCGGTGTACTGGCCGTTGCGGGTCTCCGAGACGGTGCCGAGGGCGCCGGTGAGGCCGAGGCGGCGGGCGATGGTCGAGGCGATCTCGATGGGCGCGGCGGTGACGAGCCAGACCTGGCGGTCGGCGTCGAGGTGCATTTGGGCGAGGGCGCGGGTGCCGGGCCAGATCTTGTCGGCCATGTACTCGTCGAAGATCTCTTCGCCGAGGGCGGTGACTTCCTCGATGGTGTGGCCCTTGACGAAGGACAGGGCGGCTTCCTGGGCGTCGCCGACGTGGCCCATGTGCTCGCCGCCGAGCCGGAACCGGGCCTGCTGCCAGCCGAAGCGGGCGATGTCGCGGGTGTCGAAGAAGTCGCGGGCGTAGAGGCCGCGGGCCATGTGGAAGATCGACGCGCCGCGCATGACGGTGTTGTCGAGGTCGAAGAACGCCGCGCCGAGAAGCGGCGGTTCGTTTTCCGCCGGTTCGGGCGTGTCGCCGGGGGTTTCGGGGCCGGTTTCGGGGCCGGGCCCGGCCTCCGTGCCGGTTTCCGCGCCGGTGTCCGGGCGGCCGCCGGGCAGCTCGTCCGGGTGGGCGGTGGCGTGGGCGGCGGCTGCCGCGGCCTCGCCGGCCGTGACCGCGCGCGTGAGCGAATTCCGTCCGACACCTCGGCGCAGGAGAGCCATACCGCGAGCCTAATCGCCGCGCGTTGCGGGTGTGTGGCGCTCCGCTTGCGCTTGTGTGTTGCGTTGATGAGCGCTTGATGCAGGACGCGCCCGAAGTGCTGCGGGAATTCGGCGGATCCGCGGCCATCCTCGACCGAACCTGATCGCAGGCGATGTCCGTCGGTGTCCGGGCATGGTCCCGGCCACTCCTTCGGCCGAGGACAATCGAAAGGTGAGCATCTTTCGCCGGCGCAGTGGCGCCCCCTCGGATTCCTCCCCGCGAACCACCCGTGCGGAGTCGCGGGCGGAGCTGGTCACCCTTCTCACGCGTCCCGGCTGCCACTTGTGCGACGACGCGCGGGCGGTGGTGGCGCGTGTGGCGGGAGAGCTGGGTGTGCGCTGGGAGGAGGTCGACATCACGAGCGACCCGAAGTTGGAGGCGGAGTACGGGGAGCAGATCCCGGTGACGTTCGTCGACGGGCGACAGCACGACTTCTGGCGGGTCGACGAACGCCGCTTTCGCGCTGCCTTGGGGTGAACGCCGAGTCACCATCTGTGAGCGAGTTCACAAGGCTTCCCGGGAACCGCCGCGTGATGCATGTCACGACAGGTACACAAAACGGACATCGGCTTTGTGCACACGTTCACAAGAGCCTAACCTGGCAGTCGAAACCGCAGGTCCCACCCACAGGAGCACCGTGGCTACAGGCCGTACCGAGCGACCGGCGCACCGGGGACGCGGTATTCCCGAGGCGACGGTGGCGCGGCTCCCGCTGTACCTCCGAGCGCTGACCGCGCTGTCGGAGCGCGGTGTGCCGACCGTGTCCTCCGAGGAACTGGCGGCCGCCGCAGGGGTCAACTCCGCGAAGCTGCGCAAGGACTTGTCGTACCTCGGGTCGTACGGCACGCGCGGTGTCGGCTACGACGTCGAGTACCTCGTCTACCAGATTTCCCGCGAACTCGGTCTGACGCAGGACTGGCCGGTCGCCATCATCGGGATCGGCAACCTGGGCCACGCGCTCGCCAACTACGGCGGGTTCGCGTCGCGCGGGTTCCGGGTGGCGGCGCTGCTGGACGCGGACCGCGCGGTCGCGGGGCAGCGGATAGCCGGCATGGTCGTGCGGCACATGGACGACCTCGAGCAGATCGTGCGCGACGACGGCGTGTCCATCGGGGTCATCACGACGCCGGCGCCGGCCGCGCAGGGTGTCGCGGACCGGCTGGTCGCCGCCGGGATCACGAGCATTCTGAACTTCGCACCGACGGTGCTGACCGTGCCCGAGGGCGTGGACGTCCGCAAGGTCGACCTGTCGATAGAGCTGCAGATCCTGGCGTTCCACGAGCAGCGCAAGTCGTCGACCGAGTCGGCTCCTGGGCCCGCTCCGGTGCCTGCTGCGGTGACTCCCGCAGTTTCCCCTGCTGTTCCCCCCGCCGTAACCCGGCCGACCGCCTCGGGCGGCGACCTCGGCGGCGATTTGCCCGAGGTGATGCCGGCGTGAACGTCGGACCAGTAGTTGCCCCCTGCCCGATCGCGAGGACCGAAGCATGAGCGTCCTCGTCGTCGGGCTGAGCCACCGCACCGCTCCGGTAAGCCTGCTGGAGCGGGTGTCGGTGTCCGGTGACACCCAGACCAAGCTGCTGCGCGACATCGCCGGCGCCGAGCCGGTGGCCGAAGCGCTGCTGCTGTCGACCTGCAACCGCGTCGAGCTGTACGCGGACGTCGACCGCTTCCACGGCGGCGTCGCCGATCTGTCCGGGCTGCTCGCGCAGCACACCGGCGTCGGCATCGACGAGCTGACCCCGCACCTGTACGTGCACTACGAAGAGCGCGCGGTGCACCACCTGTTCTCGGTCGCGTGCGGCCTGGACTCGATGGTGGTGGGCGAGGGCCAGATTTTGGGCCAGCTCAAGACAGCGCTCGCGCTCGCGCAGGAGCAGGACACCGCCGGGCGCGTGCTCAACGACCTTGCGCAGCAGGCGCTGCGGGTCGGCAAGCGCGCGCACAGCGAGACGGACATCGACCGGGCCGGCCAGTCGCTGGTCACGGTGGCGCTGGCGAAGGCCGAGGAGCTGGTGCGCCCGGTGGCGGGCGCGCGGACCCTGGTGGTCGGCGCGGGCTCGATGAGTTCGCTGGCCGCGGCGACCCTGCAGCGGCAGCACGCGGGCAACATCGTCGTCACGAACCGCACCTACGAGCGTGCCGAGCACCTGGCCGACCAGGTCGGCGGGCGCGCGGTGCCGATGACGGCGCTGCCGGACGCGATCGCCGCCGCGGACGTGGTGATCTCGTGCACCGGCGCGACCGGCCTGGTGATCACGGCCGCCGAGGTCGAGCGGGTCCTCGAAGCGCGGCGCGACCGCGGTGCCGAGGACGCGCTGGTGCTGATCGACCTGGCGCTGCCGCGCGACGTCGACCCCGCGGTGCACGGCATGGACGGCGTGCACGTCATCGACCTGGAGCTGCTGGCCGACCTGGGGTCGGGCGTGCAGGGCACCGCGGACGTCGACGTGGTGCGGCGCCTGGTCGCCGACGAGGTCGCCGAGTTCGCGAACGCGCAGCGCGCGCAGGTCGTGACGCCGACGGTGGTGGCGCTCCGCGCGATGGCCGCCGACGTGGTGCGCGGCGAACTGGAGCGGCTGGCCGGGCGGACCCCGGAGCTGGACGCGAAGGAGCGCGGCGAGGTCGAGCAGACCGTGCGGCGCATCGTGGACAAGCTGCTGCACGCGCCGACGGTGCGGATGCGGCAGCTCGCCGGCGAGCCGGGCGGCGCGTCGTACGCCGAGGCGCTGCGCACGCTGTTCGACCTGGGCCCGGGGCCGATGGCCGCGGTGAGCCGCGCCGACGTCGAGTCGGCGCCGGCCGCGGGCGAGAGCCGGGAAGGCGGTGCCGCATGACCCGCATGACCCGCATGACCGACAAGCCGTTGCGGCTGGGGACGCGGCGCAGTGCGCTGGCGATGGCCCAGTCCGGGCATGTCGCCGCGGCGTTGACCGAGCTGACCGGCCGCGAGGTCGAGTTGGTGGAGATCACGACCTACGGCGACACGTCGCGGGAGCACTTGGCGCAGATCGGCGGGACGGGCGTGTTCGTCTCGGCGCTGCGCGACGCGCTGCTGGAAGGCAGTGTGGACTTCGCGGTGCACTCGCTGAAGGACCTGCCGACCGCGGACCCCGAGGGTCTGGCGCTGGCGGCGGTGCCGCTGCGTCAGGACCCGCGGGACGCGCTGATCGCGCGCGACGGGCTGACGCTGGGCGAGCTGCCCGCGGGGGCCCGGATCGGCACGGGATCGCCGCGCCGTGCCGCGCAGTTGCGTGCGCTGGGGCTCGGGCACGAGATCGTGCCGATCCGCGGCAACGTGGACACGCGCATCAAGTTCGTCACGTCCGGCGAGCTGGACGCGGTCGTTTTGGCCAAGGCGGGCCTTGCCCGGCTGGGTCGTGCGGAGGAGGCCACCGAGGTCCTCGATCCGCTCCAGATGCTGCCGGCCCCCGGTCAAGGGGCGCTGGCGGTCGAGTGCGCGTCTTCGGACACGTCGCTCGTCGAACTGCTCGGTGTTCTCGACGACCCCGGTACCCGGGGCGCCGTGCTTGCCGAGCGCATGCTGCTCGCCGAACTGGAGGCCGGTTGCTCGGCTCCGGTGGGCGCTCTCGCGGACGTGTCCGCGGGGGAGTCCGACGGCGAGGAGGTCACCGAGCTGTACCTGCGGGCGATCGTCGCGAGTGCCGACGGCGCCCACAGTGTGCGGTTGTCCGCCACCGGACCCCTGGACGAGGCGGCGTCGCTCGGCCGATCGCTGGCCGCGGAGATGCTTGCCCGGGGTGCCGCCGGTCTTATGGGGGAGCGCGTCCCTTGAGCCCCAGAGCGAAGAAGAAGCCCAGCGGAACCGTCACCTTCGTCGGTGCCGGACCCGGTGATCCGCGTCTGCTGACGCTGCGTGCGGTGGAGGTTCTCGCCGACGCCGATGTCGTCGTCGCAGATGCCTCGACGCGCGCCCAAGTGCTGTTCCACGCCCGCCCCGACGTCGAGGTCGTCGACCCGTCGGGCGGCGAGGACGGCGAGCCGCTGGCCGCCGCGGGCCGCGCGAAGCTGCTGGTGACGGCGGCGCGCGCGGGCAAGCAGGTGGTCCGCACGGTGGACGGCGACCCGGTCGTCGACCAGAGCGTGGTGGACGAGATCGCCACCGTCGCGAAGGCGAAGGTGCCGTTCGAGGTCGTGCCCGGCGTGCCGGTGTGCACGGCCGTGCCGGCGTACGCGGGTGTGCCGTTGCACAGTGCCCGTTCGGGCGGCGGCGTGCGGGTCCTGGACACCGCCGAGGCGACGACCGACTGGGCGACCGTGGGGGCCGCGGACGGCACCCTGGTGCTGCGCGGCCCGATCGACCAGATCGCGGAGATCGCGCAGGAGCTGGTCGCGGGCGGCCGCAAGCCGGCCACGCCGGTGTCGGTGACGACGAACGGCACCACGACCGAGCAGCGCACGATCGTGTCGACGCTGGCGAACGTCGCGGCGGACCTGAAGACGGCGCGGGTCGTGCAGCCTGCCGTCGTGGTGGTCGGCGACGTGGTCGGGCAGCGGGACACGCTGTCGTGGTTCGAGACGAAGCCGCTGTTCGGGTGGCGGGTGCTGGTGCCGCGGACCAAGGAGCAGTCGGCGTCGCTGTCCGAGCAGTTGCGCTCGTACGGTGCGGTGCCGCACGAGGTGCCGACCATCGCGGTCGAGCCGCCGCGTACCCCGCAGCAGATGGAGCGGGCCATCAAGGGCCTGGTCACCGGCCGCTACGAGTGGGTGGCGTTCACCTCGACCAACGCGGTGAAGGCGGTCCGCGAGCGGTTCGAGGAGTACGGCCTGGACGCGCGTGCGTTCGCCGGCATCAAGGTCGCCGCGGTGGGCGAGCAGACCGCGAAGGCGCTCGTGGACTTCGGCGTGAAGCCGGACCTGGTGCCGAGCGGCGAGCAGTCGGCCGCCGGGCTGCTGGAGGACTGGCCGCCGTACGACCCGGTGTTCGACCCGATCGACCGGGTGTTCCTGCCGCGTGCCGACATCGCGACCGAGACGCTGGTCGCGGGCCTGGTGGAGCTGGGCTGGGAGGTCGACGACGTCACCGCGTACCGCACGGTGCGCGCGGCGCCGCCGCCCGCCGAGACCCGCGAGGCGATCAAGGGCGGCGGGTTCGACGCGGTGCTGTTCACCTCGTCGTCCACGGTCCGGAACCTGGTCGGTATTGCGGGCAAGCCGCACGCGGTGACGGTGATCGCGTGTATCGGTTCGGCGACCGCGAAGACCGCCGAGGAGCACGGATTGCGCGTGGACGTCATGGCGCCGGAGCCTTCTGTGGCAGCCTTGGCGGAGGCCCTCGCGGAGTTCGGCGCGGCGCGGCGGGCTTCCCTGATCGAGGCGGGCGACCCGGTGACGCGGCCGAGCGAACGGCGTCCGGGGTCGCGGAGGAAGGCGAAGTAGCGATGTCCGACGCATTGCCGGAGTCCGGCGGCGGTTTTCCTCTGATGCGACCGAGGAGGCTGCGCCGGACCCCGGCGATGCGGCGCCTCGTCGCGGAGACCCGGCTGCACCCGGCGGATCTGATCCTGCCGGTGTTCGTGCGGGAGGGCGCGGCCGAGCCGGTGCCGATCTCGTCGATGCCGGGCGTTGTGCAGCACACGCGTGACTCGCTGCGGAAGGCCGCGCACGACGCGGTCGCGGCGGGGGTCGGCGGGCTGATGCTGTTCGGCGTGCCGGAGCACAAGGACGCGTGCGGCACCGCCGGCACGGATCCGGAGGGTGTCCTCCAGATCGCGATCCGGGATGTGAAGGCCGAGGTGGGCGACGCCGCGGTGGTCATGTCGGACCTGTGCCTGGACGAGTTCACCGACCACGGGCACTGCGGCGTGCTGCGGCCCGACGGGTCGGTCGACAACGACGCGACGCTGGCACGCTATGCCGAGATGGCGGTCGTGCAGGCCGCGGCGGGCGTCGACATGGTCGGCCCGAGCGGCATGATGGACGGCCAAGTCGGCTATGTGCGGCGGGCGTTGGACGCGGCCGGATTCGCGGATGTGGCGATCCTGGCGTACAGCGCGAAGTACGCGAGCGGCTTCTACGGGCCGTTCCGCGAGGCCGTGCAGTCGTCGCTGCAGGGCGACCGGATGACCTACCAGCAGGACCCGGCGAACTCCGACGAGTCGCTGCGCGAGGTGATGCTGGACATCGCCGAGGGTGCCGACGTGGTGATGGTGAAGCCGGCCATGTCGTACCTGGACATCGTGCGGCGGATTGCCGACGCGGTGGATGTGCCGGTGTCGGCGTACCAGGTCAGCGGCGAGTACTCGATGGTCGAGGCGGCCGCCGCGCACGGGTGGATCGACCGGGACCGGGTGATCATGGAGACCCTGACGTCGGTCAAGCGCGCGGGGGCGACGACGATACTGACGTACTGGGCGACGGAGGTGGCGGGGAAGCTGCGCTGATCCCCGCGTTTGTGCTCATGCCGCGGCCCCCGACCGGAACTCCGGTCGGGGGCCGCGGTGTTGCTGGGTGAGGGTGCGGTGTGGTGCCGGGTCAGCCGCGGTTGCGGCGGAACACGCGGACAGCCTGGATGCCGGCCGCGAAGGCGGCGGTGGTGAGGACGGCGCGGACGCCGTTCCACAGGTTCCAGACGTCCTCGAAGTCGGTACGGGCCTTGGCCGGGTTGGCGTCGCCCTTGCTCGCGAGCATCTCGTTGAGGGGGACGTTGATGCCGGACGTGGTCAGCACCGTGGTCGTGTACAGGGCGAACGCGGCGACGGCCCACTTCATCGCGGTGCCGCCGCCGGTCTTGCGCAGCTTCCAGGCGGCGATCGCGGGGAACGCCATCGCGCCGAAGAACGCGGCGAAGAACAGCGGGTTCTCGATCTGCACGTTGATCTTCTGCATGCTGTCGACGAAGCCGGCGTCGTTCTTGCGGCCGAGCATCGGCATGACCCAGACGCTGAAGAGCACGTAGGTGCCGGCCATCAGGCCGTTGGCGATCGCGCTGGAGACAAGCCAACGCCCGATCCAGACACGGGTCTTGGCGGCCGCGGCAGCGCCGGCGGCGGCAGTGGGGGCGGCGGGGGCGGCGAGCGGGGCGGGGGTCCAGGGGCGGTCGACGGCAGACATGGTGAACTCCTTGAAGCAGCAGGGTGATTCGTGCGGCGTTCGAGGCGGTTCCCGGTGTTCTCCGCGGTTCCGTTCCCTCGGTGCTTCAAGATTCGCGCAACGCAAGGAGGGCAACAACGGCCAACATCGGAACCCCGGTTAACCCAGGGATTACCGATGGCGCGAGGGCCTGTGCGGGGGTGTGCGGACGGTCAGCGCCGGGGGCGGGGCAGGGTCGCCCGGGGGCCCAGGGCCGCACGGTCGGCGGCTGCTTGGCCGTGCGTCCAGCCGGCCTCGTCGCGGATACGGACGCGGTGGGTGACGAGGTTGGGGAACATCTGCGCGGCCGCGTCCTCGACGGCGACCGCGCGGGACGCCAGCACGGGGAGCAGGTCGCGCTCGGGAGCGGCCGCGGGGCCGTGCCCGGCGTCCGCCGCGGCCTCTTCGGCCGCCTGTTCCTTGGCCTGCTCCGCGGCGCGGGCGAGGCGTTCGCCGATGCGGTCGGCGTAGGCGATGAGGAAGGACTGCCGGAAGTCCCGGGACCGGGACGACGCGCGCTTCGGTTTGCCGCCCGCGCGGTCGGCGCGGGTCATCGCGGCGGTGGCCTGGGTGAGGAGCGAGGTGTAGAGCAGTTCGACGGCGTCGAGGTCGGTGTCGAAGCCGATGACGGTGGCGAAGCCGAAGTCCGGGGACCAGACGGTGCGGCAGCGGTTCGCGTCGCACACCGCGTCGAGGAGCATCGCTTTGGCTTCGTCGTAGGGCGCGTCGACGCCGATGCGGATGGCCGACGGCCGGGTGCCGCCGCCTTCGCCGTCCCGGCCGGCGGTGAGGAGTGCTTCGTCGATGCTGTAGCGGGCGACGAGTTCCTGGGCTTTGGCGCTGAGCGACTCGGCTTCGTCGGGGAACTCGGTCGATTCGGCTTTGGCGAGCAGCGCGCGGATGCGGGCGAGCATGCGCGGCTCGGTGCCCGTGGTGCGCGTCGTGCCTGTGGTGCCTGTACCGGCCGTGGGGTGCGGGTGTTCGGCGGCTTCCGCGTGCAGGGGGGTGATGCCGGGGAGGCGGGAGAGCAGCCGCAGGGTCTCCAGGGCGTACCCGGCGGTCTCGAAGCGGGTGAGGGCTTCGCGGCGGGCGACCTCGGCGAGGTAGTCGCCGTCGTCGGTCCACCACACGTCGGCGTCGGTGTCGCGCAGCTGCGCGGTCCAGCGGGTGCCGCGCGCGCCGGGGGTGTCGCGGCGGGCGGCGGCGGCGATCAGGTCGGCGGTGAGGCGCACGTGCCGGTCGTCGAGGTCGCGGGCGGCCATGCGGACGACGTCGGCGGGCTGCCAGCCGCGCGCCCAGCAGCCTTCCACGACGCGGGTGCCGAGCGCGAGGTAGGCCCTGGCCGTGTCGGCCCAGCGTTCGGGGGTCGCGGCGAGGCGGGAGGCGCCCGCGTCGAGCGCGTCCTGCCCGGCGTCCGGGTCGGACGTGCCGAGGAGGGCGTGCAGGATCTCGTCGAGGAGCGCGGCGGGCATCCCCCTATTGTCCGCGACGCGGGCAGTAGCGTGCCGTGGCTCCCCGGTTACACCAAGTGCAGGACGGTGCGCGGGGCGATGTCGAGGACGTCGACGGTGCCGGTGCTCTCGTCGGCGGTGTAGCGGACCCGGTAGGTGCCGCGTTGGGCGCACCACATGCCGGACAGCGAGTCGCACAGCGGCAGGCCGACCTCGTAGGGCTGCATGAGCAGCGGGCCGGTGATGAAGCGGTAGGCCGCGCACGCCACCGATTGGGGCAGCCGGTCGGTGAGCGCCCGGCGGGCCTCGGGAGCGATGCGCAGGAGGTAGGCCCCCGGGCGGACTTCGACGTCAGCCATCGCTCTGTCTCCGCTCGGCCATGATCTCGGCCAACTCCTCGACGGTCGCGTAGTTTCCGGCGGCGATGTCGCGCCGCGCCTGGTCGATGCGGATGCGTGCGGAGCTGTCGTTGAGGAGGGCGAGGGTCTCCTGGAGCGCCTCGTAGTCCTCGGCGGAGAGCATCACGACGGCCGGTTCGCCGTTCCGGGCGATCGCCACGAGGCCGCGGGTGCGGACGATCTCGTCCACGAGAGAGGCGAGCTGCGCTTGCGCCTGGGTCAGCGGCAGCATCCTCATGGGGGCAAATTGTAAGCCGCGGAAGCGTTTTGGTCAGGTAGTCCGACGAACACCCAAGCGATTGGTGGGGCTACTGCCGGGTAGCCGATTGGTTTAGTCCAGATAGTCCGGAGGCCTGGGCGCGTGGGTCAGGCGGCGGGCGGTCCGCAGGCGGCGCGGCGGGCGTCGCGCGGGGTGCGGGGCGCGGGGGTGATGTAGATGCTGCCGTCGAGCACCGTGGCGGTGTACGTGCGCACGTCCCGGCACGTCAGTTCGCCGAGGGACTTGCCCGTGTCGACCCGGAAGGTGGCCTTGTGGGAGGGGCAGGTGACCTGTTCGCCGGCGAGGGTGCCGCGGGAGAGGAGGGCCCCTTTGTGGGGACAGCGGTCCTCGAAGGCGTGGACGGTGTCGCCGTGCCGGACGACCGCGATCGGCGGGTGGTCGCTGATCCGGTGCAGGCGGCCTTCGGGCACGGCGGTGAGCGGCCCCGCGTTCACGGCGCCTTCGGGGACGCAGGGCGGGGGCTCCCGGCGGTCCCGGCGGAACGGCACCTTCATAGCGGGCAGGGTAGGCATGCCTTCGTGGGAAAGACAGGGGCGCGCCGACCGGGCGTGATCGAATTCACGTTGCAGGCCGGGAGTGACCTGCCCCACCCTTCCGGTCCGCCCCGATTCTGACGTACCGTCAGGTTCGCATGCCGTGCCTGTCGTGCGGGCGGCCGCAGCCGGGTTGGCGAACCATCTCACGTGGAGGGCACGTGTCTGATCCGATCTACGACGCCAAGACGCTCTGGGAGCTGGTGGAGCGCCGTGCCGCGGCCACGCCGGACACCCCGATGCTGCTCGACCCGGCGGACCGCACGGTCACGTTCGGCGAGTTCAAGGCGTGGGCGGAGCGGGTTGCGGCGGGCTACCACGCGCTGGGGATCACCGCCGGCACGCGGGTGACCTGGCAGCTGCCGACCCGGATCGAGTCGATCGTCGCCGCGACGGCCCTCGCGCGGCTGGGTGCGGTGCAGAACCCGATCATCCCGTTCTACCGGGAGAAGGAGGTCGGCTTCTGCCTCCGGCAGACCGACGCCGAGTTCTACCTGACGCCGGGCACCTGGAAGGGCTTCGACTTCGTCGCGATGGGCGAGGCGCTGGGCAAGGAGCAGCCGGGCGGCCTCACGGTCCTCGTCGCCTACGACGAGCTGCCCGAGGGCGACCCCGCGTCGCTGCCGCCCGCGCCGACCGACGGCGACGAGGTGCGCTGGCTGTACTACACGTCGGGCACGACGTCGGACCCGAAGGGCGTGCAGCACACCGACGGCACGCTGATCGCGGGCGGCATCGGCCTGGCGAAGGCGCTCGACATGGCGCAGACGGACGTCGGCTCGATCGCGTTCCCGTACGCGCACATCGCCGGTCCGGACTACGTCAACACGCTGCTGATCACCGGTTTCCCGGCGGTCATCATCGAGACGTTCGACCCGGCCGGGGTCATCCCGGTCTACAAGCGGCTCGGCGTCACGATGGTCGGCGGCGGCCCGGCGTTCTACGTCGCGTTCCTCAACGAGCAGCGCAAGCAGCCCGGCGAGAAGATCATCCCGTCGCTGCGGATCGTGTCCGGCGGCGGCGCGCCGAAGCCGCCGGAGCTGTACCACGAGGTCGTCGACGAGATGCAGGCCGTGCTGTGCCACGGCTACGGCATGACCGAGTCGCCGATGATCGCGCAGGGCGGCCCGAACGACTCCGCGGACCAGCTGAAGTTCACCGAGGGCAAGCCGGTGTTCGGCATCGAGGTGCGGATCGTCCGTGCGGACGGCACGGCCGCCGGTCCGGACGAGGAGGGCGAGGTCCGGCTGCGCGGCCCGATGGTGTTCAAGGGCTACACGGACCCGGAGCTGACCAAGGAGGCGTTCGACGAGGACGGCTTCTACCGCACGGGCGACCTGGGCAAGCTCCGGGCGGACGGGCACCTTTCGCTGACCGGGCGGCTGAAGGACGTGATCATCCGCAAGGGCGAGAACATCTCCGCGCGGGAGATCGAGGACCTGCTGTTCGCCCACCCGAAGGTGGCGGACGTCGCGGTGGTCGGCCTGACGGACCGCGAGCGCGGCGAGCGGGTGTGCGCGGTGGTCGAGCGTCAGCCGGGACAGCCGGACCTGGAGTTCGACGAGATGGTGCGGTACCTGAAGGACGCGAGCCTGATGGTGCAGAAGATCCCGGAGCAGTTGGAGGTCGTCGACGCGCTGCCGCGCAACGACACGCTCCGCAAGGTGCTCAAGTTCAAGATCCGTGACGAGTACAACGCCAAGCCGTGGACCCCGCGGCGGTAGGCGGACGAACGAAACGGCCGGGCGGCCGGGGCGCTTGCGCGCCTCCGGCCGCCCGGCCGTTTCGCGTCGGGGACCGCGGGACGGGACCGGCGGGAGAGGCACGACGAGGGCGGGGAGAGCTGCGGGGGAGTGCCGAAGGCCGGAGGTGCCGACGTGGCCCCGGCGTTGGCGCGGCCTGCGCGCCGCGCCGCCGACTCGTCGCTCCGCTGTCACCGCCAGGCGGCGAGGATCTCGTCCGTCGTGGTGATCGTCGCCACCGCGTTCAGGGTGTTGGCGAGGACCGCTTCCGCGTACTCCGGGGGGAAGCCGGCGACGCCGTCACGCGGGATGACGAACTGGAATCCGGCGTTCACGGCGTCCATCGCGAAGTTGAGCATGCCGACGTTGAGGGACACGCCGACGCCCACGACGGTCTGCACGCCGAGGTTGCGGAGCACCGCCGCCAGGCCGGTATCGGCCATCGGGCCCAGGCCGTGATAGCGCGTCAGGACGAGGTCGGATTCGGCCACTTCGATGCCGTCTGCGACGTCTGCCGCGGTCGACCCGGGAAGCAACTGCACGGGGGCTTTGGCCGCCGCGCCGAACATCCGCGCATTTCGGTTGGCCCCTTGGCCGTCCGGGCGCCGCACGGCGAGGCAGTGCAGGACGGGTACGCCCGCGGCGCGCGCGGCCTTGCACAGTGTGTCGATGGCCGGAATCAGACCCTGGGTCTGCTCGGCGAGGGCGGGGAAAACCGCCTGCTTCCCGATCACGCCGTTCTGGCATTCCTGGGTGACCAGGGCGGTCGTCCCGGGAGCGAGCAACGTACCCATATCGAGTGCCATGTGAGCCTCCTGACGGACCAGCCGCTTGCTGTTGCCCGCAGGGAGAGATTACGCTAAATCTGACGGTCCATCAGATTCAGTCCGTAGGAGGGGCCGATGAGCGCCAACCTGCCCGAGCAGGACGCCACCGAGTCCGGCAACAGCTTCGGAGAGCTTCCGAAGATCATCAGCGTCGATGACCACGTCATCGAACCGGCGCACCTGTTCGAGCGTTGGCTGCCGGCCAAGTTCCACGACCGGGGCCCCAAGCATGTCCAGACGGGCATCGGGCAGCTGGAGTACGTCGGTGCGAGCTACAAGATCACGACCGACCCGGACGGGCCGCTCGCGGACTGGTGGTTCTACGAGGACCTGCGCTTCCCCTACAAGCGGAACATCGCCGCGGTCGGCTTCAGCCGCGACCAGATGACGCTCGAAGGCATCACGCGCGAGGAGATGCGCCCGGGTCTGTACGACCCGAAGGAGCGCCTGAAGGACATGGACCTCAACCATGTCGAGGCCTCCCTGTGCTTCCCGACCTTCCCGCGGTTCTGCGGCCAGACGTTCTCCGAGGCCAAGGACAAGGAAGTTGCCCTGGCCTGCGTCCGCGCCTACAACGACTGGATGGTCGAGGAGTGGTGCGGTGACTCGGGCGGCCGCCTGATCCCGCTGATCATCATCCCGCTCTGGGACGTCGACCTCGCGGTCGCCGAGATCATCCGCAACGCCGACCGCGGCGTCACCGCGGTGTGCTTCTCGGAGATCCCCGCGTTCCTGGGCCTGCCGAGCATCCACACCGGCTACTGGGACCCGTTCTTCCGCATCTGCGAGGAGCGCGGCGTCACCATCAACATGCACATCGGCTCGTCCTCGACGATGCCCGCCGCGTCCCCCGACGCGCCCGCGGCCGTCCAGGCGTCGCTGAGCTTCAACAACGCGATGGCGTCGATGGCGGACTTCATCTTCGCCGGCATCCCCGCCCGCTACCCGCGGCTCAAGCTGGCCTACTCCGAAGGCCAGATGGGCTGGATCCCCTACGCCCTCGAGCGCATGGACGACGTGTGGGAGGAGCACCGCGCGTGGGCCGGCGTCGGCGACGGCCTGGCCGAGCGCCCGTCGTTCTACTTCCACCAGAACATGTACGCGTGCTTCTTCCGCGACCAGCACGGCGTCAACTCGCTGGACTCCATCGGCGTGGACAACGTCACGTTCGAGACCGACTACCCGCACGTCGACTCGACCTGGCCGCACACCAAGAAGGTCGCCGAAGAGCACCTGGCCGGCCTCGACAAGGAGACCGTCTACAAGATCATCCGCGGCAACGCCATCCGGATGCTCAACCTGGACTTCGACAAGTAATACGCGGAGTCACCGGCGGGAGGCCGACCGGTAGCGCAAGACATCGGCACCACCCGACGGCGGCCTGCCGGACGCGCGAATGTGACGCGTCCGGCAGGCCGTTCGCGGGTATTTGACTAGTCGTCAGATCTAGACTCCAAGGCCAGGTCAGGTCAGGGGTACTTCCAGAGGGGACCGGTAGGGTCGACATGGGTATCTGCGAGGGACGCGTCGTCATCGTCACCGGCGCGGGCGGCGGCATCGGCCGCGAGCACGCGCTGGCGTTCGCCCGCGAGGGCGCATCCGTGGTGGTCAACGACATCGGCGCTTCCCGCCAGGGCGACGGCCGCTCGCCGGGCCCGGCCCAGCAGGTCGTCGACGAGATCGAGGCGATGGGCGGCAAGGCCGTCGTCAACGCCGACGACGTCGCCGACTGGGAGGGCGCCGGGCGCCTGATCCAGACCGCGATCGACACCTTCGGCCGCCTCGACGTGCTGGTCAACAACGCCGGCTTCCTGCGCGACCGCATGCTCGTCTCGCTCAGCGAGGCCGAGTGGGACGCGGTCGTCCGCGTCCACCTCAAGGGCCACTTCGCGACCATGCGGCACGCCGCCGCCTACTGGCGCGAGCAGGCCAAGGCCGGCAACCCGGTCGACGCCCGCATCATCAACACCAGCTCCGGCGCCGGCCTCATGGGCTCGGTCGGCCAGGGCAACTACGCCTCCGCCAAGGGCGGCATCCTCACCCTCACGCAGATCGCCGCGGTCGAGTTCGGCCGCTACGGTGTCACCGTCAACGCCATCGCCCCGGCCGCGCGCACCCGCATGACCGAAGAGGCCATGCCCGACATGGTCGCCGCGCCGACCGACGGCTCGTTCGACTTCTACGACCCGGCCAACATCTCGCCGCTGGTCGTCTGGCTCGGCTCGCCCGAGTCCAAGGACGTCACCGGCCGCTGCTTCGAGATCGAGGGCGACAAGGTCTCGGTCGCGGTCGGCTGGCAGCACGGCCCCGAGGCCCGCGCCGGCCGCCGCTGGGAGCCGGCCGAGCTGGGCCCCGTCGTCGCCAAGCTCGTCGACGAGGCGCCCGCCCCCACGCCGGTCTACGGTGCCTGACCGCTCCGCCGGTCCCTTGAGGTCTGAGGTCTGACGAGGTCTGAGAGGTAGTAGCGATGGACCTGAGGTACACCGAAGCCGAGGAGCGGTTCCGCGGCGAACTGCGCGCGTGGCTCGCCGAGGCGCTGCCCAAGCTGCCGCCGAAGCCGGACCGCAACGACTGGCCGGGCCGCCGCGCGTACGACACCGCGTGGCAGCGCATGCTCTTCGACGCCGGATACGCCGGCATCCACTGGCCCGTCGAGGCCGGCGGCAAGGGCGCGACGCCGACCGAGCACCTGATCTTCCTGGAGGAGACCGAGCGGGCGGGCGCGCCGTACGTCGGCGCGAACTTCGTCGGCCTCCTGCACGCCGGCCCGACGGTCAACGCCGCCGGCAACGAGGAGCAGCGCCGCAAGTACCTGCCGGGCATCCTGTCCGGCGACGACGTGTGGTGCCAGGGCTTCTCCGAGCCGGGCGCGGGCTCCGACCTCGCGTCGCTGCGCACCCGCGCGGTGCGCGACGGCGACGAGTACGTCATCAACGGCGCGAAGATCTGGACCTCGCACGCCGAGGTCGCGGACTACTGCGAAATGCTCGTGCGCACCGACCCGGACGCGCCCAAGCACAAGGGCATCACCTGGCTCATCGTGCCGATGGACACGCCGGGCATCACCATCCGCCCGCTCGAGACGATCATGGGCACGTCGGAGTTCGCCGAGGTCTTCTTCGACGACGTCCGCGTGCCGGTCGCCAACCGGGTCGGCGAGGAGAACGACGGCTGGCGCGTCACCATGGTCACGCTGTCGTTCGAGCGCGGCACCGCGTTCGTCTCCGAGGTCGTCGCCTGCCAGCGCCTGCTGCACGAACTCGCCGAACTCGCCAAGAAGGTCACCCGCAAGAACGCCACCGCGTGGGACGACGTCGCGCTGCGCCGCGAACTCGGGCACCTGACCGCCGAGTTCGAAGCGCTGTGGGCGCTCACCAAGTGGAACGTCTCCGAGGCGGCCCGCGCCGGCATGCCCGGGGTCGGCGGCTCGGTCTTCAAGCTGCGCTTCTCCGAGACCAAGCAGAAGGTCTACGACCTGGCGCACCGGCTCCTCGACCGGGCCGCGCTGTGCGTCGAGGACGTGGCGGGGCTGCCGAGCGGCGAGCTGATGGACGAGCGGCTGTCGTCGTTCTCGTACACGATCGCGGCGGGTACCTCCCAGATCCAGCGGAACATCGTCGGGGAGCGCATCCTCGGCCTGCCGAAGGAGCGCTGATGGACTTCCAGCTGAGCGAGGACCAGCGCGACCTGGCCACCGGCGTCCGCGACTTCTGCGAGGGCCGCTTCGACCGCGACCGGATGCGCAACCTCGTCGACAAGGCCCGGGTGCCGGGCATGGTCGACAAGGCGCTGTGGGCGGAACTGGCCGAGACCGGCTTCTTCTCGCTGCGCGTCCCGGAGGCGGACGGCGGCGTCGGCCTCGGCACCGCCGAAGCCGCGCTCGTCTACGAAGAGGCGGGGCGCGTGCTGCTCCCCGGCCCGCTGGTCGCCACCCACCTGGCCGCGTCCCTCGACGGCGACCTGGGCGCGGGCGCCGCGTCCGGCGAGCTGATCGTCGGGCTCGTGGACGGCGAGGCGACACCGCTGCTCGTCGAACACCTCGACGTGCTCGACGTGCTGCTCGTCCTCGACGCGGACGGCCTGCGCCGGGTCGACCCGGCGGCCGTGTCCGGCACAGCGATCGCGAACCCGGTGGACCCGTTCACGCCGCTGCACCATGTCGAGGCGCTGCCCGCCGGCGAGCCGGTCGGCGACGCGGAGACCGCGGCCCGGTTCCGGCGCGAGGGCGCGGTGCTCACCGCCGCCATCCAGCTCGGCATCGCCGGGAAGCTCACCGAACTCGCCACCCAGTACGCCAAGGAGCGCGAGCAGTTCGGCCGGATCATCGGCTCGTTCCAGGCGGTCAAGCACCTGTGCGCGGACATGCTGGTGCGCACCGAGATCGCCCGCGCCGCGGTCTACGCGGCGGCCGTCACGCTCGACGACCCGGTGGTCGGCGACGCGGCGGTGGCGGTGCCGACGGCGAAGCTGATGGCCGACGACGCGGCGACCCGCAACGCCAAGGACGCCACGCAGGTGCACGGCGGCATGGGCTTCACGTGGGAGGTCGACGTGCACCTCTACCTGAAGCGCGCGTGGGTCCACGCGACGCAGTTCGGCGGCGCGGAGGAGAACGAGGAAGCGCTGGCGCTGACGCTGTAGGCCGCTGTCGGCCACCGGATGCCGACGACCGGATGCCGGGTGCCGGAGCGGACTGCGAGCGCCGGTGGCCTCCCTACGCCGATCCGACTCCGCGGCGGTCCTCCCTGTACCGCCGCGGCCGTGGGAAGGCGGCGAGCGGGTTCGTCCTCGCGGACGGGCCCGCTCGCTGCCGTTTCCTGCGAGAATTCCCGCCGACCTGAGGATGGTCAGGCGTCGCACGCGCGCCTCGTACGGACGGGAGTCCGCCGCCCATGGAACCGCTCCAGCCCACGGATCCGCCCCAGGTGGGCAACTATCTGCTGCTCGGCCGCCTGGGCGGCGGCGGCATGGGACAGGTCTTCCTCGGCCGCTCGCCCGGCGGCCGCCCCGTCGCGGTCAAAGTCGTGCACGCCGCACTGGCGGTCGACCCCGACTTCCGGCGGCGCTTCGGCCTGGAGATCGAGGCCGCCCGCCGGGTCGGCGGGTTCTACACCGCGCCGGTGGTGGACGCGGACCCGGACGGGGACCCGCCCTGGCTGGTCACCGCCTACGTGCCCGGGCCTTCGCTGCACGACGCCGTGGTCCGGTCCGGCCCGTTCGCCGTCGACACCGTGCGCAGCCTGGGCGCGGGCCTCGCGGAGGGCCTCGCCGCCATCCACGCGTGCGGGCTGGTGCACCGGGACCTGAAGCCGGCGAACGTGATCCTCGCGGACGACGGGCCGCGGGTCATCGACTTCGGCATCGCCCGCGCGCTCGGCGGCTCCGAACTGACGCAGACCGGAGCAATGGTCGGCACCCCCGGCTTCATGTCGCCGGAGCAGGCGATGGGCGAGGCCGAGATCGGCCCGCCCAGCGACGTGTTCTCGCTCGGCTCGGTCCTGGCGTTCGCGGCCAGCGGCCAAGGCCCGTTCGGCGGCGGATCCGTCGCCGGGATCGTCTACCGGATCGTGGCCGGGCAGGCCGATCTGACCGGTGTCCCCGCCGAACTGCGCGACCTGGTCGAGGCCTGTCTGGCGACCGATCCGGCCCGGCGGCCGACGCTCGACGAGCTGACCGCGGGCCTGGTCGGCGGCCACGTGTCGACCGACATGTTCACCGCGGGCTGGCTGCCCGCCGCGGTCCCCGGTCTCGCCACGGTCGCGAACGAGGCGGCCACCGTGGTGGTTCCGCCGCACGACCGGACCCGGCCGGAGACCGTGCCCGACCCCCGGTCCGCGGCCCCCACCGAGCGGATACCCCCGCCGGTGGGCCCGACCGAGCAGATATCGCCGCCGCCCGGACCCGGCCGCCGCCGCTTCCTGCTGGGCGCCGCCGGGCTGGTCGGGGCGGCCGCCGCCGGCGCGGGCGCCTGGGCGCTGCTGCGGGACGACGGCTCCGGCGGCGCGAAGACGCGGGGGGACTCCCCGGGCAGCACCCCGCCCCCCGGCACGGTGAAGTGGCGGGTGGCGACGGCGGGCACGGTCCTCGCATCCCCCAAGCCGGCCGGCGACCTGGTCTACGCCGCGTCCAACGACGGGACCCTGTACGCGTTCGGCGCCAAGGACGGCGGCGAGCGCTGGACGTTCCACACCAACGCCGCGCTGGGCTCGGCGCCCGCGGTCGTCGGCGGCACGGTCTATCTGGGCAGCGACGACAAGAACCTCTATGCGGTCAACGCCGCCGACGGCAAACAGCGTTGGGTGTTCCCGACCGGCGGCATCGTGCACTCGCCCGCGTTCGCGGGCGGACTGGTGTTCGCGGGCAGTGCGGACGGCGCCCTCTACGCGGTCGACGCGGACGGCAAACAGCGCTGGCGCACGGTGATCGGCAACGACACCCACCACGCCGTGGTCGCCGGGGAGACCGTGTACGTCGGCAGCAGCGACACCAATCTGTACGCGATCGACGCCGCGTCCGGCGCCAAGAAGTGGGTGGCCCCGACCGGCGGCGCGGTCTCCGGTTTCCCGGTCGTGGACCGGGGCGTCGTGTACTTCACGAGCACCGACGGCGTGCTGTACGCGGTGGAAGCCGCCGCGGGCAAGCCGCTGTGGAAGTTCGCGGGCGTCGGCGCGAAGGCCGGGCCGGTGCCCGCCGGCGGGTCGGTCTACATCGGCGGCGGGACGAAGCTGTTCGCGCTCGACGCGGGGACCGGGGCCCAGCGCGCGGTGTTCGAGGCGGGCGGCGACGTGGGCGCTCCGACAGTCGCGGGGGCGGTCGCCTACGTCGGCAGCAGCGACCAGTTCCTCTACGCCGTGGACACGGCCACGATGCAGGCCCGCTGGAAATACCAGGCGTCCGGCGCCGTCCGGACCCCGGCGACCGGCGTCGACGCGGTGTACTTCGGCACGGCGGACAACACGTTCACGGCGGTGCAGCTGTAATGGACACCGCCACCGCCTTGTGGTCCTTCACCCTCGTCGTCGGTCTCCTCACCCTCACCCCGGGGCTGGACACCGCACTCATCCTGCGCACCGCGGCCTTGGGCGACCGCCGTCAGGCATGGGGTGCCGTACTCGGGATACAGACGGGCACGTTCGTCTGGGGCGTGCTGACGTCCCTCGGCATCACGGCGCTGCTGACGGCGTCGCATGCGGCGTACACGGCGCTGCGGTGGGCCGGTGCCGCGTATCTCGTGGTGATGGGTGCGCGGATGCTGTACGACACCTGGCGGCGCCGACCGGTCGCCGCGGTCTCCGCGGAACCGGCTTCGTCCGGCGGCACCTTCGCCTCTTGGCGGCGCGGGACGCTGACGAACCTGCTCAACCCGAAGGTGGGCGCGTTCTATGTCGCGCTGCTGCCGCAGTTCATTCCGCAGGGCGCCCCGCACGTCGCGTTCGGCGTCGCCCTGACGTCGATACACATCGCACTCGGACTGATCTGGTCGTCGGTACTGATCGGCTTTGCCCGGGTCCTGCGGTCGTGGCTGGCCAAGCCCGTGGCGCGGCGGGTGCTGGACCGGATCACGGGGACGCTGATCGCGGGCTTCGGGCTGCGGTTGGCGTGGGCGGAGTAGCTCAGGCGGGGGTGACGGCGCGCGTGCTGGGCGCGTGATGCCCGAAGTACCACCGTTCCTGGACGCACCGTCCCAGGCACTGGTGTCCGGCCCGCAGCTGGTGGAGTTCGTCGACGCGGGCGTGCAGGCGGCGCTCGCTTTTGACGGTCTGCGCGGGCGTGGCGAGACCCGGCGCGATGTCGACGCGCTTGCCGTCGGTGAGGGTGGCCACCGCGCAGTGCATGGTCACGCTGTTGCCGTTGCCGCTTCCCTTGACCTGCCCGACGCGGAGGTCGGCGACGTGGCACCACGGCACGAAGCGGGAGCTGCCGATGGTGTGCATCGCGAAGCCGTGGTGGTTGGCGGCGGTCGCGGCGCGCGGGCCGCGCAGTCCGAGGACCAGCCCCAAGGGCACGAGGACGGCCGCCATCACGATCGTCGCGCGATCCGGTGACATGACTACCGCGACGAGCGGCCCGCCGGCGAACACGAGCCCGAGGACGGCGCAGACGACCAGCGACCAAGTCTGCCGATACCAAACGGAATGCACAGGTCCCCCAAGATCCCACGTGATCGGTGCGCGGAGCGTACTGATCACAGGCGCAACTGCCCAGAGAGATTGTCGGACTACTGCCGTCACACTTCCGGCGCGCGCTCCGTCAGTGCGGTGTCCCCGGGAAACGGGGCGGCCGGGAGCCGGGCGGTAAGGACTGCACGGACTCCCGGGACGCGGCGAGTCTCACGGAGGCGGTCATGGCGACATCCCTTCTGGTCACCGGCGGTACCGGCACCCTGGGCGGGCACGTGCTGCCTCGCCTGCGCGCGGCCGGGCGCGACGTGCGCGTGCTGAGCCGCCGGGCGCGCGATCCGGAGCCCGGCGTGGAGTACGCCGCGGGCGATCTGCTGGCCGGCGACGGCCTGGACGCGGCGCTGGACGGCATCGACACCGTGCTGCACCTGGCGGGGGGT
This sequence comes from Uniformispora flossi, assembly GCF_049534875.1. NCBI lineage: Bacteria > Bacillati > Actinomycetota > Actinomycetes > Kitasatosporales > Streptomycetaceae > Uniformispora > Uniformispora flossi. The sequence continues at coordinate 175,037 of NZ_JBMULZ010000003.1, forward strand.
CCCAAGGGCGACGACGTGGTGGCGGCGAACCTGGTCGCGGCGGCGTCCCGGGCGGGCGTGCGGCACATCGTCTACATCTCCGTCATCGGCGCGGACACCGTCCCGCTCGGCTACTTCCGGGCCAAGTACGCCGCGGAGCGCGCGATCGCCGAGTCCGGCATCCCGTTCACCACGCTGCGTGCCGCGCAGTTCCACGATCTGACGCTCAAGGTCGCGACCATCATGGCCAAGCTGCCGGTGCTGCCCGCCCCGGGCGGCCTGCGGTGGCAGCCGGTCGACTCCCGCGACGTCGCCGACCGCCTCGTCGAACTGACCCTGGGGGCGCCGTCCGGCCGCGTTGCCGACCTGGCCGGCCCCGAGGTCGCCACGCTGGCCGACCTGTCCCGCGCCTACCTCCGGGTGCGCGGCAAGCGCCGTCTCACCCTCCCGGTCCGGATGCCCGGCAAGGTCGGCCGCGCCTACCGCGACGGCGACAACCTGAACCTGGACACGGCGGCGCGGGGGACCCGGACGTGGGCGGACTTCCTCGCGGAGCGCAAGGCCGAGCCCGTCGCGGCCGAGTAGGCGGCCGCGGGGGGCGCTACTCGGCGGCCGGCTGCGGCGGCTGCTCGTCCGGCGACGGCTTGCGGTGCTTGCCGGTGCCCTTGCGGTGGATGGGGCGCGGAGTGAGCGCGGCGGCCTGCTCGGCGGCTTCATGCGCGACGGCGGTGGCGTTGGGGTCGAGGTAGCGGCAGGCGGAGGCGTAGTCGCCGAGGAGGGTGACCGGCAGCCACTGGTAGCCGTCCCACTCCTCGATGGCGCGGGGCTCGTCGGGGAACAGGTGCGCGGCGGTGGCGACCGGGCGGCCGACGATGACGGCTCGGAGCGCGCCGGCCGGCCGCAGCCGACGGCTCCGCCGCGCGGCCCATTCGTCGAGCGGTTCGTCCTCCATCAGCGCTCCCTTCGCCGGGCAGACAGACTACGGCGAAATGCTTTGACGACTGGGAAAGTTCACTCGAATTGGTCGGCGAATCGGGGTTGACCGCGGCCATCGGGGCCTGATCGTTTGCTTTCGTTCGGGCATGCGGAAATCACCGCGCGGGGCGGTCGTAAATGATCAATTGACGATCGAAAAGCGCGGTAATTCGGAGAAGGGGGTGGCGGGTAATCGGAGAATTTCTGTCAGCACCTGCGGCCCGGCGCGGTCGGCAACCCCGCGCCGGGCGCAGTGATCACGCGTCGAGGATCTCCGCGGCGATCAGCTCCTCCAAGTAGCGGTCGTCCCACCAGGAAAGCTGCAGGGCCTTCGCGCGGCGGAAGAACAGCTGGACGTCGCACTCGACGGTGAAGCCCATCCCGCCGTGCACGTGCACCGCCAGGTCGCTCACCTCCCGGTAGGTCCGGGCGGCGAACAGCTTGGCCATCGGGGCGAGTTTGGTCGTCGGGCGGCCGGTGTCCCGGGCCCAGGCGGCTTCCCAGGCCAGCGTCTCCGCGCCGTCGACGGCGGTCACCGCGTCGGACAGGTCGTGGGCGATCGCCTGGAACGCGCCCAGCGGCTTGTCGAACTGCTTGCGGGTCTTGGCGTAGTCGACGGTGATCTCGAGCACCCGCCGTGCCCCGCCCGCGGCTTGCGCGGCGAGCAGGACGATGCCGTCGCGGAGCGTGTCCGCCCACGGCGCCCAGCCGCCGTTGACGTTGCCCACCACCGCGTCCGGGCCGACCCGGACGCCCGCCAGGTCCACCCGGTGCTGCACGTCGGACGCGATCGTGCGCTGGGCGGTGAGTGTGACGCCCGCCGCGGCCGGGTCGACGAGGAACAGCGTGACGTCCTCGGCGCCCGATCCGGTGCGCGCGAGCACCAGGATGCGATCGGCCGAATTGGCGTACGGCACATGGCGCTTGGTGCCGGTGAGCGTCCACCCGTCGCCGTCCCGCGCGGCGGCGAGCGCGATGCCCTTCGGCCCATATCCGCGGTCCGGCTCCAGCCAGCCCGTGGTCACCACGGCCTCGCCGGAGGCGATCTTCGGCAGCCACTCCTGGCGCTGCTCGTCGGTGCCCGCCGCGGTCAGCACGCCGCCCGCCACGACCGAGCTGGCGAAGTGCGGGGACGGCGAGAGCGCGCGGCCGAGTTCGCCGTACACGACCGCCGCGTCGAGGAGGGTCATCTCCGACCCGCCCCACTTCTCGGGGATGGTCAGGCCGATCAGCCCGGCCTCCCCGAGCTTGGCCCAGAAGTCCGCGGAGTAGCCCACCGCGTCCTCTTCCATGGCCCGCACGACCGCCAGGCCGGCGTACCGCCCGCACAGGCCGCGCACCGTCTCGCGGAGGGTCTCCTGCTCGTCGCTGAACTGCAGATCCATCGGATATCCCTCGCGTTACGGGATCCAGCGCTCGCCGCGCCGGGCCCACGGGTTGTCGTCGGCGGAGGTGGGGACGGCGACGCGCGCCTCGCAGGTCGTCTTGACCGCGCCGTCCACGGTGAGCGACACGTCGAGCGTCACCCAGCCGCAGCCGGCGTCGTCGGTCGCGACGTCCTTGACGGTCGCGTTGAACGTCATCGGCGCGCCGGGGAACACCGGCGAGGTCATCCGGAACACCACGCGCCCGATCCGCGCGGCCGGCCCGGCCCAGTCGGTGATGTAGCGCTCGAACCAGGCGGCCTGGTTCGGGGTGTTGAGGAAGATGTCCGGGACGCCCTGGCGTTCCACCGCGAACTTGGAGTCGTGGTGCATCGGCCGCCAGTCGCGGGTGGCCATCGCGCCGAGGATGACGGTGGTGGCCGTGACGTCGTGGGTGAGTTCGGGCAGTGTGTCGCCGACGGAGACCCGGTCGAGGGTCAGCGTCGCGGTGGCGGCGGTCATGCGGACGCCTCCCTGCGGTAGCCGTAACCGGTGTAGGACTCGGTGCCGAGCAGTTCGCCGTTCTGGTTGTGGTACTCCACGTCGATCACCCAGAACCGGCCGACGCCCAGCTTGGTGCGCTTTTCGCCACTGACCGACTTGAGGACCTGGCGGGACGTCACCACGTCGCCGATGCGCAGCGGCTCGTAGAAGACGTTGGTGTTGTCCGTCATGATCGCCTCGGGCAGCCCGAACCGCTTCTTCAGGTCGAAGTGCACCTGGAGGGACAGCTGTTCGCCCTCCGCGCCGGGTGCCCAGTAGTGCGGGCGGGCGTATGCGGACAGCAGGCTCGGCGGCGAGATCGGTCCGCCGGTGATGTCTTCGGCGGCCTTCGGGTCCCAGTAGATGGGGTTGCCGTTGAAGACCGAGGCGCACGACGTCCACACGTAGCTCTGCTCGACGGGGAAGTCCGCGGTCTTCTCGTACTGGTACGTGCCGATCTGCGCGGCGACGTCCTCGGGGAGGGTGTCGTCCAGCGGCGTGTTGGTTGCGGTCATGCCACCACTCCCGATTCGCGTAGTTCGGTGATGCGCGCGGGGTCGAGCCCCGCTCCGGCGAGGAGTTCGTCGGTGTCGGTCACGCCGGACTCCCGCACCAGGTACGGGTCTTCCTGCGCGACCATGCCCGCCAGCACCGCTCCGGTCTGCCGGAAGGTGCCGTGCGCGGGGTGCTTCGCGGTCGCGAACGCGCCGCGGGCCAGGAACTGTTCGTCGTCGACGAGCTCGCCGACCGACAGGACGCCGGACACGCAGGTGTCGGCGGGCGCGAGTTCGGCGACCCACGTGTCCCGGTCCTTGGTGCGGAAGACCCGCGCCATGTCCCGGCGGATGTCGTCCTGCACCGCGTCGTCGTTCTGGTGCTTGGTCCACTGCGGCAGGCCGAGCAGCGTGCACAGGTTGGCCCAGAACCGCGGCTCGATCGCCGCGACGGCCAGCCACTTGCCGTCGCCCGCCTGGTACGTGTCGTAGCACGCGTACCGGCCGAGCAGCAGGTTGGAGCCGGTCTCGACGGTGGCCCCGGTCGCCAGGAACTCGTCGACGGACAAGGCCATGAGCGCCAGCACGCCGTCCGCGACGGAGACGTCCAAGTGGCGTCCCCGGCCGTCGGCTTGCCGGTGCAGCAGGGCCGCGAGGATCGCGATGACGGCGTGCATGCCGCCGCCCGCGCTGTCCGCGACCGTGGCGCCCGGGATCGGCGGCTTGCCGTCCGGGCCGGCCCCGGTGAGGGCGAGGAACCCGCCGGTGCCCAGGTAGTTCAGGTCGTGCCCGGCCTGCTGAGACTTGGGGCCAGTCTGGCCGAACCCGGACGTCGAGCAGTAGACGATGCCCGGGTTCGCCGCGGCGACCGCGTCGTACCCGATGCCGAGCCGGTCGACCACGCCGGGCCGGAAGCTCTCGACGACCACGTCGGCCTTCGCCGCCAGGGCGAGGAACGCGTCGCGGCCTTCGGGGGCCTTGATGTCGAGCAGGACCCGCTTCATGCGGCGGTGTGCGCTGTACGAGAAGAAGGGAGGTGCGATCTGCACGCCGCTCTTCGCCGGGACGGGGCCTACCTTCACCACGTCCGCGCCGTAGTCGGCGAGCCAGCGCGAGGCACGGGCCGCGGGGCCCACGCTCGCGAGATCCAGCACGGTGATGCCCTCGAGAAGCTCGCTCCCCATCAGCGGACTCGTCAGAAGTTCTTCGGGAGTCCGAGCTTGCGACGGGAGATGATGTTCTTCTGCACCTCGGATGTGCCGCCGCCGATGGTGTCGAGCACCGTGTAGCGGTACGTCGACTCGGCGCGGCCCTTCATGGGGGCTTCCTCGGTGCCGACCTTGAGCTGGGTGCCCGGCCCGCCGAGGTCCATCGACGCGTTGGCGAGGCGCTTGGACAGCTCGGTGGCGTAGAGCTTGTACTCGGACGCCTCGGTCGTGGGCGGCGGCCCCGGTTTGGTGGCCGCGTCCACGACGCGCAGGCCGAGCAGACGGGCCACCTCGGCCTCGGTGGCGAGGGTGGCCATCTTCTGCCGGACCACCGGGTCGGCGGCGAGCGGCTCGTCGTCGCGGGTGGCCGTCTTGACGTAGTCCGTCAGCAGGTCGAGGCGCTGCGCGATGGGCGCGAACGAGAACATCGTGAAGCGTTCCAGGTCGAGGGCCTGGGATATGTACTGGAAGCCCTTGTTCAGCTCGCCCACGACGTAGTCGTCGGACACGAAGACGTCGTCGAAGAAGACGTCGTTCGTGCGCTCGTCGCCCATCGTCCAGATGCCGCGCACCGTGACGTTCGGGTGGTCGAGCGGCACCAGGAACAGCGTGATGCCGAAGTGCTTGGGGGCGTCCCAGTCGGTGCGCGCGCCGACCCAGTACCACTCGGCGAAGTGCGCCGAGGTGGTCCAGGTCTTCTGGCCGTTGAGGACCCAGCCGCCGCGCGCGTCGTCGCGGGTGGCGCGCAGCTTCATCGACGCGGCGTCCGAACCGGCCTCCGGTTCGGAGTAGCCGACCGCGAACTCCACTTCGTTGCGCAGGATCTTGGGCAGGAACTCGGCCTTGAGCTTCTCGCTTCCGACCGCGAGGAGCGTCTTGCCGATGATGCCCACGCCCTTGCCGATCTGCGGGCCGCCGCGGCCGGCGAGGGCTTCGTTGAGGACGTACTCGTAGATCCCGTCGCCGTTCTGGCCGCCCCATTCCTCGGGCCAGGTGATGCCGAGCCATCCGCGGTCGGCGATCTTGCGCATGAAAGCGCGGCGGGCGGGGGTGTCGACGATCTGGGCCATGTTCTCCCGGGTGACGTCGAAGACCTCGGGATCTTGGTTCTCGTTGAGGAAGCGCTCTACTTCGTCGGCGAAAGAGCGCTGGTCGGCAGTCAGTTCAAAGTCCACGGCAACGCTCCTGAGGGCGCACGTGCAGGGACCGACGAGTGGTGCACGTACGCCGGTCACCACGGAAACCTGACGGACAGTCAGGTCAACGTAGCACCGGCCCAAGATCAAATACAGCATCGCCGCATCGATCTTGGAAGAAAGATCGAAATCGCTCTGCGGAAGCCCGTATTCCGTCGGGAGAACAATTCCGGACGCGGCAAGTCTGCGGGGCAAGCCATCCGGGTATGAGCTTTTGATGGCCGGAAATCGGGACCGCCGTTCCGGGCGGACGATGCCGATCCGTGATCGCCGCCAGGTGTTGACCGCTCGTCGAACGGTGATCACCCTGAGTGTGGCGGCCTTCGAGCGAGGGGACGCCGAGGCGCCCCGGGTGCTCGGAGGATCCGGGGCCTCCTCGGCGAAGCGGGCCGCACAAACGCCGACCGCCCGGCGCCTCCGAGGAGGCACCGGGCGGGCTGCGGGTCTTGCCGTGCGGCTGTGGGCCGCGCGCTGCTACTTGATCGCGATCGGGTTCACCGGGGTGCCCACGCCGCCCTTGAACGGCTGCGGCGAGGCGTCCAGCAAGAACTCGTAGACGCCGTCCGCCTTGCAGTCCGCGGCCAGCTCCTCGAGGTTCCAGTTCTGGCCCTGGAGCATGCCCATCTCGACGAGGTGGAGGGCGTGCACCGCCATGAAGCCGTCCTCCAGCTCCGGCGGGAAGACCTCGAACGTCACCGTGTCGTTGGCGACCGCGGCCACGTCGCGGGCGTGGAACCACTCGGGGCAGCGCACCGACAGGCCGGGGCCGTAGAAGTACATGTCCTTCTCGCCGGCGAAGTACTTGGTGATCTGGCCGGTGCGGACCAGCACGACGTCGCCCGCGCGGACCTTGACGTTGCCGAATTCCTCGGCGGCCTCCAGGTCGGCGGGGGTGACCGCGTACTCCGGGTCGAGGACGTCGACGCCCTTGGCGCCCGCGACGTCGAGCAGGACGCCACGTGTCACCAGCGTCTTGATGTGCTCGATGCCCAGGTTGACGGCGCCCTCTTCGGCGGTGACCGACTCCTTGGCGGAGAAGCCGTTGTAGAGGCGGTCCTCGTACGTGGCGTGCGTGAAGCCGTCCCAGTGGGTGCCCGCCTGGATACCCATCACGACCGAGTCGTCGCTGGTCGCGACGGTGCCCGGGCCGAAGACCTCGTGGTTGACGAGGAAGGTGGTGCGCTTGGGGTTGTCGCGGCCCGGGATCATGCCGTTCTGGATGCCGTCCTCGCGCAGCTCGACGGCGAGCGAGAAGCGCTTGCCGGTCTTGACGCAGGCGGCGGCGGCCTTGACGACCTCGTCGGTGATGAGGTTCATCGTCCCGAGCTGGTCTTCTTTGCCCCAACGCCCCCAGTTGTTGACGCGCTTGGCCAGTTCGTAGAACTCGGCGGGCAGTGGCATCGCGGACCTCCTGGGCGGGCCTGGCTGTGGGGTGCGGCACTCTACCCGTAGAAACTAACGTACCGTCAGATACTGTCGGGAGAGGCAGTTCTCACACGGGTCGATCACGGCGTCTGACCGTGGCGTCGATCTTGATACGGCGACCATGCTAAAGACCAACGAGGTCGTTGCACAGACCGCGCGGCGGACTGGGGCCGACCGGACCGAAGGGGCAGAACATGGGTGACTTCCTGACCGGCAAGGTCATCGCGGTGACCGGCGCGGGCCGCGGCATCGGCCGCGCGGTGGCGCTGGCGGCCGCCGCGCACGGCGCCAAGGTCGTCGTGAACGACTACGGCGTCGCGATGGACGGTTCCGAGCCGACCAGCGAGGTCGCCGACGCGGTCGTCAAGGAGATCGAGGCGCTCGGCGGCGAGGCCGTCGCGGTCGCCGACTCCGTCTCCTCCATGGAGGGCGGCGCGCGCATCGTCAACGCCGCGGTCGAGAACTGGGGCCGCATCGACGGCGTCGTCACCGTCGCGGGCAACCTGCGCGAGCGCATGCTGTTCAACATGACCGAGGACGAGTGGGACAGCGTCATCGCGACCCACCTCAAGGGCACCTTCACCGTCGTGCAGGCGGCGTCCAAGGTCATGAAGGCGCAGGGCTTCGGCTCGATCGTCGGCTTCACTTCGGGCGTGTACGCGCTCGGCTCGGTCGCGCAGGCGAACTACGCCGCGGCCAAGGGCGGCATCGTGTCGTTCATCCGCTCCGCCGCGCTGGGCCTCAACAAGTACGGCGTCAACGCGAACTGCGTCGCGCCGGTCGCCCGCACCCGCATGTCCGAGAACGTCCCGATGACCCTCAAGGAGATCGGCGACCCCGAGGACGTCGCGGAGCTGGTGGTCTTCCTGCTCTCCGACCACGCCAAGGAGATCACCGGCCAGGTGTACACCACCGCCGGCCCGAAGATCGCCCTGTGGGACCAGCCGCACGAGATCAAGTCGATGTACAGCGACGAGAAGTGGACGGCCGAGTCCATCGCCGCCACGCTGCCCACCGCGATCGGCCAGGACCCGATGCCGGTGCTCGCGCAGCTCAAGGAGTACGCCGCCGCGGCCGCCGCGAAGAAGGCCGCCGAGGCCGCCGCGCAGGGCTGACCCGCACTCCCGTAACGCGGATTCCGCGCCCGGTCGCCCCGGCCCCGGTCCTGGGGCCGGGGCGGCCGGGCGGACCCGCGTATCCGCATCGTCAGAAGGTGTGACAACCGTGGACTTTCGCTACAGCGACGAGGATGAGGAGTTCCGGGCGGAAGTCCGCGAGTGGCTCCGCGAGAACCTCGCCGGCGAGTTCGCCGCCGCCGTCGGCACCGGCGGCCCGGGCAGCGAGCACGAGCACTTCGAGATCCGCCGCGCGTGGGAACGCCGCATGGGCGAAGGCGGCTGGATCGGCCTCGACTGGCCCAAGGAGTACGGCGGCCGCGAGGCCACCCTCATGCAGCAGGTGATCTTCGGCGAGGAGTACGCCCGCGCGAAGGCCCCCGGCCGCGTCAACCACATGGGCGAGAACCTCCTCGGCCCCACCGTCCTCGCCTTCGGCACCGATGAGCAGAAGGCCCGCTTCCTGCCGCCCATCGCCCGCGGCGAGGAACTGTGGTGCCAGGGCTACTCGGAGCCCGGCGCCGGGTCCGACCTGGCCGGGCTGCGCACCTCCGCCGTGCAGGATGCGGAGACCGGCGACTGGCTGATCAGCGGTCAGAAGGTGTGGACGTCGCTGGCCCACGAAGCCGACTGGATCTTCGTCCTGGCGCGCACCGAGGCCGGCTCGTCGCGGCACAAGGGCATCAGCTTCTTCCTCGCGCCGATGGACCAGCCGGGCATCGAGGTCCGCCCGATCGTCCAGCTCACCGGCACCAGCGAGTTCAACGAGGTGTTCTTCGACGGCGCCCGCGCCAAGAACGAGCACGTCGTCGGACAGCTCGGCCAGGGCTGGGGCGTCGCGATGGGCCTCCTGGCCTTCGAGCGCGGCGTCTCCACGCTCGCCCAGCAGATCGGCTTCGAACTCGAACTGCAGACGGTGATCGACGTCGCCAAGTCCAACGGTGCCATCGAGGACCCGGACCTGCGGGAACGCCTGCTCCAGGCCTGGATCGACCTCAAGGTGCTGCGCTGCAACGCGCTGCGCACCCTCGGCTCCCCGGACCCCGGCGCTCCGTCGGTCGCCAAGCTCGTGTGGGGCAACTGGCACCAGCGCCTCGGCACCCTCGCCATGGACGTGGGCGGCGCCGACGCCACGCTGGCCGCCGAGCTGCCGTACGAACTGACCGACGCGCAGCGCCTGTTCCTCTTCACCAAGTCCGACACCATCTACGGCGGGTCGAACGAGGTCCAGCGCAACATCATCGCCGAGCGCGTCCTCGGCATGCCCCGCGAACCCAAGGGAGAGTCGAATTGAATGCTCCCCGCTGACGCGGGGATTCCTGGCTCAGGCCGCCTGGCTGTCGGGCGGACAGCCAGGTCTTGTGCCCTCGGTGCCAGCCGGGTTCAGACCTGCCCGGGCCAGTATCACGCGTGCGGCGTTCTTGTCCCTCGGCGACGAGGTGCCGCATGCGTGGCAGACGTAGGTTCGTTCGGAAAGGGGCAGTGCGTGCTTGGCTCTTGCTCCGCACTGCGCGCAGTCCATGGTGGTGTGCGCGGGGTGTACGAGACGGACGTCTCGGCCGTACTTGCGGCCCATTTCGATCAAGGCTTGTTTGGTGGCGCTGATCGCCGCGTCGGCAGCCTTGCGAGCCATGGTGGTTTTGGCAAGGAACCCCGGGCGGAAGTCCTCGACAGCGATGACGTCGTGGTCGGACACGACGCGTCTGGCCCACTTGCGGCCGGTGTCCTGCCGCTGCCGCGCGGATTTGGCGTGGAGTTTCGCTACTTGCCGTCGAGCGGCTTGGTATCCACGCGAGCCGGCTTGCCCCTTCGGAGGCTTTCGACGGGCCATCATGCGTTGGTAGTGGGCCAGCCGCACGGCGGACCTCCTGCCGGGTTCGCTGTGCGGCAGGTCGTAGGCATCGTCGGTCGTGGTTGCGGTCTCGGCCACCCCCCAATCGATGCCGATCGCCTTGCCGGTCACGGGCAGCGCTCGGGCTTGCGACGGGATGACGAACGACGCGTACCAGTGCCCGAGGGTGTCGCGATATACCCGCACGCTCGACGGTTCGGCCGGGAGGGGGCGCGACCAGACCACAGTCAGGCCGATGCCACCGGCCAGCCGCAGTCGGCCGTCTTTGAGGCGGAACCCGCGGCGCGTGTAGTTGAGTGTCGGAGCAGCCGTGTTCCGCTTCTTCCACTGCGGCATTCCCGCGCGGCGGTGAACCGGCAGTCGGTTCCGGAGGTCCTTGCGGGCCTTCGCCAGGGATGTGCTGAAGTTGCGAACTGTCTGCTGCTGAGGCACCGAGGCTCCGTCACGGAGCCACGAGGTGGCCGTGCGCGCATCGGTCAGCATCCGGCAGAGCGCGGCCGGATCGAGTCTTTCGTCGGTAGCGTGGGCCTTCTTCGAGCGGGCCACACACTCGTTCCAGACCCACCTGCAGCGAGCCCACTCGGCCAGCAGGCTCGCGAGCGCGCTCGACGAAACGCGCAACCGGTAGGTGTACCGGGCGAACCCAGAACCTGCCGTGAGGTCCAGCGCCTTCGTCATGGCCGTAACGGTATGGCAGCAGTCCGACACGTGCGGCTATTTTCGGTGGCTCGTCCAGTGAAGCTGCTCTGCCCTGCGTGCTTGTCAGCCAATTCCCTTTTCGCCCGGGCTCAAGGCCGGGGCATCGTTCGGAGGTTCACGTGACCGCGCCTGCTTACGTTCCCGGCCACGGCCTGCTGGCCGGCAAGACCGTGCTGATCACCGCCGCGGCGGGCACCGGCATCGGGTTCGCCGCCGCGAAGAAGGCCGCCGAAGAGGGCGCCACGATCGCCATCAGCGACAAGCACGAACGCCGCCTCGGCGAGGCCGCCGACGAGCTGGCCAAGCTCACCGGCGCCCGCCCGCTCGCGGTGCCGTGCGACGTGACGGTCGAGGCGGACGTTCAGAACCTGGTGGACACCGCGGCCGCCGAGCTGGGCGGCATCGACATCCTCATCAACAACGCCGGCCTGGGCGGCCAGGTCGACCTGGTCGACATGACCGACGACCAGTGGAACCTCGTCCTGGACGTGACCCTCAACGGCACGTTCCGGATGACCCGCGCCGCCCTGCGCCACATGCAGCCGCGCGGCAAGGGCGTCATCGTCAACAACGCCTCGGTGCTGGGTTGGCGCGCGCAGAAGGGCCAGGCGCACTACGCCGCCGCGAAGGCCGGCGTCATGGCGCTGACCCGCTGCTCGGCCGTCGAGGCCGCGGAGTTCGGCGTCCGGATCAACGCCGTCGCCCCGAGCATCGCCATGCACGCGTTCCTGGCGAAGGCCTCCTCGGAGGAGCTCCTCTCCTCCCTGAGCAGCGCCGAGGCCTTCGGCCGCGCCGCCGAGCCGTGGGAGGTCGCGAACGTGATGATCTTCCTGGCGTCGGACTACTCGTCGTACATGACCGGCGAGGTCGTCTCGGTGAGCAGCCAGCGCGCGTAGCCTTTGACGGGTGAACGCTCGGCCGGGGATCTCCCCAGCCGAGCGTTCGTCGTTACTGGCGGAGTGTGCCGAGGAACGCGGACCAGGCGACGGGGGAGGCTTCGAGGTGACCGCGGTCGCGAGCTTTGGTGTCGCGGACGCCGGTAACCGCTTCCAGCGGAGCGACTTCGACACACTCCGAGGACTGGGCGTCGCCAGAGTACGAGGACTTGCGCCAAGCAGCGTCGTTGATGCTCACAGTTCTTTCAGCCTCGCTTGAAACAGGGAACGGGTGTTTTCCGGCGACAGGGACTGCGACTTCAGGTGGTCGAAGTCCCGCTTGAGGCGCCGGACATCATGGGGCGGGTGGTAGGAGTTCGTGCCTCCGACGTGCTCGCTGTAGGCCACGCCGGCGGTATCCGCCTCGAAGTCGTAAATGACGAGCCCTCCGACGAGGACACCTGCCTCGGCGGCAAGTGGCAGCACGTGAATGGTGACGTTCGGGCGTTCACCCAACGCCATGACGTGTTCGAGCTGCCGACGGAGAACCTGTGGTCCGCCGGTTTGGCGGAGGAGTAGTTCTTCGCCCAGCACGGCGTGAAGTTCGGTGTCCTCATCGAGGATCCGCTGGCGCCTGATCCGAAGTTCGACGAGCGCTTCCACATCGTCGGGGTCGGGGACCTTGGCGGCTCGCGCGAACACAGCGCGGGCGTAGTCGGGTGACTGGAGCAGTCCGGGGAACGCGGAGGTGCTCGCGGCGTGAATCGCCGCCGCCTGTGCTTCCAGGGACATCAACTCGTCCAGTACGGAGGAGACGAGCGCGCCGTATTTGTGCCACCACTGGCCCTCTTCGGTCCGCTCCAGCAGCACGACGAGGTTTTCGCGCTCGGCATCCGTGGCCCGGTAGAGACGTGCCAGCAGGTCCAGGTCATGTGCGGTCAGCGTGACCTGCCCGCCCTCGATTCGGGCGACCTTGGCGCGGCTCCATGCGTTGGCGTCGGCGACCTTCGGCTGCGTCAGTTTGGCGGCCTCGCGAAGGCGCTGTAACTCCTTGCCCAGTTCACGCCTCGCATGCGTCGGCGTTACGCCCACTTTGGCCTCCCTTCGTGCTCGAACTGCCGTGATGCGCTTGGCGGCAGCGTAAGGGATCAGTACGTGGCAGGGGACATTTCCCGTTGTGTGGCGCGATACGTAACGCGTGCCGTATCTTCATCTGCGTGAAGGGTTGATTACTCTCCGTGTGGGGGGGTTGGTATGTCTGTGTCAGGTGCCGGCTTACCGCTTGATCCGCGGGGGGCTCGTTGCCTGATTGACCATCAGGTGGAGCCCGGTCCGGGTGTGGCTCGGGATCTGCGAAGGGTCATTCGGGAGCGGCTTGGGGCGGAGGCCGCCGTTTCCGAGTCCGTCGCGGGCGACGCGGTGCTGATGATGCATGAGCTGATGGCGAACGTCGTCCTGCACGCGCGGGCCCGGTCGATGCGGGTGACGGTCGTGTTGCTCGACGCGGTCGGGGTGCTCATGGGGGTGGTGCAGGATGACGGGGTCGGGAACGTCGTCCTTCCGGATGGCTCCGAACTCCGCGACGAGCCGGGGGAGTCCGGGCGCGGTCTGGCCATCGTCGCCGCCCTTGCGGATACCTGCACCGTAACGCCGTACCGCGACGGAAAAGCCGTCTGCTGGGCCCTCGCCCTAACCCCCACCCACCCGTGAACTCGCTTTCCCCAAAGCTGCTTTCCGAATAGCGATTTCCCGAAGCGGCACGCGACCGCACGCAGGCGGCGGCTTCCCCCTTGGGGCTCCACCCCCGCCCGGAGCGCATACGACACGTGTCACCTGCCGACGACCTCCGCACCCGACCTGATCTGCGGGAACGCGCCCCCACCCCACCCCCGTCATGAGCACTGTCACAATCGAATGACTCATCGTCAGATGGGCGCTAGGTTGGGACAGAATCCCGCCGGACCGCCGTCGAAGAACGAAGCACCGGTCCGCACGAGGTGAATCAGCCCCACCACGGAGGAGAACTGGTGAAAGGCGTTCTGTTCGACGGCAAGGAAGCCCTGATTGTCGACGACCTCGAGGTCCGCGACCCGGGCCCGAACGAGGTGCTGGTGAAGATCGGCGCCGCCGGTCTCTGCCACAGCGACATCAGCGTCATCAACGGCACCATCCCCTTCCCGCCCCCGGTCGTCCTCGGCCACGAAGGCGCGGGTGTCGTCGAGGCGGTCGGCGAGCTGATCACGCACGTCGCGCCCGGCGACCACGTCGCGCTGTCGACGCTCGCCTCCTGCGGAGCCTGCCGTCAGTGCGACCGCGGCCGTCCCACCATGTGCGCCAAGAGCTTCGGCGCGCTCAACCAGCCCTTCACCCGGGGCGGCAAGCCGGTCTACAACTTCGCCGGCCTCTCGGTCTTCACCGAGAAGATCGTCGTCAAGGGCGTCCAGGCGGTGAAGATCCCCAAGGACATCCCGCTGGCCTCCGCCGCGCTGATCGGCTGCGGCGTGCTCACCGGCGTCGGCGCCGTCCTCAACCGTGCCAAGGTGCAGCCGGGCGACACCGTCGCGGTCATCGGCACCGGCGGCATCGGCCTCAACGTGATCCAGGGCGCCAAGCTGGCCGGCGCGGTCAAGATCGTCGCGGTGGACGCGAACCCGGCCAAGGAAGCCGTGGCCCGCGAGTTCGGCGCCACCGACTTCGTCGACGCCAAGGCCGTGGACAGCTCGGTCGACGCCGTCAAGGCACTCGTGCCGGGCGGCGTGGACCACGCCTTCGAGTGCGTCGGCCACGTCGCCGTCATCCGCAACGCCATCGACATGCTCGGCTGGGCCGGCCAGGCGGTCATCCTGGGCGTCGCGCCGTCCGACGCCGAGGCGTCGTTCCACGTCTCCTCGATGTTCCTGGACAAGTCGATCATGGGCTGCCGCTACGGGTCGTCGCGCCCGCAGTACGACATCGCCCGGTACGCGGACCTGTACCAGACCGGCGCGCTCAAGCTCGACGAGCTGGTCACCCAGACCTACGCGCTGGACGACTTCCACCACGCGGTCGAGGACGCCGAAGCCGGCAAGATCGCCCGCGGCGTCTTCGTGTTCTGAGGCGTTCGGCAGCAATCTCGGCAGATCCCGCAGGGCGGTGGGCGCGCACGCACCCACCGCCCTGCGGCGTTTGCGGACCGGGGCTTGGCGATGATCGCCCGGCCCCCGACCGATCATCGCCAAGCCCCGCCCGATCCGATCATCCGACGGATCGCCGGGCGCCTCCGCTTGCCCGCCGGATGACCGAGTTCCACCGACTTGCCGGAACTCCGCACGCCTCCTCCGCTCCCGCTGCCACGCTCGTTCGCGCCGTTCGCGCCGTCATGGCGGCCGGGACCGCCCGGCCGCCCGCGAGTCGCCGCATCCGCGGCAGACGAGGAGTTCGCCGTGCCCCAACGCCCCGAGGAGCGCCGCCCGTCGGCCGGACGCCGGGCCGGACGCCCGCGCTGGACCGCCGCCGTGGCCGCGGCCCTGCTCGCCGCCGCCCCGCTCACCGGCCTCACCGGCGGCACCGCGCAGGCCGCCGGAGGCATAGCCGACCGGGCCTATATCGCGGACAGCTCCGACGACACCGTGGCCGTCGTCGACACCACCTCGCACAGCGTCGTCGGCTCGGTCCCCGTCGGACACACCCCGGGCGCCGTCGCCGTCGACCCCACGGGCACGCGGGTGTACGTCGCCAACCTGCTCGGCGACTCGGTGTCCGTCGTGGACGCCGCGAACCGCACGGTCACCGCCACCGTGCCCGTCGGCGCGTTCCCCAACTCCCTTGCCGTCAACGCCTCGGGCACCCGCGTGTACGTGGTCGGCAGCAACGCGAACACGCTGTCGGTCATCGACACCGGCACCAATACGGTCACCGCGACCGTGCCCGTCGGCGTGTGGCCGAGCGCGGTCGCGCTGGACCCGGCGGGGACGCGCGCGTACGTCACGAACTACGCCGACGCGACCGTCTCCGTCGTCGACACCGCCACCAACACCGTGACGGGCACCGTGCGGGTCGGCGCGGGCCCCTACGCGGCCGCCGTGCGCCCCGGCAGCGGTAGTGAAGGGGCCCGCCTGTACATCGCCAACGCCGACGACTCCACGGTGTCCGTCGTCGACACCGCCACCCTCGCCGTGACGGCCTCTCCGGCGGTCGGCCAACTCCCGCACGCGATCGCGGTGAACCGCGCCGGAACCCGCGTCTACGCGGCGAACTACGCCGACAGCACGCTTTCGGTGCTCGACACCGCCACCAACGCGGTCACCGCCACGGTGCCCACCGTCGCCTCGCCGAGCGCGCTCGACGTCCACCCGTCCGGGAGCTTCCTCTGCGTCGTGTCGGCCTCCGCCAACACCCTCGCCGTGGTGGATGCTTCGACCTACGCGACCACCGCGACCGGGCCTGCGGGCGGCACCCCGGCCGCCGTCGCGTTCGTCCCCGTGCTGCCGAAGGCCGACGTCGCCGTGGGGCTGACCGCGCAGGCGCCGGGGCTCATCCCGACCTACGTCGCGTACACCCTCACCGCGCGCAACAACGGCCCGTCCACCGCGAACGGCACCACGGTGCGAACCGCCTTGCCCGTCGGCGCGACCGCCACGAACCTGAGCACCGGCTGCACCGCGGCCGCCAACGTGGTCACCTGCACCTACCCGGCGCTGGCCAACGGCGCGACCGCCACATCGTCCTTCCGGGTCCCGCTCAACCTGCTGAGCCTCGGCCCGGTGAAAGCCACCGCGACCCGCACCGCTTCCTCGCCGACGGACCCGAACGCGGCGAACGACAGCGCGAGCGCGTCGTGCACGGTGGTGTCGGTGGTGTTGGCGTTCTGCTGACCGCAGCGCCGACACAGGTCTGACCCGGCATCAGAAAGCCGCGACCGAGGGGGAGCTCCCCCTCGGCCGCGGCTCTCCGGCGTCGGCTTGTGCGTGCCGGTCAGAACTTCCCGGCGGCCATGTCCGCGGTCACATCACGCGTCTGCGAGGCCGGCGGCGGCGTGGTGTCCACCTTCGTGCCCCACTTCGAGAAGGTCGACGTCATCTCCATGTCGGCCTTCTCGCCGTCGGCCTCCACGTGCATGACGATCTTCTGCTTGACCGGCAGGTTGTCGGCGCCGATCCACATGTCCATGTTCATGTCGCCCATGCCGAGCTTGTCGTACTGCTTGACCAGCTTGTCGTACTCCTTCGGCGAAAGGCCCATGCTGTCCGCCGAGTTCTTCTGCAGCGTGGCCAGGTTCACGGTGCCGCTGTAGTGCGTCGTCTGCACACCGCCGACGGTCTCCTTGCCGACCTCGCGGATGTCGCCGGACTGCTGGAGCAGGGCGAGCTGCGACGCGGGGTCGGACTGGTTGTCCTGCGCCTGGTCGAACATCTTCTGCAGCTTCGCGCCCTGACCGGACTTGTCGGCCTTCGCGAGCGCGGCGATGTCGATCTTCGCCCACGGCTTGCCGCCGTTCTCGGCGGCCATCTTCGGACCCATGTTCATGTACATGACGTCCGGCGTCATCAGGTACTGCATGCTCGGCATGTCCGACGGGTCGCCGCCGGACTGCTCGATGAACGACGGCTCGAACTTCATCGTCATCCGGATCGCCAGCTCCGGCTTGTACTGCATCTGCGACGTCACGGTCATCATCGCTTGGCCGTCGATCTTCGTCGTCATCGTCGTCTGGAACGAGTTCGACGCGGAGAGCTTGGTGCGCGATTCGCCGAGCACCCCGGACAGCGCCTTGGCGGCGGGTCCGCGTCCGGTGCCGTCCGCCTTGGCGTCGCCCGACGCCGACGGGGCTGCCGACGGAGACGCGTCCTTCGCCGCATCGGCCGACTTCGAAGCACTGCCGCTGGAGCAGCCCGTGGCCACGACGGCGAGGCAAACGGCGCCTATGGCAGTTCCGACGGTGCGGTTGCGCATGTTCCGATCCCCCAAGGGAGCTGAGTAATGACTTGGTAAACCTAACAGGCGGGACGGGACGGGGATTCATGGACTTCCCTCCGAAAAACCTGAGGGAAAAGCCCCGTACCCGGGTGGTTGCGCTCCGCGATCCTGAGCGGGAAATCGACGCGATCGACACCGATCCACACGGGAGCAACGATGCCTTCCATCTCCGTACCCGGACTGTTCCGGGGACGCAAAGCCTGGGCCTGGCTGGCCGCCGGAATCGTCCTGCTGATCGTCCTCATCAATGCGATGTCCGCCATCTTCGGCGGCATGGCGCGCACCAACGCCGGCGAGATCGGCGTGGTCCGCAACGGCGGACCGCTCGACAACAACAACATCCGCCAGGTGATGGACCCGAGCAGCGGGCTGACCTGGACCGGCCTGTACTCGAATGTGCACAAGTACCCGGCGCAGCAGCGGTTTTACACGATCACCGCGCAGGGCAGCGGTGACAAGCCGGGCGTCGACATCGTGCACGTGCCGTCGAGCGACGGCGTCGACATGGGCATCGAGGGGACGCTGTATTTCAACCTGAACCTCAAGCACGACGTCATCAAGCGCTTCGACGACAAGTTCGGAACGCGCAAGTTCACCCTCGGGAACGACACTTACTACCCGTGGGAAGGCGACAAAGGCTGGTCGGCGTTCCTCGACCAGATCATCCGCCCGGTGATCGACAACGACCTGCGCGTCCAGATCGGCAACTTCCGCTGCGCGGACCTGGTCAGCAGCTGCGCCCTCGTGCAGAACTCCGCGGCGGTGCCCGGCCAGACCCCGGCCGCCGCCCCGCAGGCCAACGGCACCGCGAACAACAACAACATCAGCAAGATCCAGGACGCGATCAACACGAGCCTCGCCGCCGACCTGAAGGAAACCCTCGGCGACGAGTTCATCGTGAACCTGCGCTTCAACCTGGTCCGCATCACCATGCCGCAGAACGTCCAGGACGCGGTCAACAAGGCCCAGGCCGCCTACGCCCAGGTCTCCGAAATGCAGGCCAAGGCCGCCCAGTCCCAGGCCCTCGTCGCCCAGGCCCAGGCCGAAGCCCAGGCCAACGAGGCCCGCCAGAAGGGCTACACCGCCTGCCCGGCGTGCGCCCAGATCGACATCATGCGAGCCATCCCCCCGAACGTGACGACCTTTGCGCCGGGCCAAGGCTTCTCGATCACCGCTCCGCAGACACCCGCCAAGCCGTAGACCCCGCAAGACGGCAGGACGGCCCGCCCCGGCTCGCTCGGGGCGGGCTGCGGCGTGTATCGACCGGCCGGCACACCCCGGTCGCCCCCGATGCACCCCCGCAACGCGCCCCGGGCGCGCCCCTGCGCCGTGCTCCCCGCGCGCCGCACCCCACCCGCGCATGCCGGCCCCCGCACCGTGCGCACCCGCGCAGTCCCGAACAGTCCCGAACAGTCCCCAGCAGTCCCGACCCCCAGCAGCCCCGAACAGTCCCCGAGCGCGCATAGGCCCCGGAGCGTCGGGCGCGTCCGGGGCCTACGGGATGGTGGGAGCGTAGCGCTCCCGGTTTCAGGCGTTCTGGGCGGGGTGCCCGAACTTGCCCTTGTAGAAGAGGAGGGGGCCGGCGTCGTCGCGCGGGGCTTCCAGGGCCTGGACGCGGCCGACGACGATCTCGTGGTCGCCGCCGTCCACGACCTGCTCCAAGGTGCAGTCGATGTAGGCGAGCGTGCCTTCGAGCAGCGGGGAGCCGGTGACCGGGGCGGGCTTGTGGGCGACGCCGGCGAACTTGTCGGCGCCGCTGACCGCGAAGCCGCGGCACAGCTGCTCCTGGTCGTCGGCCAGCACGTTGACGCAGAACTTGCCGCCCGGCTGGATGCGCGGCCACGTGGTGGACGTCTTCGCGACGAAGAAGGTGACCAGCGGCGGGTCGAGCGAGAGCGACGAGAACGACTGGCAGGCGAAGCCCACCGGGGCGTCCCCGTCGTTCGCGGTGATGATGGTGACACCGCTGCAGAAGTGCCCGAGCACGTGCCGGAAAGCGGCGGGGTCGACGGCAGGTGCGTCGAGCTGGCCCATGGGGTCCTCGCAGGGGGTTCGTCGGCGACGCTGGGGAAATTGTCGGGAGAGATCCCGGAATGCCTCATACGTCGAAGTCGTCGTCTGGCGGTGCGACGACGCTATGCCAGCCAAAAACGGTGCGTCAATCAATCCGCGACAGGGCGTGCGTCACACCTGACACGCAGTCAGTTGACTTGCGCGGAAAGGGAATACGCGTTTCCCTGGGGAAATTCGACGAGCCATTGTGGCGGTCGTCACGTGTCGATCGGGGCCAGGCCCGCGCCGCGGACGGCGCGGGCCTCGCTCGATGCGGGCCGCAAGGCCCGACGGGGTCCGGAAGGCGCCTGAAGGCTCTCCAGGCCCCCGGAAACCACCCGGGGGACTACCAGCCGTAGTACTCCGGCTTCCGGCGCTCCATGAGGCTCGCCACGCCCTCGTTCGCGTCGCGGGTGGTCATGTTCAGCTCGACCGAGTCCGCTTCCTCGCCGAAAGCGGTCGCCCGGTCGCTGTCCAGCGAGCGGTTGACCAGGCGCTTGGTGATCGCGTACGCCCGGGTCGGGCCGTTCGCCAGCCGCTCCGCCCACTCCTTGACGGTGGCCTGCAGCTCGTCGCCCGCGACGATCTTGTTGACCAGGCCGAGGCGCAGCGCCTCGTCGGCCGGCAGGTCGTCGGCGAAGAACATCAGTTCCTTGGCCTTCTGCGGCCCGATGAGGCGCGGCAGGATGTACGCCGTGCCGCCGTCCGGGATGAGGCCGCGGCGCGTGAAGATCTGGATGAACTTCGCCGTGTCGGCGGCCACGACCAGGTCGCAGGCCAGCGCGAGCGCCATGCCGTAGCCGGCCGTGGTGCCGTTGACCGCCGCGATGACCGGCTTCTCGCAGTCCAGGATCGCGGTGGTGAGGCGCAGCACGCCGGTCTTCATCATGCGCGACGCGTAGCCGGTCGGCCGGGCGGGCGGCTTCGGGGTGCCGTCGTCGGTCTCCTCGGCGGCGGCGAGGAGCGACTTGGTGCCGGGCGAGCTGCGCAGGTCCATGCCGGTGCAGAAGTGCTTCTCGCCCGCCGCGCCGAGGACGACCGCGCGGACCGACTCGTTCGCCGACGCCTCGCCGAGCAGCGTGATGATCGTTTCGCGCTGGTCCCAGGTGATCGCGTTGCTCGCCTTGGGGCGGTTCAGCGTGATCCACAGGACGCCGTTCTCGACGCGGTGCAGGAGTTCGGGCTCGGTGGCTTCAGGCGTGGTGCTCAAGGAAGCGTTCCTCTCGGACGGGTGGGGCGGGTCGCTGTCCAGGCTCGGGATCAGCGCGGTCGGGATCGGGGCGGTCGGGATCGGGGCCGCTCGGGGCCGCCGGAGCGCGTCAGCGGGGGATCGCCAGCGCGTCCAGGGCGACCGTGCCGCCGCCGCGCGGCATGACCATCAGCGGGTTGATGTCGAGTTCGGCGAGGTCGTCGCCGAGTTCCAGGGCCATGCGCTGGACCCGCATGACCACGTCGACGAGCGCGTCGAGGTCGGCGGGCGGCTGGCCGCGCATGCCTTGCAAGCACTTGAGGCCGCGCAGTTCGCCGAGCATACGGCGGACCTCGTGGGGGCCGAAGGGCGGCACACCGATGGCGATGTCGTCGAACACCTCGACGAAGATGCCGCCGAGCCCCACCGTGACGGTGGGGCCGAACAGCTCGTCGTGGGAGATCCCGACGACCATCTCGACGCCCTTGTCGACCTGCTGGCAGACCAGCACGCCTTCCAGTCGCCCGGCGCCGTTGTCGCGGGCCGCGTCGACGATCTCGCGGTACGCGTCGCGGACCTGGCTGGCCGAGCGCAGGCCGAGCTTGACCAGGCCGAGGTCGCTCTTGTGCGGCAGTTGCGGAGCGCACGCCTTCATGACCACCGGGTAGCCGATGAGCCCGGCGGCGCGGACCGCGGCGGCCGCCGAGGTGACGAGCTGTTCGCGCGGGACACGGATGCCGTAGGTGCGCAGCAGCTGCTTCGCGGAGTGCTCGGAGAGCGGCTTCCCGGCGGTGAGCAGGCGCCGCGCCTTGGCCGCCGCGGGGGAGGCGGTACGGGCGACGTCGTCGAACGGGGAGTCGTAGTTGTCGCGGAACCGGTGGTAGTCGAAGTACGCCTTGAGCGCGGTGACGCAGTTGCCGAAGGTGCGGAAGACAACGATCCGGTTTGATTTGAGCAGGATGTCACGGTAGGCCGATTCGTCGCCGACCGGCGATCCCCAGATCACGCATACGACCTTGTCCGTCGCCTCCGCCGCGTCGACCAGGTCCTGCGCGAGCTTGTCGCTCATGGGCGGGAAAGCCCCGGTGATCGGACAGACGAGCACGCCGATATTCGGGTCGGCGAGGATGGCGTCGATGATCTTGCGGCCGCGCTCGTCGCCGGCCGGGTGGCCGCCGTTGTCGACCGGGTTCGAGATGGTGAGGTACCCGGGGATCCACTCGCGCAGCGACTCCTGCGTGGTGGCGGCGAGTTGCGGCAGTTCGAGGCCTGCGGCGGCGGACAGGTCGGCCATGTGCGCGCCGGTGCCGCCGGAAATCGAGTACACGCAGACGCCGTTCGCCCTCGGCCGGTCGGCGCGGGCGAACAGCTGCGACGTGTCGATGAGTTCGTCGAGTCCGTCGACGCGTGTCACACCGAACTGGCGGAACACCGCGGACGCGACGCGGTCCTGGCCGGTGAGCTTGCCGGTGTGCGACGCGGCCATCTGTGCGCCGGCCTCGCTGCGGCCGACCTTGACCATCACGATCGGCTTGCGCTGCTGGGCGGCGTAGTCGGCGGCGAGGGCGAACGTGCGTCCGTCCTTGAAGCCTTCGATGTACGCGGCGATCACGCCGACCTCGGGCTGGTCGGCGAAGTACCGGATGAAGTCCGCGGTTTCCAGGTCGGCTTCGTTGCCGACCGGGGCCCAGTGCGAGACCCGGATGCCGATGTCCTGCGCCGCGAAGACCGGGCGGCCCTGGTGCCCGCTCTGCGTGATGAGCGCGATGGAGCGGCCTTCCAGGTCCTCGCGGAACTCCTCGAAGGCGTTGAGGTTGGTGTTCGGCCCGAGGAGCCGCAGCGGGCCGCCCGAGGTGAGCTCGGCGAGCCGCTGCTGGGCCTCGGCGCCGGCCGCGCCGGATTCGGCGAAGCCGGCCGCGAACACCACCGCGAAGGAGACTCCCGCTGCGGCGAGGTCGGCGAGCACCTCCTGCGGGTCGCCCACCAAGATGACCGCCAGATCGACCACTTCGGGGACCGACGCGATATCGGGGTGGCATGCCTGGCCGCCGATGGTCGCGTGCTTCGGGTTCACCGGGAACATCCGCGCGCCCACGCGCTCGGACCAGGCCCGCAGTTGGGCGGTGATACGGGCGCCGGGGCGCCCCTCGGTGTCGGAGGCGCCGATCACGGCGACGGTACGCGGCCGGAAGAACCGGTCGAGGTCGGCGGGGCGCAGTTGCAGCGGCCTGCCGGTGAGGTCGACCGGGAGGGTCTGGTCGACGGAGCGTATCGGGGTGGTTGCGGAACCGGTACGGGCGTGTCCCGGAGCGTGCTGTTCCCTGCTGTCACGAAGCATCGTCTGGCCCGTCCCTCGTCTTTCGATCCATCAGTGAATCATCTGACCTGACGGTCAGTCAGTTAGCTTGCTGATGGGACGTCAGGACTGTCTAGCGTCTCATCCCCCCGTGGTCGCGTATTTCTGTCCGATCATGGGGATTTCTGCTGACTTGGTCAATGTTTCTCGGAGAAACCGCCGGTCAGCGGGGTGATCCCGACCGAACGGTAGGTACGCCGTTTGGTGGGCCCCATGGTGCGGGGTGGTGCGGGGTGGTGCCGTCTTGCCACGTGCCGTGCCGTGCCGTGCTTTGCCGTGCTTTGCCATGCGGTGTTGTGCTGCCGGGCGGTCCGTGCCGGGTCCGGCTCAGACGTCGCCGGCGGTGCGCTCGCGTGCGGCCAGCGCCTTGCGGTCGATCTTGTCCATGCCGGTGAGCGGCAGCTCGTCGACGATCCGCAGCGCCTCGGGCAGCTTGTAGGCGGCGAGGCGCGGGCCCGCGAACTCCCGCAGGTCCTCCAGCGTCGGCGTGGGCGTGCCCGCGCGGGGCACCACGACCGCCACGCCGATCTCGCCCATCACCGCGCTGGGCCGCGGGGTCACCGCGACGGACGCGACGGACGGGTGGGCGAGCAGGACGGACTCGACTTCCAGCGGGAAGACGTTGTACCCGCCGCGGATGTACATGTCGGAGATGCGGCCGGTGATCCGCAGGCAGCCGTCCTCGCCGATCCGGCCCAGGTCGCCGGTGCGCAGCCAGCGGTCCGGGTCGAGCGCCTTGACGGTGTCCTCGGGGTTGCGCCAGTAACCGGCCATCACGGACGGTGCCCGCAGGCAGATCTGCCCGGCCTCGCCCTGGGTCAGCACCGCGCCCGTCTCCGGGTCGCGGATCTCCAGCTCGGTGCCCGGCCGCGGCCGGCCCACCGTGTGCAGGGCTTCCTCCTCGGGCGCGTCGAAAGCGGTCAGCGTGCCCAGCCCGCCCGACTCGGTCATCGAGTACCGGATCGAGTAACCCGCGCCGAACCGCTCGCGGGCCTCGCGCACCACCGGCGCGGGGGAGGGGCCCGCGCCCACGATGAGGCCCTTGACGTGCGAGAAGTCGTACGTGTCGAACTCCGGCCGGCGCAGCAGCAGCGACACCTGCGCGGCCACTCCGCCGATGTACGGGATCCGCTCGCGCGCGACGATCCGCAGCGCGTCTTCCGCCCGCCAGCGCCCCAGCAGGTGCATCGTGGCGCCGAGCTTGAGGTAGCCGGCCAGCTTGGTCATGAAGCCGACGTGCGGCAGCCCGGTGGCGACCAGCTGCGGGCCGCCTTCGCCCCACCGGCCGCCGGTGTCCATCTCGGTGATCGCCGCGATCTGCCGCGACGTGAACAGCGCCCCCTTGGGGGTGCCGGTGGTCCCGGACGTGAACACCACCGTCTCCGGCAGGTCGGGGTCGTCGACCCCGGTGACCCGCGGCACCGGCGGGATCGCGTCGGTGCGCAAGTCGCGCCACACCTCGGCGGCTTCCTTGGCCGGCGTGCACAGCAGGAGTTCCGGGCCCGACGGCACGCCCTCGGCCAATTCCTCGGTGGCGATGACGAGTTCGGGCTGCGCTTGGGTGAGCACCTTGGCGCGTTCGGCGGCCATGTACCGCGGGCCGACGCCGGTCGTGACGGCGCCCAGCCGGGCGAGCGCGAGGTACGCGACCACGTACTCGGGCCCGGTCGGCAGCACGAGGGCCGCCAGGTCGCCCGCCCGCACGCCGCGCTGCGCGAGCCCGGCGGCGACCTGGTCGGTCAGCGCGTCGAGCCCCGCGTACGTGAAGGCGGTGCCGCCCTGGACCAGCGCACGCCGCTCCGGAAAGCGTCGTGCGGCCTCCCGCAGGACTGCGGCGACTACGGTCATCAGGACCCTCCTGCCTGGCTTCGCCTTCGAGGACAGCACGGATCGGGTGCGGCGCACCACGGTCCGAGAGTGTGACGAAGGCGATGTTCGCATGATTTGACGGTGTGTCAGATACTGGTCCTCCGACCGCGGATCGGCAATGGGGCCGGTCGCGAGCCGCAGTCCGGACTCAGGCAGGGAGCAGGGCAATGGACGTCGAGTTCAGCGAGGAGCAGCAGGAGATCCGCAGGGCTCTCCGCGACGCACTCGACAAGCAGAGCGACTCTCCGGCCGTCCGTGCCGCGATGGCGACCGAGCACGGCTACGACGCCAAGGTGTGGCGCCGGCTGTGCGACCAGACCGGGCTCGCCGGCCTCGGCATCCCCGAGGAGTACGGCGGCGTCGGCTTCGGCTTCACCGAGGTCGTGATCGCGCTGGAGGAGATGGGCCGGGCGCTGTTCCCGTCGCCGTTCCTCGCGTCGTCGGTGATGGCCGCGTCCGCGCTGCTGCACGGCGCCGACGAGGAGGCCCGCACCGAGTACCTGCCGGGGATCGCCGAGGGCTCGCTGCTCGCCGCTCTCGCGCTCGCCGAGCCGGGCACCCGTGACCTGGCCGCCATCGCCCTGCCCGCCACCGCGACGGCGGACGGCGGCTACCGGCTGGACGGCGTCAAGACGCACGTGGTCGACGGGGCGCTCGCCGGGCTGATCCTGGTCGCCGCGCGCCTCGACGGCGAGACGGCGCTCTTCGCGGTGGACGCGGACGCCGCCGGACTGACCCGCACCGCGCTGCCGGTGCTCGACCAGACGCGCCGTCAGGCCCGGCTGGACTTCGCGGACACCCCGGCGCGGCTGCTCGGCACGCCGGGTGCGGCGACCGAGAAGGCGCTGGAGCGGGTGCGGCAGCTGACCGAGGTGGCGATCGCCGCGGAGTCGGTCGGCGGCGCCGCGCGGTGCCTCGACATGACCGTCGAGTACAGCAAGATCCGTGTGCAGTTCGGCCGCGCGATCGGTTCGTTCCAGGCGCTCAAGCACCGCTGCGCGGACCTGTACGTGGCGCTGGAGACCTCCCGCTCCGCGCTCTACTACGCCGCCTGGGCGGCCGCCGAAGCGGAGGCCGCGGGCCTCGACGTCGACCCGGCCGCGCCCGGCGCCGGCGAACTGGCGCTGATGGCCCCGCTCGCGATGACGCAGGCCACCGCCGCCTACCGGCACCTGGCCGA
Source organism: Uniformispora flossi (assembly GCF_049534875.1). Lineage (NCBI taxonomy): Bacteria > Bacillati > Actinomycetota > Actinomycetes > Kitasatosporales > Streptomycetaceae > Uniformispora > Uniformispora flossi. The sequence continues at coordinate 201,363 of NZ_JBMULZ010000003.1, forward strand.
GGAGACCATCCAGCTGCACGGCGGCGTCGGCTTCACCTGGGAGCACGACGTCCACCTGTACCTGAAGCGCGCCACCACGTCGGCGTTGCTGTTCGGTCCGCGGACCCGCCAGCGGGAGCGCATCGCCGCCCTGGCCGGGATCTGACGCCGGGAAATCCACACGGGTCCAAAAACGGACGAACCGGGTGGTTTCACATGAAACCACCCGGATGGCGGGGGAGTGGAGTGCTGCCCTCCCGCCGCTTGCGTGCCACCCGCCCGAGGACGGTCCGGTGGTGTGCCGGATCCTCGCGGGCTCGCCCCGGTCATGCGGACCTCGTCGGTGCTGCCGACCGGGGCGGCGGGATCAGCGCGGCGGCTTCTTGCCCGTGATGCCCATGTAGACGAGCGTGGACAGTGCCGGACGCACGTCCTTCATCTTGATCTTCCAGGTCTCGAAGCCCTTCTGGTGGCCGGAGACGGCCGCCAGCATGGCCACGAGCGTGCCCGCCATGGCGTTGGGGGCGACTTCCTCGCCCGACTTGCCCTTGGTGTGCACCTCTTCGATGGCCTCGGTCAGACCCGTGGTCACCGCGTTGAGGATCGACTGGCGGACCTTGTAGAAGCGCTTGTCGCCCTCCGCGGACGCGAGGTCCACGACGCGGAGGATCGGCTCGTACTCCCGCCAGAAGTCCAGGAATCCGTCCACCAGGGCCTCGGCCGCGGCATAGCCGCCCTTGCCGGTCCAGCCCTGGTCCTCGGTGAGCGCCTTGAGGCGCGCGCCGTCCTTCGCCATGTCGTTGGCGATCTCGAGGATCGCGCTCTCGACGTCCTGGAAGTACTGGTAGAAGGTTGCGGGCGAGGTGCCTGCCATCCGGGCGACGTCGATGACCTTGACGTCACGGTACGGCGACGTGTCGAGCATCTCGCGCAGGCAGTCCAGCAGTTTCTGCCGGGTGGCCTGGCCGCGTCGCCCGGCGACGCGGCCGTCGACGGTGCGAACTTGTCCTGTCATGCCGTCAGTTTACGGGCGCATGATCGGGCTCGCTGTTCGCGGCACCGAGGAACGCGGGCTTTTCGCCGCCTCCGTGCAGAAGGATTTCGGCACCGCTGACGTAGCGCGACATCGGCGACCCGAGGAAAAGGCAGGCATCTGCCACGTCGTCAGGTTCAGCCATTCGGCCGAGGGGAATCGTCGCCCCCACCGCGGCGATGCCGGCGTCGTCGCCGTAGTGCAGGTGGGCCTGCTCGGTCTTCACCAAGCCGACCACGATCGAATTGACCCGGACTTTCGGGCCCCATTCGACGGCGAGCGTCTTGGTCAGCGAATTCATACCGGCCTTGGCGGCACCGTACGCGGCGGTCCCCGGCGACGGCCGGACTCCCGAGACGCTGCTGATATTGACGATCGAGCCGCCTTCTTCCTGACCGTTCATCAGACGGAAGGCGGCCTGCGCGAAGTACAGCGGGCCGAGGAGATTCAGCTCGATGATCGCCTTGCTGAACCGCGGCGACACGGTGGCCGCGTCGGAGAACGGCGCCCCGCCCGCGTTGTTCACCAGCACGTCGAGCCGGCCGAACTTCTCCTCGATGAACGCCACCGTGGCGAACGCGGTGTCCGGGTCGCGCACGTCGGCCGGGTGGTAGACCGCGGTGCGACCGCCCGCACTCGGCAGCGACTCGGGTTCCGAGCGCGAGCACACCACGACGTCCGCGCCGGCGGCGAGGAAGCGCTCGGTGATACCGCGGCCGATGCCCTTGGCGCCGCCGGTGACGAGCACGACCTTGCCGGTCAGGTCCAGGGGGTTGGCGGGTGCCGTCATCGCACGCTCCGGATGGGGTTCAAGGTGTCGTCGGCCACGGCCGCCCCGTCTGGCGCGGCCCGTCAAGAGTCAACTATGGTGGCAGAAATCTGACGATCAGTCAGATCGGAGGGTGAGGTACCACACTTCGGCCCGTCGGATTCTCCGGCAGACCGGAGCAGACCGGACATCATGCCCTGCTCCCGAGCGACGCCCGGGGACAGGCAGCCGGTACGGGGCGCCCCGCTCCCGACTGACGCCGCGGCCGAATGGATCCGATTGCCATGGCTATCCGCTACGAGGTGCGCGACGGCATCGCCGAGGTGGTGCTCGACGCTCCCCCGGTGAACGCCCTCGACGTCGCCGGCTGGTTCGAGCTGGCCGACACGATGCGCCGCGCGAGCCGCGACCCGCAGGTGCGGGTCGTCGTGCTGCGCGCCGAGGGACGCGGCTTCAACGCCGGCGTCGACATCAAGGAGATGCAGAACACCACGGGCTACGACGCCCTCGTCGGCGCCAACCGCGGCTGCTACGAGGCGTTCGCCGCGGTGTACGAGTGCGAGGTCCCGGTCGTCGCCGCGGTGCACGGCTTCTGCGTCGGCGGCGGCATCGGCCTGGTCGGCAACGCGGACATCATCGTCGCCAGCCACGACGCCTTCTTCGGTCTTCCCGAGGTGGACCGCGGCGCGCTCGGCGCGGCCACCCACCTGGCCCGCCTCGTGCCGCAGCACCGCATGCGCCAGATGGTCTACACGAGCGAGAACGCCCCCGCGTCCGAGCTGCACGCCTACGGGTCGATCTACAAGCTCGTCGACCGCGACAAGCTCGTGGACACCGCGTTCGAGGTCGCGCGCAGCATCGCCGCGAAGTCGCCGACCGTCATCCGTGCCGCGAAGGCCTCGCTGAACGGCATCGACCCGGTCGACGTCAAGCGCAGCTACCGCTACGAGCAGGGCTTCACGTTCGAGCTGAACCTCACCGGCGTGTCCGACGAGCTGCGCGACGCGTTCGTCGAGAACCGCGACGCGGACACCTCCAAGTAGCGGAAGTAGGGCAGAGGAATCCATGGCTGACAAGCGCATGACGCCCGATGAGGTCGTCGCCCAACTCGAAGACGGCATGACCGTCGGCATCGGCGGCTGGGGCTCCCGGCGCAAGCCGATGGCCCTGGTCCGCGCCATCCTGCGGTCCGACCTGAAGGACCTGACCGTCGTCTCGTACGGCGGCCCGGACGTCGGTCTGCTCGCCCGCGCGGGCAAGGCCAAGAAGCTCGTGTACGCGTTCGTGTCGCTCGACTCGATCGCGCTGGAGCCGAACTTCCGGTACGTGCGCGAGAACGCGCTCGTCGAGGCGGTCGAGTACGACGAGGGCATGTTCCTCACCGGCCTGCGCGCGGCCGCGCAGCGCCTGCCGTTCCTGCCCACCCGCGCGGGCCTGGGCTCGGACATCCTCAAGGTGTCGCCGCACCTGAAGACCGTCGCCTCCCCGTACGGGGACGGCGAAGAGCTGGTCGCGATGCCGGCGCTGAACCTGGACGTCGCCCTCGTGCACGCCAACGTCGCGGACGAGAAGGGCAACGCCGCGCTCACCGGCCCCGACCAGTTCATGGACGACCTCTTCTGCCTGGCCGCCGACAAGGCGTACGTCTCGGCGGAGCGCGTCGTGTCCAGCGAGGACCTGCTCAAGGAAGCCGGCTGCTTCCACACGCTCGTCCTGCACCGCTACATGACGCACGGCGTCGTGGAGACCCCGAACGGCGCGCACTTCACCGAGTGCCCGCCGGAGTACAACCGCGACGAGGCGTTCCAGAAGGCGTACGCGGCCGCCGCGGGCGACCCGGAGACGTGGGCCGCGTTCGAGCAGCGGTTCCTGAAGGTCGCCGACGAGGCCGCCTACCAGGCCGAGGTCGCCAAGTTCCGTGAGGAGAACTCCAAGTGACCGACACCCTGACGGAGATCACCCGCGCCGACGTGTGCGTCGCCGCGGTCGCCGACTGCTTCCGCGGCGACGGCGAGATCATCGGCTCGCCGATGGGCACCATCCCCACGATCGGCGCCCGGGTGGCCCGCGCCACCTTCGAGCCGGATCTGGTGCTGTCGAACGGCGAATCGCTGTTCTTCGAGGGCACCCACCGCCTCGGCGCCAAGCCGGACGAGTTCGCGGCCGTCGGCTGGATCCCCTACCGCCAGGTCCTCGACGTGCTCGCCTCCGGGCGCCGGCACGTCATGATGGGCCCGGTCCAGATCGACAAGCACGGCAACGCCAACATCTCGGCGATCGGCGACTGGGCCAAGCCCAAGCGCCAGGTCCTCGGCTCGCGCGGCGGCCCCGGCAACACCATCAACCACACGACGAGCTACTGGATCCCCAAGCACTCGTCGCGCGTGCTGACGGCGAAGGTCGACATGGTCTCGTGCGTCGGCTACGACCGCGCCGCCGAGGTGGGCGCGGCCGGCCGCTTCCACGAGGTGCGCCGGGTCGTCACCAACCTCGCGGTCCTCGACTTCGTGTCGGTCGACGGCGCCCCGGCGGTCATGCGCCTGGCGTCCGTGCACCCGGGCGTCACGGTCGACGAGGTCGTCGCCAACACCGGCTTCGAGCTGGTCGTCCCGGCGGACGTGCCGGAGACCCGGCTGCCCACCGAGGAAGAGCTGCGGCTCATCCGCGAGGTCGTCGACCCGCGCGGCATGCGCCTGCGCGAGGTCCCGGCATGACGGCGCTGCACCCGGCCCTGAAGAACGGGTTCACCGAGAAGTTCGGCGTCCAGTACCCGATCGTGCAGACCGGCATGGGCTACGTCTCGTACCCCAAGCTGGTCGCGGCGACCGCGGAGGCCGGCGGTCTCGGCATCCTCGCGTCGGCCACCATGACGTACGACGAGCTGGTCAACGCGATCGCCACGGTGAAGAAGGCCACGGACAAGCCGTTCGCGGTCAACCTGCGCGCCGACGCGCCCGACGCGGCCGACCGCATCGAGCTGATGGGCCGCGAAGGCATCAAGGTCGCGTCGTTCGCGCAGGCCCCCAAGAAGGACCTGATCAAGCGCGCGCACGACCTGGGCATGCTGGTCGTCCCGTCGATCGGCGCCAAGCGGCACGCGCAGAAGGTCGCCGAGTGGGGCGTCGACGGCGTGATCGTGCAGGGCGGCGAGGGCGGCGGGCACACCGGCTCGATCCCGACCACGCTGCTGCTGCCGCAGGTCACCGACGTGCTCAAGGGCACCGACGTGACGGTTATCGCGGCGGGCGGCTTCTTCGACGGGCGCGGCCTGGTCGCCGCGCTCGCCTACGGCGCCGACGCGATCGCGATGGGGACGCGCTTCCTGCTGACCAGCGACAGCCCGGTGGCGGTCGCGGTCAAGGAGGTCTACCTCAAGACCGACGTCAACGGCACCGTCGTGTCGAAGGAGGTCGACGGCGTCCCGCACCGCGTGCTCGCCACCGACTTCGTCAAGAAGCTGGAGCAGCGCTCGGTCGTCGCCCGCTACCCGCGCGCGATCGCCAACGGCCTGCGCTTCCAGAAGCTGTCCGGGATCCCGGTCAAGGACATGGTCCGCGAGGGCCTGGCCATGAAGAAGTCCCAGGGGCTTTCCTGGCCGCAGGTGCTCATGGCCGCGAACACCCCGATGCTGCTCAAGGCGGCGATGGTCGACGGGCGTCCGGACCTCGGCGTGATGGCGTCCGGCCAGGTCGTCGGCGTCATCGAGGACCTGCCGAGCTGCCGGGAGCTGATCGACCGGATCACCGCGCAGGCGAGCGAGATCCTGCGGGAGCTCGAAGGCTGAACCGCTTGCGGTGCCGTTCACCGCGAAGGGCCGGTACGGATGTCCGTACCGGCCCTTCGCGTGCGGGTGCTCTACTTCGTCTTGGCGGTCTTGGCGGTCTTGGCGGTCTTGGCGGTCTTGGCCGTTTTGGCCGTTTTGGCTTCCTTGGCCGCGCGCTTCATCTCCTGCTTGTGCGCGCGCACCTTCTGCAGCGAATCGGGGCCGGTGATGTCGGCGACCGACATGCACGAGCCGTCCGCGCCGTACGCGCCGGCGGCCTCGCGCCAGCCCTTGGGCTGCACGCCGTACTGCTTGCCGAGCAGCGCGGTGAAGATCTTGGCCTTCTGCTCGCCGTATCCGGGCAGGTCGGTGAGGCGCTTGAACAGCTCGGCGCCGGTCTTCGCGTCCTTCCACACGGCCGCGGCGTCCCCGTCGTAATGCTCGACGAGGTACTGGCACAGCTGCTGGATCCGCTTGGCCATCGACCCCGGGTAGCGGTGCACCGCGGGCTTGTCCGACAGGATCGCGGCGAAGGCCTCGGGCTCGTACGCGGCGATCACGTGCGCGTCGAGATCGTCCGACCCCATCCGCTGCGCGATCGTGTACGGCCCGGCGAACGCCCATTCCATGGGGATCTGCTGGTCCAACAGCATCCCCACCAACGCGGCAAGCGGACTGCGCCCGAGCAGTTCGTCCGCCTCGGGCTGCTGGGCCAGGTGGATCGTCGTGGTCATGCCCACCAGTTTCCCGCCTGACCGCCGGACACCGCACCCGGACGGATGGTCAGCCGACTTGCCGCAGTTCTCCGTCGTCGAAGATGGCCGCGGTGATGAGGTGTCCGCCCAAGGCCTCGACGTAGCGCGCGATGACTTCCTGGCCGGAGACCTGTCCGTTCTCGATCTGGGAGATGCGGCCCTTGGTCACGCCCATGCGCTCGGCGACCTGGGCCTGGGTGAGGTCCCGATCCTTCCGCAGTTCGGCGAGCCGCCATCCGCGGGCCTCGTCGAGCATGCGGCGCGAGGCTTCCTTGAACGCCTCGATGCCGCCGGCGGCCTCGACGGTCTTCTTGTACGCCTCGGTGTCCCGCCAGCGGGTGTACCCCTTCACGGGCGCTCCTCCTGTTCGCGTTCTTTCACGTACACGGCATAGAGCCGCTCGGCCTCGGGGATGGCCTGCCGGTACCAGCGGTCCCATTGGCCGGACTTGTCACCGGCGACAAGCAGGATTGCGGAACGCCACGGGTCGAAGACAAAGAGAATGCGGATTTCGCTTCGACCTGAGGAGCCTGGTCGAAGCTCCTTCATGTTGGCGATCAGTGAGCCCAGGATGCTGTCGACCAACGGACGGCCCAGAGCCGGGCCCAATGCTGCGAGGATGTCCAGTGCAGCCTGTACGAGATTGCTGGTCTTCCGATCGGTGGACCGAAGGTCATGCAGCCAATCGCGCACCGGGTCGGTGACGTGGATCTCCCATTCGTCCTCCTGCATCCGCGCTCCCCAAGGCAACAAAAGTTTAGCGATTGCTAGATGTTCTAGCTAGCGTCGACTGCCTGCGGGATGCTGCTGATTGTTACTGATTCACTCCTTTCGGTGATCGGCGTGGCCGTCCTTGCTGCGCGGGCCCGTCGGCCTGTGCCCTCCACCAGCGGAGAATGTGGCGGAATCGCTGTCCGTTTGACGGCGTCGTCCCTACTGTCGGGCGGGCAAGGAGCCGAACAGGTCGTACGGGGGATCTATGGGGAGGGGCAGTCCACGTGAGCGTTTTTCGCGACGGCATCCTCGACGGGCGGGTCGCCCTGGTCACCGGCGGAGCGACCGGGCTCGGTCTGGAGATCGCCCGGACGCTCGGGCGGCACGGTGCCAAGGTGGCCATCTGCAGCCGGAAGGAGGACAACCTCCGTCCCGCGGTGGACGAACTCGTGTCGCAGGGCATCGAGGCGCGTTACGGCGTGTGCGACGTGCGGGACATGGCGCAGGTGGAGCGCGTCGTCGCCGAGACGGTGGAGGCGTACGGGCGGCTCGACGTGGTGGTGAACAACGCGGCGGGGAACTTCCCGGCGCCGCTGACCGGCCTGAGCCCCAACGGGTTCAAGGCCGTGGTGGACATCGACCTGCTCGGCACCTTCAACGTTTCGCGGGCGGCCTACGACGCATGGCTCGGCGCGCACGGCGGGTCGATCGTCAACATCTCCGCGACCATCCAGTACACCGGGATGGCGCTGCAGGCCCACGTCGCGTCGGCGAAGGCCGCCGTGGACGCGCTCACCCGCACGAGCGCGATCGAGTGGGGCAAGAACGGCGTGCGCGTCAACGTCGTCGCGCCGGGCGGGATGACCGGCACCGAGGGGTACAGCCGCATCACCGCGGTGACCGGGACGAAGACGCACAGCCCGCTCGGGCGGCACGGGACGCGCCACGAAGTGGCCGACGCGGTGCTGTTCCTGGCGTCGGACGCCGCGTCGTACATCACCGGCGCGACGCTCGCGGTGGACGGCGGCGCGCACTTGGCGCGCTGAAGACCGCCGCTTCGGGCAAACAGGCGGGCCGGGTACGGGAGTTGCATTCCGTACCCGGCCCGGCCTTCCCCCCGCGGCCGCTTCCCCTGCCGGCCGCCTTCGGGCGGGTCTTCGGGCCGGCGGTGCCGGCCGCGCGGGATCAGATCTCGAGTTCGGCTTCCACGCGCTTGAGCTGGTGGCGGGCCATCGCCAGGTTGGCGCGGTTCTTGTCGAGCGCCAGATACAGGAACAGCCCGCTCTTTCCACGGCCCTTGAGCATCCGGATCAGGTGGTACTGGCCGCTGAGGGTGATGAGGATGTCCTCGATCTCGTCTTTCAGGCCCAGCATTTCCATGGTGCGGACTTTGGCCCGCACCACATCGGTATTGCCGGCCGCGGCCACGGTGAGATCGAGGTCTTTTCCGCCGCCGAGCGTGCCCAGCGCCATACCGCTCGTGTAGTCGACGAGGGCGACGCCGATCGTGCCCTCGATCGTGGTCATGGCTTCCTTGAGCGCGGTCTCGGTGTTCATGCCGGCCATGGCGGGTTTTCCTTTCCTCGGTGACTGCGAAGGTGACTGCGAAGGTGAAGGTGACTGCGAAGGTGGAGGTGACTGCGAAGGTGAAGGTGAAGGTGATCGGTTCGGTGCCGACCGGCGTGCGGCCATCAGAAGCCGCCTCCGGGCCGTTCGCCGGTCGGGGGCGGGAGTGACCGCGGGATGCGGCGCGGCATGGGATCGTCCGTGCCGTGTTCCGCCGAGTCGCGGGCGTAGTGCCGCCCGACGAGTTCGGCGATCCGGGCGCCGGACTGGCGGGATTCCAGGTGCAGGCGGCCGACGTTGACGCGCGGTTCGGCGAGCACCGTCAGCACGGCGAGCGGGCCGGCGGCGTAGGTCGCCACGTAGCCGTCCACGCCGCGCACCAGCAGTTCGCGGAACTCGCCGCGGCCGGTGGCCGCGGCCATCCGCACCGCGACGGCGAGGGAGGCGGCGGTCAGTGCGGCGACCGCGTCGGCCTCCGAGCCGTCCGCGTCCTGCGCGATGACGAGGCCGTCCACGGCGGCCGCGAGGGCACCGGTGACCTGGGGCAGCCGAGTGCGCAACCGGCGCAGCTCGTCGAGGACTTCGGCGTCCGCCGCGGGCACAGTTCGTCCTTTCCTTTTTCCGGCGCGCTGCCAGAGCGCGCGCTTCATGACCGGATCGCGGGGGCCTGGGGCCCGCGAGATTCGCGGGGCCCGCGGTGCGGCGCCCTCACCAGGCCGCCAGGGCGTCGCGGAGCCGGATCAGCAGGGCCACGTCGGGCGGTGCGGTGGGGGCAGCCGCGGCCGTGAGCCACGGGGGCGGTGCGAGCGGCTCCGGATCGGGCTCCGGGGGGCGGACGTCGACGAGCCCGGCGGCCGCCAAGCGGCGGACCTCGACGAGCACATGGAACGCGGGGCAGCCCAGCGCCAGCGCGATCGCGCTCGGGGTGCGCACGCCGTCCGCGAGCTGCAGGACGGCGCGCTGGCGGCGGGTGACCCGGGCCGCGGGGCGGGCGTGGCGCCGGACGGGTGCGCTGTCCAGCCGGGGGTTGGGGTAGACCCGGTCGAGCATCGCCCGGCGGCGGTGCGATTCGCGGGCGACCGTGGCGGCGGCGACCGGGTGTCCGGGGCCGGACCGGTGGGCGGCGCCGGGCCGGAAGCGGGCGGGGCCGGAGTCCGGGCCGAGGACGAAGAACGCCGCGTCGAACAGCGCTTCGAGCCGGCAGATCTCCAGGACCCCGGGGGCGACGTGTGCGGTGCCGTCGAGCAGCACGTCGAGCGACGGGGCGTCCGGGCTCTCGGCGTGCACCACGGCCCCGTCGCGCAGGTAGACGGTGCCGTGGGCGCCGAACAGCGCGCCGCCGGCCCGCGCGGCGGAGAGGCGCAGGAGGGCGTCGGCGACCCCGTCCTCGGGCATGTCGGGGACCGCGGTGCGGGCGGGTGGCGCGGCTTCCGGGGCGATGGCGGTCACCGCAGCGCCAGTCGCTCGGCCAGGTCGCGCAGCCGTAGGCGGGCGAGGGCGAGGTTGCCGTCCGCCCGGTCGAGCCAGAGGTGCAGGAAGACGCCGCTGTCGAAGGGGGTGTCGACGAAGTGCAGCAGGTGGTGGCCGGTGCGGGTGGTGACGATGATGTCCTCGACGGGGGTGCCGATCCGGACGGTGTCGCCGTCCGCGCCGGGTGGGAGCGGGGCGTCATCGGCGAAGTCGGCATACGGCGAGAACGGCGCGGCGGGGGACGCCGGGTCGTGGGCGAAGGCGGCGTATTCCGAGGCGAGTCGGGCGATTTCGGCGGTCTCCGCGGCCGTGACCTCGTGGTCGTCGTTGGGTGAGGCGCCGACCGCGCCCAGGGCGAGCCCGCTGATCCACTCGACCACCGCGGCTCCCCTGGCCCCCGGCAAGGCCATGACCTCGTCCAGGCATTCGTCGATCCCGGGCACGCCGGCTCCCCTTCCTGCGCGGCAACAGTGACCGAGAAGCTACGCAGGGCGATGCCGCGAAGGAGTGAAATTCGGGGTTTTCCAGCGGATGGGGTGGGGGGCGGGTATAAGGTGCGCGCGGTCAATTCCCCAAGTCGCCGATCTCCCGGGGCCGTTCGTCCCCGAAACGCCATGAGGGCGGCCGGCGTGGGGCCGGCCGCCCTCGGGCGGAGCGTGGGTGCCGGGGGAGGGCCCGGCGGGTGGGTCAGAGGCGTTCGATGATGGTCACGTTCGCCAGGCCGCCGCCCTCGCACATGGTCTGGAGGCCGTAGCGGCCGCCGGTGCGCTCCAGGCGGTGCAGCATCGTGGTCATCAGGCGCGCGCCGGTGGCGCCCAGCGGGTGGCCGAGGGCGATGGCGCCGCCGTCCGGGTTGACCTTGGCGTGGTCGGCCTTGATGTCCTTCATCCAGGACAGGACGACCGGTGCGAAGGCCTCGTTGATTTCGACGGTGTCGATGTCGTCGATGGTGAGGCCGGTCTTCTCCAGCGCGTACTGGGTCGCCGGGATCGGCGCGGACAGCATCTCGATCGGGGAGGCGCCGCGCACGCTCAGGTGGTGGATGCGGGCCCGCGGGGTGAGGCCGTACTGCTGCAGTGCGCGCTCGGAGACGATGAGCAGCGCGGCCGACGCGTCCGAGATCTGCGACGCGACGGCGGCGGTCATCGTGCCGTTCTCCATGAGCACCTGGAGGCCGGCCATCTTCTCCAGCGTCGTGCCGCGGCGCGGCGGCTCGTCGGTGTCGACGATCGTGCCGTCGACCTCGATCGGGGCGATCTCCTTGGTGAAGTAGCCGTTGTCGATCGCGTGCAGGGCGCGCTCGTGGGACGCGAGGGCGAACTCCTCCATCTCCAGGCGGGTGAGGCCCCAGCGCTTGGCGATCAGTTCGGCGCCGTAGAACTGGTCGACCGGCTCGTCGCCGTAGCGCGCGACCCAGCCGTGCGAGCCGGAGAACGGGTCCTCGAAGCCGAACTGCTTGGCCGAGGTCATGGCCGCGGAGATCGGGATCTGGTTCATGTTCTGCACGCCGCCCGCGATGACCACGTCGTTCGTGCCCGACATGACCGCCTGCGCGGCGAAGTGGATGGCCTGCTGGGACGAGCCGCACTGGCGGTCGATCGTCACGCCCGGGACGGCTTCGGAGTAGCCCGCGGCGAGCCACGCCGTGCGCGCGATGTTGCCGGCCTGCGGGCCGATCGCGTCGACGCAGCCGAACATCACGTCCTCGACCACGTCCGGGTCGATGCCGCTGCGCTCCACGACCGCCTTCAGCGCGTGCGCGCCCAGGTCGGCGGCGTGCACGCTCGCCAGCGACCCTTTCTTGCGGCCCACGGGCGTGCGGACCGCCTCGACGATGTATGCCTCGGGCATGTGCTCTCCCCTGCGTGATCCGTGTGATCTTGAGGTGCAGGTCACCCCCGGTATCGGGTGTGACCTGCGCGATCTTGCGGTCTGGGCGTGAACCGCTAACCTGACGGTCCGTCAGTTATGCTAACCGTGCCCGCCGCATCGCCCAAGACGCGCGCAGTGTGAGGAGTGTCCCGGTGGATCTGGAGTTCTCACCGAAGGAGCAGGAGTTCCGGCAGGAGGTCCGCTCCTGGCTGGAGGCCAATGTTCCGGCGACGCCTCTGCCGTCGATGGACACCGAGGAAGGCTTCCGGCTCCACCAGGAGTGGGAGAAGAAGCTCTTCGACGCCCGCTGGGCGGTCGTGTCCTGGCCGAAGGCGTACGGCGGCCGCGAGGCCGGCCTGACCGAGTGGCTGATCTTCGAAGAGGAGTACTACCGCGCGGGCGCGCCCGGCCGGGTGAGCCAGAACGGCATCTTCCTCTTCGCCCCGACGGTATTCGAGTTCGGCTCCCAGGAACAGCAGGACCGCTACCTCCCCAAGATGGCCTCCGGCGAGGAGATCTGGGTGCAGGGCTGGTCCGAGCCCGAGGCGGGCTCCGACCTGGCCAACGTGCGCTCGCGCGCGGACCGCGACGACGAGCGCGGCGGCTGGGTGCTCAACGGCCAGAAGATCTGGAGCTCGCGCGGCACCTACGGGCACCGCCTCTTCGGTCTCTTCCGCACCGACCCGGAGTCCAAGCGCCACCACGGCCTGACGTACTTCATGGTCGACCTGGCCAGCGCGGGCGTCACCGTCCGCCCGATCCCGCAGCTCGACGGCGAGCCGGGCTTCGCCGAGGTGTTCCTCGACGACGTCTTCGTGCCCGACGCCGACGTGCTCGGCGGCCCCGGCGAGGGCTGGAAGATCATGATCGCCACCACCGGCAGCGAGCGCGGCCTCAACCTGCGCAGCCCGGGCCGCTTCCTGGCCCCGGCCGACCGGCTGCTCGCGCTGTACCGGGAGCGCGGCAACGGCGACCAGGTGCTGCGCGACGCCGCGGTGCAGGCGTGGATGGACGCCGAGGCGTACCGCCTGTTCACCTTCGGCACCGTCACCAAGCTGCTGGACGGCGGCCAGATCGGCGCCGACTCGTCGATCAACAAGGTCTTCTGGTCGCAGATGGACGTCGAGCTGCACGCCACCGCGCTCAAGCTCCTCGGCGGCTACGGCGAACTCGACGAGGGCTCCCCGGACGCCGTCGACGGCGCACGCTGGCTCGACGGCTTCCTCTTCGCGCTCGGCGGCCCGATCTACGCGGGCACCAACGAGATCCAGCGCAACACCATCGCGGAACGCATCCTCGGCCTGCCCCGGGCCAAGTGAGCGCACGGGCCTAGCGAGCAAAGGAAACTGACGATGCGTCTGGCATACACCGAAGACCAGCAGCTGTTCCGCGAGACGGTGCGCGACTTCCTGGAAGGCGCCTGCACCACGGACAAGCTCCGCGAAGCGTGGGCCGCGGACACCGCGATCACCGGGCGCTGGACCGAGCTGGCCAAGATCGGCGTCACCGGCCTGGTGGTGCCCGAGGAGCAGGACGGCCTCGGCCTGACCGACGAGGAACTCGCCGCGGTCCTGGAGTCGGCCGGCTACGCCGCGCTGCCCGAGCCGCTGCTGGAATCCGCGGTGGCCGCGGGGCTGCTGGCCGAGTTCGCCCCCGGCGCGGGCTGGCTGGAGCGCATCGCCTCCGGCGAGGCCACGGCGGCGGTGCTGCTGCCCGGGCAGCCGTTCGCGATCGAGGCCGCGCAGGCCGACGTGCTGGTCGTCGGCACCATGAACAACGGGGTCACCGAGATCCACGTGCTGAACCCGGCCGACTGCACGCTCACCGCGCAGCGCTCGGTCGACCGCAGCCGCAAGCTCTACAAGGTCGAGTTCGCGGCTTCGCCGGAGACCCTCGTGGCGTCCGGCGACGCGGCCGCGAAGGCCCTCGCCCGGGCTGCCGACCGCGGCGCGCTCGGTGCGGCGGCGCTGCTGCTCGGCCTCACCAAGCGCATGCTCGACATGGCCGTGGACTACGCCAAGCAGCGCGTGCAGCGCGGTGTACTCATCGGCACCCACCAGTCGGTGCAGCATCACCTCGCGAACGTGCTGATCAAGCTGGAGTTCGCCCGCCCGGTCGTGATGCGCGCGGCGTACTCGCTCGCCCGCGACCTGCCGTCGGCGGCGCGCGACGTGTCGATGGCGAAGATCTACGCGGGCGAGGCCGCGGACCTGGCCGCCCGCAACGCGCTCCAGGTGCACGGCGCGATCGGCTACACCGAGGAGCACGACCTCCAGCTGTTCATGAAGCGCGCGTGGGCGCTCGGCGCGGCGTGGGGCGACGCGGGCCACCACCGCGACCGGGTGGCCGCGGACCTGCTGGGCGGGGCTCCGGCGCAGCTGACGCCGACGTTCTGACGGCGTCGCGGTCGCTGCCGCTGTTGTGCAACCAGAAAGGCCGGTGTCCTTGAGGACACCGGCCTTTCTGCGCCGGTCGTGTGCTTGCGCCGCCGACGTCAGCCCACGTCAGCCCACGTTCGCCCGAGCCTCGGCCACGGTCCGCTCGGCGTCCGCGGGTTCCGCCGAACCGGCCTTCGCCGCCTCGGACTTCCCGTCCCGCATCACGACCGCCGCGAGGAGTGCCGCGGCGACCACGCCGATCGCCGAGACCAGGAATGTGGTCGACATCGCGGTGGTGAACGCTTCGCGGGCGGCGTGGACCAGGCCCTGGTCGCCGTTCGCCGCCGCCAGCGCTTCGCCGATCGAGTGCCTGGCCTCGGCGGGCGCCTCGGAGGGCATTTCGTTCTTGTAGCCGCCGGCCAGCATCGAGCCGAGGATCGCGATGCCGAGCGCGGTGCCCGCCTGCTGGATGGTGTCGTTCAGCGCCGAGCCGACCCCGGCCTTCTCCGCAGGAATGGTGCCCATCAGCGCGCCGATGGCCGCGGGCATCGCGAGGCCCGCGCCCAGACCGAGGAGGCCGAGGGCGACCGCCGGGACCGCGAAGCCGCTGTCCGCGCCCACGGTGGAGAGCAGGGCGAACGAGGCCGCCATCACCAGCATGCCGACCAGCACCAGCACCCGGTTGCCGATCCGCGCCGCGAGTCCGGCACCCGCCACATTGCCCGCCAGCGCGGTGACGGCGAGCGGCAGGAACGCCATGCCGGCCTTGACGGGCGAGTAGCCCAGCACGAACTGCAGGTACTGGGTGAGGACCAGCAGCAGTCCGCCGTTGCCGATCTGCACGAGCGTCAGGGACAGCGAACCGCCGCTGAAGTTGCGGTGCTTGAAGAGCGCCAGCGGCACCATCGGCGACGCGGTCCGGCGCTCCCACACCACGAACCCGGCCAGGCCGGCGACCGCGGCGGCCAGGATCGGCAGCGAAGTGCCGCCGAACGCGCCCCGCTGCGGGATCTCGATGATCCACCCGACCAGCGCGGTCATGCCCACCGCGGACAGCACCGCGCCCAGCGGGTCCGGCTTCTGCCACGGGCCCCGGGACTCCGGCATGAGCGCGAGCCCGGCGGCGACGGCCAGCACCACGACGGGGACGTTCACCAGGAAGATCGCGTGCCACGAGAAATGGTCGATGAGCACGCCGCCGAGCACCGGGCTGCCGACCAGGCCGAGCATCGACACCGAACTCCACGCGGCCATCGCCTTCGGGCGCTCGTCCTCGTAGAACACGGTGATCAGGATCGACAGGGTGGAGGGCATGATCAGCGCGCCGCCGACGCCCATCGCGACCCGGACCGCGATCACCTCGCCCGGGTTCGCGGCGAACAGCGCGGCCAGTGACGCCACCCCGAACAGCACCAGCCCGATGAGCATCACCCGGCGCCGTCCGAACCGGTCGCCCAGGCTTCCCGAGGTCAGCAGCAGGCCGGCGAAGACCAGCACGTAGGAGTCGAGGATCCACTGGGTCTGCTGCGCGCTCGCCCCGAGGTCCTCGGTCATCGCGGGGACCGCGACGGTCAGCGCCATGCTGTCGACCACCAGGACCATGGTGCTGAGGCACAGCACGATCAGGATCCACCAGCGGCGGGGATTGCGGGCTTCCATCGGGTCTCCCTGGTCGGGTGCGCACACTGTTCCGGTGTCGCGCACACTGTACGCAGCGCGGAACAGCGTGCGCAAGAAGCCGCCCCTGTACGCTGGGCGCGAACGGTGTACGCGTGTGAAGGAGTGTCATGGCCGCCGGCAGCAAGCAGAAGCCGCTTCCGTCCGTCTGGGCCCGGCCGCAGTCCGGTGCCGAACAGCCCGCGCTGAACCGGGGGTCGATCGTCCGTGAGGCGATCGCGATGCTCGACGCGGACGGGATCGAGGCGCTCAGCATGCGCAAGCTCGGCGCCCGGCTGAACGCGGGCGCCACGTCGCTCTACCGGCACGTGGCGACGAAGGACGAGCTGATGGAGCTGGCGGTGGACGCGATCGTCGCGGAGCTGCCGATTCCGCGCGCGGACGCGGACTGGCGGGGCGCCGCGGAGGAGGCCGCGCACGCGTTCCGCGGCTGGCTGCTGCGGCATCCGTGGACGATGTCGGTGCTCGGCCAGATGGGGCTGGCCTACCTGGGCCCGAACCTCATGGCGTACATGGCGGGCCTTGCGGAGCTGTTCGCCGAGGCGGGCTTCGCGGACCCGGCCATCGCGACGGACGCGGTGCTGTCGTACGTGGTGGGCATGGCCACGACCGAGACGGCGTGGCTGGCCACGGTGGCGCGTTCGGGGGAGCCGGAGGTCGACTTCATCGCGCGCCTGATGCCGGCCGCGCGGGAGGCGGCGGCGGGGCACCGGGTGCTGGCGGAGGCGTACGAACGGACGCGGGACCTGGCGGTGGACCCGGCCGCGCAGCGGGAGGAGAAGTTCGCAAACGCCCTCGCGGTCGTCCTCGACGGCTTGGCGCTGCGGCTGCCCGGCTGACCGCCGGAGGCGGGCTCGGCGCGCGCGGACCCGCCCGCGCGCGGGCTTGCCGCGGCCTCAGTGCGCGCGGCCTCAGTGCGCGCGGCCTCAGTGCGCGCGGGCCCGGTGGCGCGCGGGATGCGTGCCGCCGCCCACGGCCGCCCGCCGCCGGGCGGCCTGCCGCAGCCGGCCCGAGGCCCACATTTCGAGTGCCCAGGCTCCGGCGAGCACGATCAGGACGGGCCACAGGCCGACGGATTGGGCGACTCCGACGAATGCGCTCACGAGGCGGCTCCCGGTGCGGGGAATGCGTTCCTGTCCACACTCCGAGTCAACCGCCGCGGGGCGGTCCGCCGACATGGTGGAACCGCCCCGATCGGGGTGGGGCTAGCCCCACCCCCCGCCGCGCGTCGTCGGGGCGGGGTTCAGCGCACCCGGTAGTCCTTGCTGCGCTGCTGGAACAGGCCCGCCTGCTCGGACCACGGCAGGTTGCCGAGCGTGATCATCGACGGGGCCATGGTGAGCGCCTGCGTGCGGGTCATGTCGCGCGCGGCCCAGATCGACCGCACCGAGCCCTCGACGCCGTGCGGCGGGTAGGACGCGATGGTCTCGGCCGCCCACTTCGCCGTTTCGTGCAGCTCGTCCGCCGGGACGACCTGGGAGACCAGGCCGGTCTCGTAGGCGCGTTGCGCGCTCATCCGCTCCGCGTTGCCGAGCAGCGTGAGCCGCATGACCTCGCCGAGCGGCATGCGCTGCGCGAGGTGCATCGACTCGAAGCCGGACACCATGCCGTAGGTGGTGTGCGGGTCGAAGAAGGTGGCGTTCTCGCTCGCGATGATGAACTCGCACTCGCCGAGCAGGTAGAACGCGCCGCCGCAGGCCATGCCGTTGACCGCGACGATGACCGGCTTCCACAGGTCGGAGAACTTCGGGCCGATCTTGAGCATCGGGTCGTCCATCATGAACGGGGACGACGGCTGGGGGATGTCCACCGAGCGGTCGATACCGGTGCAGAACGCCTTGTCGCCGGAACCGGTGAGGACGATCACACGCACGTCGTCGTCGTGCCGCAGCTCACGCCA
The DNA here is from genome assembly GCF_049534875.1 of Uniformispora flossi. Taxonomy (NCBI): domain Bacteria; kingdom Bacillati; phylum Actinomycetota; class Actinomycetes; order Kitasatosporales; family Streptomycetaceae; genus Uniformispora; species Uniformispora flossi. The sequence goes on from NZ_JBMULZ010000003.1 coordinate 219,239, forward strand.
AAGACCGTGCAGCTCCTCGATCATCACGATGTCGACGGCGTTGTGCCGGTCGGGCCGATTGAGGGTCACCCAGGCGACGCCGTCGGCCTGTTCGTATCCGAGCGTCTCGAACTTGCGCATGGTGCCCAACCTCCGTTGCTGCGGCCCTCGGGTAAGCGGTCTTTGGTGCGGTGTCCTGCGGGCGTGGTCGCGATCTCCCGGTCGGCAGCTTCCCTCGCCGCCCTGATCTGACGTACCGTCAGGTCAGATTAGCAACGGCACCGACGGGCTCTGTCGTACCTCGTCATCGGACCTCTCAGGAGCGATCATGCAGGGTGATCTGGAGTGGGGCACCATCCCCGCTCTCGTGGACAGCGCGGCGGAGCGGTTCGGCGACCGCGAGGCCGTCGTCGACGGAGCCGCGCGCATCACCTTCGCCGAGCTGCGCGACCGCGTGCGTGCGGCGGCGGCGTCGGTCGTCGCCGCGGGCGTCGAGCGCGGCGACCGGGTCGCGGTGTGGGCCCCCAACTCGAAGGACTGGATCGTCGCCGGGCTGGGCGCGCTGGCCGCCGGCGCGACCATCGTCCCGATGAACACCCGGTACAAGGGCGCCGAGGCGCAGTACGTGCTGGAGAAGACCCGCGCCAAGCTGCTGTTCGTCTCCGGGACCTTCCTCGGCGCGTCGTACGTCGCCATGCTGCGCTCGTCGGCCGGCGAGGGCCGCCCCGGACAGCCGTTCGCCGCGCTGCCGGACCTGACCACCGCCGTCGTGCTCGCCGACAGCGCGCCCGAGACCTGTGTGTCGTGGCCGGACTTCCTGGCGTCCGGCGCCGACGTCCCGGCCGCGGACACCGCCGCCCGGGCCGCCTCGATCACCCCCGAGGACATCGGCGACATCATCTTCACCTCGGGCACCACCGGCCGCCCCAAGGGCGTCATGACCACGCACGCCCAGTCGCTGCGGGTCTTCGAGACGTGGGCGAGCACCGTCGGCCTCGCGGAGGGCGACCGCTACCTGATCGTCAACCCGTTCTTCCACACCTTCGGCTACAAGTCGGGCATCCTCGCGAGCCTCATCAAGGGCGCCACGATGATCCCGCAGGCCGTCTTCGACGTGGACGCGACCTGCACGCTGATCCAGACCGAGAAGGTCTCCGTGCTGCCGGGCGCGCCGACCATCTACACCTCGCTCCTGGACTCCGGACAGCGCGGCAAGTACGACCTGTCGTCGCTGCGGCTGGCCGTGACCGGGGCCGCGTCGGTGCCGATCTCGCTGGTCAAGCGCATGAGTTCGGACCTGGGCTTCGGCACGGTGCTGACCGCGTACGGCCTGACCGAGTCGTGCGGCACCGCGACGATGTGTCGCCAGGGCGACCCGGTGGAGATCATCGCCGCGACGTCCGGCCGCGCCATCGACGGCGTCGAACTGATCACCGCCGACGAGTCCGGCAAGCCGACCGCGCCGGGCGAGCCGGGCGAGGTCCTGGTGCGCGGCTACAACGTCATGAAGGGCTACTTCGAGGACCCCGAGGAGACCGCGAAGGCGGTCGACGCGGACGGCTGGCTGCACACCGGCGACGTCGGCGTCCTCGACGAGCAGGGCAACCTGCGGATCACCGACCGCATCAAGGACATGTACATCGTCGGCGGCTTCAACGCCTACCCGGCGGAGATCGAGTCCACCCTGGCCGGACACCCCGCGGTGTCCGAGGCCGCCGTCATCGGCGTCCCCGACGCCCGCATGGGCGAGGTCGGCAAGGCCTACCTGATCCTCCGCGCCGGCGCGTCCGTGACCCCGGACGAGATCGTCGACTTCTGCCGCAAGGAGATGGCGAACTACAAGGTCCCGCGCTACGTCGAAATCGTCACCGAGCTCCCGCGCAACCCCACGGGCAAGGTCATGAAGTTCGAACTGCGGGCCCAGGCGGCGGAGGAATTCGCCGCGCAGCAGTAGACCCGGCTTGCGTGTGCGGCCCGTCTCCCGAGGTATCGGGAGACGGGCCGCACGTCGTTCGGGGCACGATGCCCCCGGTCGGCCCGTATCCGGCGGCGACGCGTCCGATTCGTTCAAGACCCGGAGGGCGGGCGGCGCCTAGCGTCGGGGCATGGAGCTGAACGACGACATGCGGGCCAAGGCCGACCGGTTTCTGTGGACGAGCGGGCGGGTGCTGGAGCAGCGGCGCTACGCCTGGCACTTCCGGGGCGAGGGCGGGCCCGAGGGCGTGCTGGCGGTGCTGGCGGGCTACCGGGCGGACGAAGGCGGCTACGCGTACGGCCTGGAGCCCGACGTCCGGGGGCCTGCGCCGCAGCCCGCCACCCTGCGCACGGCGGTGCCGATCCTGGCGGAGACGGGTGCGCTCGCCGGACCGCTGGGCACGGCGCTGTGCGACTGGCTGGCCGGGGTCTCCGCGGCCGACGGCGGGGTGCCGGCCGCGCTGCCGAGTCTGCGGCCGTACCCGCGCCCGCCGTGGGTGCAGATCCCGGATGCCCCGGCCGGGGGACTGTTGCCGACCGGCTGGATCGTCGGGCCGATGCTCGCCGCCGGGCTCGACCACCCGTGGGTCGCCGGCGCGGACGCGTTCTGCCGGTCGGCGGTCGAGGCGCTGACGGGGGAGACGCACCCCTACGAGGTCCACGCCGCGGTCGCCTACCTCGACGGCGTCGCGGCCGGCGTCCCCGGCCGCCGTGTGTGGGCCGAGGCGGAGGCAGCCCGCCTCGGGAAGCTCGTGCGCGACCGGGGCCTTGTCCCGCTCGACCCGGCGCACCCGGAGGACACCGTGATCCCGCCCGGCTACGCCCCCGCCGAGTACCACTACCCCCACGACTACGCCACGCGCCCCGAAAGCCTCGCCCGCCGCTGGTTCACCGAGGAGGAAATGGCGACGAGCCTCACCGCCCTCGCCGCCGAGCAGGAGGACGACGGCGGCTGGCCGATCCGCTGGGCCCAGTGGTCCCCGACCATCCGCGTCGAAGCCCGGCCGATCGTGACCGTGGAGGCCCTGCTGATCCTGCGGGCCTACAGCTGACCGCGACGCCGCTCGGCCCTCCGCCAAGCACGCTGCGGCAGGAAAGCGGCAGGAAAGGGGAGCGACGGGCTCGGCGCTCGTCCGGGAGCCCGCGGCGGCCGGGTCACCCGAAGCCGTTGTCCCGCGGCTCCCGCACCGCTCCGCGCCTCGGCGGCGGCGGCGCGCGGTCGTGTTCGGGCGTGGGCTGGTGGGTGCGGGGGCCCGGCGGCGTCCCGTCCCTCCCGGCGGCGGGTGCACGGCCCAGGCGGGTGAAGCCCTGCACGGCGAGTTTCGCCGACCGCGCCCTCGTCGCCTCGCGCTCGGCCGCACGGCGCAGATCGGGGAGCATGCCCTCCAGACGCGATACGACTTCGCCCGCGTGCAGCGGGCGTTCGCGCGGATTGACGCTCATCAGCTGGTCCACCAACGTGCTCAGCGGCCTGGGCAGGTCGGGGCGGATCTCGGCCAAGGGGCGTACATCGCCGTCGATTTGCCGGATCACGGTGGCACGCCGGGGCTCCGTGGGCGGAAAGGTGCGCTCGCCGGTGAGCATGTCGCGCATGATGACGCCCACTGCGTAGAGGTCCGATTGGAACGTCCCCGCGCTGTTGCCGGGGATGAGACGCTCGGGCGCGGTGTAGCCGGGGGTCCCTGTGGCGAACCGGTCCCCCTCCGGCTCCCGGGGTGTTCCCAGGGTCACCGCGTTGCCGAAGTCGAGGATGCCGATCCGGCCGTCCGGACGCACGACGAGGTTCTCCGGCTTGATGTCGCGGTGCACGACGTCGGCGAAGTGCACGTTCTGCAGCGCCTTGGCGATGCCGATGCCGAGCACGGCCGCACGGTCCGGTGGTTCCGCGGTCTGCTCGTCCCTCGCCGCATGCAGGTTCTCGCCCGTGATGCGTTCCATGGCGAGGTAGGGGACCGGCCCCTGGACGTCGATGTCGTGGACGACCGGCACGCCGTCGCCGCGCGCCTTGCGGGTCATCCGCGCTTCGTGCGCGAGCGCCGCCCGGTCGGCGGGTTCGTGCGACGTGGGCACCTTCACCACGACTTCGCGCCCGAGGTCGCCGTCGTGTGCCCGCCACAAGTCCGCCGTGCCCCCGCGCGCCAGACGACCGACGACCGTGTAGCGATCCGGGAGCGGCGGTGCGCCGGGAGGGGGCTGCGTCGTGTCCACAGGCTCTCCGCTGCTGTCCTGGCGAGGACGGAAAGCCTAATCGCCCGACGAGAACACGCGCAGCCCTCCTGTGGCGCTACTTCCCCTCGAACAGCGCCGACCGCTTCGCGGCCTTGGCGCTGTAGCCCTCGGTGATGTCCTCGGAAGCCAGCGTCACGGCCGCGGTCAGGGCGGTCTGGGCGAGGGCCGTGTCCAAGGCGGCGTCGGCGTAGGAGTCCACGGAGCGCTTGATGCCCTGGACGGCGAGCGGGGCGTTGGCGGCGATGTCCGCGGCGATCGACCGGGCGGTCTTGTCGAGGTCGTCGACCGGGACCAGCTGCTGGACGAGGTTGAGGCGTTCCGCGGTGGCGGCGTCGATGCGGCGGCCGGTCAGGGCGAGGTACTTCGCCCAGCCCGCGCCCGCCTCGCGGGCGATGCGCATGTCGCCGCCCGCGTCGACGGCGACGCCGAGCTGGGCTTCCGGAAGGGCGAAGACCGCATTGTCCGCGGCGATGCGGATGTCGGCGAGCAGGGCCAGCTCGAAGCCGAAGCCGAGCGCGTAGCCCTGGACGGCGGCCACCACCGGCTGGGGGAGGCGGGCGAAGTTGCGGAAGCGCTCGTGCATCCAGCGCAGGCCCTCGTAGTAGTTGCGGGTGCGCTCGGCGCCGGAGCGGCCGCTGATGTTGCCGCCGGGGGCGGTGACGTCGATTCCGGCGCAGAAGGCGCGGCCCTCGGCACGCAGCAGGACGACGCGGATGGCGTCGTCGAAGCGGATCCGCTCGGCCATGATGCCGAGCTGGCGGGACGACTCCCAGCTCCAGCCGTTGAGTTTGTCGGGGCGGCACAGGGTGAGCACGCCGATTCCGTCCTCGACGTCGAGCCGCATCCGCTCCTCGCCGGGTGCGATGGTCGGGTCGGTGGTGTTGATCACGTCGTATCCCCTCGTCGGCCGCCCCATCGGTCTTGTCTGACGGTGCGTTAGATCGGAGTATGTGACCGGTCTTGAGATGACACAAGGTGAGACGAGGGAGTCCCCGATGGCCGCGATCCTGCCCCCCGGAGTCCTGCACTACGGGATGCAGCTCCCGATCCAGTCGCAGAGCAAGCTCTACGCGGAGTCCTGGGAGGAGACCGCCGGCCCCGACGAGCTGGCCGCCATCGCCCGCGCGTGCGACCGCGGCGGATTCGCCTACATCGCGGTCTGCGACCACACCGCGATCCCGCGCAGCCACGCCCCGATGATGGGCACCGAGTGGTGGGACACCATGACCACCCTCGGCTGGCTCGCCGCCGTCACGGACAACGTGCGCCTCGTCAGCCACGTGGCCGTGCTCGCGTACCGCCACCCGATGATGACCGCGAAGGCGTTCGCGACCCTGGACGTCATCTCGAAGGGCCGCGCGATCATCGGTGCGGGCGCCGGGCACGTCGAGGCCGAGTTCGAGATGTTCGGCCTGGACTTCAAGGACCGCGGCGCCGCCCTCAACGAGGCGCTGGAGCTGCTCGACCTCGCGCTGCGCGAAGAGTTCACCACCTTCGAGGGCAAGCGCTACAACGTGCAGGACATGGGCCAGCGCCCCCGTCCCGTGCAGGGCCCCCGCCCGCCGATCTGGATCGGCGGCTCGGCCGGCGCCGCGCTCAAGCGCGTCGCGAAGTACGCCGACGGCTGGCTCCCGCAGGGCAGCCCCCGCGAGACGTTCCCGGTCCAGGTCGCCGAGCTGCGCCGGCTGCGCGAGGAGTGCGGCCGCGGCGACGAGCCCATGGACATCGGCGCCATCACCGAGACGCTGTACGTCGGCACCCCGGACTGGGAGGTCGGCAAGAACACCCTCGCGGGCGGCCCGGAACAGCTCGCCGAGTCGCTGCGTTGGTACGGGGACCAGGGCGCCAACCAGATCCAGATCCGCTTCCGCAGCCGGAACCCGAACGAGCTGACCGACCAGATCGAGGCGTTCTCCACGCAGGTCGCCCCGCTGCTGAACAAGTAGCCCGAACGCACTACCGCCACCGCGCCGTGTACCGCCCGTCCGGTCGACACGTGACGACCGGACGGGCGGGTTCCGGGGTGCACGGCGCACTTAGGCAAGGCTTGGTGAGGCTGAACTCACGGTTCCCGGACCCTCGCCAAAACCGAAATCTGACGTACCATCAGGAAATCGCGGTGCGGTGCCCCGAGCCTCGGGGAACACCCGCGGCACAGGCAACGCAGGCACCTAGAAGTAGGGAGTCCCGGTCATGCTCGACCACCTCATCACCGGAGCAACCGTCGTCGACGGAACGGGCGCGCCTTCCTTCCGGGGTGACGTGGGGATCCGCGACGGCCGCATCGTGGCCGTCGGCCCGGCCGGCAGCATCACCGAGGAAGCCGCGTCCACCGAGGACGCCTCCGGCCTGGTCCTGGCCCCCGGGTTCATCGACCCTCACACGCACTACGACGCCCAGCTGCACTGGGACGGCTACGCCACGCCGTCCGTCAACCACGGTGTGACCACCATCGTCGGCGGCAACTGCGGCTTCACCCTCGCCCCCATCAAGGCCGAGGACGCCGACTACACCCGCCGCATGATGGCCAAGGTCGAGGGCATGGCGCTGCCGGCCCTGGAGAACGGCATCGACTGGTCCTGGGAGACCTTCGCCGAGTTCCTCGGCAAGCTCGAAGGCAAGATCGGCGTCAACGCCGCCTTCATGGCCGGCCACTGCGCGATCCGCCGCTACGTCATGGGCGCCGACTTCGGCAAGGAAGCCACGCCCGAGCAGGTCGAGGCGATGGTCGCCGAGCTGAAGAAGGCCATGGAGGCCGGCGCGATCGGCTTCTCCACCGGCCGCTCGAACCACACGGACGGCGACGGCAACCCCGTCCCCTCCCGGCACGCCAGCCCCGAAGAGGTCATCGCGCTCTGCGCCGAGGTCGGCCGCCACGAGGGCACCCAGCTCGAGGTCATCGTCGCGGGCTGCCTCGACAAGTTCAGCGACGACGAAATCGACCTGCTCACGCAGATGACCGTCACCGCGAACCGGCCGATGAACTGGAACGTGCTCACGGTCGACTCCGCTGACCCGGACCGCGTCCCGCGCCAGATCTACGCGTCCGAGAAGGCCGCGGCGGCCGGCGGCAAGATCGTCATCCTCACCCTCCCGGTGCTGGTGCCGATGAACATGTCGCTCCTCACCTACTGCGCGCTCAACCTGCTGCCCGGCGCCTGGGGCGAGATCCTGTCGCTGCCGGTCCCGGAGCGCATCGCCAAGCTGCGCGACCCGGAGACCCGCGCCGATCTTCTGCGCAGCGCCAACAGCCCGGAGGCGGGCGTCTTCCGCCGCCTCGTGGACTTCGGCCGCTACGTCATCGGCGACACCTACAGCGACGCCAACAAGGGCCTGTCCGGCCGCAAGGTCGCGGACATCGCCGCCGAACGCGGCCAGGAGGACTTCGAGGCGCTGGTCGAGATCTGCGCCGCCGACGACCTGCGCACCGTGCTGTGGCCGATGCCGACCGACAACGACCAGGCGTCGTGGGACCTGCGCCAGGAGGTGTGGGAGAGCGAGCACGTCATCCTCGGCGGCTCGGACGCCGGCGCGCACCTGGACCGCATGTGCGGCGCCACCTACACCACCCGCTTCCTCGGCGACACGCTGCGCGGCCGCAAGCTGGTCTCGCTGGAGCGCGCGGTGCAGATGCTCACCAGCGACCCGGCGAAGCTGTTCGGGCTCAAGGAGCGCGGCCGCATCACCGAGGGCTTCCACGCCGACCTGGTGCTGTTCGACCCGGAGACGGTCAACTCGGCCAACGCCCGCATGGTCAACGACCTGCCCGGCGACAGCGCCCGCCTGACCTCGGAGTCCGAGGGCATCGTGTCGGTCCGCGTCAACGGCGTCGAGACGGTGCGCAACGGCCAGGTCACCGGTGCCCTCGCGGGCAGCGTCCTGCGCTCCGGCAAGGACACCGTCACGGTCACCCCCGACTCGGTGAGCTTCGGCCCGGCGATCGCCAAGTGACCCCCGGCGCCCGGCGCGCCACCCCGCACAACACCGTATGACCCGGCACCATCCGAAGGCCCGGCCGCCCCGTGCGGCCGGGCCTTCGGCATGCCGGATCCGCCCCGCGTGATGTGCGACACGAGTAAAGAAACCTTCGAACGTGCGCGCCTACAGTTGGTCTGTTCGCGGCCCAATTGCCCTGGACAGACCGGGAAAACCAGCACGACAGCGAGGGGTGTCGCATGACCCAGACTCCGACCGAGAACGCGATGCGGCGCGCCCTGCGCCGTGCCCGTGACGGGGTCATGCTGGACGTCGCCGAAGCCGAGGTGCTGCTGCACGCGAAGGGCGCCGACCTCGACGACCTGTGCGGGTCGGCGGCGCGGGTGCGTGATGCCGGTCTGGACGCGGTCGGGCGGACGGGGGTCATCACGTACTCCCGCAAGGTGTTCATTCCGCTGACGCGCCTGTGCCGCGACAAGTGCCATTACTGCACGTTCGTGACCGTCCCCGGCAAGCTGAAGCGCGACGGGCATTCGCTGTTCCTCACTCCCGACGAGGTGCTGAAGATCGCCCGCGAGGGCGCCGCGATGGGCTGCAAGGAAGCCCTCTTCACGCTCGGCGACCGGCCCGAGGACCGCTGGCCGGAGGCCCGCGAGTGGCTCGACGCGCACGGCTACGACGACACGCTCTCGTACGTCCGCGCGATGGCGATCCGCGTGCTCGAGGAGACCGGACTGCTGCCGCACCTCAACCCGGGCGTGCTGTCGTGGACCGACCTGCAGCGGCTCAAGCCGGTCAGCCCGTCGATGGGCATGATGCTGGAGACCACCGCGACGCGGCTGTGGTCCGAGCCGGGCGGCCCGCACCACGGCTCGCCGGACAAGGAACCCGCCGTGCGGCTGCGGGTGCTGGAGGACGCGGGGCGGTCCAACGTCCCGTTCACCACCGGCATCCTCATCGGCATCGGCGAGACGATGGCCGAGCGCGCCGAATCGGTGTTCGCGCTGCGCAAGGTGCACCGCCAGTACGGCGGCATCCAGGAAGTCATCGTGCAGAACTTCCGCGCCAAGCCGGACACCGCGATGCGGTCGGTCGCCGACGCGGACCTCCAGGAACTCGCCGCGGCGATCGCGGTCACCCGCATCGTGCTCGGCCCCAAGGCGCGCGTGCAGGCTCCGCCGAACCTGGTCGGCGACGAGTTCGCGCTGATGATCCGGGCCGGCATCGACGACTGGGGCGGCGTCTCGCCGCTCACCCCGGACCACGTCAACCCCGAGCGCCCGTGGCCGCACATCGACGAACTCGCTGAGAAGACCGCGGAATCCGGCTTCACGCTGCGCGAACGCCTGACGATCTACCCGGAGTTCATCCAGCGCGGCGAGCCGTGGCTGGACCCGCGCGTCATCCCGCACGTGCGCGCGCTGGCCGACGCCGACGGCCTGGCCGTCGAGGGCCGCAACCCCGAAGGCCTGCCGTGGCAGGAGCCCGAGGACGTGTTCACCGCCTCCGGCCGCACCGACCTGCACGTCACCATCGACACCACCGGCCGCACCTCCGACCGCCGCGACGACTTCGACGAGGTCTACGGCGACTGGGACGAACTGCGCGGCCAGGCCGTCTACGGCCGCGACGGAAAGGCGCCCGAGCGCATCGACGGCGACGTCAAGGCCGCGCTCGCGCAGGCCGCCGCCGACCCGACGCTGCTCACCGACGACCAGGCGCTCGCGCTTTTCCACGCGGATGGCCCGGCCATGGACGAACTCGCCAGGATCGCCGACGACTTGCGGCGCGAGGCGGTCGGCGACGACATCACGTACATCGTCAACCGGAACATCAACTTCACCAACGTCTGCTACACCGGCTGCCGGTTCTGTGCCTTCGCGCAGCGCCGCACCGACGCCGACGCCTACACGCTGTCCCTCGACCAGGTCGGCGAGCGCGCCGAGCAGGCGTGGGCGGTCGGCGCGACCGAGGTGTGCATGCAGGGCGGCATCCACCCCGACCTGCCGGGCACCGCGTACTTCGACATCGCGCGCGAGGTGAAGAAGCGCGTGCCGGAGATGCACGTGCACGCGTTCTCGCCGATGGAGGTCGTGAACGGCGCGACCCGTACGGGCCTGTCGATCCGCGAGTGGCTGCTGGCCGCGAAGGAAGCGGGCCTCGACACGATTCCGGGCACGGCGGCGGAGATCCTCGACGACGACGTGCGGTGGATCCTCACCAAGGGCAAGCTGCCCGCGGCGACCTGGGTCGAGGTCGTCAGCACCGCCCACGAGGTGGGCATCCGCTCCAGCTCGACGATGATGTACGGCCACGTCGACACGCCCGCGCACTGGCTCGCCCACCTGCGGCTGCTCGGCCGCATCCAGGATCAGACCGGCGGCTTCACGGAGTTCGTGACGCTGCCGTTCGTGCACACCAACGCGCCGGTCTACCTGGCGGGCATCGCCCGTCCGGGCCCGACGCTGCGCGACAATCGCGCCGTGCACGCGATGGCGCGGATCCTGCTGCACGGCAAGATCTCCAACATCCAGACCAGCTGGGTCAAGCTCGGGGTCGACGGCACGAACCTGATGCTCGAAGGCGGCGCCAACGACATGGGCGGCACGCTCATGGAGGAGACGATCTCCCGCATGGCGGGCGCGGACAACGGGTCGCGCAAGTCGATCGCCGAACTCGAGTCGATGGCGGCCTCGCTCGGCCGCCGGGCGCGCCAGCGCACCACGACCTACGGCGAAGTCAGCGAAGAGCGGCGGGAAGTGGCCCGGCGGCACGACGACGAGGTGGAGAAGATCATGCTGCCGATCCTCGGCTGACCGGAATCCGGAACCCGAATCTGACAGATCGTCAGTAAGCGGACGGCAGCGGCTCCCGTGTGGGTACGCTGCCGACGCGGGCACCGTACTGCCGGAGCAGGGGGGGACACGCATGGCCGCGCTGTGGTCGCGGGAACAGCAGCAGGACTTCCGCAGCCGCGTCCGCGGCTGCCTGGTCGGCGGGGCGGTCGGCGACGCGCTCGGCGCGGGCATCGAGTTTCTCGCCCTCGACGAGATACGCGCGCAGCACGGGGCCGAGGGTGTCACCGGGTTCGTCACCGCGTACCACCGGCGCGGGGCGATCACCGACGACACCCAGATGACGCTGTTCACCGTCGAGGGGCTGATACGCGCGCACGTCCGGCGGGACGAAGGGACCTGGCATCCGCCGACCGACGTGCACCGCGCGTATCTGCGCTGGAAGGCGACGCAGAGCGAGTGGGGCCCCGACGAACGCCGCGACGAGGGCTGGCTGGTGCGCGAGGAGTGGCTCTACAGCTCCCGCGCGCCGGGCCACGCTTGCCTGCGCGGCCTCGACGACGGGGTGATGGGCACGCTCGACAAGCCCAAGAACGTCGACTCCAAGGGCTGCGGCGCGGTCATGCGGTCCGCGCCGTTCGGCCTGCTGGTCGGCTGGAACCCCGAGCTGGTCTTCCAACTCGCGGTGGAGTGCGCGGTGTTGACGCACGGCCACCCGACCGGCTACTTGTCCGCCGGGGTGTTCGCGGTGGTCGTGCACGCGGTCATGCAGGGCGCCACCGTCGAGCAGGGCGTCCAGCAGGCCCTGGAACTCGCGGCGGCGTACGACGGGCACGAGGAGACCGTCGTCGCGGTCGAGGCGGCTTTGCGCATGGTGCGCGCGGGTACGCCGGACTCCGGCCGCGTCGAGGAGCTCGGCCAGGGCTGGACCGCCGAAGAGGCGCTGGCCATCGGCTTGTACTGCACGCTGGTCGCGCCCGACGTGCGGTCGGGGCTGCTGCTCGCGGTCAACCACTCCGGCGACAGCGACTCGACCGGGTCGATCTGCGGCAACCTGCTCGGCGCCATGCACGGCGAGACGGCGCTGCCCGCCGACCTGGTCGCCGAACTCGAAGGCCGGGGCACGATCCTGCAGTTGGCCGACGATTTCGCGATGGAGATGACCCAGGCGGCGGCCCTGCACGGCGCCGACGGGCCGGAGACGCACTGGGTGAAGCGGTATCCCGCGGCCTGACGCACCGCCTGCCGCCGGTGCGGGCCGCGTCCCGCACGAACAGCACCGCGCGGGGCATTGATTTGTCCGGCCGATGACCTTAGTTTCCCTTCCCACCGGTCGGTTCGCGTCACGCGCCGCCCGCATGGGGGATTTCGCACGCGCTTTTCTGCGCTGCCCGTACCGTCCACCGGGTTGCCGCCGCACCACGAAGACCAGGCCGGATCTCGTGTCCGGCCCGGATTTTTGGTTTCTTCCTGGAGGCCGGAAACATGGCACGGATCGGTACGCGAGCCAGAAGGTTCCTGGCGGCTCTCGCCGTCGGCGCCGCGGTGGTGGGGACCGCCGCCCCGACCGCGGTCGCGGCGACGAACGCCGCGGAGCCGCCGAAGCGGCTCGACATCATGCTCAGCAACGACGACGGGTACCAGTTCCCGTTCATCCGCGCGCTGCAGGGCGCGCTCAAGGCCGCGGGCCACAACGCGGTCATCGTCGCCCCGGCGACCGACCAGTCCGGCAAGGGCACCGGCATCAACGCCTCGCCGGGTGCGGTGTTCAAGGCCCAGCAGACCGAGCCGGGCATCTGGTCGGTCGAGGGCACCCCGGCCGACTCGGTCGGCTTCGGCCTGAAGAACGTGTTCGCGGGCAAGAAGCCGGACCTGGTGATCACCGGCATCAACGCGGGCCAGAACATCGCCGCGACCACGAACCACTCGGGGACGGTTGGCGCGGCGATCACCGCGGCCGAGTTCGGCGTCCCGTCGATCGCGGTGAGCGCCGAATACGACGTGACGAACCCGAAGAACCCGTTCCCGCAGATCCCGCAGGCCGTCGGGTTCACCGTCAAGCTCGTCGAACGCCTCGTCGCCACCGCGCCGGCGAAGGGCGGGCTGATGCCCGGCCACGCCACCATCAACGCGAACTACCCGGTGCACCCGAGCGGCAAGGTCGCGCTGACCAACGTCGGCCGCGCGCAGGCCGTCGAGTCGCAGTACGTGCCCGCGCCCGACCAGTGCGCCACCTGCTACCGCATCGCCCTGGGCCTCAGCCCGGACCAGAGCGAGGCGGTCGGCAACGCGGACACCACCGCGCTGGCGAACGGCAGCGTCTCGCTGTCGCTCCTGGACGGCGACTGGACCACGCCCGGCTGGGCGCTCGGCCAGGTCGTCTCGATCCTCGACAACCTCAGCTTGCGGCTGCGGCTGAGCGGTCTGACCGCGTAACACCAGCGCGTCGGACCCGCGACGGTGTGCCGCGCGGCGGTCAGTCCGCCGCGCGGCTCTCCATCTCGTCGATGAGCGCCACGAGTTGCTCGTGCGTCATGCCCTCGGGGATTTCCACGGGCACGCTGCGCAGCGGCGGATCCCAGCCGGTGGCCGGGTCGTAGCGGCGGACGATCTTCGCCGGGACGCCCGCGATCACGCTGTGGTCGGGGATGGTGCCGCGGACCACCGACCCGGCGGCCACCACGACGTTGCGGCCGAGCTTGGCGCCGGGCAGCACGATGGCGCCGGCGCCGAGCCAGCTGCCGTCGCCGATCACGACCGCGTCGTTGACCGGCCACTGCAGGCCGATCGGGCGGTCCGGGTCGGCATAGCTGTGGTTCTGGTCGGTGATGTAGACGTACGGCCCGGTCCACACGTCGTCGCCGATGGAGATGGAGTGGTGGCCGACGATGTGGCTGCCGCGGCCGATCGTGCAGCGGTCGCCGATGGTGACGATCGCGCGGCTGCCGAGGTCGTGCCCGGGGGCGAGGCCCGCGGACAGGCTCACGTGGTCGCCGATGCCGCAGTCCGCGCCGATGCGGATGTTGCGTTCGCCGAAGATCGTGCCGGTCGGGAACATCAGCTTGCTCTTGGGCCCGAGGGCCGCGAAGTCGAGGAGCCCGGGGGTCTCGGGGGTGACCGCACCCGCCTTCTGGACGGCCTGCCAGCCCCGGTGCACGGCCTTCGACAACGCCCGGCGGCCGCGGGCCCGCAGCGCGTGAGCGATCGACATGGCCGACACGCTAGCGATCGCGCCGTACCGGGCGGCCGCGGGTGGGACGAAGGTCACGCCGCGGCCCTGCCATCGGAGCGGGCGGTGGGTTAGATTCACGAGCAGCTCTGTAACAGTGTTACTGCACGGATTTCGGGACGGTTTTCGGGAGGGACGGCCCATGCGCGCTGTCGTCATCAACGGTACTCGCGACGTCAGCGTCGAGAAGGTCGACGATCCGGTCCTCAGCGGCCCGGACGGCGCGATCGTGCAGGTCACCGCGAGTGCGCTGTGCGGCTCCGACCTGCACTTCTACGAAGGCGACTTCGCGGTCAGCGGGCTGCGCCCCGGGCACGAGGTGGTCGGCACCGTGCTGGAGACCGGCAGCGCGGTCTCCCGCGTCAAGGCCGGCGACCGGGTGCTGGTCTCGCCGGTGTTCGGCTGCGGCAAGTGCGCGGGCTGCCACGCGGGCAACGGCATCGACTGCACCGGCGGCGGCCTGCGGGTCCTCGGCAGCGGCCCCGACCTGCCCGGCGGGCACGCCGAGGCGGTGGAGATACCGGTTGCGGACATGGCGCTCATGCCGATCCCGGACGACATCTCGGTCGACAACGCCGTGCTGCTCACCGACGCGCTGCCGACCGGCTGGACCGCCGCGTCCCGCGCCGACATCCGCCCCGGCGCGACCGTGCTGGTGATCGGCCTCGGCCCGGTCGGCCTGTACGCGCTGCAGTCGGCGCAGGTGCTCGGCGCCGGCCGGGTGCTGGCCGCGGACCGCGTCCCGGAGCGCCTCGCGATGGCCGAGGCGCTCGGCGCGGAGCCGATCGACGCGTCGAAGGGCGACATCGCCCAGCAGGTCCTCGCGCTGACCGGCGGCCTGGGTGCCGACTCGGTCATCGAAGCGGTCGGCCACGACGCCACCATGACCGCTGCGATCAACGCGGTGCGGACCTCGCACACGGTCTCCGTGGTCGGCGTCAACGCGAACTTCGCCTTCCCGATCGCCGCGCCGCTGCTGCTGATCCGCAACGTCACGCTGCGCTTCACGACCGCCCCGGTCGCCGCCACGTGGCCGGAGCTGATCCCGCTGATCCGCTACGGCCGTCTCAAGCCGGTCGACGTGTTCACCCACCGCCTGCCGCTCACCGAGGCGGCGGCGGGTTACGAGGCGTTCGCGGACCGGACCGACGGCTGCCTGAAGGTGCTGTTCGACCCGACGCGGTAAGCCCCGGAGAAGGGGAAGACCGGCTCGCGATCGGCCGGTTCGTCCGGCGGCCCGGACCCCGCCCGACCCCGGCCGGGCCGGGGGCCGTCGCCCGGTCGGGGGCGCTCAACCGGAGACCACTCGCGCGTGGTCCGACGGCTGCCCGCGCGTCTTGCCGGGGTGTGCGGTGCGGTCAGTGGTTCGTGGCGAGGCGGCGGCGGGCCGATTCCGCGCAGCGGGTGACGTCGAGTCCGGCGATCTGAGTACGCACCGCGGCGAGCGCGGGCGGGGCGACCGAAACCGCGTCCACGCCGAGCCCGACGAGCAGCGGCAGCACGCTCGGTTCGGCGGCCGCGTCCCCGCACACGGACACTTTCCGGTCGTGCGCGTGCCCGGCGGCGACGACGCGCTGGAGGGCGCGCAGCACCGTCGGCGTCCCCGCCATGGCGGGGACCAGCCGCGGGTCGTGGCGCGCCAGGCCGATCAGGGCCGGGGTCAGGTCGTTGGTGCCGACGGACAGGAAGTCGGCGGCCTCGGCGAGCGCTTCCGCGTCGGCCACGGCGCTCTCCCGTTCGACCATCGCGCCGAGCGGCGGTTCGCGGGTCCCGGCGGTGCGGCAGGTGTCGGCGAGCAGGCGGCGGCAGTGTGCGAAGTCCGCCGCGTCGGCCACCATCGGCAGCAGGATCCGCACGGGGTGCGCGGTCGTCGCCCCGGCGGCGAGGATCCCCGCGAACTGGGCGCGCAGCACGTCGTCCGACCGGCAGGCCGCCGGGTCGTCGGCGGCGAATCCGGGGCGCTTGTCCGCCGCGAAGTCGAGGGTACGCACGACGACCGGCCCTTCGGGGCCGTCGCGCAGCAACGGCACCAGGGCGGCGGTGTGTTCGTCGGAGTCCGGCCAGTGGTCGGTGCCGAGGAACGGGAGTTCGGTTCGCAGCAGGCCGACGTACTCGGCCCCGTACTGGCGGGCGGCGAGCGCCTCGCGGTGACTGCCGACGTTGGCGCCCACGAGGATGCGGTGCCCGTCGCGGGTGTGGGTGGGGCGGGGCGGGAGCGGTTGCGTGTGCTCGTCGGGCACCGGGAACCGCGGCACGATGTCCGCGACGTCGGGGTCCACGGCGACCGACCCGCGGTCCCCGTCGACGAGTACCCGGTGCGCGTCCGCGCCGCGGAGGACCTCCGGCGCGACGCCGAGCACCAGCGGGATGCCCAACGCGCGTGCCACCACGGCGAGATGCCCGGTCGGCCCGCCGCGCACGGAAACGGCGGCGACGGGAGAGCGGCCGGGTGCGAGGAGGTCGGCGGCGGCGAGTTCGTCGCCGAGGAGGACGAGGTCGCCGGCGGGCTCGCGGCGATCGTTTCCGGCCAGAATTGCGGCTGCGCGACGCCCGATATGCCGTACGTCGGCGGCTCGGTCGGCGAACAGCGGGTCCCCCAGCGCGGCGAGCGCGTCGGCATGCCGGTTCGCCGCCGCGACGACGGCTTCGGCGGCGGTGAGGCCGCCGTCGACCAGCTCGCCGGCAAGCGTGCGCAGCGCGGGATCGGTGGCGATGAGAGCGGCGACGGAGACGATGTCGGACTCGGCGGACTGACCGTCGGCGCGGAGGTGTTCGGCGAGGGCGGCCAGCTCGTCGGAGACGGCCCGGAGGGCGTCGGCGGCGGAGTCGCCGGGCTGCCGCTCGGGCACCGAGCGGGGGTCGGGGGAAGGTCGGGCGAAGTCGGCCGGGGGCACGTGGCTGGGCGCGGGCGCGGCGGCTTCGGGGACGGTGTGGTCCACGGGCGCGTCGGAGGTCGCGGCGGTCGGGTCGCTGCGGCCCGCCCCCCGCCCGTCCGCCCGACCGGGTCGGTCCACGGACACGGCCCACCCGACCGCGATGCCGGGCGCGCCGGGGATACCGGGGGCGTGCGCGGGCCGCGGGGTGGCCGCGCCGGGGTCCGGGGTGTCCGCGCCGGGCACGGCGGCCCGGGTGCCGTCCGGGGCATCGCCGGGCGGGCACGACCCGGCCGCGGCAGGGGTCTCATGGGTCGCCCGGCCGGGGGCGTCGTCCGCGTCGGCCTCCGGGTGCCGGTCGCCGTCGACCGGGCCTTCCCGTCCCGGTTCTCCGCAGCCTTCCCGGTCCTTCCCGTTCTTCCCGTCCTTCCCGTCTTTCCTGCCCCTCACGTCGTCACCGTCGTCGTCAGGGACTCCGCCAGTGCGCGGAACACCAGCGCCGTCGAGGTCGCGCCCGGGTCCTGGTGGCCGATGCTGCGGTCGCCGAGGTAGGACGCGCGGCCCTTGCGGGCCCGGAGCGGGGTGGTCGAGCGCATGCCCTCTTCGGCGGCGTCGGCCGCCAGGCGGGCCGCCTCGGCCAGCGGGAGGTCGCCCGCGCCGCGCAGGGCGTCGACCGCGGGGGCGAAGGCGTCGACCATCGTCTTGTCGCCGACCTCCGCGCCGCCCAGGCGGCGCAGCGCGTCCAGCCCCGCGCCGAGGGCCACCGCCAGCGCCGCGGTGTCGGCCGTCGGACCCTCGAGGGCCTTGCCCGCGGTCCGCAGCACCGTGCCGTACAGCGGTCCGGCGGCGCCGCCCACGCTGGAGATCAGCGCGCCGCCGACGGCGATCAGGAACGGGCCCGGGTCGGTGCCTGCCGCGGCGGCGTCCTCGGCGGCGAGCGAGGCCGCCGCGAAGCCGCGTCTCAGGTTCGTGCCGTGGTCGCCGTCGCCGATGGCCGTGTCGAGAGCGGTGAGTTCGGCCTCGTGTGCGGCGACGGCCGCGGTGGCGGCGTGCATCCACACCAGCACGGCGGCGGTGTCGAGTTCTCCCACGGTGGTCCTCCGGCGGTTCTCGTTCAGCCCCAGCGCAATGCCGGGGTGCGCACGGGAGCGTCCCACAGCCGCAGGAGCGCCGGGTCGGCGCGGCACAGCGTGAGCGACACGCCGGCCGTGTCGAGGCTGGTCACGTAGGTCCCGACCAGGTTGCGTGCGATGGCGATACCGCGGTGGGCGAGTTCCTCGGCGACGTGGCCGTAAACCACGTACAACTCCATCAGCGGGGTCGCGCCCAGGCCGTTGACCAGGGCGATCACCGGTTCGTTGCGGCGCGGCAGGTCGGCGAGCACGGCGTCGGCGATCGCCGCGGCGAGGTCGCGGGCGGGTCGCAGCGGCGCCCGGCTCCGGCCGGGTTCGCCGTGGATGCCGACGCCGGATTCGACCAGGTCGTCGGGGAGTTCGAAGCTCGGGCGGCCGGTCGTCGGGACGGTGCCCGCAGTGAGGGCGACCGCGTACGAGCGCGACGACTCGGCGGCCTGCCGGGCCACGGCGACCACCGCCGCCAGGTCCGCGCCCTCTTCGGCGCGGGCTCCCGCGGTCTTCTCGACGATGAGCGCCGCACCGGTGCCGCGGCGGCCCGCGGTGCCGGCGTCCTCGACGGCGACGTCGTCGGCCACGGTCACCTTCGCGACCTCGATGCCTTCCTCGCGGGCGAGTTCGGCGGCCATGTCGAAGTTGAGGTTGTCGCCCGTGTAGTTCTTCACGATGTGCACGACGCCCGCGCCCGCCGCCGCCGCGCGGGTCGCCGCGAGGATCCGGTCCGGGGTCGGTGACGAGAAGATCTCGCCCGCGCACGCCGCGTCCAGCATGCCGGGGCCGACGAAGCCGGTGTGCAGCGGTTCGTGCCCGGATCCGCCGCCGGACACCAGGCCGACCTTGCCGGGCCGGGCGCCGGACGCGCGCGCGACGACGCGCAGGGCGCGGTCGACGGCCAGCTCGGGGTGCGCGGCGGCCAGTCCGGCCAAGGCGTCGTCGACGGCGGTCTCCGGCGCGTTCAGGAACTTCTTCACCGGCTTCCTTCGCCCCTCTCTCGTCGGTCCGGATCGTTTTCCGCGGACGGTTGTGTCCCGGCATGCGCGGCGTCATGACGCCGCGCGTGATCTCTCGTAGCATGCCCGATCATGGGCAATCTCGTAGGAATCGTCCTGGTTTCGCACAGTGGCACCCTCGCCGCGGGCGTGCACGAGCTGCTGGCGCAGCTGGGCGGCGACGAGGTCGTGGTGGCGCTCGCCGCGGGCGACCAGGTGGGCGGGCTGGGCACGTCGGTGCACCGGGTGCGGGCCGCGCTGCTCGACGCCGACCAGGGCAGCGGCGTGGTGGTGATCCCGGACCTGGGCAGCGCGGTGCTGACCGTGCAGGCACTGCTCGACGAAGAGCCGATGGGGCACGTGCGGCTGGCGGACGCGCCGTTCGTCGAGGGCGCGGTCGCCGCCGCTGTGGCGGCCGCGTCCGGCGCGAACCTGGAGACGGTCGTGGCGGCCGCCGAAGGGGCCCGCAATGTCCGCAAGTTCTGAGGCGGGGGATGCCGGGGCGGAGGCGCCGGCCGAGGCGGACTCGGACGCACCGGCACACGTCGAAACGGAGGCGGGGGCCGGAGCGGGTGCCGGGACGCGCGTGCCCGAGTCCGCGGGCGGCCGACCGGCGGCGCGCGACGGGGAATCGGCTGAGGCGGCGGTGGACGCGCGGGTGAGGGGGCGGGCCCGGGGCGGCGCGGACGAGTCGGCCGAGGCGGTGGTGGTGCTCGGTGCCGACCTCCACGCGCGCCCTGCTGCCGCCCTCGTGCGGGCCGCCGCGGGATACCGGGCCGAGGTCGTCGTGGCGGCGCCGGACGGCCGTATCGTCCACGCCGCGAGCGTCCTCGAATTGCTCGGGCTCGCTGCGCGGGCGGGCACGACGCTCACCGTGCGCGGCCAGGGTCCGGACGCGTCGGCTGCGGTCGGGGCGGTGGCGGGGCTGCTGGGGGCGGGCGGCGAGAGGGCGGGGTGACCGCGGGCTGGGCGGGTGTGCTGCGGCCGGCCGCGCGGAACTGCCGAGGGGACGGGTGACCGCGGGCAGGGCGGTGTGCGGTGATCGGCCGCCCGGGGCGGTCGGAGAGCATGTGTCGGGCCGAACGAGGTTCGGCTGCGCCAGGCGTGTGATCGACCGGGCGGGGCAGCCGGGGAACAGGCTCGGGGCCGAGCGGGTTCGGCGGTGCCGGGGGGAGAGGGCGGGGTCGCCGGGGGCAGGGCGGCGTGCGGTGATCGGCCGTGTGGGGTCGGGGAGCACCTGTGGGGCCGGACGGGGTTCGGCCGTGCCGGGCGGGTGATCGGCCGGGCGGGGCGGCCGCGGCGCAGGCTCAGGGCTGAGCGGGCGCGGCGGTGCCGGGCGCGCGGTTCGACGGACGCGTGGGCGAGCTCCGGGGAGGCGGTCCAGGGCGGCGGCCCGGACCGCGCCCGGACCGCGCGCGGCGAGGCTGGGCAGACTCGGCTCGCGGGGTTCGCCGAACGGGCGTGCGGGCTTCGGTGGGCACGGGGCGGCCTGGGGACACGCCGGTCTGCCATCCACTTACGTCCGGCAACGCGCCTACTTGCCCTCGGCCTCCGCGTCGTCGCGGTAGCGCACCGCCTGCAAATCGTCGACGAAACGTCCCATCAGCGACCCCAGCGCGGTCAGCTCCTCGGCCGACCAGTGCGACAGCACCTCGAACAAGTGCCGGTCGCGTACGTTGCGTAGCCGCCGCACGATGCCGCGGCCCTTCGGTGTCAGCCCGACCCGGGTGACCCGGCCGTCGTTGGCGTCCGTCGCGCGGGTGACCAGGGACTCGGCCTCCAGTTTGCGCAGCTCGCGGCTGACCAGCGACATGTCCATGTGGGTGCGCCGGGCGAGTTCGCCGATGGTGAGGCCGCCGTCGCTCTGCAGGCGGGACAGCAGCAGCACGGCGGGCTGGGAGATCTGCGCGCGGGCGGCCGTCATCAGCTCGCCGTGCACCTTGCGGCTCTGCTGAAGGCGCAGCAGCCGTTCCACAGCGCTCTGGACCTCGCGCTGCGCGGCCAGCGTGTCGGGGGTGTTCTGCTCGTCCGGCGGCAAGGGAACGCTCACTCCCGCATGCGGATCGGGGACCGTCTCGGGCCGCCTACGCGGCGCGGGAAGGTCGGTGGGGACCGGGACACCGTACGCGGCCGTCCGGTGTGCCGCGAAGTCTACGTGCGAAGACCACGGCGCGCGCACTGCCGAAACGGTCCGGCGCAATTCATTTACTTGATTGACTCCACCATTGACTCCGGCGGGAGGGGGTGGTTGGCTCCGCCCCGGAACAGGAGGTTCGCATGTTCGAGCTGGACGGCAGGACGGCGCTGGTCACCGGCGCGGGACAGGGCGTGGGCACCGGGATCGCCGTTGCGCTCGCCCGGCAGGGCGCGGTGGTCGCGGTCAACGACATCGTGGCGGAACGCGCCGCGGAGACTGTGGCGTCCATCACCGAGGCGGGCGGGACCGCGTACGCGCTGCCCTTCGACGTCACCGACCGCACCGCGGTCGCCTCCGAGGTGCGCGCGTTCGAACGCCGGGTCGCACCGTTCGACATCCTCGTCAACAACGCGGGCAACGGCGGGGCCGAGGGCTTCCGCCCGACGAAGTTCCGCGACACCGAGCCCGCCGACTGGCAGCGGTTTGCCGACGTCAACCTGTTCGGCGTCATGAACACGACACGTGCCGTCCTGGACGGGATGTGCGCCCGCCGCCACGGCCGCATCATCACCATCGCCTCCGGCGCCGGCATCACCGGCGCGAGTTTCGGCATCTCCCTGTACGGCGCGGCCAAGGGCGGCGCGATCGCCTTCACCCGCCACCTGGCCATGGAGAACGCCCGGGACGGCATCACCGCCAATACCCTCGCTCTCGGCCTGATGGACCCGGCCGCGAGCGGCCGCACCGCCTCGGTGACCACCGAGATGGCCAAGGGCATCCCGGTCGGCCGCCTCGGCCGCCCCGAAGACATCGGCGCCGCCTGCGTGTTCCTCGCCTCCCGCGAAGCGGAGTGGATCACCGGCCAGACGTGGCAACTGAACGGCGGCGCACCGACATCGTGAGGCGAGGCGGGGAGCCGGGCTGTGCCTGTCCGTGGACGGCGCCCGGCTGCCCTGCTGCGTTCGTGATTCCTGGAATGGCTTTGTGGAAAGCTACTTTGCGTTGCGTGAGTTGATGAGGTCGGTGGGGCTCGGTTCGTGAGGCCGCGCGACTTCGCACCACACCACCTTGCCGCCGGCCCGCGGCTGGACGCCCCACTGTGCGGAGACCGCCCGGACGACCGCCAGCCCGCGCCCGCCTTCGGCGAATTCCGCAACAGGCACGGCATGTTCGAGGAAGACGTCACCCGAGTCCTCGACGGACACCGCAGCGGCGTCGTCGAAGCGGACAAGGCGAGCGGCCACGATTTCGCCGGAACCCTGGTGCCGGACCGCGTTGGTGAGGATCTCGGAGCGGCAGAGGACCACCGAGTCCCGCACATCTTCAGGGACTTTCTGCTCGACCAGCCACACCCTCGCCCACCCGCGAGCGTGCTTCACACTCGCCGCCGCAGCCGCGAACAAAGCCTCCGTATGCGCTGTGGCCATGCCACACCCCCAAGTTCGGACAACCGCCAACCGTGATCAGCGGTGAGTGCTCGACTCGTTGCTGTCTGTAGCATGGGCGCAAATCAATCCAAGCTGCAAGTCAAACACTTCAACTCGCCTTGCAGGGCGAAGTCGTCGATACGATGCGTGCGATGGCGAGGACCGAGGTGGGGGATGCCGTGGCCAACGAGCACCGTCGGACGATCCGCAAGCGCGTGCTGGGCACGAATCTGCGGTTGATGCGCGAACGGCTCGACTTGCTCTTGGAGGACGCCGCTGCGGTCTTGGAATGCCACCCGGCGAAGATCAGCCGCATCGAGTCGGCGCAAAGCGGCGTCAGGCCGGTCGAGCTGCGGGCCCTTCTGGCGCGCTACGGCGTGACCGACCCTCAGGACCAAGCAGGGTGGCTCGCTTTGGCGCGCGAGGGTCGGCGAGGTCGAGGGGTGCGCAACATCGACCCGTCATGGCCCAGCGAGCAACTCACGCCCGACCTGCTGGACTTGATCGGACTCGAATCCGAGATCGCCACGTGCTCGCTGTTCCAACCCGGCATCGTGCCTGGCCTGCTTCAGACGGAGGCATTTGCGACCGCGGTGATCCAGGGCGGCCGGACAGGCCGTCTGGACCAAGATCGACGAGTCAGGCTCCGCGTGCGCATGGAACGGCAGTTCATCCTCACCCGTAGCGAGCCGCCGCCGGTCGACATGTGGGTCGTCCTGGGCGAAGCGGCGCTGCGACAGCAGTGGGGTGGCCCGCAGGTCCTCGCAGGCCAACTCGCACGGCTTGTGGAGATCGGCCGCATGCCGAACGTGACGCTGCAAGTGCTCCCCTTCAGCACGCCCGGATTCCCCGGCGGCATGCTGCCGTTCTCCATTTACAGCTTTCCCGATGCGCCACAACTGCCGGTCGTGAGCGTGGAGAGCCTCACGTCGCACGCGTACCTGGAAGACGCGCGTGACACGGCGCACTACCGCAGGATCTTCGATGAGATTCGAGGCATTGCCTTGAGCCCCGCGAAGTCCGAAGCTCTTGTTGCTCGTCTTGCCGATCAGCTCTCGACCGTCTAGGAAACCGCCATGTCCGAAACATCCGCCCGCTGGATCAAGTCGACGTACAGCAACCAGAACGGCGACTGTGTCGAGAGCCGCTTCGGCAGCGCCCACGCCGACGTCCGGGACAGCAAGCGTGCTGCCGGCCCCCACCTCACCTTCCCGGCCGCCGCCTGGTCGGCGATGCTGGTCGGCCTGACACGCCAGTGACCTCACAGGCTGGGGTAATGCCACCCCGCCCGTGGACGACACCTGGTTACTCTCCCCGCGTTCGTGGTTTCCTGGCCCCCGACGACTCCGACGCGACGGGGGCAGGGCATGGCGGTCGGCAACAGCACTCCCCGAGGCAAAGCAGCCCCCGACTGGGTGAACGTGTCCGACATGGAGTTCTGGGCCGGCCCCTACGAGGACCGGGCCCGCGCGTTCGAGCGGCTGCGTACCGAATGGCCGCTGCCGTACTACCCGGAGCCGGTGTCGCCGCTGCCGGCGGGCCCCGGCTTCTGGGCGGTGACCCGGCACGCCGACGTGGTCGAGGTCAGCCGCCGGCCGGAGGAATTCTGTTCCGGTCAAGGCGCCACGCACATCCCGGACTTCCCCACCGCGTTCGCCGAGTTCTTCGGCTCGATGATCGAGATGGACGACCCACGGCACCACCGGCTGCGCCGCATCGTGTCGCGGACGTTCACGCCGCGCATGATCAAGAAGTTCGAGCAGGACGTGGAGAAGGCCGCCGCACGGATCGTCGGCGAGGTCGCCGACCGCGGTGAATGCGACTTCGTCACCGACGTCGCCGCCCGCCTGCCGCTCAAGGTCATCTGCGACATGATGGGAATCCCGGAGAAGGACTACGACTTCGTCCTCGACCGGACCAACACCATCATCGGCATCGCGGACCCCGAGTACGTGCCCGAGGACGCCGACCACATCACCGTCCTGCTCACCGCGGGCGGCGAACTCGCGAATCTCCTCACCGAGTTGGGCACCTACCGGATCGGCCATCCGGCCGACGACGTCATCTCCGCGCTGGTCAACGCCAACATCGACGGCGAGCAGCTCACCGCCGAGGAACTCGCGTCGTTCTTCATCCTGCTGGTGGTGGCGGGCAACGAGACAACCCGCAACGCGATCTCGCACGGGCTCCGGCTGCTCACCGACAACCCCGACCAACGTGCCCTGTGGCTGAGCGACTTCGAGCGGCACGCGCCGACCGCGGTCGAGGAGATCGTCCGCCTCGCCTCCCCGGTCGTGTGGATGCGCCGCACCGCGACCCGCGACACCGAGCTGGCCGGGCAGGCGATCAGCGAGGGCGACAAGCTGCTGATGTACTACTGGTCGGCCAACCGCGACGCGGCGGTCTTCCCGGACCCCGACCGGTTCGACATCACCCGGGACCCGAACCCGCACGTCGGGTACGGCGGCCCCGGCCCGCACTTCTGCCTCGGTGCGCATCTCGCTCGGCGCGAGATCACCGTGATGTTCCGCGAGCTGCTGGGGCGGCTCCCGAACATCCGCGTCGCGGGGGAGCCGCAGCGGCTGCGGTCCAGCTTCATCAACGGGGTCAAGCACCTGCCCTGCGCGTTCTAGTCGTCGTCCACAGGGTGTGGATATCCCTGAAACGTGGACAGCTCCGACGCGGGGGGCCTCACGCCGCGATCGGCGCCAGCTTCCGGTCGAGGTTCTTCATCGCGCGCCGGAACGTGTTGCCCATGAACCACGGCGAGAACCGCAGCGTCAACGAGATGACCGCCTTCGGGTCGCACGCGAACGTCCAGGTGACCCGGGAACCGGTGCCACGCTCCTCGATCGTCCACTCCTCGATCAGCGCGTTCGCCATCGGCACCGTCGCCGTGTCGACGCGGTAGGCCCACCGCGACGGTTCCTCCCACGCCATGATCGTCTCGTGGAACACCACCGGCTTGACCAGGCGGATCTCGCGCCGCGCGCCCACACCGTGCGTCGGCGCGCCCTCGGCTGCGTCCGGCGCCTCGGCGAGCCAGTGCGCGCCGGTCAGCCCCGGGAACCAGCCCCGCCAGGTCGCCGGGTCGTCGGTGAGCGCCGCGAACACCTGCTTCGGCGACGCTTGCAGGTCCGCCGACCAGGCCCGCCGGCGCGGCGCGGTCTGCACGAACTCGATCGGCTCGGCGCGGAGCGTGTACTTCATGGCAGCCTCCGGGGTGGGCGGGACGGTGCGCCCAGGCTATTGACGACCCGTCAGACCCACAACGACCCGACCGGTACCGACCCGGTCCGCGACGACCGGATCCCCACCGACCAACCCCGTTTCGGCCAACCCCGTGTCGGTCAACCCCGGCCCGCCCGAGTCCACTCCGCCCGAGTCCAGTCCGCCCGAGTCCAGTCCGACCGACTCCCCACCAACCGGCCCCCGCGGAGGGTGACGCATGACCGCCGTACTCGACCACCGCTTCGACGGCCCCGCCTCCGGAGCCGCCGACGCCCCCGTCCTCGTCCTCGGCTCGCCGCTCGGCGCCGACGGCCGCGTCTGGGACCGGCTCGTCCCGGCACTCGCCGCCACGCACCGCGTCGTCCGCTTCGCCGCCCGCGGCCACGGGCAGTCGCAGCTGCCGCCGGAGTCGCCGACGATGGCCGACCTGGCCGCCGACGTCCTCGCGATGCTGGACGCCGACGGCATCGACCGGTTCGCCTACGCGGGCATCTCGCTCGGCGGCGCCCTCGGCCTCACGCTCGCCCTGGAGGCACCCGAGCGCGTCGAACGGCTCGTCGTGTGCAGCAGCGCGGCCTGCTTCGGCGACCCGCAGCCCTGGCACGAGCGCGCCGCCCTCGTGCGCGCCGACGGCATGGACGCGGTGGCCGAGACGGTGGTCGGCCGCTGGTACACGCCGGAGTACGCGGAGCGAGAGCCGGACGTCGTCGCCGCCACCCTGGCGATGCTGCGCGCGACTCCGCCCGCCGGCTACGCGGCCTGCTGCGAGGCCATTGCGGCGTACGACGTGCGGCAGCGCCTGGCCGGGATCGCGGTGCCCACCCTGGTGCTGGCCGCCGACCGCGACCCGTCGACCCCGCTGCCCCTGGCCGAGGAGATCGCCGCCGGGGTGCCGGGCGCGACGCTCACCGTGATCGAGGACGCGGCGCACCTGGTCATCGTCGAACAGGCCGAGCGGGTGGGCGACGAGATGCAGCAGTTCCTGAAGACCGTCCAGGACACGCCTTAGCCCAGCCCGTACACGCGCACCGCATTGCCGCCCAACACGCCCGCCACCGTCTCGTCGTCCACCCCGGCCGCTCGTGCCGTCTCCGCGAACGCCAGTGCGTTCGCGGCCGTCCCGGGCATGCCCGGCCAGTCGGTGGCGAACACGAACGTGCGGGCCAGCCGCCGGAAGTCGAAGCGCCGGTAGTACTCCGGCAGCTTCTTCGGCGGCAGGCCCGACAGTTCGATCCACACACCGGGGTGCAGCATCGCCATCGACGCGGCGGCGTCGTACCACCACCCGCGGCCGCCGTGCGCGAGCACCACCGTCAGCCCCGGGAAGTCCCGGAGCACCGGGTCGAGCAGCGTCGGATCCGCGAACGCGTTGGTGGAGCCGGGGAACGTGCTGGTCCCGCAGTGCACCACCACCGGCAGCCCGCGCTCCCGGCACACCGCGTAGGCCGGGTACAGCATCGGATCGGCGCACGAGAACCCCGCGTGCACCGGGTGCAGCTTGAGCCCGACCGCGCCGAGTTCCGCCTGCCGCTCGACCTCGACGTCGATCGGGTAGTGCAGGTGCGGGTTCACGTTCGCCAGGAACCGGAACCGCGCCGGGTTGTGCTTCACGATCGGCAGCAGGTCCTCGACCGGCTGGATCCCGGTGGCCTTGGGGCTGTATTCGCACAGGAGCACCGCATGGTCGACGCCCTGTGCCGCGAAGTGGGCGTCCAGCAGTTCCGGGACGACCGTGCCGTCGGCGTCGTACACCGCCGGCCAGTCGTGCCCGTGCCCGAACTCGTGGGCCCAGCGCAGCCAGGCGGGTGCCAGCGTGGGCAGCCGTGGCGCGTGCACGTGGGCGTCGACCAGCAGATGTCCGTCGATCATGCGCTCTGCTCCTCGGGAACGGTCCCGGCGGCCGCTGCCGCTGCCGCTTCTTCCTTGCCCTTGTCCTCCTCCCGCAACCGCTCGGCGACCACACTCCGCAGCACGTATCTGCGCAGTTTCCCGGTGGCCGTCATCGGCAGCGCGTCGAACACGAACACGTGCCGGGGCCGCTTGAACGCCGCCAGGCCTTCCCGGCAGTGCGCCACCAGCGCCTCGGCGTCCACCACGTGCCCGGGGGCCGCCACCACGCACGCCACCGGCTTGTCGAGCCCGTCCGCGTCCGGTGCCGCGACGACCGCCGCCTGGGCGACCGCCGGGTGGCTCAGCAGCCGCGCCTCGACCTCGGACGGCGACACCCAGATGCCGCCCGCCTTGATCATGTCGTTGTCGCGGCCGAGGCAGGCGTAGTAGCCGTCGGCGTCCCGCACGTAGATGTCCCCGGTGGCCAGCCAGTCGCCCTGGAAGACCGCGCGCGACGTGTCGGTGCGCGCCCAGTAGCCGGTCGCGAGCGAGGGGCCGCGCAGGAACAGGTTGCCCGGTTCGCCGTCCGCGGCCTCCCGGCCGTCGGCGGTGCGCAGCTGCAGCTCGTAGCCCGGCACCGGGGTCCCGGTGGTGCCCGGACGCACGGCCCCGGGCCGGTTGGACAGGAAGATGTGCAGCGCCTCGGTCGACCCGATGCCGTCGACGATCTCGATGCCGAACCGGTCCCGGAACCGGGTGAACAGCTCCGCGGGCAGCGCCTCGCCCGCCGAGACCGCGAACCGCACCGGGGCGAACGCGTCGTCGTCGATGTCCGGGCTGTGCAGCAGCGCCGCGAAGAACGTCGGCCCGGCGAAGAACAGCGTCGGCCGGTCTTCGGCCAGCCGCGCCGCCACCGAGGCCGGGGTCGGCCGCGCCGGGTCCAGCACGGCCGTGGCACCGGCGGCGAGGGGGAAGAACGCCGCGTTGCCGAGGCCGTAGGCGAAGAACAGCTTGGCGACCGAGAAACACCGGTCGTCGGCGGTCGCGCCCAGCACCTGCGTGCCGTAGGTCTCCACCACCTGCCGGATGTTCGCGTGCCGGTGCATCGCGGCTTTGGGGGTGCCGGTGGTGCCGGACGTGTAGAGCCACAGCGCGGGGGAGTCGTCGTGGGTGGCGTCCGGTCGGGTGTCTTCGCCGGCGCCGAGGCCCAGCAGTTCCTCGTACGTCACGCGCGTGCCGCGGCCGGGCCGCACGTCCGCGTCGTCGATCGCGACGACGCCGGCCAGGTCGGGGGCTTCGCGGGCGGCCGCCTGCGCGGTCTCCGCGAAGTCCGCCGAGACGACCATGAAGCGGGCCCGCGAGTCGCGCAGCAGTTCGCCGAGTTCGCCGCTCCGGTACATCGTCGACACCGGGACGGGCACCGCACCCGCGCGCATGGCGGCGAGGAGCATCACCAGCATCTCGGGCCCGTCGGCGGAGAAGACCATGACGCGTTCCTCGGGCCGCAGCCCGATCGCCCGCAGCCCGGCAGCGGCGCGCCACACCCGGGACCCGAGTTCGGCGTAGGTGAGCGTGCCCCGCGGGCCGGCTACGGCTGTGCGGCCGCCGTGTCCCCGGCTGATCTGACGGTCCACCAGGTAGCTGGCGGCGTTGAACGGCTGTGGCATCGCGGCCCCTTCGGATCGCGTACGGGAAGGCCGAGGCGGACGCCGTGGTTCCTCAGCGCACGCGGCCGGGGGAGTGGGGTCGTGTCCGGTGTCGGGGTCTCCCGGACACGGCCTAAGCGAGGTGCACGTACTCGTACGCGAACGGGTGGCCGTTGATGCCCTGCCGCGGCGGCGCCACCCACGATGCGATTTGCCCGGGCTCGTACACGGGCCGCATCAGTGAGGCGACGAACGCCATGTCCGCGTCGCTCGGCAGCCAGGCAGCGCGTCGGGCCTCCCACGCGGCGGCGGACAGCAGGGTGCCGTCGGGGGCGACGTGGTGGGCCGCGAAGGCTCCGACGGAGCGGTTGAAGCCGTGGTGCGGCAGCGTCAGGACGGCGTCCACGCCGTGGTCGGCGAGGATACGGTTCCAGCGGGTGACGCCGCCCCGGCAGTCGGCGGTGTACTCGGTGCGCAGGTCGTGGTTGAGCGCGACCAGGGCGGCGGACTCGACGGCGGCGATGCGCCCGTCGACGACCGCGTCGACGGCGACGTGGTCCTCGGTCAGGACGTGGTCGTCCTTGCGGCGCTGTTCCTGCCAGCGTCCCTTGAGGCCGTTGGTGAAGTAGTTGGCCACGTTGGTCGACGTCTCCGAGCCGAAGAGGTCGAGCGAGACGCTGTAGTGGAAGTTGAGGTAGCGCTGCACGACGCCGAGCGGGATGCCGCCGTACGGCGCGATGTCGTCGGTGTCGTGCTCGCGCATCAGCTCGGCGGTGCGGGCGACCACCCGGTCGATGCCGGTGGTGCCGACCATCATGTGGTGCGCTTCTTCTTTGAGCATGAAGTCGCAGGTGCGGGCCAGCGGGTCGAACGCGCTCTCCTTGAGCGTGCCGAGCTGGTACTTGCCGTCCCGGTCGGTGAAGTACGTGAACATGAAGAACGCGAGCCAGTCGGGCGTCGGCTCGTTGAACGCGCCCAGGATGCGCGGCGCGTCCTCGCTGCCGGAGTTGCGCAGCAGCAGGCTCTCGGCCTCCTCGCGCCCGTCC
The DNA here is from genome assembly GCF_049534875.1 of Uniformispora flossi. NCBI lineage: Bacteria > Bacillati > Actinomycetota > Actinomycetes > Kitasatosporales > Streptomycetaceae > Uniformispora > Uniformispora flossi. The sequence continues at coordinate 249,693 of NZ_JBMULZ010000003.1, forward strand.
CGGCCGAAGTAGGCGTGCAGCAGGTACACCATCGCCCAGAGGTGGCGGCCCTCCTCTACGTTGACCTGGAAGAGGTTGCGCAGGTCGTACAGGCTGGGCGCGGTCGCGCCGAGGTGCCGCTGCTGTTCGACGGATGCGGGCTCGGTGTCGCCCTGGACGACGATGAGCCGCTGCAGTTCGGCACGGTGCTCGCCGGGTACCTGCTGCCAGGCGGGCTCCCCTTTGTGGCGGCCGAATCCGATCGTCCGGTCGCCGGCCCGCTCGGACAGGAAGATGCCCCAGCGGTACTCCGGCAGTGCGACGTGGCCGAAGTCCGCCCAGCCGTCCCGCCGCACCGACACGGCCGTGCGCAGGTACACGTCCCGGGTCGGCAGTGCGGGGCCCATTTCGCCCCACCAGGACAGGAACTTCGGCTGCCACGACTCCAGGGCGCGCTGCAGGCGCCGGTCGTCGGAAAGGCCGACGTTGTTGGGAATCCGTTCGCGGTAGTCGATGAGGCCCACGGCGCATCACACCCGTTCGGGGTCGAAATCGGCGCGCTGTCCGGTGCCGTAGCGGCGCAGGGCGCCTTCCGGACCGACGGCGTTGGGGCGGTTGAAGATCCAGTTCTGCCAGGCGGTGAGGCGGCCGAAGATCTTCGTTTCGATCGTTTCGGGGCCGACGAAGCGGTGGTTCGCCTCCAGGCCGGTGAGGGCGTCGGGGCTGAGCGCGGCGCGTTCCTCGACGGCGATGCGGACCTCGTCGGCGTAGTCGATGTCGTCGGGCGCGAACGTGACGAGGCCGAGGGCGAGGGCGTCCGCGGCGGTGATCGGCTTGCCGGCGTAGTCCGCCAGGTCGGCGGTGCGCCCCGGCTCGCCGTGGAAGCGCGATTCCAGGCGGGTCAGTCCGTTGCCCATCGGGTACGCACCGAAGTTCGCCTCCGTCAACCTGAGTTCGGCGGGCTCGGCGTCGGGCTCGTCCTCGAAGACGCCGTCGAGCATGTACTGCCGGTCGGCGGCGAGGGCGAGTTCGAGGAGCGGTCCGGTGAAGCAGCTGCCGGGCTCGATCAGGGCGACGAGCGTCCGGCTGGTGACGTCGAGGCGCTTGAGGGTGCGCTTGAGGAAGTGGCGGATCTCGTTGACGAGCCAGTGGTCGGCATTCCGGGCCAGGAAGGCGTCGTACTCGGCCACGGCGTCGCCGTCGCCCGCGGTCCTAAGGACCCATGTGCCCACGGCGTTCTCGTTGGTCCGCAAGTGCAGGATGGCGTCGTCGAGTTCGCGCGTCATCGCGAGCGGCCAGAACGCATCGCCTTCGCGCTGTGCCGCCGCGGCATCCGGCGGCACGGGGGCGGTCGGCGCGGCGACGGTGAGGGTGGCCGTACGCGCGGCGCGGTCGATGTCCACGGCGACGTGGGTGTAGGCGAAGCCGTCGGCGCTCTCGGTGCGCCGCAACGGCGTCAGTCGGACCCCCTCGGTGTGGCCCGACGCCGCGCGCGGCGACGCCGCGGCGGCTTCGGCGGCGCGGGCGGCGATCGCCTCCGCGAACCGGCTGCGCGGCACGGTCCGGTCGACGAGCTTCCAGGCAACCGCGGTCTTGCCGCGCACGCCGTCGGCCTTGGTGGCGAACACGTCGGCGAGGTCCTTGCGCACGCCGCGCTTGTCGACGACCCGGGTCAGGCCGCCGGTGCCCGGCAGCACGCCCAGCAGCGGCACCTCGGGCAGCGACACCGCCGAGGATCCGTCGTCGACGAGGACGATCTCGTCGCAGGCCAGCGCGAGTTCGTAACCGCCGCCGGCCGCGGTGCCGTTCACCGCGGCGATGAACGCGAGGCCCGAGTGCGCGGACGAGTCCTCGATGCCATTGCGGGTCTCGTTGGTGAACTTGCAGAAGTTCACTTTCCAGGAGTGCGCGCTCTGCGCGAGCATCCGGATGTTGGCGCCCGCGCAGAACACCTTGTCCTTGGCGCTGCCCACCACGACGGCCCCGACCTGCGGGTGCTCGAACCGGATCCGCTGCAGCGCGTCGTGCAGCTCGATGTCGACGCCGAGGTCGTACGAGTTGAGCTTCATCTCGTAGCCCGGTACCAGACCGCCGAGTTCGTCCACGTCCAGGGTCAGGTACGCCGTGCCGCCGGCCACCTCCAGACGCCAATGCCGGTATGCCTCCGGATGCGTGTCGAAGCGGACCGGTGACGGTGCCATGTCTGCGCCTCTCAGCCGACGGAACCTCGGGGGCGTGCGTGCGTGCTGTGGTGCTGCGTTTCCGATGTTCTACTGAAAATCGTCGTGACGTCAATCATCTGTATGAAGTCGATCGCGGCTGCGATACTCGGCGGCGGTCCGAAAGCGGCCGACGGGAGGCGGAGGTCATGACGCACGCGGTGGGACCGGCACAGCCGGCGATCTCACGCCGCCGGGAAGTGGGTGCGGCGAGCGCACGTTCCCTGCTGATGACGCTGCTCGGCGAATACGTCCTCCCGCACGGCGGCGCCGTCTGGACGTCCACCGTCCTCAAAGCCCTCGACGGCCTAGGCATCGAAGAGAAGTCCGCGCGCCAAGCCCTCGCCCGCACCGCCGCCGACGGCTGGATCGCCTCCGAGCGCAGCGGACGGCGGGTGCGCTGGGTCCTGACCGCGCCCGGCCGCCACCTGCTGACCGAAGGCGCCGAACGCATCTACTCCTTCGGCGTGCCTGGGCCCGCGTGGGACGGCCGCTGGCTCGTCCTGATGGCGACCGTGCCCGAGACGCAGCGCAAGCTGCGGCACCAACTGCGCACCCGGCTCACCTGGGCCGGCTTCGGCAGCCCCGCACCCGGGATGTGGATCAGCCCGCATGCCGAACGCGGGCCCGAAGCCGAAGACATCATCCGCGAACTGGGGCTCGACGCCACGGCGTTCTCGTTCCGCGGTGCCTACGGCGGGATCGGCTCGCAGCGTGCGATGGTCGATCAGGCCTGGGACTTGGCCGAGATCGCCGCCCAGTACGAGGGCTTCCTCGACCGGTTCGCGGGAATGCGCCCGGCGTCCGGGCCCGAGGTCGTGCTGGCGCAGGTCCGGCTGGTGCACGAATGGCGCCGCTTCCCGTTCCTCGACCCGCTGCTGCCGCCGGAACTCCTGCCGGCCGAGTGGATCGGCGAGCGCGCCGCGGCGGTCTTCGCCGAGCTCCACGGGGCGTGGCAGGCGCAAGCACAGGCGTCGTGGGGCGCGTTGGCCGACGAGGCCGAGGCGTAGAGAGTTTGTCCGAAAGACGCGCCCGGGGGCGGGTCCGAAGACCCGCCCCCGGGATCACGTGCGCGCGTCGGCTACATGGTCACGAGCCCCTCCAGCGCCATCCGGTAGCGCAGCAGGATCTGGCGCAGCCGTTCGGTGTCGCCGCCCGCGGCGGTGCGTTCCGCGGACAGCTCCTCGCGGCGTTTCGCCATCGCCTCGGCGACCCGGTCTATGGCCTCCTGGAGCAGGACGTCCGCCCCGGCGACCGCGTCGGCCGGGCTGTCCACGAAGCCCGCGAGGTTCTCCCGAAGCCGCCTGCGGTACTGGTCGGCGGCCGATTTGGCGAGCAGCGGGGGCTGCGGCGCGTCCGCGCCCGCGGTCCCACTGCCGACGGATGATGCGGCGGAGGACGACGAGGAGCGTCCGGCCGACGGCTTGGCGGGCAGGGGGATCACCGGCGGCGGCTTCAGCGCAGACCCGGTCTTCTCGCTCACCCGGGCCTGGCGGGCGGCCGCGTCGCGGTCGTCGCGTTCGATGACGGGCTTGGCTTCGGCGGATTTGTCGGTCGCAGTCATGGTCGGTCAGCTCCCACGGGACGGAGAAGTGGCATCGGGCGCGCGGCCGAGCAGGTCGTCGAACAGGGTCCGGTGGTGCAGTAGCGCTTGGCGCAGATCCTCGGTGGACGCCTTGCCCGCCGCACCCAGCCGCTCGATCTCGTGGGCTTGGCGGTAGCGGTCCAGATGGCGGCTGTAGACGACGGACAGGATGTCCATGCGGACGGTGCGTTCTTCGGTCGGATACCCGCGATCGTGCATGACGCGCGTGATGAGTGCGTCGGCTTCCCGGACCGCATCGGTCGGGGACTCCACGAAACGTTCCTGGAGAGCCGCCCAGGCCGCCTCGTACTTGGTCTTCGTCTCGGCGGGCAGATCGCGGATGTCGAGGTCCCGGAACCGGCGTTCGCGGGCAGCGAGTTCGCGTTCGGCCTCCCGCCGCGACGCGTACTCGCCCAGCGCACGTTCGTATTCGGGCCCGAAGCGGCGGCGCAGGCGGCGCCGTCGGGCCGTGGGCAACCCGGCGGCCGCGGCCGCCGCCGCGACGACTGCCGCCAGCACAATGACGATCAGTTCAATGGACACAGCGAATCCCTCCGAGGACTCCCTTGCCCGGTTTCCCCTTCCCTCATACGGATGCCGTGATGCCGCGCCCGGTTCCCGGGCGCGGCGGCGGCAGTTCCGGGCGCCGCGACGGCAAGTCGCTTTGGCTGGCAGAGGGTTGGCCCGCGCTGCGGAGCGCCGCGCGGGCCGTGGTGCGGGTCAGTCGTCGTCGGTGGCCGGATTCCCCCCGTGCTCGCCGGCCGGCGGGGCAGTCGGCGGGACGCCGGGCGGGGCGCTCGGCGGCGGGGGCGGGGCTGCCGGGGTGGCAGGCGCGGTGGCCGGCATCGGGGGAGCCGTGGGCGGCGGCACGTACGGCTGGTGCGACGGCGGCGGGGGAGTCGGCGAACCGGTCGGCTGCCGCGGGACGGTCGGGTGTCCCCAGCCTGGGGAGACCGGCGCCTGCGTCGGCATCGGCGGCGCGGGCGGCGGAGGGGGCGCCGGGTGTCCCCAGCCGGTCGGCGCGGGCTCCTGGGCCGGCCGCGGCGGCGCCGCAGGCGGGGGGCCGTACGAGCCGGTGGGCGGCTGCTGCGGCACCCCGTACGGCCCGGTGGCGCCGTAGGCCGCCGGACCCCCGGTCATGCCCGTCATCCCCGTCGTCCCCGTCATGCCCGTCATCCCGGGTGCCCCGGCGAACGCCGGTGCCGTGCCGGGCTCGGGCACGAACCGGAAGTACGCCCAGAACAGCACCGCCACGCCGCCGAATCCGGCGAACAGCACCAGGGCGGCAGTCGTCGACGTGTCGTTGTCCGACCCGGCGGTGCCCGAGTTGAGCACCAGCACGTGCACGAACAGCGCGATGGCGAGAGCGTATGTTCCCAGCCACACCCACAGGTTCCACTTGCGCAGCTTGGCGCCGTCGAGGAAGCGCAGCGGCACGAGCCCGAAGATGACCGTCTCCAGGCCCATGATGAAGATCGTGCCGAGCACGGTGTCGGCGATCAGCAGGCCGGTGTTGGCGTTCCGCTCGGTCGCCTTGTCGTGGAGGAACTCCAGTCCTGCCCATGCCGCTCCGGACACCACCAGCACCGCGATCGCGCCGAACAGCACCCCGCGGCCTTCCTGCGATCGGCTCAACTGCCTTTCGCGCAGGGCGACATAGCCGAGCACGAGGCCGAAGACGTAGCCGGGCACGAAGTCCGACAGCCGGGACAGCAGGGTGCAGAAGAACGCCAGGATCAGCGCGGGCGGGATCGTCTTCAACGCGCCGGGCACTTGCGACGCCCGCTTCGCGACCTGCTCGCCGGGCCAGGCGTAGGCGATGATCACGATCGGCGCGGCGATCAGGAAGCCCAGCAGCAGGATCCCGGTCTTGGCGTTGAACCCCGAGTCGGGGTCGACGACGGTCGACAGGATCGCGCTGATCAGCACGAAGATCGGCAGCACCCACCGGGAGTTCCACAGGGCCCGGAAGGGGTTGACGGGCACGGCCTGCACGGGCGTGGTGACGTACCCGCCAGTGCCAGTGCCAGTGCCAGTGCCGGGTCCGCTGTCCGGTCCTCCCGGGCCGGATCCGGCCGCCCCCGGGGCACCGGGTGCGGCGGGCGGGTTCGCGCCGCCGCCGCGCCGCCGCCACCAGCGCGAGATCCGCGGGTGGTTCTCTTCCAGCGTCCTGTTGAACAGTTCGGCGGGGAAGCCGATCAGCAGCACCAGGCCCGCGGCCAGGCCGGCGCTCTTGCCGAGGCTCTTGGCGTCCAGCGGCACGTCGCTGGGCAGCGGCAGGGCGTTGAGGATCGTCGAGACGTTCTCGTCGACGGGATGCAGGGCTTTGTTGAGGCCTTCGCGGATGCCGTCGCCGTCGCTCGCCGGGAAGTACTGGCCGCCGGTCGCCGAAGCGATGCAGCTCAGCTCGGTGTTGGCCTGGTTCGAGGTCTGGAAGCCGACGGTGTTGGCGACGAAGGTGATGCCCAGGTCCTTCTGGACCTGCTTGACCGCTTCGCATGGCGGGTCGTCGTCGCACGAGCTTTCGCCGTCCGACACCAGCATGAGGATCTTGTCGGAGGAGTCCTTCGGGAATTCCTCCGCGGCCGCGCGGATCGCCGCCCCCGTGGGGGTGCTGCCGCCGGGGGTCAGCTGGTCGATCTGCTGCCGCAGCTTGTCGCGGTTGCCGGTGCCGGGCGGCACGAGCTGCTCGCCGCCGTCGCCGCAGGAGCCGCCGAACTGGTGGAGGCCCGCGATGTCGCTGTCGGCCAGCGAGGAGACCGTGGTGCGCAGCGCCGCCTGCGCGTCGGTCATCTTGTTGTCGTCGCTCATCGACCCGGAGGTGTCGATGAGGAGGACGATCGAGCGCTTGCCGGCGGCGTCGGCGGACGGGGCGAAGAACGTCAGCAGGACCAGGCCGGCGATTGCGGCGAGAAGCGCCTTCCGCCACCGGTCCGACCGGCTTCTCGTGACGGGCATCAACAGGAACCTCTCGGCGGCGACCGCGGAACGGGCGGGCGTCTCCCCGGACCCCGGTCGGCCCGACCCCGCCCCGTGCACATGGGCATGCACAGCGAAACCAGTGTGGCGGGGCCGGGTGCCGTGAGGGAGGGGATTTCCCTCGTTCGGGTAACGCAAAGCGCCCGGCAGCCATACAGAAGGCCACCGGGCGCCCGGTAAGCGGCTTTTGACGCTATGTCACCGCCGTGCTGCGGGTCAGACGTTGACGCCGTAGTCCTTCGCGATGCCCGCGAGGCCCGATGCGTAGCCCTGGCCGAGGGCGCGGAACTTCCACTCGGCGCCGTTGCGGTAGATCTCGCCGAAGAGCATCGCGGTCTCGGTGGACGCGTCCTCGGAGAGGTCGTAGCGGGCCAGCTCGGTGTTGTCCGCGGCGTTCACGATGCGGATGAACGCGTTGCGGACCTGGCCGAACGACTGCTTGCGGTTCTCCGCGTCGTAGACCGACACCGGGAAGACGATCTTGTCGATGTCCGCCGGGAGGCCCGCGAGGTTGACCTTGATCTGCTCGTCGTCGCCTTCGCCCTCACCGGTCTTGTTGTCGCCGGTGTGCTGGACGTTGCCGTCCGGGGTCGCGGTGTTGTTGAAGAAGACGAAGTGCTGGTCGGACGCGACGCGGCCGGTCTGGTTGACGACGATCGCGCTCGCGTCGAGGTCGAAGTCCTCGCCGGTGGTCGTGCGGAGGTCCCAGCCGAGGCCGACGACGATCGCGCTGAGCGTGCCGCCCGCCGCTTCCTTGGTCAGCGAAACGTTGCCGCCCTTGCTGAGGCTGACTGCCATGGGGTTTCCCCTCCGAGGTGTGTGCGTGCGTGGCCGGATGGCCGGTTTGGGTCCCGGAAGCCGGGTTCGGTCCGGATTGCCGGACCGACGCTACTGCCATCCTCAGGACGCCAGAAGGGGCCGTGAAGTTCCCGGGCCCCGTGTCGGGCACGCCCTCTTGACGCCGCCTCGGAAATGCCGTGTCATAGACGCAACGAAAAGGCATATGACTAATAGTCATAGTCGGGTGTCGGGTCACCACAGTTCAGGGGCCGCCATGTCCAGCGTCACGATCGATCCTGCGCGCATGCGCCAGGTCATGGGCCACTTCTGCACGGGCGTCACGGTGATCACGGCCGTCCACGACGGTGCACCCGTCGGCATGGCCTGCCAGTCCTTCACCTCGCTGTCGCTCGAACCGGCGTACATATCGTTCGCCCCGGCGCTGACCTCGACCACGTGGCCGAAAATCCGCGCCGCGGGCACCTTCGTCGTCAACGTCCTGGCCGCCGACCAGCAGGACGTGTGCCGGGCGATGGGCCGCAGCGGCGGAGACAAGTTCGCCGACGTGGACTGGGCGCCGGCCCGCAACGGCGCGCCGCGGCTGGCGGGGAGCATCGCGTGGATCGAAGCCGACGTCGACCACATCCTGCCCGGCGGCGACCACGAGATCGTGATCGGCCGTGTCAGCGAACTCGAACTTCCGCGCGATGCCGCCCCGTTGCTGTTCTACAAGGGCGCGTACGCGGGTATCTCCGGCTGATTCAGGAGCCGAGGCGGAGGCCGGTTTCCGGCCGCCGCCGCACCCGAACCACCCGCTGCCGAGGGACGGTCGGCCGCGGCGTGAGGCGGGCCCGTGGGCACCCCTGTTCCCACGGCTTCCGCCGGGAACGCGACAGGCCCGCCCGCATCCTCGTACCGGGGTGCGGGCGGGCCTGTCGCATGGGGGACCCGGTCAGCGGCGGTCCGTGAACCGGATGTCCAGGCTCCGCAAGTACGTCTGCAGCCCCGCGTCCTGAATGGGGATCAGGTGCGCGGGAGCGCCGGACTCGTTGTGGTGCGCGTGCCACTTGCCCGGAGGCGTCACGAACGCCCCGCCCGGCTCCCAGTCCACCCGCACCGGGTCGACGATGTCGCCGCGCTCGTCGAGCCGGTCGCCGAGCAGCGAGTAGCAGCCCGGCTTGCAGTCGAGGATCAGGTCGAGCGCGACCGACTGGTGCCGGTGCGGGCGCTGGATCTGGCCGACCGGCAGCAGCCCGAACATCGCCCACAGCACGTGCGTGACGGTCAGCGTCTGGTCCTGCTCGGCGTTGTTGAGCAGCACGCTGACCCGGTTCTTGGCGTTGGCGCCCGGGGCTTCGGCGATCGCGGTCAGTTCCGCGACGGCGCGCTCGCGGGAGAACTTCGTGGGCTTGAAGCGCGGTCCGGCGGGGGCGACGCCGAGGTAGCGCAGCAGCGGTTCGTCGTGCACCCAGTACATGACGGTGTCCGCGTCGGCGTGGTGCACGACCTCGCCGACCGCGGGCAGCACGACGAAGTCGCCCTTCTCCCAGCGCGCGACGCGGCCGCCGACGACGGACGTGCCGCGCCCGTACATCACGTAGTACAGCTGCGACGTCGCGTTGACATCGACCGCGAGCCGGTCGCCGCGGTTGATCCGCACGAAGTTGGCCAGCAGCGCCGGGCTCGTCGCCGGGCCGCCCGCGATGCGCAGCTGTTCGGAGAGGTCGAGCGGGACCACCCGGGTCTCGCCGCCGCTGTGCAGGGCTGCCGGGAAGGCCACGGCGGGGACTTCGGTGGTGAGGCCGGCGCCGATTGGGTTGGCGGCCTTGCTGTACTCCCAATAGCGGGCGTCTGCCGACCAGTCTTCGGCGAGCGCGTCGAGGCGCCCTTCGAAGCCGTATTCGGCGACGTCGACCACCGGCGGCGCGGCCACCGTGGGGTCGAACAGCTCGGCGTCCGCGGCCGGCTGCGTGGTCGTCAGGTCGATGGCCGCCATGGCCTCCCCTTCCGGTCCGTGCTCGTACTCCCCCTGCTCCGCCGATGCTGCCACCGAATGCCGCGGATCGGTACGACGTGGATCACCGCGGCGTCCACCGGAGCGCGTCTGTCCACCGATCGGTGGACAACCGGTGTACGTCGGCCGGACGTCCCGGCGGACCCCCGCCCCCCGGCAGAGTCGAGGCATGGAGACGACACCGGGAAACACGGCGGTCCGGGTCCGGGGACTGCGCAAGACGTACGGGTCGCACACGGCGGTCGACGGCGTCGACCTCGACGTGCGGACCGGCGAGATCTTCGCGCTGCTCGGCCCGAACGGCGCGGGGAAGACCACCGCCACCGAGATCCTCGAAGGCCGGCGCGGCCGCGACGCGGGCGAGGTCGCCGTGCTCGGCGAGGACCCCGGGCGGGCCGGTGCCGCGTGGCGGGCCAGGATCGGCGTCGTGTTCCAGGAGTCGAAGGACTTCGCCGAACTGACCGTGGCGGAGATCGTGCGGCACTTCGCCCTGTACTACCCGGCGCCGCGCGACCCCGACGAGGTGATCGACGCGGTCGGCCTGGCCGACAAGGCGGGCAGCCGCACGACGCAGCTGTCCGGCGGGCAGCGCCGCCGCCTCGACGTCGCACTGGGCATCCTCGGCGACCCCGAACTGCTGTTCCTCGACGAGCCGACCACCGGCTTCGACCCCGAAGTACGGCGCCGTTTCTGGGACCTGATCGCCGGACTGCGCGCGGACGGCACGACGATCCTGCTCACCACCCACTACCTGGACGAGGCCGAGTACCTGGCCGACCGGGTCGGCGTCCTCGCCGCCGGACGTCTCGTCGACGTGGACACCCCGGCCCGGCTCGGCGGCCGCCACCTGGCGCCCGCGACCGTCCGCTGGACCGAAGCCGACGCGCCGCGGGAGATCGCCACCGACGCGCCGACCGCGGAAATCGCCGCGCTGTCCGCCCGGTTCGGCGGCGAAGTGCCCGGCCTGTCGGTGTACCGCCCGTCCCTGGAAGACATCTACCTCACGCTGATCGGAGAAGCCCGATGACCGCGACCCCGGCCACCGCCCCCGCGCCCGCCGCGGACGCGAAGCCCCGCACTCCGCGTCCGCGGCAGCGCACGGCGGCCTATGCCGCCCCGTCCGTCCTGCGCATCGGCCGGGCCCGGGCGGCCCTGGAACTGCGCCAGTTCTTCCGCGACCGGCGGCAGGTCTTCTTCACGTTCTCGATGCCGATCGTGATGTTCCTGCTCCTCGCCTCGATCTTCCGGGACACGTACAAGGACGTCGGCGTCACGACCCAGCAGATCTACGTGACCGGCATGCTGGCCACCGGCATCCTGTCCACCTGCTTCCAAGGCCTGGCCCTGCAGATCGGCGGCGAGCGCCAGAACGGCACCCTCAAGCGGCTGCGGGCCACGCCGATGCCGCCCGCGTCGTACTTCCTCGGCAAGATCGCGCTGGTCGTGGTGAGCAGCCTCGGGCAGGCCGCGGTGCTGCTCGGCCTGGGCGCCGCGTTCTTCGGGCTCGACCTGCCGACCGCGCCGGGGCGCTGGGTCACCTTCGCGTGGGTCTACCTGCTCGGCGCGACCGCGTGCACGCTGCTCGGCATCGGCGCGAGCAACCTGATCCGGGGCGAGAACGGCGGCCCGATCGTGCTGCTGCCGATCATGGTGCTGCAGTTCATCTCCGGTGTCTTCGTGGTCTTCGCCGAGCTGCCCAAGGGCATGCAGACGGTGTCCGCGCTGTTCCCGCTCAAGTGGATGTGCCAGGGGATGCGGTCGGTGTTCCTGCCCGACGCGTACGCCACGATGGAGCCCGCCGGGACGTGGGAGCACGGCCGTATTGCCCTGGTCTTGACCGCATGGGTGATCATCGGGTTCGTGGTGTGCACGAAGTGGTTCCGATGGAAGGGCCGTGACGAAGGGTGACAACTCCCTGGGAGACGTCCATCCCCGCAGACCCCGGGGTGTGGCGTCGGCAAGTGCTCACGGTGTGGCACTTCTCGTTCGCGATGGTGGTCACCGTCTCGACGCTGATCATGGTGGACCGGCACGCGCCTGTCGCCGCCTACCTGGTGATGGGCGCGTACGCGGTGGGCTACGTGTACCTCATGGCCCCCGCGATGCAGAAGCCCGAGGGCTATCGCGCCTACGTCTTCCTCGCCCTGACCTTCGCCACGGTCACCGCCCTCGCGTTGGTCGCGCCTGGCGGCCTGGTGATCCTGTATGTGGCCTTCCCGCACTTCTTCGCGGTCCTCGACCGCTTCCGCACCAAGCTCGCCGGGGTCGTGGTCACCGCCGCCGCCGCGTTCGCCGGGTCGGTGGCGCACGACGGCGCGAGCGGCGGCTCCGTCCTGGACGCGTTCGTGACGGTCACCGCCGCCCTGCTGACCAGCCTCGGCATGGGGTTCGTCACCGTGGTGCTGATCCGCGAATCGGAACGCCGCGGCAAGCTCATCGGCGAACTGGAACGCACCCGCGCGGAACTCGCCGAGGCCAACCACGAGGCCGGCGTGCTCGCCGAGCGCCAGCGGATGGCCCAGGAGATCCACGACACCCTCGCGCAAGGCTTCACCAGCCTGCTGATGCTCGTCCAAGCCGCCGACGCGTCCCTCGACACCGACCCGGAAGGCACCCGGCGGCGCCTCGACCTCGCCGCCCGCACCGCCCGCGAGAACCTCGCCGAGGCCCGCGCGCTGGTCGCCGCGCAGGACCCGGTCGAGCTGGCCGGCGGCTCGCTCGCCGACGCCTTGGGCCGCGCGGTCGCCGGGCTTGCCGAGGAACTCGACATCGCCGCGGACTTCCGGGTCTCCGGCACGCCGCGCGACCTGCCCGCCGCGACCCAGGTGGTGCTGGTCCGCACGCTCCAGGAGTGCCTGGCGAACATCCGCAAGCACGCCGCCGCCACCGAGGTGCACGCGGAACTCGCCTACCGCCCGATCGGCGTCCGGCTCACCGTCGCCGACAACGGCCGCGGATTCGCCGCCCCGCGCGACGGCGACCACACCGCCGCGGCACCCGGCACCTCCGGATACGGTCTGCGGGGGATGCGCGCCCGGATCGAGCAGGCGCGCGGCACCCTGGACATCGCCGGCGCCCCCGGCGCCGGCACGACGGTATGCGCGGAGGTTCCCTGACCATGGCCGGCACCCCCATCCGGCTGCTGCTCGCCGACGACCACCCGGTGGTCCGCGAAGGACTCGCGGGCATGCTCGCCGGGGAACCCGACCTGGAGGTCGTCGGGGCCGCCGACGACGGTGCGCAGGCCGTCGCGCTGGCCGCCGAACTGCGCCCCGACGTGGTCCTCATGGACCTGCGCATGCCCGGCACCGACGGGGTCGCCGCGACCGGCCGGATCACCCGTGAACTGCCCGGCATCCGGGTGCTGATCCTCACCACGTACGACACCGACACCGACATCGTCCGCGCCGTCGAGGCGGGCGCCGCGGGCTACCTGCTCAAGGACACTCCGCGCGCCGAACTCGCCGCCGCGGTCCGCGCCGCCGCCCGCGGCGAAACCGTGCTCGCCCCGCCGGTCGCCGCCAAACTGGTGACCCGCATGCGCGCCCCGGCCCGCGACCCGCTCAGCCCGCGCGAGACCCAGGTTCTCGGACTGGTCGCCCGGGGCATGACCAATGCCGAGATCGGCCGCGAGCTGTACATCGGCGAGGCGACCGTCAAGACGCACCTGCTCCGCGCGTTCGCCAAGCTCGGCGTCGACGACCGCACCGCCGCCGTCACCGCGGCCATGGAACAGGGCCTGCTGCCGCGTCCGGGACAGTGACCGGCACGGCCGCGGGGCCGCCGCTCCCGACCCGTACGAAGGGCAGAACCATGACTGACCAGGCACCGCCGCCGTTCGAACCGCTCCGCGAGGACTGGTCGACCGCGGTGGCGATCGTCGCCCACCCCGACGACATGGAGTACGGCGCGGCCGCGGCCGTCGCCCGCTGGACCGGGCAGGGCAAGACCGTCGTCTACGTCATGGTCACCAGCGGCGAAGCCGGCATCGACGGCATGCACCCGGACGAGGCCCGCCCGGTCCGCGAGGCCGAGCAGGTCGCCTCGGCCGCCGTGGTCGGCGTGGACACCGTGGAGTTCCTCGGCCTCCCGGACGGCGTCCTGGAGTACGGCCTCCCGCTGCGCCGCGAGGTCGCCCGCGTGGTGCGCCGGCACCGCCCGGACATCGTGATCACCGGCAACTGGCGGGAGACCTACGGCGGCGTCATGCCGAACCAGGCCGACCACATCGCCACCGGCCGCGCCGTGCTCGACGGCGTCCGGGACGCCGGCAACCGGTGGATCTTCCGCGAGCTGGCCGAGGACGAGGGCCTGGAGCCGTGGAACGGCGTCAAGCAGATCTGGGCCGCCGGATCGCCCGACGCGGCGCACGCCGTCGACACCACCGAGACCTTCGCCAAGGGCGTCGCGTCTCTCGAAGCGCACGCCGCCTACCTGGCCGGCCTGGGCGGCAGCGCCGGGAACATGGCCGACGCCGCCGAGTGGCTCGAGGGCTTCGCACGCACCGCGGGGACCCGGCTGGGCACCCGCTTCGCGGCCTCCTTCGAGGTCGTCCCGCTGACCTTCGAGTAGCCGCCGCCGCGGCCGGGCCCCGGTCCGGAGCGCTCCGGACCGGCTCGGCCGCGTGGGGTTCTTCACGACTACGCGTTTTCCATAACCATTGACGTGGTCAAGGAACCTTACCTATCGTGCGGCCGTGGCCGACTTCAATCTCGCGGACCTCTGGGAGCTGCTCGCCGACGCGGGCGGCGACACGGAGGTGCTGGTCGCAGGCGACCGGCGCCGCACGTACCGACAGCTCGACGAACGGGCCAACCGGCTCGCCAACCACCTCGCCGCCCGCGGCGTGGGCCCCGGTGACCACATCGGGCTCTACAGCTTCAACCGCGTGGAATTCGTCGAGGCGCTCCTCGCCGCGTGGAAGCTGCGCGCGGTCCCGGTGAACATCAACTACCGCTACGTCGAGGCCGAGCTGCGGTATCTGCTCGGCGACGCCGACGTGGTCGCGATGGTGTACGAACGCGGATACGCGGACCGGCTGAGCGCCCTCGCCGCCGAGTTCCCCGCGCTGACCACGTACGTCTCCATCGCCGACGACCAGCCCGAGGTCGCCGACGTCCCCGGCGCGGTCGACTACGAGGAAGCCCTCGCCGCCGCGTCCCCCGCCCGCGAGTTCGGCCCGCGCAGTGCCGACGACCGCTACGTCGTCTACACCGGCGGCACCACCGGCATGCCCAAGGGCACCATGTGGCGGCACGAGGACGTCTTCTTCGGCGCGATGGGCGGCGGCGGCTGGCCGGGCACGCCGATCGCGGCGCCCGAGGAGATCACCCGCAACGCCGAGCGCGACTTCCGGCTGACCTTCATGCCCAGCGCGCCGCTCATGCACGGCGCCGCGCAGTGGTTCGCGATCGGCGGCCTCCTCGCGGGCAACCGCGTCGTGCTCTACACGTCGCGCAAGTTCGACGCCGACGACCTGCTGGCGATCGCCGAGAAGGAGCAGGTCTCGTCGATCCAGATCGTCGGCGACGCGATGGGCCGCCCGCTGGCGGACGCCGCCAAGGGCGGCGGCTACGACCTGTCGAAGCTGTACGTCGTCGGCTCGGGCGGCGCGATCCTCTCCGAGGCGGTGAAGGACGAACTCAAGTCCGTCGTCCCGCACTTGATGATCAACGACAGCTACGGCAGCTCGGAACTGGGAGCCGGCGGCAGCGGCGTCCAGAAGGACACCAAGGACGCCGGCGGCAAGGACGGCGCGGCCGGCAACGCCCCGCGCTTCGCGATGGGCCCGCAGGTCACCGTCCTCGACGAGACGACCATGAAGCCCGTCGTGCCCGGCTCCGGCCAGGTCGGCAAGATCGCCCGCTCCGGGAACATCCCGCTCGGCTACTGGAAGGACGAGGTGAAGACCGCCGCGACCTTCCCGGTCGTCGACGGCGTCCGGTACGTCGTGCCGGGCGACTTCGGCCTGATCGAGGCGGACGGCACGATCGTCATGCTCGGCCGCGGCTCGGTCTGCATCAACTCGGGCGGCGAGAAGATCTACCCCGAGGAGGTGGAGGCGGCGCTGAAGGCGCACCCCGACGTCTTCGACTGCATCGTGGTCGGCGTGCCCGACGAGCGGTGGGGGTCGCGCGTCGTCGCGGTCGTCGCACCGCGCGCCGGGGCGGCGCCGACGTACGACGAGATCGCCGAGCACTGCCGCACCCTGCTGGCCGGATACAAGGTCCCGCGCGCGGTCGTCCTCGCCGAAGAGATCGGCCGCACCAACGTCGGCAAGGCCGACTACGCCTGGGCCTCCCGTGTGGCGGCCCAAGCCTCTTGACCCGAGCCTCCTGACCCGCCATCAGCACCCCGCCAAGCGCAGTGCCGAGAGGACGACCGCGTGTCGACACAGACAAGCAGCACCATCCAATTCCCGTACAAGCGGACGCTGGGCCCGGTCATCAGCCGCTTCTTCTCGGAGCTGACCGCCCAGCGGATCGTCGGCATCCGCAGCGGCGACCGGGTGATCGTGCCGCCGATGGAGTACGACCCGGAGACCGGTGAGGAACTCGCCCGCGAGTTCGTCGAGGTCGGTCCGGCGGGCACCGTGGTGTCCTGGACCTGGGTCGCCGAGCCCGGCAAGCACCACCCGCTCGACCGGCCGTTCGCCTACGCGCTGATCAAGCTGGACGGCGCGGACACCAACCTGCTGCACGTGCTCGACGCGGGCAGCGAGGACGCGGTGTCCACCGGCATGCGCGTCGCGCCGCGCTGGCGGGACGAGCCGGTCGGGCGCATCGACGACATCGCCGCGTTCGTCCCCGGCGAGACCCCGGAGGGCCCCGCCGCGGGCGAGGCGCAGGACGTCCAGACCATGGACTTCTTCTCCACGATCACCTACACCGACGTGCTCTCCCCGACCCTGGAGCGCTACGCGGCGAGCATGCGCGCGGGCGTCATCAAGGGCCAGCGCTGCCCGCAGTGCAACCGGGTGTTCCTCGGCCGCGGCTACTGCTCGGTCGACGCGATCGTCCTCGGCGAAGAGCACGAAGAGGTGCTGCCCGACTTCGGCGTCGTGTCGAACTACACGATCGTGACGCCGACGCCGTACCCGGGGCAGAAGGAGACCGAGCCGTTCGCGCGCGCCTCGGTGGTCCTCGACGGCGACGAAATGGTCATCGCCCAGCAGCAGATCATCGGCATTCCGGTCAGCGAGATCCGGGTCGGCCTGCGGGTCAAGGCGCAGTGGTTCGCCGACGCCGAGCGCAACGCCGCCGAGATCACCAGCAAGGGCTGGGGCACCGTCGCGGGCTTCATCGAGGGCTGGCTGCCCACCGGCGAACCCGACGAGCCCGCCGAGCATTACATGAACCGGGTGTTCTGACCGTGGCCACTCAGGAATCAGGCTTGGAGACAGGCAACGTGAGCAACGACCCCCGTAGCGACACCGACATCGCGGTGGTGTCCACCGCCTACCTGCCCGCCGTGCGGCGCGAGCACCTGAGCGAGACCGAGATGCTCATCGCGGTCGTCGACGAGGCGCTCGGCAAGGTCGGCCTCAAGCGGTCCGACGTGGGCTTCAGCTGCCAGGGATCGTGCGACTACATCTCCGGCGGCACCTTCTCGTTCGTGCCGAACCTCGACGCGATGGGCGCCTGGCCGCCGATCCACGAGTCGCACGTCGAGATGGACGGCGCGTGGGCGATGTACGAGGCGTTCGTGCGCATGAAGCACGGCGACGTCGAGATCGCCGTCGCGCTGGGCTCGGGCAAGTCCTCCACCGGCGACCCGGCGGAGATCTACCCGCTGGAGCTGGACCCGTACTACCTCGCGCCGCTCGGCCCCGACCCGGTGTCGCTCGCCGCGCTCCAGGCCCGGCAGCTGATCGACAGCGGCAAGACCACCGAGCGCGAACTCGCCGAGATCGCCGCCCGGTCGCGCCGCGACGCCGCCAACAACCCGAAGCAGCAAGTGCGTTCGGCGGAGACCGACGTGGACAAGATCCTCGCCGAGCCGTACGTGCGCACGCCGCTGCGCAAGAGCGACCTGCCGCCGATCTCCGACGGCGCGTCCGCGGTCGTCCTCGCCACCCGGCGCCGGGCCCGCGACCTGGTCGCGCGCCCCGCGTGGATCGCGGGCATCGACCACCGCAGCGAGGTGCACAACCCGGCGCTGCGCGACCTCACCGACTCGGCGTCGACGCGGACCGCCGCGGAGCGCGCGGGCGGCATCGCGGGCGTCGAGGTGGCCGAGCTGATGGCGCCGTTCACGTCGCAGGAGGTCGTCCTGCGCCGGGCCCTCGGCCTGGGCGACGACGTCCTCGTCAACCCGTCGGGCGGTGCCCTGACCGGCAACCCGCTCATGGCGACCGGCCTGGTCCGGGTCGCCGAGGCGGCCGAGCAGATCCTGGCCCACGGCCGCAACCGCACGCTGGCGCACGCCACTTCCGGCCCGCTCCTGCAGCAGAACCTGGTGTGCATTCTGGAAGGTGACAACTGACATGGGCCACGAACCAGTTGCGGTCGTCGGCATCGGCCAGACCAAGCACAAGAAGCGCCGCGACGACCTGTCGATCGCCGGCCTGGTGCGCGAGGCGGCGCAGCGCGCCCTCGACGACGCGCACATGACGTGGGCGGACATCGACGCGGTCGTGATCGGCAAGGCGCCGGACATCTTCGAAGGCGTCATGAAGCCGGAGCTGTACCTCGCGGACGCGCTCGGCGGCGCGGGCAAGCCGGTGTTCCGGGTGCACACCGCCGGCTCGGTCGGCGGGTCGACGGCGATCGTCGCCTCCCACCTGGTGTCGTCGCGCGTGCACAAGCGCGTGCTGGCGGTCGCGTGGGAGAAGCAGTCCGAGGGCAACGCGCAGTTCGGGCTCGGCGGCGGCAAGTCCGGCTCGATCGGTGCGGGCGGCGCGTTCGCGCCGTGGATCCGCGCGTACATCCGCAAGTCCGGCGCGCCGGAGCACATCGGCTGGCAGATCGCGGTCAAGGACCGGCAGAACGCGCTGCGGAACCCGTACGCGCACCTGCAGTTGAAGGACATCTCGATCGACAAGGTCCGCGAGTCGCCGATGATGTGGGACCCGCTGCACTTCCTGGAGTCCTGCCCGTCGTCGGACGGTGCGGGCGCGATCATCGTGACCGACAAGGAAGGCGGCCTGGCCGCGGCGGCGGACGGGCGTCCGCCGGCGTGGGTGCTGGGCACGTCGATGCGTTCGGAGCCGTCGTCGTTCAACGGCCGCGACCCGATCCGCCCGCAGGCCGGCGTGCAGTGCGCGTGGGACGTGTACAAGCAGGCGGGCATCACCGACCCGCGCCGCGACATCGACGTGGCCGAGCTGTACGTGCCGTTCTCGTGGTACGAGCCGATGTGGCTGGAAGGCCACGACATCGCGCCCGTCGGCGAGGGCTGGAAGATGGTCGACCGCGGCGAGACCGCGTTCGACGGCTCGTTCCCGGTGAACCCGTCGGGCGGCGTGCTGTCGTCGAACCCGATCGGCGCGTCCGGCATGCTGCGCTTCCTGGAGGCCGCGCTGCAGGTGCGCGGCGCGGCGGGGGAGCACCAGGTGGACGGCGCGCGGGTGGCGCTGGCGCAGGCCTACGGCGCCGCCGCGCAGTACTTCGCGATGTGGGCGGTCGGCTCGGAGCTCCCGTCGAGCTGACGCCTCCGCCGCGGCCCCCCGGTCTCGGGGGCCGCGGATCAGCCCAAGAGGGCTTGCCGGGCCGGAACGCGCGTGGGAAGCGTTCCGGCCCGGCGCATGTCCGGGAACGGGCAGGCGGCGGGCGGGAATCGCCCGGCGGGGGTTGTCAGGCGGGAATTGTCAGGCTTCCTGACCTTGATTTGGTCAAGGAGCCTGTCTAAGCTCCTGGGCATGAAGCCACCCATCTGCGAAAAGCTCGGGATCGAGTTCCCGATCTTCGCCTTCTCGCACTGCCGGGACGTCGTCGCCGCGGTGAGCCGCGCGGGCGGCTTCGGCGTGCTCGGCGCGCTAGCCTTCAGCCCGGACCAGCTCGAAGTCGAACTCGCGTGGATCGACGAGCACGTGGACGGGCGCCCCTACGGCGTCGACCTGGCGATCCCGATGAACTACCTCGGCAAGGGCGGCGGCGACGCCGCCATGCCGGCCAACCTGGAAGCCCTCATCCCCGAGGCGCACTGGAAGTTCGTCGACGACCTGCTCGCCGCGCACGGCATCCCCGAGCTGCCCGCGGACCTGGAGGACAAGGCGGCGAAGGCGGCCGGCCTCAACGTCGACCTCGAATCCCGCGCGCAGATCGCCACTTCGCTCAAGCACCCGCTCGTCAAGATGTTCGTCAACGCGCTCGGCCCGCCCCCGGCGGACATCATCGACGCGTGCCACGACGCGGGCGTGCTGGTCGGGGCGCTGTGCGGCAGCCCGCGGCACGCGGAGAAGCAGGTCGCGGCGGGCGTCGACGTCATCGTCGCGCAGGGCACCGAGGCCGGCGGCCACTGCGGCGAGATCTCCACGATGGTGCTGATCCCGCAGGTCGTCGACACCGTCGGTCCGGACATCCCGGTGCTCGCCGCGGGCGGCATCGGCGGCGGCCGGCAGATGGCCGCGGCGCTCGCGCTCGGCGCGCAGGGCGTGTGGACGGGCAGCATCTGGCTGACCGTCGCCGAGGCGGACACCCACGAGACCGCGGTGCAGAACCTGCTCGAGGCCAAGTCCACCGACACCGTGCGCTCGCGCGCGATGACCGGCAAGCCGGCCCGCCAGCTGCGTTCCGCGTGGACCGAGGCATGGGAGGACCCGGCCAACCCGGACCCGCTGCCCATGCCACTCCAGGGCCTCATCTTCAACAAGGCCTCGCGGCGCTTCACGCGCACCAAGAACAAGGAGCTGAACGGCTGGCCGGTCGGCCAGATCGTGGGCGCCATCGACCGTGTGCGGCCGACCCAGGAGGTCGTCCTGGACATGGTCGAGGAGTGGGTCGAGACCACCGAGCGCCTCGGCAAGCTGCTGTCCGAGGACTGAACGGAGGCCGGCGGCGGAGGTGCGCTCGGGAAGCACCTCCGCCGCCGGCCGCCGGCCGCCGGCCGCGTCCGCGGCCGATCACACCGTCGAACGCGCCGTGTTCGCCGTCAGACGCGTGATCCGGTGTTCGAAGTCCCGGTCGTCTTCCATCTGTTCGACGTTCGGGTAGATCGCCACGATGACCAGGATGATCATCGTCACCAGGCTGATGGCGATGATCATCGGCGCGAAGAACTGCGTCATGTCCGAGCCGTGCACGTGCCCCTGTGCGGCGGCGCCTTCCCGGTGCATCGCGAACATGCCGGTGTAGTGCATGCCGCACACGGCCAGCCCCATGATCGGCACCGCGGCGCTCAGCGCCTTGAAGCCGCGCACGTGAAGTGCCGCCCACAGCGCGGCCGTTGCCGCGACGATCGCTATCACCAGGGACAGCACCACGAGCTTCGGGTCGTACGAGACCGGCTGCGTGCTCTTCATGGCGTACATGCCGAGGTAGTGCATCGACCCGACCCCGGTGCCGGTGATGATCCCGCCCGCCAGCAGCGTGGACATGCGCGATCCCCCGCGGATCGCCAGTGCCAGGCCGACGCCGACGACGATCACGGAAATGGCCAGGCTGGCCAGGGTCAGCGGGATGTCGTAGCGGATTTCCTGCCCGGGCATGCTGAAGCCGAGCATGGCGATGAAGTGCATGACCCAGATGCCGGTGCCGCCGAGCGACAGCGAGGCCAAGACCAGCCACCGCGCGCGCACCGCGCCCGCGGTGGCCTGGGCCCGCGCACTGCACAGCAGCCCCAGACAGGCCCCTGTGCAGGACATCAGGAACGCCAGGCCGGGCGTGAGCGGGCCATACGTGAAGTGGTCCATGATGTGCGCCGCCGGCCGACCCGTCCTCCACGAGACGACGGCGGCAGCCCTCCTCTCGGTCACCAGCGTGACCGGGAGTGACCCGCTTTTCTCGGAAAGTAGTCGATTCGCCCTGCGGGGGCGGGATGCGGCGTATAGTACGCGCGGCCATCGGGGCCGCGGGTCAGGCGCCGATCGATCGTGTCCGATTCTGATCGGCGCCGTTCGGAATTGCCCGCGACTTGGCCGGGTTGTGTCAGGGGCGCGTGCGGGCGTCCGTACCGCTCACCGGCGGAAATAGTCGTTGCGGCGGTTCGTCGAATTCACCCGGGCCCGGGCGCTCCGCCGAAAGTCCTGGTCCTCCGTCAGGCGGTCGAGTCGAGCACCGAGTTCTGCCTCCTCCTGCATTTCGTCTTCGGTCGGTGACAAAGCCACGATGAACAGCGTGACGAAGGTGAACAGGCTGATGCCGGTGATCAGCGGCGCCAGGAACTGCACCGGTTCGGCACCGTGCAGCATGCCGCTGGACCCGCCGGTGTCGATGCTCATCGAGAACATCGCGGTGTAGTGCATTCCGGTGACCGCGACCCCCATGATGAGCGCGGCCACCGCGGTGGCCGTGGTGCCGCGGACGTTGAACGCCATCCACAGCGCGACCGTCGCGGCGACCACGGCAATGACCACGGACGCGGCCACCAGGCCGGTCGCGTAGTCCACCGAACCGCGCAGCCAAAGCGCCGACATGCCCATGTAGTGCATGCTCGCCACGCCGAGCCCGGTCACCATGCCGCCCACCAGCAGCGCCGGCGTGCGGTGTTTGGCGTATCCGACGATGGTGAGCCCTAGGCCGACGACGCCGACCGAGACGATCAGGCTCGCGATCGTGCGCTGGACGTCGTAGCGGATCGCCATGCCCTGGATCGAAAAGCCGAGCATCGCGATGAAATGCATGACCCAGATTCCGGTTCCGCCGATGGACACCGCGGCGAGAATCAGCCATCGCCCGCGCGCCCAGCCCACGACCGCGCGGGCCCGGGCCGTGCACAGCAGGCCGAGACCGGAGCCCAGGCAGGACATCACATACGCGAGCACCGGTATCAGGGGTCCTGCGGAGAAATGGTCGATGGTCCCCAATTCGCCGACCTCCACGGGTCAATTCCCGATCATGCGCGCGCCGACTCCCCCGAGGCGCGCAGATATCGAGGCGGTCTCCGGTGCCGCGGGGGGTGTGGTGGATAACCGGGAAATCCGCCGTGCGCGCCGATAATAGGGCGTGGCGAAGCAGTTGTGCACCGCACCAAACGCGCGTCGGGAAATCGGCCTCGAAGGCCCGACAGGCGTGCCGGATACCGGAAATTTGGATTCCGTTCCGCGGCGGAATTCGTCCGTTTCTCGGTCGAACTCCGGGGAATGATGCCGAATTCAGCCGCGCGGGCGGTAACGCGCTGTCGCGTGCGGGTACAGCGCGCGATAAGACGGGACCGTGACGCGCGTTCCGCCGAGCACCATATCCGTCGATTCCGCCGCAAGAACCGCGTCCACGATGGCGCGGGACACGACGTCCGCGGCGGCGGCGTGGATGGCCGTGAGCGCGGCGGCTTCCGCGTCGACGCCGTATGGGGTCTCGGCGTCGACCGGCGGCAGCGGCCGCACGGCGGTCGACAGGGCGAAGACGGTGTCCCCGTCGTACAGCGTGTGCACGGGCCGCAGCGCCCGCGCAAGCCCGTCGTGCGCGGCGCCGGCCGTCTTGTGGGCCTGCGCCCGGGTCAGCACGGCGTCGGTGGCGACCACGGCGAGCGTGGTGTTCAGCGGCGGATCGGCTTCGGCGAACTGCGCGAGTGCGGCGGCGTGCTCGTCATGCGACGGCGGGTCGAGCGGGAATTCGCCGGGCAGGCCGAGGAGGGCCGCATACGGCAGTCCGGTCGTCGGGTCGACGGCGGACCCGGCCGCGTTGACCACCGCGAGCGCGGCCACGGTGACGCCGCCGTCGAGCAGGCAACTGGCTGTGCCCACACCGCCCTTGAGCCCGCCGGCGAAAGCCCCCGCCCCCGCGCCGACGACGCCGGTGCGGACCGGGGCGTGCTCGGGCGTGTCGGCCGCGGCCTCGGCGGCTTCGCGGCCGAGGGCGGCGTCCGGGCGCTGCCGGAAGTCGCCGCCGCGGCCCAGGTCGAAGATGGTCGCGGCGGGCACCACCGGGACGACTTCGTGCGGTTCGGTGCCGACCGGGAAGCCGCGGCCCTGGTCGGCCAGCCAGGCCATGACGCCCGAGGCCGCGTCGAGTCCGTAGGCGCTGCCGCCGGTGAGGGCGACCGCCTCGATGCGGGGGACGAGGTTGCGCGGGTCGAGCGCGTCGGTCTCCCGGGTGCCCGGGCCGCCGCCGCGCACGTCCACCGCGGCGACCATGCCGCCGGGCGGGCCGAGGACCACGGTCGCCCCGGTCAGCGCGCCGAAGCCGATTCGCGTCGCGTGGCCGACCCGCAGCCCCGGCACGTCGGTGAGCGCGTTGCGTGCCCCGGGCCCCGGCGGCGGCAGCTTGACGGCCATGTCAGGCCTCGCCGTTCGCGCGCATCCGCTCGGCGTAGGCCTGCATGCCGAGCATGATCACGTCGAGCCCGAAGTCGAAGCGGTCGTTGTCGTCGCCCTGCGTCAGCGCGTCCAGCATCGACACGGAGACCGGGAAACGTTCCTTCGGCAGCGCGGCGAAGAACGCGCCGATCTGTCCGTAGTAGCGCTCCGTCCAGCCGGGATTCTGCTCCTCGCGCAGTTCGCGCAGCCCCATCTCGTAGGCGGCGGAGGTGGCGTACAGCGCGATGAGGTCGGCGGACCAGGCGATGACTTTGTCCGGGAGGCCGCCGGCTTTGAGGACGGCGAGCATCCCCTCCATGGCCTCCAGCGAGTGGGGCGTGGTCGGGATGCGCCCGAAGTTGGCCTTGGCCAGGTCGCGGTGCCGGGCGTAGATGTCGCGGATCTGCCGCATGCCCTCCTGCATCTGGTCGCCCCAGTGCTCCGGATCCGGTTCCGGGAAGGACATTTCGCCGCTGACGCGGTCGAGCACCAGCTCGATCAGGTCCTCCTTGTTCGCGACGTGGGCATAGAGCGACGCCGCGCCGGTGTCGAGCTTCTGCGCGACGCGCCGCATGGACAGCGCGTCCAGCCCTTCCGTGTCGACGATCTCCAAGGCCACGTCCACGATCGCGTCGACGGTCAGCCGCGCGCGGCGGGGCGGCCGGGCCGCCTTGCGCGGGGTGCGCCACCCCGGCGTGGGGACTTCGGGCTGGTCCGCGGCGGGCGGGGGCTCGGCACGCATCGGTCACCTCCGGAGGTTCTTCGAACACTGTACTTGACGCGAACAGTGTTCGTCTCTATAACGGTGTTCGTAGGAACGAACAGCGTTCGTCGCAAGGAACGGTGTTCGATCAAGCTTCGTTCCCGCCAGGGGGATCCCATGACGAGCACCGACCTCACCGACCTCGCCCACCGCGATGCCGTCGCCGAATCCTCCGCGGCAGCGGACGCGGCGGCCGATCCGCCCGAGCAAAGTCCCTACCGGCTCCGCTGGTTCGCCCTGGCGGTCGTCCTCGGCGCCGAGCTGATGGACCTGCTCGACGGCACCATCACCGGGATCGCCGGCCCGAAGATCGAAAGCGCGCTCGGCGGCACGTACAGCCAGTTGCAGTGGATGTCCGCGGCCTACACGCTCGCGTTCGCGATGCTGCTGGTCACCGGTGCCCGCCTGGGCGACATGTTCGGGCGCCGCACGATGTTCCTGGTCGGCACCGCGTCCTTCGCCGCGACGTCGCTGCTGTGCGGGGTGGCCGGATCGCCGGAGACGCTCATCGCCTTCCGCGCCCTGCAGGGCATCGCGGCGGCGATGATGATCCCGCAAGGCCTCGGCATCCTGCGCGACCTGTTCCCGCCGAAGGAAATGGCGGCGGCGTTCGGCATCTTCGGCCCGGTGATGGGCCTGGGCGCGGTGGCCGGCCCGATCATCGGCGGCTTCCTGGTGGACGCCGACCTGTTCGGCCTCGGGTGGCGCGCGATCTTCTTCGTCAACCTTCCGGTCGGCCTCGTGGCGTTCGCGGCGGGCCTGCTCATCCTGCCCAAGGGCGACGGCGCAACGGGGCAGCGCCGCACGGTCACCCTCGACCTGGTCGGCATGGTGCTGCTGAGCGCCGCCATGGTGCTGGTCATCCTGCCGCTCGTGCAGGGCCGCGAAGCGGGCTGGCCCGCCTGGACGTTCGTGTCGATGGCAGCGTCGCTGCCGGTGTTCGGGCTCTTCGCGTGGTGGGAGGCGCGGCGCCGCCGTGCCGAGCGGTCCACGCTCGTCGAGCTGAGCCTGTTCCGCAACAAGGCCTTCACCAGCGCGCTCGGCGTCGGCCTGCTGTTCTTCAGCACGATGATCGCCTTCATGATGGTCGTCACCGTGTACCTGCAGTTCGGTCTCGGCTGGTCGGCGTCCGACGCGGCGATCGCGCTCATCCCGTGGTCGCTCGGCACCACGGTCGGCGCCGGACTGTCCGGCGCGCTGCTCGCGCCGAAGTTCGGCCGCAAGGTGCTGCACCTCGCGCTCGTCGTGCAGATCCTCGGCCTGCTGGCCATCTGGTTCACGGTCGACCGGCACCCGTCGGGCGTCTCCGGCTGGGGGCTCGCCCCGGCGATGGCGCTGACCGGGCTCGGCGTCGGCCTGTTCATGGCCCCGTTCTTCGACATCGCGATCGCCGGGGTCACCCACGAGGAGACCGGCTCGGCGTCCGGCACCCTCAACGCCGTGCAGCAACTCGCGGGTGCGACCGGCATCGCGGTCCTCGGCACGCTGTTCTTCGGGTACGCGGACGACCGCATGGCGCGCGGCCCGGTCGCCGCCTTCAGCCACGGCATCGAGAACAGCCTGCTCATCATGGCCGGCGTCCTCGCGGTGACCTGGGCCGCGGCGTTCCTGATGCCGAAGCGGGCCCGCGAGGACGCCGAGGCCGGGCACTAGGACACCGCCCAGCCGACCGCGGCCCGGCCGAACGTCGGCTACGCCAGACCGAGTTCGCGGCGGATGGCGGTGCCGTGCTGGTCGACCGCCGGGATGGCGCCCATGGCCGCTTCGCGGCCGGGCACCGTCACCGGCGGCAGCAGCGCGCGCAGCGGCCCGGCGGGGGAGTCGACGGTGCGCCAGCGGTCGCGGGCGGCGAGCTGCGGATGGTCGGCGAAGCCCGCCATGTCGCGCAGCCGCGCGTTGGCGATGCCGGCCGCATCGAGCCGGGCGAGGACGCGTTCCGCGGACAACCCGCGGAACGCGTCGGCGATTTCCGCGTCCAGCGCGTCGCGGTGCGCCAGCCGGTCCGGATTCGCGGCGAAGCGCGGATCGTGCTCCAGGTCCGGGCGGCCGAGCACGTCGCGGCACAGCGCGCCCCATTCGCGCTGGTTCTGCACGGCGAGGAAGACCTGGCCGTCGTCCGCGGGGAACGGGCCGTAGGGCGCGATGGTGGCGTGCCGGGCGCCGCTGCGCACCGGCGGGACGCCGCCGTACTCCGTCCAGTAGAGCGGGAAGCCCATCCACTCGCCGAGGGCTTCCAGCATCGACACGTCGAAGCGGCCGCCGCGGCCGGTGTGCGCGCGTTCGTACAGGGCGGTGAGCACGCCGGTGAACGCGTACATCCCGGACGCGATGTCGGCCACCGCGATGCCGGTCTTGGCCGGCTGGTCGGGGCCGCCGGTGATCGAGGGGAGGCCCGCTTCGCACTGTACGAGCAGGTCGTAGGCCTTCTTGTCGCGGTACGGCCCGGTCGTGCCGTAGCCGGAGATCCCGCACACGATCAGCCGCGGATGCGCGGCGGTCAGTTCCTCCGCGCCCAGCCCCAGCCGCTCGGCGGCGCCCGGTGCGAGGTTCTGCACGAACACGTCGGCGCGGGCGAGCAGCGCGTCGAGCACCGCCCGGTCCGCGTCCTCCTTGAGGTCGAGGGCGATCGACTCCTTGCCGCGGTTCAGCCACACGAAGTGACTGGACAGGCCGTGCACGACCGCGTCGTACGACCGCGCGAAATCGCCTTCGCCCGGCCGCTCGACCTTGATCACCCGGGCTCCGAGGTCGGCCAGCTGCCGGGTCGCGAACGGCGCCGCGACGGCCTGCTCGAGCGCCACCACGGTGATCCCGGCCAGCGGCAGCGCGGCGGCGCCCAAGTCCGCTGTGGGGCCCGGACCAGTGCGGGGGTCGGCTGCCATGGGGCCTCCTTGAGGGGCGCGGGTGCGGTGTCGGTACGCGAAAGGTCCGGGCGCGAAATACCCGCCCGGACCCGCCATCATCTGCTCAATGCGCCCCGACGGTGCTCCCCGGGGTCCCCGCGCCGCCCGCGCCGCCCGCGCCGCCCGCGCCGCCCGCGCCGCGGGTCGAGCCGCCGGACGGCCCTGGGTGCTGCCGCTGCCGGACCGCGTCCTCGTGCGCCGCGCGCCGCGGGTGCCGCGACCGCCAGTACGGGTTGTCGTGCGGTAGCGCGCTGCCGACCCGCCCGTACATGCCGAAGGCGAGCAGCGCCACTCCGACGGCGAAGCTGAAGATCACGTTCGACATGTGGAAGCCGAGGGGGTTGTTGCCCCGTCCGATCAGCGCGGTGTGGACGAAGCCGCTCAGCACGAACCCGATGCCGATCACGATGTTCAGCGTCGACGCGAAGTTCCCGCCGCGTACCGCGCCGGTGACGAGGATCAGGCCGACGACGATCGACAGCGTGCTCAGCGCGCCGTTGGTGGAGAGTCCGGCGACGTCCTTCCCGGTCGTCCCGAAGAACGTGACCGTGTCCACCAGGCCGAGGATGCCGAAGACCAGCAGGAACACCCCGACCGCACCACCGCCGAAGCGGTACACCTGGCTCAGCCGGTGATCGACCGGCAATTCGTCTCGGAGCTTCATCGGACACCTCCCGGTCGTCCGCCGCGCAGATCGCGCCTCTACCGCGCGCCTATCCGGAATCCGCCCCCTCTAACGATGGTGGTCCCGGGAACCTGCGGGCGCCAAGCCGGGCGGGCTCCCGCGGCGCGACCGGGCACCGCACCGGAAGGCGGAAAGCCGCGTTCCGGATGCTCTCGAACATTCGCGGACACGTTGTTACCGTGCCCGGACAGCTGACGATCCGTCAGCGGAGCTGTCTTCCCAGCTCCCGCCGTTCCAGTTTCCGCCGTTCCAGGGAGTAAGCGCATGACCGACGCCACCCAGCCCAGCTCCGCTCCGCTCGACGGCGACGCCTACGGGGTCTCGCACATCGGCCTCTGCGTGTCCGACCTGGCGCGCTCGCTGCGCTTCTACTGCGACGGGCTCGGCTTCGCGCCGGTCATCGCGTACGAGATCGGCGACGAGGCGGCGGCCGCGCTGGAGGTGCCGACCCCGGTCGAGCTGACCTCGCAGATGATCGCCAAGGGCACGCTGATGATCGAGCTGCTGCACTATGCGTCGCCCGGTGTGATCGGCACCCCGTCCGCGCAGCGCCACCAGCTCGGCCTGACCCACCTGAGCTTCCTCGTCGAGGACGTGGACGCCGCCGCGGCGCGCCTGGTCGAGTACGGCGGCACCGTCGTGGACAGCACCCGCACCAGCATGAAGAGCGAGACCGGCAGCACCGAGATCGTCTTCCTCGCGGACCCGGACGGGACGCGCGTGGAACTCATGAAGCTCGGCTAACCGCGGCCGGGCGCGCCGGCCCCGGCTCAAGCGGGGGCCGGCGTTCCGGTTCGTGCGGAGCGGTGGTCCGGACCGGGCGGCGCACAGCCGCCCGCCCGGACCACCGTCCGTCCCGACCGCCGCTCGCGGGCTCCCGGTTCCGCGGCGGCAGCGGGGTCTGGAGGGGCGCGGACTCAGCCGCGCGGCACGAGGTCGACGTACGCCTCGCGGATGCCGTGCACGAACGCGTTCGGCATGTCGACGACCTCGGTGCCCGGGGTGAGCCGGATCGCGTCGACGCGCTTCAGCAGCTCTTCGAAGAAGATCCGGATCTCCAGGCGCGCCAGCGGCGCCCCGAGGCAGAAGTGCGTGCCGAAGCCGAACGTGATGTGGTCGTTGGGGGACCGCGTCACGTCGAACTTCTCCGGGTCGGCGAACACCCGCGGGTCGCGGTTGGCCGAGCCGTACATCATGACGACCTGGTGGCCGTCCGGGATCACCGTGTCGCCGACCCGCTGGTCGCCGACCGCCACCCGGCACATGTTGTGGATCGGCGTGACGTAGCGGATGAACTCCTCGGTGGCGACCGTCAGATCGGCGCCGCCGCGGATCAGGTCCCACTGCTCGGGGTGGGCGATCAGGTTGAGGAACGTGCGGGCGATGACCGTGCGGGTCGTCTCCGCGCCGCCGTCGAGCAGCAGCAGGCAGTCGCTGATCACCTCGGCCGGGCCGATCGGCTGCCCGTCGATGCTCGCCCGGGTCCACGTGGTCATCACGTCGTCCGCCGGGCAGCGCTTCTTCTCCTCGAACAGTGCCAGGCCCGCGGTCGCGAACTCGCCCACCGCGGCGTGCCCGTCGTCGTTGCGGTAGCGCGGGCCGCCGCCCAGCGCGATGGTGCGCTCGGACCAGTCGCGCAGCAGCGGCCACTGGTCCTCGGGGAAGCCGAGCAGGCGGCCGATCATCATGGCGGGCAGCACCGACGCCAGGTCGCCCACCACCTCGACGGTGCCCTTGGCGACCGCCGCGTCGAGGATGTCGACGCATACCGTGCGGACGTGCTGCTCCCACTCGCGGACGCCGCGCGGCGTGAACCACTTGCTGACCAGCTTTCGGCGCTGGTTGTGCAGGGGGTTGTCCAGGCCGATGATCGCCGGGTCGGCCGGCATGTTCGGGCGGTAGCCGCCCTTCGTCTTGTCCGAGTTGACGAAGTGCTCGCTGCGCGCCTCGACGTCCTTGAGGTCCGCGTAGCGGAAGATGCCCCACAGTTCGTTGCCCGCGTCCCAGGCCACCGGCTCGTGGTCGCGGAACCAGGCGTAGGTGGGGAACGGGTCGCGCGCGTAGAACTCGCCGTCCAACAGGTCGAGCGCGGGGCGCGGGGTTGTGGGTGCGGTGGCGTCCATGGGCAGATCGAACCACGGATCCGAGCCTTTTTACAGACTAAGTCAAGTAATTCGTCGGGCCAGGAAACACCGGAAGCCCGGTCCACGAAGGACCGGGCTTCCGGATGCGGGTGGGCGATACTGGGTTCGAACCAGTGACCTCTTCGGTGTGAACGAAGCGCTCTCCCACTGAGCTAATCGCCCGCAACAGGGACCAAGGATACGCGTAAGCGCGGAGTGGTCCGCAACCTGGTTATGCCCGCGTGAAGATCCGCGCCCCTTTGCACTACGTTCGATACTCGTCCGAACAGGTGAGATCACGGGGGAGTTGCGAGTGAGTACCGCACGGCGGCCGACACGCGGCAGTACGCGGAACCGGCCGCGGCGGACGACCCGCTCGCGCGTCCCGCGGCAGCGCCGCTCCGGCGGCGGCCCCCGCCCCGCGCGGCGCCCCCTCGGCCGTGCCCTCGCCCGGTTCTACGGCTACCTCACCGTCGCGTTCTGCGTGGCCGCGGGCGTCGCCGCGTATCTCCGGGCCTGGGAAACGCTCCTCGGCGTGTGCGCGGCAGCCGCGTTCCTGGTGGCCGTGGTGCAGGGCTTCCGCTGGATCCGGTCCGGGATCCGCGGCGCCGCGCGGTCCGCGCAACGCCGCATCGCGCGCTCGCTGGCCGCGGTCGACGCGATGGACGGCACCGCGTTCGAACACCACGTCGCCGCCCTGTGCGAGCGCGACGGCTGCACCCAGGTGCAGGTCAGCGGCGGGGCGGGCGACCTGGGCGCGGACGTCACCGGGCGGCTGCCCAACGGCCGCTTCGTGGTGATCCAGTGCAAGCGCTACGCCCCGGACCGCAGCGTGGGCAGCCCCGACATGCAGCGGTTCGTCGGCACCGCCCGCCCCGTGCACCACGCGGAGGTGGCGATTTTCGTGGCCAGTTGCCGGTTCACCGGTCCGGCCCGCGACCTCGCCCGGGGGCAGCGCATCGTGCCGGTGGACCGCGACCTCCTCGGACTGTGGATGAACGGCACCCACCTGACCTCGATCATCGCGATGACCGCCACCAGCACGACCCGCGCCTGACCGCCCTGACCGCCCTGACCGCCCTGACCGCCCTGACACCCCGGGCCGGCCGCGGCCGAAGGCCCGTCAGGCCAGCGTGATCTGGTCGCCCGTGACCGTGATCTGCTTGGCCGGCAGCGGACTGGGCGCCGGGCCGGCCTTGACCGCGGCGTCGGTGATCGAGAAGGCGCTGCCGTGGCACGGGCATTCGATCAGCCCGTCGACCACCTGGGAGACGGTGCAGCCCTGGTGCGTGCAGGTGGAGCTGAAGGCCTTGAACGTGCCGGCAGTCGGCTGGGTGACCACGACGCCCTGGCTTTCGAAGATCTTGCCGCCGCCGACCGGGATGTCGGTGGTCTTGCCGAGGGCCTGGCCGGACGCCCCGCCGGACTTCTTGCCGTCGTCGCTGCCGCAGGCGGTCAATGCCGCGCCGCCTGCCACCACCACCGCGGAAACCGCCAGCATCTGCCGCCGTCCGAGCGTGTTCTCGCCGTCCACAAGCCCTCCCTGGGCGTTCGTTCTTCGGACTCGCCGTGCCCGCGGCCCGAGGCCGCGCACGCCGTCCACACGTACGAGAACGAGGAACGGTTCGACGGGGGATGCCCCGGACGGGTGACGCGCCGGTCAGCGCAGGGTCGGGACGCTCCCTCCGTCGACGACCGCGGTGTCGGTGCCGGGCAGGTCCTTGGCCCAGCGCCGGGCGGCGTCGGCAACGGTGTCCGCGGGCAGGGGAGTGCGTCCGAGGCCGATGGCGTAGCGGACTTGCGCGGGGGTGGCGTCGTACGGGCGCGGCCACGCGTGGACGCCGTCGGCGCCGAGGTCGTCCAGCGCGCCGAGCAGGCCGCGGACCCGGCCGCGGAAACGCCCTTCGGCGACGGCGAGGGCTGTCGGCGAGTCGGCGCGGACCGTCACCGTCAGCCAGGCGGCGTGCCGGGCGTGCAGCGGCGGCGGGGCGAGCAGGTCGGGCCACGGGTCGGTGCCGTCGGCGAGCGCGGTGTCGAGGATTTCCCAGGCCCGGTACAGCTCCGCGGTCACCAGGTCGCGGCCCGCCGCGGAGACGTGCTGGGTGCAACTGCGCACCGGGGCGGTCGGGGTGAGGACGGTCAGCGGTCCCGCCGCGGGCGCCGTCGTGGCAAGCGTGGACAACGCGACCGGCTCGGCCCAGTCCCAGGACGCCCAGTCGCCGAAGAACTGCCGCAGCCGGGCGTCGGATCCGAGGGCCGGGGCGGCCGCGGCGGTGCGGGCGGCCATCAGCGTCCAGGCCAGGCCGCTGAGGCCGCCGAACGGGGCCGCGTCCAGGCCGCGGGCGCGGGCCCAGGCCTTGACGGCGCGGACCAGCGCGGCGGCTTCGTCCGCGACGCCGACGGAGTCCACCGTGCGGCGAACCGCGTCCGCGTCGGTGACCGCGCTCAGCGCCACCGCGGCGTCGTCGCCCAACTCGGCGCGCCGGACAACCGCTTCGGCAGGCGCGACGGTGCCGGTTCCGACCAGCAGCACGTCCACATGCAGGGCGCCGACGGCGAGCCGCAGGCCGGGGACGCGGGCGCCGACGACCGCGCGCACTGCCGTCGCCTCGGGCAGCGCGGCGGTGATCCGGCGCTGGACTTCCGCGGCGTCGACCTGCCCCGGCAGTGCGGCGACCAGGTCCAGGTCCGCGTTGGCGAGCGCGAGGCGCATGCGGCGCGAGCCGAAGGTGTGCACAACGCCTTCGGGCAGCGCATCGGCGATGCGTTGGGCGACCGCCGCGGCGGCGTGGTCGGCGGCCGGCGAGGCGTGGGCGGCCTCGGCACCCGGGCCGGGGTCGGCCACCGCGCGGACCTCGCCGGTGCCGAGCGCGACGGCGGCGCGGACCCGCATCGGCTCGGTGCCGCGGCGGGAAAGAACGACCAACTCGCCGACACCGAGGGCTTGGTCGCCGAGTCCGCGCAGCCTGGTCGCGGACTCCGTGGCGACGCGCTGCGGGTCGCGGCTGCGGCCCAGCGTCAGATGCGGAGTGAAGCCTTCCTGGCGGCCGCGGCAGCGCGGGAAACGGCGGCGCAGGGCCTGGTACAGGTCCTGCCACCCCGCGGTGTCGCCGGCCGGGTCGAGCCAGACCGTGGCGTCGTCGCGGTGGCCGAAGGTGTGGACGCCGTCGAGCCGGACCTCGAAGGGCGTGACCTCGGCGGCGGCTTCGGCGAGGAGCGGGAGCGCACGGTCGAACTCCGCCTCGGCGACGAACCCGAAGAGCACGTTCACGTGCGGCGGCCAGCGGTGGACCGCCGGGTCGTGCGCGGTGCGCACGTCCTGGATCGCCGGCCACACCTCGTCCGGCGGCAGCCACGCCACCGCGGTGCGGGCGGTGGGCGGCGCGTCCAGGACGCTTCCCGCGGCCACGTCCGCGGGCACCAGCGCGACCGCGACCCCGTAATGGTCCGACACGAACAGCCCGTCTTCGGCCGGGACATCGCCGATCAGTCCGGCGGACGCCGGATGCAGGCCCGCGCCCGGGCCGGACCCGCCGACCTCCCGCAGCAGCACGCGGTCGAGACGCTGCGCGCGGCCGGTCAGCGACGACAGGGCGGCCAGCGGGTTCGCACCCGGGTCGAAGGTCGGTGTGCCGTCGGCCGGGCCGCGGACTTCCGTCCAGGCGTCGCGCATACCCAGCGAGACCGCGGGAAGGTCGGTGCCGTCGTTGAAGTCGCCGAGCAGCAGGGCCTCGCCCTCGACATCTGCCAACGCCTCCGCGAGAAGCGTGAGTTCCTCGTTGCGGCGGGCCTTTGCGCTCTCCGTGTGGTTGCTGGTCAGGTGGGTGGTGGTGACGACCAGGGGTCCGGACGGCGCGTCGACGGTGATCGCGAGGGCGGCCTTGTGCGAGCCCAGCACCAGTTCGCCGGTTTCGCGGACGGGGAAGCGGCTGAGCAGCAGGAGGCCGGTGTCGTCCACGTCCCGGGGGCTGCCCGGGTCGGTGGTCAGCGTGTAGGCGGCCTGCACCCACGGGGCGGCGGCGAGCAGGGTGACGAGGTCCGCCTCGACTTCCTGCAGCGCGATCACGTCGGCGTCGGCCGCCCGCAACGCGTCGAGCAGCGCCAGGCGGCGGCGCGCGGTGTCGAGGCGCTCGCCGTCGTAGCGGTCCCACAAGGTGTTCCAGGTCAGGACGCGAAAGCCGGTCGCCGTCGACGGAGCGGCCTGCGGGGCTGCCTCGGCCTGCCAGGCGCGGCCGTCCCAGGTGAAGGCCGGACGCGCCGTGAAATGCGGGGCGCGCAGGCGGCGGGGTGCTCGGGCCAGGCCCGCGCCGGTCTTGCCGACCACGTCCACGCCCGACTCGCGGTCCCACACCCGCTCGCCGTCGGCCTCGATGAACACCACGCGGTGCCACGGGATCTCGCCGCCGGGCACGAACGCAGGCAGCGGCACCCGCTTGGGCTCCTTGCCGCGGCGGCTCACGCCCAGCACGAACCGGGCCGGGTCGAACCGCGCGTCCCAGCGGACCCGGTGGTAGATCTCCTCGCTGGTACGCATCAGTCCTCCGCGCCGCCCGACAACCCGTCGGTGTCGTCCACCGTGCCGTCCGCCCCGATGTACCACGTCCGGTGCGCCTCGCCGGGGTACGGCGGCGAGAACCGGTGCGCCTGCGCGTCCAGCACCCCCGCCGGCACCGCGTGGTCCCGCGCGCCGTTGCGGAGCGCGGCGGTCGTCCCGTCGACCAGCAGGACCGCGTGCGTGACCAGCGCGTCCCGGCGGTGTGCCACGCCGTGCACGGCCGCGCGCTGCGGGCGGACGAGCGAGGTGGCGTCCCATACCACTGTGCCGCCGCGGGCCAGGGCGGCGTCGAGCCGGTCGCGGGCGTGGCGGAGCACGTCGCTGTTGGCCCGCTGGTCCGCGCGGGCGCCGCGGTCTTCGCGGAGGTCGTCCAGGCCGACGACGGTGTCGACGTCCGGGAGCCCGCGGGCGAACCGGCTCTTGCCGCTGCCGGACGGGCCGACCAGGTGGATCAGCCGCGGAAACTCCCCGGACCGGTACCGCCACGTCGCCGCCACGGCGTCGTCGGGGCCGACGACGCGGCCGTCCGCATGCAGCTCCCGGGCCTCGGCCCAGCAGCGGTCCGCGGCGTCCGGTGGGAGGCCGGCCAGAGCCGTGCCGATGCCGCTCCGGAGCCCGGCGAGCGGGTCCTCGCCGAGCAGCCCGGCGTCCTCCGCGACCAGGGCCGACCAGTCGACCTGCTCGCGGGCCTCGTCCGCTTCCGGACCCTGCGCGCCGCAGAGCGCGGCTCGCGCCACCGCGTGCAGGACCCCGAGGTCGGCGGCGAACGCCATCCGGGTCAGCCCGGCGCGCCGGTGCTCGTCGGGGAACGGATGGCGCAGCCGTTTCTGCAGTCCGACGAGGTCGGCGACGCGGCGGGCGAGCGGCATGCCGAGGACGGCGGGCAGGCGCCGGGCGAGGTCGCCGCGGTGGCCGCGGTGCAGGAACGCGGCGAGGACGCCCGCCAGGCGGGTGTCCCCGGTGCGGCCGAGGCCGTCGAGGCGCGCGACGGCGTCGGCGACGTCGGATCGGCCGGCCGGTTCGTGGGTGCCCAACACGTCGGCCAATGCGAGGAGATCGGGTTCCGCACCGGACCGGACGTCCCACAGCGGCGCCTGCGGGCCCAGGCCGTTGGGCACGACGTCCGCGAACATCCAGTGGGTGTCGGTCTGCACGTGGCGTGCCCGTACCCACTTGGCGACGTGGTGCCCGAACGCGTCGCGGGGGAAGCCGTCGACGGTGCGGACGACGTAGCCTTCCTGCCGCTGTGTGTCCAACGGGAGTTTCCGCAGGGCGCGTTCGTCGAAGACGCCGCGCCACAGCACCGGCGGTGCGGGAATGCCGAGGCGGCGCAGGAACCGGACGGTGGCGTCCCAGGGCAGGCAGCGGTCGGCGGCGTCCCAGACGGAGAAGCCGTAGAACCAGCTGTCGAGGGCGTCGTAGGCGAGCGAGTGGCGTGCGTACATGTTCTCGCCGCAGATGCGCCATCCGGCGGGGATCCCGGCGCCGACCCGGCCTTGCAGGCCTTTGACCCAGGCCCGGGACGGGTGGTGCGCGGAGTCGACCGAGCGGGCGTGCAGGCCGTCGGCGTACAGCGTGGTGTTCTCGCCGTCGAGCTTCTCGGTGACCACGACTTCGCGTCCGACCAGCCCGGCGAGGTCCCCCGCGCGCACATCGTCCGCGGTCGCCCCCGGCGACCAGGGCACATGCCCGGTCCGTGGATACGCCACCCGCACCACAGCTCTGCCCTCAGCCTTCCCGTCGGACCGTCACCCACCGGCACCGCACGTCGAATTCCGGCCCGTCGACTGTAGGAGCGCGGGGGCGGGGGTCTCCAGCGAATATCGGGGCCGGGTCCTGCCGGCCGACGCAGGCAGGGCCCGCCTCGGTGACCGAGGCGGGCCCTGCGCTGTATTTGTGGCTACGGGTCTACTGAGCTACTGGACCCACGGGTTCGGCCTATTCCTCAGACCGCGCGGTTCCCGCCGGTCCGGCGCTTGACCAGAAACACCGCGCCGCCGCCCGCGAGCAGCAGACCGCCCGCGATACCGGCCAGCAGGCCGTTGTTCGAGCCGGAGCCGCCGGTCTCGGCCAGGCTCGGGCCGCTCGGGCTCGGCTGCGGCGCCGTCGTGGCGGGCTGCTCTTCCTGCTCCTCGGCGGGCTGGTTCGGCGTCGGGACCTCCTCGTCGACGACCGGCGGCGGGGTCTCGCAGTCCCGCTTGCCCGCGAACGTCTTCTCGAAGCCCTCCGGGCCGGTCACCTTCACCGTGTAGTCGGTGTCCTCGGCGACCTTGACCACCTGCTTCTTGGTCCCGCCGGCCGGGACCGTCACCTTCGTGTCGCCGACCTGGAAGTCCGCGGGTGCCTTGCCGGTGTTGGTCAGCGTGACGACCAACCCGCCCTGTGCGCAGTCGATTTCACTGGTCGCTCCGGGCACCGGCTTGGGCTGCGGCGCCCACGTGAACGAGCCCTTCGCGCTTGCCTTCACCTCG
The DNA here is from genome assembly GCF_049534875.1 of Uniformispora flossi. NCBI lineage: Bacteria > Bacillati > Actinomycetota > Actinomycetes > Kitasatosporales > Streptomycetaceae > Uniformispora > Uniformispora flossi. Next base: position 287,144 of record NZ_JBMULZ010000003.1, read on the forward strand.
GACGCGCCCGCGCTGATCAGTGTCTGCGTGTCCTTGCGGTCCTTGCCGACGAAGACGCGGCCGATGCTGATCGCCGTCTTCGTCTCGGCGGTGACCTCCAGCTTGCCCGCGGCCGTACCGGCCGGGACCTTCGCGTACAGCTCGGTGCCGTTCTTCGCGTCCGCGACCGGCTTGCCGTCCTTGCCGACGAGCGAAACACCCTCGGGCGCCTGGCCCTTGACCTTGACGGTCACCGGACCGGTGGCGTTGGTCGCCACCTTCAGCGGGCCGATCGGCTGGTCGCCCGGCGCGCCCTGCGCGGCGTTCGGCTCCAGCCGCAGCGACGGCTTGGGCTCCTCGAGACCGGTGTTCTTCGCACCCGTCAGGTACGTGTACAGCTTGAGGACCTCGGCGGCCTGCTTGTCGCCCTGCTGGTCCTTGCCGGGCAGCTGGGCGCCGTTGCTGTAGTGCCAGATCGCCGCCTGCGTCGCCGCGACCGCCTCGGGAACGTCCAGCTGCCCCTTGGTGATTCCGGCCGCGCCGGCCAGCGAGTCGAGGTCGCCGATCTTCGGGTACGAGTTGTTCAGCACCCAGTTGATGCGCCGCGTCTTGTCCGAGTCGTTGAGCCAGGAGTCGCTCCACGACCCTTCCCGGTACTCCGACGCCGCCTTGATCTTGGTGGCCAGGTCGATGCAGTAGACCTTGACGACGTCGCCGTCGGCCTTGAGCTTCTTCAGGTTCGTGACCGGGTGGCGCCACTCGAACGCCCCCGGCTTGCCTTCCACGGGAACCTTCAGCCAGACGCTGCCCCGGGTCCCGTCGACGCTGCCGTCGTACTTGGCCGTCGTCCCGATCTCGGCCGTGGCCGTCCCCGCGGCGAACAACACCGCCGCAACCGTCGCCCCCGCGACCGCCGCAGCTGTTCCCGCCCGGGACGCAGCCCTGTGTGCCAGCACCATAAAAGAGAGACTCCTCGCGAATTGCGGCAACCCATGCTTCCCCAGGCCCCATCCGCCCCAGGACACCCATAAGCCACCCGCGCCTACCCTCTGCCGCCGCCGGGTCGGGGGTCTATTACGCGAAGCGCGAATCTGCCGCGCAATCGGGTGAGTGGGGATTGGATGCCGCAACTGCACCAAGTGCAAGGCCCTTTGGTGGCGCCCAAGACGCCGCAACGACCGCGTGATTCGGCTATCTGCGGCTCTGGTCATTGGCCAATGATGTGCGCATTGCACTCAGCGTAGGGCCCACGCTGCGATCTGCTTCCAAGATCTGCTTCCAAGGAGTCCCGGATGAAGAAGCTCGGCCGCAGGATGGCTGCCGCGACGGCCACGGTGTCCTTGTTCGTGGGGGCGGGCATCGCCCTGGCGCCGTCGGCCTCGGCCGTCGACAACTCGCTGTGCAACCTGCGCAACGACAGGGACCACACCGCGAAGATCACCGGCAACAACGTGAACCTGCGCAAGACGAAGGGGACGTACAAGTCCCCGATCCTGCGTGTCCTGCAGAAGAACGCCAAGGTCACGGTCTACTGCACCGGTTTTGTCGTCGCCGACCAGGACTTCCAGGTCTGGTACTACGTGAAGCACAACGCGACCGGCATCAGGGGTTGGGTGCTCTCCAACTACGTCTCGTGACGCCGTTCCGCCGACCCTCCGCATGAAACACAAAACCCCAGGTCAGAGGCTATCTGACCTGGGGTTGCCGTGTGCCCCAGGCAGGATTCGAACCTGCGACACCCGCTTTAGGAGAGCGGTGCTCTATCCCCTGAGCTACTGAGGCTTCCGGGACAGGGTAGCGGACGGCGTGCGAGGGCCGGTTCCGGTTTACCGGGCGGCGGGGCCGCGCAGCGCCGCGGAGAGCTCGGCGCGGAGGCGGGCGAATTCGGCCGTGCCGCGGAGGGCGGGCACGTCGGTATCGGCGTTGCGGGGCAGGGGAATCGGGAGGTCGGCGGCGATCCGCCCCGGGGACGCGGCCATGACCAGGACGCGGGAGCCGAGCAGGACCGCCTCGTCGGCGGAGTGCGTGACGAAGACGACCGTGGTGCGGGTCCGGGCCGCGAGGGTGCGCACTTCCTCCTGGAGCCGCTCGCGCGTCAGGGCATCGAGCGCGGCGAACGGTTCGTCGAGCAGCAGCAGACGCGGCTCGGCGGCGAGCGCACGGGCGATGGCCACCCGCTGCTGCTGCCCGCCGGACAGCTCCCAGACCCGGCGGTGGGACATCCCGGGCAGCCCCACGCGGTCCAGCAGCTCCTCCGCCCGGGCCGCGCGTTCCGCGTGCGGGACGCCGTGCCGCGCAAGGGCGAAGGTCAGGTTCCCGCCCACGGTGCGCCACGGGAACAGCCGCGGCTGCTGGAAGACGACGCCGATGCCCCGGCCGGGCACCGGCGCGGCGCCGTGCACCCGGGCGGTGCCCGTCGCGGGCTGCGCGAAGCCCGCGACGACGCGCAGCAGGGTGGTCTTGCCGCAGCCCGACGGGCCGACCAGCACCGCGAACTCGCCCTCCCGCACGGTCAACGACACGTCCGACAACGCGTCGACCGGCACGGCACGCGCCCGCCGGAACCTCCCGCCGCCGTCCCCGAACCGGACCGTCACCCGGTCGATGACGACCACCGGAGCATCGTCAGTACCCGCGGCGTTGGCCGTCCGCGGCGTCGGCAGCTCAGCCGCGGGCACGTGAGAGCTCCTCGGCCGCGAGCGCCGCCGCGAACACCGACGCGTCCGGGACCGCATCGATCTTCTGCTGGCTCTTCAGGAACACCGCGGCGTCGTGCAGGTTCTGCGCGAGCTTCCCCGGCGCGCCCGGCGTGCCCAGGTAGTCCGCGCCGGTCTGCTCGGCGGCGTCCAGCAACACCAGCTGCTTGAGCTGGGTTTCGGCGTCGGCAGGGCTGATGTTCAGCTGCTTCGCGATGGACGCCGCGGCCTGCGCCGGGTCGGACTTGGCGAGCTTGACCGCCTGGTCCTCGGCCTTGAGCCACGCGGTGACGACCTCGGGGTGGTCCTTGGCGAACTTGTTCGTCACTACCCCGAGATCCGCGGTGCGCTTGCCCTGGTCGGCGAGTTGGCGGCTGGTGACTAGCACCTTGCCGTCCTTCTCCAGCTCGCCGAGCGTCGGCGTCCACGTGTACGCGGCGTCGATGTCGCCGCGCTTCCACGCCGCGAGCGCGTCCTGCGGCTGGAGGTCGATGACGTTCACCTTGGCCGGGTCCACGCCGGCGCCTTGCAGCGCGGCCAGCAGCGAGTAGTGCGCGGTGGAGCCGAACGGCGTGGCGACCTTCTTGCCCGCGAGCTGCTTGATGTCCGTGATGCCGCCGCGCGCGACCAAGGCCTCGTTGTCGCCGATCAGGTCGTGGATCCACAGCACCTTGTAGGGGATGTTCAGCGGCGCGGACAGGCCCTTCGTCACCGGGCTCGACCCGGCCAGCCCGAAGTCCACGGAACCGGCGATGACCGCGGTGTTCACGTCGCCGCCGGAGTCGAACTTGACCCACTTCACGTCGGCGTCCGGCAGCGCCTGCTCCAGCAGCTTGCGGTCCTTGACGACCAGGTCCGCGTTGGGGATCTCCTGGTACGCGATGCGGACGGTGACTCTGCCCTTGCCGCCGGCACCTTCGGACTTGCCGTCGCCGTCGCCGCCGCACGCGGTGAGCGAGACGGCGAGCACGGCGGTCACGGCGCTCGCGGCGAGCGACAGGGCACGACGGCGGGGGAATGCGGGCATGGCGACTCCTTGGGGAATGGGGTGACGAGAGCGAGAGGACGTGCGGAGAGGGGCGGGCCGGCTCAGGCGCGGCCGCGCCAGGGGACGAGAAGTCGTTCGGCGCCGCGCAGCAGGGCGTCCAGGACGATCCCGGAGAGGCCGATCGCGATGATGCCGACGATGACGACCGAGGTCTGGTTGTAGCGCTGGGCGTCGCGGATCATGCCGCCGATCCCGGGGACGCCGTTGATGGTTTCCGCCGCGACGACCGAGGTGTAGGCGACGCCGACCGCGATTCGGACTCCGGTGAGGATCTCCGGCAGCGCGGACGGCAGCACCACGCCGCCGAGCGTCGACCAGCGCCGGGCCCCGAGCGCCCGGGCGGCTTCCAGCAGGTCCCGCGGCACGCCGCGCACGGCCGCCGCGGTGGCCGCGGCAATCGGCGGCAGCGCGGCGATGACGAGCAGCCAGATCTTCGGCGACTCGTCGATGCCGAACCAGATGACCAGCAGGCTCAGATAGGCGAGCGGCGGCAGCGTCCGCAGGAACGTCACCGCGGGCTCCAGGACCACGGCCACCGGCCGAAGCAAGCCGATCGCGACGCCGAGCGGGACGCCGAACAGCACCGCGTACCCCGTCCCGATCCCGATCCGGCGCAGGCTTACGGCCAGGTGCTCGATCAGCAGATGGTCGCCGTAGCCGCGGACCCCGTCGTGCGTGGTCGAGGTGAGGATGAACTGGTGCCAGACCTCACCCGGCGACGGGACGAGGACACGCGGCCACACTTCCAGCACGACCACGAGCTGCCAGGCGGCCAGCAGCACCCCGAGGGCGACGAGGCGCAGGGCGGCCCAGTGGAGGGGCTTCCAGCGAAGGAGGGCGAGGAGGCGGGAAGGGGTGGGGGCGGAGTCGGGGGCGCCCGGGGTGTCGGTGGGCGGGCCGGAGGTGGGCGGAGCCGAGTCTGCCGTGGTGGTGGTCATTGCGCGGGTCCCGCGTCCGCGGTTTTCGCGGCGCCGATCAAGTCCCTGACGCGCGGGACGACTTCCTCGCCGACCCGATAGGCCTCTTCCAGGTGCGGATAGCCGGACAGGACGAACTCGTCGATGCCGAGCGTCCGGTACTCGGCGAGCCGGCCGGCCACCTCGTCGTGCGACCCGACCAGCGCTGTGCCGGCGCCCTCGCGGACCAGGCCGATGCCCGCCCACAGGTTGGGGGCGACCAGCAAGTCCTGAGCGTGGGAAGGGGTTTCGCCTTGGTGGAGGGCGGTCATGCGAGCTTGGCCGGTGGAGTCCATGGTGGCGAAGCGGGTCTGGGACGCGCGTACCGCATCGGGGTCGAGCCCGGCCAGGATGCGCTCGGCCTCGGCCCACGCCTCGGCGGACGTGTCGCGGGTGATGACGTGCAGGCGCAGGCCGAAGCGGAGGTCGTCCCGTCCGGCGTTGGCCCGCAGCCGGTCGATGCGCTCGGCGAGAGCGGACGGCGGTTCGCCCCAGAGGAGTTGGACGTCCGCGCGGCGTGCCGCGACGGCCTCGGCGGCGGCGGAAGCCCCGCCGAAGTAGAGCGGCACGGGGTGTTTGACGGCCGGATCGGCCAGCTGGGCGCCTTCCAAGTGGACGTACGCGCCCGCGACGTCGACGCGTTTGCCGTCGAGGAGTGCCCGGAGCGCGGCCATGTACTCGTCGGTGCGGGCGTAGCGCTCGTCGTGTGCGAGGTGGTCGCCGTACGCGCGCTGCTCGGCGGGGTCGCCGCCGGTCACCACGTTGAGCCGGAGCCGCCCGTGAGCGAACTTGCGGAAGGCATCGGCCTGTTGGGCGAGCAGCGTGGGACTGGCGAAGCCCGCGCGGAACGCCACCAGGAAGCCGATGCGCTCGGTGTGCTGGGTCAGTGCGGACGCCAGGATCCACGGATCGACGCAGCCCAGGCCGACCGGCGTCAGCAGCGCCGCAAAGCCGGCCTGCTCGGCGGCCTGCGCCACCTGCGCGAGGTAGCGCAGGTCGGCGGGACGCCGGGTCGCCGCCCGGGTGCGGCCCTGGACGGCGGTGACCCCGCCGGGGTCCCGGCCGTCACCGCCGGTGGGGAGGAACCAGTGGAAGACGGGGGCGGTGGGGTTGTCGTTGTCTTCGGGTCCGTGCCCGGCTTGGTGTGGTCCGGGCTCGTGTTGTCCGTGTTGTTCGGGCTCGTGCGAAGGGCGGGCGGGGGTGGCGGGCATGCGGAACCTCGGGGGGCTGGGTCGCGAAGCGACGGCGAAGTCGTCCGGAGGGTGAGGCGGGGCGGGTGCGGGCAGGCGGGGACGCCGGGCTCGGGTACGCGACGGCACGGCCTCATGCAGCACCGCACGGTGTTGCGTCGGGCTGACGGGCCTTGTCGGGCGGGCGGTGCCGTCGTCGCGGGCGCGGAAGTGTCGGCGGCCCGGAACCCGGCTGCCGGCGTGGGGGATCAGATGGAGCGTGCGGGGTGGCGGTGTGGCGCGCACCTCCGCGCGCATCGACAACCGTCGGACGTGGTGCCCGGGGGCGACGCTCCGGCGGTCAGACGCGGGCGGCGCGACAACAGCGCCGGGCATCGGCCGCGCCCGGACACATCATGGTCGCGACACGCAGCAGGTCCACGTGGCGACGGGAGATGAGTGCGGGGGCCATGCGGCGATGATGCTGAGCCGCGGCGGCGTGCGGCAAGCACGGACCGCATGCTGGTACAGAATCCCGCGATACGGACGGCTGATCTCCATATGCGGACACTCGGGCCCCCTGTGACGGTTTTTCGCCACAGGTGCGGATGCACGGCGCGGGGTCGGGCAGGAACACGGAGAGGCTTTCGGCCGTTACCAGGTCAGAGCCCCGGGGAAGGCGAGGCGGCGCGGAGGACGGACGCGTCGGCGCTGTCGACCGTTGCCGGATTCGGCGGGTGGCAGGAATGGGCGCGCCGCGTGCGGGAAGCCGGAGCGGGGTGCACGGGCCCAGGAGGTGGCCGCCGGGCGGCCAACCTATCGAGAGTACACCTGCGGACGGAATATCACAGGACCATCGCTTGTTGGGCAAATACGACGAACGCTAAGGAAAGCGAGGGTCACAGATGCCGACCACACGGGGCGTTGCCCGTCAGGGAGCCGATCGGGTTGCAGCCTCGCGCACGCGGAAGGCCGCGGACGCGGAGCGCGACACGGTCGGTGTGTACCTCGACGAGATCAGCCGTACGCCGCTGCTCGACGCTGCGCGCGAGGTGGAACTGTCGCAGGCCATCGAAGCCGGCCTGTACGCGGAACACCTGCTGGAAGAAGGCGCGCTGCCGAAGGGCGCGTCCGAGGGCGAACTGAGGGCACTGGTCGCCGAAGGGCACCGGGCGAAAGACGAGTTCATTCGCGCGAACCTCCGCCTGGTGGTGTCCGTGGCGCGGCGCTACCCGCGCAGCGGCATGCCGTTCCTGGACCTGGTGCAGGAGGGGAACGTGGGGCTGGTCCGGGCGGTCGAGAAGTTCGACTACCTGAAGGGCTTCAAGTTCTCGACCTACGCGACGTGGTGGATCCGTCAGGCCATCACCCGCGCGATGGCGGACCAGGCGCGGACCGTGCGGCTGCCCGTCCACCTGGTCGAGGAACTCGGCAAGATCCGCCGCGTCCAGCGCGAGTTCGCCCGCGACCACGGCCACGAACCGGAGTTCCCGGAGATCGCCGCGATCCTGGGCAGCACGCCGGAGCGCGTCGCCGACGTCCTCGGGTGGGCGCGCGACCCGATCAGCCTGGACAGCCCGGTGGGCGACGACGGCGAGACCGAACTCGGCGAACTCGTCCAGGAAACCGACCCGGTGACGCCGGAAGACGTCGCCTTGGCCACCATGGAGCGCCGCCAGATTGCCGACCTCGTCGCGCACCTGGACACCCGCACGGCGACGATCATGAAGGCTCGCTACGGCATGCTCGACGGCAAGCAGCACACGCTGACCGAAGTCGGCAAACAGCTCGGCCTCACCCGCGAGCGCATCCGCCAGATCGAGAAGCAGGCCTTGGTCGAACTCCGTCACCTGGCCACCGAACAGGGCTTGGCCGCCTGACCGACCACCACCACCCCACCCAGCACCACCGCATAACCCGCGCCCGGGAGACTTCCCGGGCGCGCGGTGTTGTGTGGGGGACGTCGGACGCCGCGGCCCAGATGGCCGAACCGCCACGCGGCCGCCTCACTCGGCCCGCCGCCTCACGCGGCCGCCTCACTCGGCCCGCCGCCTTACGCGGCCGCCTCACTCGGCCCGCCGCCTTACGCGGCCGCCTCACTCGGCCCGCCGCCTTACGCGGCCGCCTCACTCGGCCCGCCGCCTCACGCGGCCCCTCACTCGGCCCACGGCCTCTCCCGGCCCCCACCGCCGCCCTCGCCCCCTATTCCCGCCCGTTGCGGCTTTCCGACTCGACTGCGTCGGCGTGGGTGCGCAGGCATGACGAGAGCGGCGGCGGTGGCCGATGATCCAGTAGCCGCCAGCCGCCAGCCGCCAGCCGCCAGCCGCCAGCCGCCAGCCGCCAGCCGCCAGCCGCCAGCCGGTCGCGCCGCTGTGCGGACGTCTCCAACCCGCCCCGACCCGGTTCCGCGACACCGCCGTCCCCGGCTCGGCCGCGAGTTCCGTAGCCTGGGAGTCCTGAACACGAGCCGCCGGGAGCCGACGGTCTCGTCCTCACACCGAACGAATCCGGAGCCTTCTCATGGCCGACCCCGCGCGTCCCGCCGACGGACCCGAGCCGTCCGCGGACGCGGCCGCGAGCGGTACGCCCGCGCGCAAGCCCGCCGCGCGCGACCGGTTCGGGTGGGACGACCTGCTGCCGGACCGCACCAGCGACGAGCGTGACGCGACCTGGGGCGAGAGCCGTTCCAACGACGCCGCCGACATCCGCCGGTTCCTCGACGAGAAGCCCCCGCACCACCTGTAGCCGCCGACGCGCCCGCATCACCGTCCGCGCGACCACCACCTCACTTGGCCACCCCCGGCCCGCTGGTGGACGTGTGTATGACGTACGTCAGCGGCGCCGTCGCCGCGGCCCCGGCCAAGACCGCCGCAGTATCCGGCGGGACGTCCAGGACCAGCAGGCCGCCGACCCGGTCCGGCCCGCCGTCGGGGCGAGCCAGCACCGTCGCATCGCGCGCCACCACGCGCGCCGGGGCGGGAGGACCGCTCGGCCGCACCGCAGCCGAAATCGACACCGCGTCGCCGGGGGGACCGGCCAAGACGTCCACGCGATCGCCCGGGAGCAGCAACCGGGCCGCTTCCGCGTCGGCGAAGCGCACCGGGAGCGCGACGCCGCCCGGCGATCCGCGCAACTGCGGTCCCACCAGCCGGACATCGGTGATCGGTTCGCCGCGCCGCACCGCCGCGGCGAGGGCACGGCCACCGGTGTCCGCAGCCTGCCGCAAGGCGCGCGTCGGCACGAGGTCGGCGGGAAACCGGGCGACCCGGACGTCGCGCGGTCCCGGTACCGCCCCGGTGTCCAGATCACGTGCGGCCGTGAGCACCGGGACCGTGTGCGGGCCCAGCGGACGCGCCACCGCCAGGGCCGCCGCGACGGCGATCGCGGCGCAAGCCGCAGCCAACGGACGCCGGTACCGTGCCACCCAACGCCGCACCACGCGGATCCGCCCCCGCGCCGACGACGGCCCCGGCACCGAAGCGCCACGCGGGCCCGCGCCCCGGAGCCGCCCACCTGCCCCGAACGACGACGTGCTGCGGACCATGACAACCCCCGAGTCGGATACGCGGACGCCCAGTCGCGCCGCGCATCCAGACTGCGGGCCCGGCGCGCCCGCACCGGACGAAAAACCCCACGTTGTGGATAACCACAGCCTGTGGACAACGGAATCACACGAGTGAGTGATTGCGGCCCGACGGCGGCTGTGCAGGCGCGCGGACGACGGAGCCCCGGACTCGTTCGGCAAGCTCGTGAACGGCCGATGGACGAGCATGTCCGCGGCCACCGCCACGTCGCGCCCGTGGGTGACCCGGGAGCGGCGACTCGCCCCAGCCGCGAGGCGCCCGGGCTGCGGAGGGCAGGCCCAAGCAGCCGGCCCCGCGGTTCCCCGCGACACACCCGGCGCCCCGGCACACGAGGCGCCCGGCTGCGGGCGACACCGGCCGGGCAGCCGCGGCCACGCTGCAACGCGCCCGCTTCAACGCGCTCTCACGGACAGACCTGGCGATGCTCCAACGGGCACGACGCCCACCGCCACGTCGCGCACCGCCGCGCCCCCCACGCAACCCCACCACGATCGGTCGCCCGCACACGCCGAAATCAACACGCCCATCCCCACGAGCCGCCTCGGCACCGGCGCTCTAGCCACCCCCACCAGCCGGTCACCACCCGGCATGCCGCACTCGCCCCAGCCTCCGGCCGACCGCACGCCGAACCCCTCACCACGACGCCGCGCACGCTCGACGGCCCGGCGGCTCGCCCGACCTCCCGCCGAGCCGATCCAGCCCGAGCCGATCCTGTGCCGACCGACCCCCCAACCCGCTCACCCTCAACCCCAACGCAAAACGGGCCCCCGCCCCCGAGCAGACAACCTCTGCCCGGTTCCGAGAACCCGCCTCACCCAACCGCAGAACGCAAGCCGCGCAACCGCAAGCCGCGCGACCACCAAACCGCACAGACCGCAGGCCCGGCATCCCTCACACCGGCCGCGGCACATCCTCCGCCCCGCACGCGCACACCCGCTCCACCGGCATGCCCGCCACCACGTCGAACAGCAGCGTCCGCAGCCGTCCCACGTTCTTGGCGAAGACCTCCAGCACCTCCGCGTGCGTCACGCCCTCGCCCGCTTCGACGCCCGCGTCGAGGTCGGTGACCAGCGCCATCGCCGTGAAGCAGAGGCCCAGCTCGCGGGCCAGCACCGCTTCCGGGTGGCCCGTCATGCCGACGACCGACCAGCCCTGCGCCGCGTACCAGCGCGACTCGGCGCGGGTGGAGAACCGCGGGCCCTCGATGACGACCAGCGTCCCGCCGTCGACCGGCTCCCACTCCCCGGCGCGGGCCGAAGCGATCGCGACCGCGCGGCCCGACGGGCAGTACGGATCGGCGAACGACGTGTGCACCACCGGCGCCGGCGGCTCGTCGAAGAACGTCTGCACGCGCGCCGACGTCCGGTCCACCAGCTGGTCCGGCACCACGAGCGTGCCCGGGCCCAGCTCGGCGCGGAGTCCGCCGACCGCGCACGGCGCGAGGACCTGCGTCACCCCGGCGGCGCGGAGCGCCCACAGGTTGGCGCGGTAGTTGATGCGGTGCGGCGGGATCGTGTGGTCGCGTCCGTGCCGCGGCAGGAACGCGACGCGGCGGCCGCCGATGTCGCCGAAGAACAGCGCGTCGCTCGGCGCGCCGTAGGGCGTGTCGATCCGCACTTCCACGACGTTGTCGAGGAACGAGTAGAACCCCGACCCGCCGATCACGCCGATCTCGGCAGGCGGCACCTCGGCGGGCAGCACGCCGTGCGCCGAAACCGCGGGCGCGGTCGTCATCCCGGCCCCGCCCGCTCAGGACCCCGTCGAAGCCGTCGACGTGCTCGACGACGAAGACGACGAAGACGAGGAAGACGACGTGGACGACGAAGTCGAAGACGACGAGGACGAGTCCGAAGACGACGACCCCGACGAAGAAGACGAAGCCGCCGGCACCGTCGACGAGCTGGACGACCCCCGGCTGTCCGTCCGGTAGAAGCCGGAGCCCTTGAACACGACTCCGACAGCCGAGAACACCTTGCGCAGGCGGCCCTGGCAGGCCGGGCACTCGGTGAGAGCGTCGTCTGTGAACTTCTGGACGGCCTCAAGCCCCTCGCCGCAAGCGGTGCACTGGTACTGGTACGTCGGCACGGTCAGGTCCTCCTTCGCAAGACAGGTGCTGGCACTCTCACCTGCCGAGTGCCAATGGTGCAGCATCCACCGGAGTTACGTCCACCACGGCCCCGGCCGCCGCGCCGCGCGTCGGCGTCAGGAGCCGCCGACCGAGGGACACGATGGCCAGCCCCGAGGCCGCCGCCGCGAACGTGAGGACGAACGCGGGACCGGCCCCGAATTCGTCCGTCGCCACCCCGGCGAGCGTCGATCCGAGCGCGAGCCCGAGGCCGACCGCGCCGGTCAGCCAGGTGAACGCCTCGGTCTTGGCCGCGGCCGGCACCAGCGTCTCCACCAGCGTGTAGCCGGTGATGAGCGTGGGTGCCAGACCCAGGCCGACCAGCAGCGCGACCGGGATCATCACGCCGATGTTCGGCACCGCGAACAGCGGTGCGGTGCCGAGCGCCAGCATGCCGAACGCCGCCGCGAGCCGCGTATGCGCCGCCCGCCGCCACGCGACAGCCCCGTACACCGCGCCCGCGATCAAACTGCCGCCCGCGAACACCGCGTACAGCGCGCCGGCGAGCCCCGCCTGGCCGGCTTCCTCCGCGAATGCGGTGATCGCCACCTGCACGGTGCCGAACACCATTCCGATGCACACAAACGCCGCAACGAGGAGCCTTACTCCCGCGACGCGCAACGCCGAAGCGTGCCGTTCGTCACCTGCCGCCGCCCGCCGGGCCGGCGCCGTGGAGCGCTGGGCGGCGAACGCCAGCGACCCGACGACCGTGAGCACGGCTTCGACGGCCAAGCCCACGCCGGGGTCGATGCCCGTGGCCAGGAACGTCGCCACGACCGGGCCGACCACGAACGTGAACTCGTCGGTCACCGACTCGAACGCGAACGCCGTCGGCAGCAGCGGCTGCCCCTGGAGCTTGGCCACCCAGCGGGCCCGCACCATCGATCCGATCTGCGGCACCGACGCACCGGCCGCGATCGCGGTCACGAACAGCGTCCACGTCGGTGCGCCGGATTTGGCGCACACGATGAGCGCGGCCACCGCCGCGCCGTGCACGAGCGCGCCCGGCACCAGCACGGCCGCCTGGCCGTAGCGGTCGGCCAGCCGCCCGGTCTGGGGGCCTACCGCCGCCAGCGCGACGGCCATGGCCGCCGAGACGGCGCCCGCCATGCCGTACGAGCCGGTGGCGTCCTTGACCAGGAGCACGATGCCCAGGCCGAGCATGGCGTAGGGCAGCCGTGCCACGAGCCCGGGAGCCAGAAAGCGCCACGCGGACGGGGTCCGCAGCAGCGCGGTGTAGGTCGATATCACTCGACGTACTGCTTCCTGCCGCCTGGTAGCGCACAGGGAGTACCCGGTACGCCGAGAGCTGTCCTCAAAGCGTCGACCGGGGTAGATGCCGCCCCTCACCCGCGAGAACCGGATCGGAGGGAACGACCGCCGAGCGGCCTCGCCAGCTCTGCATCAGGCAGAGTCGGTCTTTATCAAGAGCTTTACTGTCGAATCGTACAACGTTGAGATGATCTGCGGAATTCCGGCCGCGGACCGCCTCCGGGCACCCGAGCAGCCCCGAGCGGCAGCCTCGGAACGACGGACGCCGCTCACTCCGCCCCGCGGAACCCCAGCCAGCCCGCCAGCTTCCCGCCCCGGCTGACCGCGCGCAGCCGCCGCTCGGTCGCGCCCTGCACGCCCTCGGTGGTCACCACGAGCAGGTCGTCGCCGCGCTGCAGCACGGTGGTCGTCACCGGCACGAAGCTCTCGCCGTCGCGCACCACGAGGGTGACCGCGGCGCCCCTGGGCAGCCGCAGTTCGCCGACCTCCACACCGTGTATCCGCGATCCCACCGGCACGCTCACCGACAGCAGATGCGCACCGAGCTTGTCGAGCGGGGCGGATTCCACCCCGAGGTCCTCCGACTCGGGATGCCCGCCGAAGCCGACCTTGCGTGCGATCCACGGCAGCGTCGGCCCCTGCACGATCGTGAACACGATGACGAGCACGAAGGTGACGTTGAACAGCCGCTTGGCCTCCGGCACCCCCTCGACGATCGGGATCGTCGCCAGCACGATCGGCACGGCACCGCGCAGGCCCGCCCACGACAAGATCACCTGCTCGCGCCACGGCACCTTGAACGGCGACGTCGACACGACCACCGACAGCGGCCGCGCGAGCAGCAGCAGGACCGTGCCGATCAGCAGCGCCGGGACGATCGCGTTGCCCAACTCGTGCGGGGTCACCAAAAGGCCGAGCAGCACGAACAGCCCGATCTGGGCGATCCAGCCGACGCCTTCCGCGAACCCCCGGGTCGCGGCCTTGTGCGGCAACGCGGAGTTGCCCAGGATGAGCGCCGCCAAGTAGCAGGACAGGAACCCGCTGCCGTGTGCGAGGGCGCCGGTCGCATAGGCGAGCACCGACAGGGTGATCACCGCGATCGGGTACAGGCCCGAGGCCGGCAAGGCGATGTGCCGCAGCCCCCACGACCCGATCTTGCCGATGGCAAGGCCGATCGCCGCGCCGATCGCCAGCTCCAGGACGATCTCGCCGACCACGTGGTACCAAATGTGCGTGCCCTGATGGGCGAACGTCGCGACGAGGATGACCACCGGCGCGTCGTTGAAGCCGGATTCCGCCTCCAGCAGGCCGGTCAGCCGCTTCGGCAACGGCAGCGAACGCAGGACCGAGAACACCGCCGCGGCATCCGTGGACGACACGATCGCGCCCATGAGGATGGCCGTCGCCCAGTCCACGTCCAGCACCCACCGCGTCGCGACCGCGATCACGCCGACGCTCACGCCGACGCCGATCGTCGACAGCACGGCCGCCGCGGGCACGGCGGGTTTGATCTGCTGCCAATTGGTGCTGATCCCACCCTCGGTGAGGATCAGGATGAGGGCCGCGTAGCTGAGCGTCTGCGTCAGCTCCGCGTTGTCGAACGTGACACCCAGGACGTCGCCGCCGATGAGCACGCCGAGACCCAGATAGAGGAGAAGGCTCGGCATGCCGATGCGGGTGGCCACACGTACGGCGACCACCGCAACGAGCAGGACCAGTGCTCCGACAGCGAGTACCTGGTTCAGCTCGGCAACGGTCACGTAGGCTCCTCCGGCGGTCGTCGGGTCCGGCCGGCGGCACGATCGGACACGTCGTCAACTTCGGCGTTTGGCGGCGTGGGAACAGGAACTGACAGGGCAACACCTGTCACCTTGGCAAATATTTTACCAATCCCGGCGCCGTGCCTCCGCCGCCGGGTACCCGCACGGGCCGGACGGCGAACCCCGCGAACGCACCCTCGCACAAACCCGCGAAGCGTTCGCGGAACAACCCGCGGGCGGGTTCGGGGGGCGCGCGACCGGTACACGCGTCGGTGGGCCCGCACGCCTCCGCTCTAAGGTGTCCTTGCCGCACCGATCGCGAAGGATCTTGATGCCCGCCTCGAACACGCCCGGCCCGGAGCAGCCCGAGTCGTCCGTACCGGATCAGCCGGACGTTTCAGGCACCGACCGCGCGAGCACCCAGAATTGGGACACTTGGGGTGCTGTCTCGCAGTTCCACGGCCGGCCGCCGCAGGGCCCGGCAGCGCAGCGCCGGCAGGACCGGCAGCCCGAACAACCGCCGCAGCCGCCGCAGGCCGCCGCGGACGAGCCGCAGGCCCCGCAGCCGCCGCCGCGCCGCCCGCGGCCCCAGCGCGCGCAGGACCAGCCGCAACAGCCGCCGCAGCCGCAACAGCCGCCGCAGCCGCAACCGCCGCAGCCGCAGCCGCCGATGGAGCCGTACCCGCCCGCGGAGCCATACCCGCCCGCCAAGCCCCACCGGGCCGCGGAACCGTACCCGCCCGCCGCGGCGGACCCGTACCCGCCCGCACCTGCTCCGGTCCCCGCGGCCTACCCGGCCCCCCAGGCGGCGCAGCCCGCACCGCCCGCGCCGCAGCCGGCCGAGGCCGTTGCCGCGGAGCCTCCCGCCGAGGACGCCGCCGAACTCCCGCCCGGCGTCAAGCACGTCGAGGCACGGCCCGCGAAGCCGTCCGGCGGCCGCCCGAAGCGCCGCAGCCGCAAGCTGCGCAACGCCTCCATCGCGTTCGTGGTGCTGCTCGCCGTCGCGCTCGGCGCGATCGGCTGGTACGCCTACGACCTCAGCCGCAAGTCCTTCCCTGACCTCGACGGCACCGTGAAGGTCCCCGGGCTGTCGGCCCGCGTCGAGGTGCTGCGCGACACGAACGGCATCCCGCAGATCTACGCGGACACCTCCGAAGACCTCTTCCGCGCCCAGGGCTACGTCCAAGCGCAGGACCGCTTCTGGGAGATGGACGTCCGCCGGCACCTGACGGCCGGCCGCCTCTCCGAGATGTTCGGCTCCGACCAGGTCGACAACGACATCTTCCTGCGCACCCTCGGCTGGCGGCGCATCGCCGAGCAGGAGGTCGCCAAGCTCACCCCGCAGGCCCGCGGCTACCTGGAGGCCTACTCCGCCGGGGTGAACAGCTACCTGCAGACGCACAAGGGCGACGACCTGTCGTTCGAGTACACGCTGCTCGGTTTCGTCCGCGACGACTACAAGCCCGAGCCGTGGACGCCCGCCGACTCGGTCGCCTGGCTCAAGGCCATGGCCTGGGACCTGCGCTCGAACCTCCAGGACGAGATCGACCGCGCCCTGCTGTCCGACAAGCTGACGGTCAACCAGATCGAACAGCTGTACCCGCCGTACCCGTACGAGCGGAACGCGCCGATCGTGCCCAACGGCGCCGTCGTCAAGGACCCGACGGCCCAAGGCGGCGAGCGCTTCCAGCAGGACGCCGTGCCGCCCGCCCCGTCCAAGAGCGCGCAGAACGCCCTCACCGAGCTGTCCAAGTCGCTGGAGAAGCTGCCCGCGCTGTTCAGCGACCGGTCCGCCGGCGTGGGCTCCAACTCCTGGGTCGTGTCCGGCAAACGCACCACCACCGGCAAGCCGCTGATGGCCAACGACCCGCACTTGTCGCCGTCGCTGCCGTCCGTCTGGTACCAGATGGGCCTGCACTGTCGCACGATCAGCGCGGCGTGCCAGTACGACGTCTCCGGCTTCACCTTCTCCGGCATGCCCGGCGTGGTCATCGGCCACAACCAGAAGATCTCCTGGGGCTTCACCAACCTCGGCGCCGACGTCACCGACCTCTACCTGGAGAAGGTCAGCGACACCGGCTACCTCTACGACGGCTCCTACCAGCCGTTCGAGGAGGTCCGCACGGAGACCATCAAGGTGTCCGGCGGCAAGGACCGCACGATCCAGGTCCGTTCCACCCGGCACGGCCCGATCGTGTCCACCGCCGACGACGAACTCGAAGACGTCGGCAAGCAGGCCCCGATCCCCGACCCGGGCCCGCAGCGCGAGGAAGGCTTCGCCGTCGCCTTGCGCTGGACCGCGCTGGAAGCCGGCACCACGATGGAGTCGCTCTTCCAGCTCGACCGGGCGACCGACTGGAACAGCTTCCGCGACGCCCTGCGCGGCTTCGACGTGCCGTCCCAGAACGTCATCTACGCCGACGTCGACGGCAACATCGGCTACCAGGCGCCCGGCCGCATCCCGATCCGCCGCAGCGGCGACGGCCGCTGGCCGGTCTACGGCTGGGACCCGAAGTACGAATGGGACGCGATGATCCCGTTCGACTCGCTGCCGAGCACGTACAACCCGCCGGAGGGCTACATCGTCACCGCGAACAACGCGGTGACCCCGCCGACGTACCCCTACACGCTCACCACCGACTGGGGCTACGGCTCGCGCAGCCAGCGGATCATCGACATGATCAAGTCCCAGGACAAGATCGATCCGCAGGCCATGAGCCGCATGCAGATGGACGACCGCAACCCGATCGCCGAGGTGCTCGTCCCGTACCTGCTCAAGATCGACGTCAAGGACTCGTGGGTCCGCGAGGCGCAGAACCTGCTCAAGGGCTGGGACTTCCGCCAACCCGCAGACTCGAAGGCGGCCGCGTACTTCAACGGCGTCTGGCGCCAGCTCCTGCTGCTCGCCTTCGGCGACAAGATGCCGATGTCGGTCCGCGCCACCGGCGACTGCGACACCGACGCCGCCGGGAAGACCGCGTGCGGTCAGCGGGACGGCTCCACGGCCCTGCCCGACGGCGGCGACCGCTGGTTCGAAGTCGTGCGCGCGCTGCTGCCCGACGAGGAAAGCCCCTGGTGGAACATCTCCGGCGACCCCGCCAAGATCACCACCCGCGACGCCCTGCTGCTCAAGGCCATGACCGCGGCACGCAAGGAACTCACCGCCGAGATGGGCAAGGACATCTCGACGTGGAGCTGGGGCCGCCTGCACACGCTGGACCTGAAGAACCAGACCCTCGGCACCGAGGGCCCCGGCGTGGTCAAGTGGATGCTCAACCGCGGACCGTACGAAGTGGGCGGCGGCGAGGGCCTCGTGGACGCCACCGGCTGGAACGCCGCACAGGGCTACGAGGTCACCACCGTGCCGTCGATGCGGATGGTCGTCGACCTGTCGGACCTCGACGGGTCCCGCTGGATCAACCTCACCGGCGCCTCGGGGCACGTCTGGCACGACAATTACACCGACCAGGCCGACCTGTGGGTCAAGGGGCGCACCCTCGCCTGGCCGTTCACCCGGCAGGCGGTGGACGCCGCGACCAAGCACACGCTGGTCCTGGAACCGGGCGACGGACCACCGCCCGCCGCACCGGGAGGGCCCGGCGAGCCGGCGCCGGGGCAGAGCCCGGCGCTCCCGCCGGCGTCCGGCGGGACCGCGGGGTCGCGCGCGCCGTAAGGCGAACAGCCCATCGACGACGAGGAGGGCGGCACGAGCCGCCCTCCTCGCGCATTTCCGGCCCGGAGGCCGGCTGTGCCCCCCGGTCAGCTCCCGAACCGCAGCAGGCCGCCACCGGGTGTCAGCGCCGCCCGCACCGGCCGGTCGTGCGGCTCCGCCGGGACCTCGGCGACCGTCTCGCCGTCGTGCAGCAGCACGACCGTGAACGCGTCCGGCCGCACCCGGGCCAGCGCCCGGTCGTACGACCCGCCGCCGCGCCCCAGCCGCATCCCGCCCCCGTCCACCGCCAGCCCCGGCAGGACCACCGCGTCGGCCTCCGCCACGGCATCCGGGCCGAGCCGCGGCCCCGCGGGCTCGTGCAGCCCGCGGCCCGCCCGGTGCAGCGACTCCGGACCGGTGTACTCCGCCCAGTCCAGGTCGTTGTCGGGCAGCAGCACCGGCAGCAGCACCCGGCAGCCCGGCCCGCGCAGCAGCTCCGGCAGGTCCGGCGGGCCCGGCTCGGAGCCGACCGGCACGTACGCCGCCACCACCCGTGCAGCCGCGATCTCCGGCACCGCGGCCAGCCGCTCCGCCAAGGCGCGCGCGGCCGCGTGCCGTTCCTCCCCGCTCCGGTCCGCGCGGGCGGCGAGCAGCCCGGCCCGCAGCACCGTCTTGGACGGGACGTGCGGCACCCCCGCCCCGGTCTCGTCCGCGTGAATGTCGGCGGGCCCGTCCGCGCGCCGCGGGGCCGCGTGCCTGTCGTCGTTCATGCCGGAAATCTACGGTCGCGGCGGTGCCGTGCCGGAAGACACCCCCGAGGCGGCTTCCGGCCATTCGGCGGGCTTTCTCAGGCGACGCTCATACGCCCCGATTAGAGTCTTCGACCATGAACCCGGCGCCCTCGGCCCGCCCTCGGCGGATCATCAGCAAGGCTGTCGTCCCGGCGGCCGGACTCGGCACGCGATTCCTCCCGGCGACCAAAGCGACGCCCAAGGAAATGCTGCCGGTCGTCGACAAGCCCGCCATCCAGTACGTCGTGGAGGAAGCAGTCGCTGCCGGGCTGCACGACATCCTCATGGTGACCGGCCGCAACAAGCGGCCCCTCGAAGACCACTTCGACCGCGCCTACGAACTCGAAGAGGCGCTGTCCGCCAAGGGCGACACCGAGCGCCTCAAGCGGGTCCGCGAATCCAGTGAGCTGGCCGCGATCCACTACGTCCGGCAGGGCGACCCGCGCGGCCTCGGCCACGCCGTCCTGTGCGCGCAACCGCATGTCGGCGACGAACCGTTCGCCGTCCTGCTCGGCGACGACCTCATCGACCCGCGCGACCCCCTGCTCACCCGCATGCTGGAGATCCGCGAGCAGCTCGGCGGCAGCGTCGTGGCGCTCATCGAGGTCGACCCCGCGCACATCCACCTGTACGGCTGCGCCGCGGTCAAGCCCACCGGCATCGACGACGTCGTCCGGATCACCGACCTCGTGGAGAAGCCCGAACCGGGCACCGCGCCCAGCGCCTACGCCGTCATCGGCCGCTACCTCCTGGACCCCGCGGTCTTCCCCGTGCTGTCCGCCACCGCGCCCGGCCGCGGCGGCGAGATCCAACTGACCGACGCGTTGCGCGAACTCGCGTTGCGCGACGAGGACGCGGGCGGGCCCGTGCACGGCGTACTGTTCACGGGTCGGCGCTACGACACGGGCGATCGCGGCGACTACTTGCGGGCTATCGTCAGACTTGCCTGTGAGCGGGACGACCTGGGCCCGGAATTCCGGGACTGGCTGAAAACGTACGTCGACGAGGAGCTGCGGGGATGAAGAGCGTCGAGGAGCACCTGACCGGAATCCTCGAACGGGTGGCACCGCTGTCGCCACTGGAACTCCAGCTCCTCGACGCGCACGGCAGCATGCTGGTCGACGACGTCGCCGCGACCGGCGACCTTCCACCGTTCGACAACTCGTCCATGGACGGCTACGCGGTCCGGCTCGCCGACGTCGCGGACGCCAGCGAGCGGTACCCCGTCGTCCTCGACGTGGTCGCCGACATCCCGGCCGGCACGTCGCCGGATGTCGCCCTCGAACCCGGCACCTGCGCCCGCATCATGACCGGCGCGCCGGTGCCCGAAGGCACCGAGGCGATCGTGCCGGTCGAGTGGACGGACGCGGGCATGCCGACCGTGCGCGTCCGGCGTACGCCCGACGAGGGCCAGTACATCCGGCACCGCGGCGACGACGTGGCCGCCGGCCAGACCGTCCTCGACGCCGGCGCCACGCTCAATTCCGCGCAGGTCGGCCTGCTCGCCGCCATCGGCCGCGACCGCATCCGGGTCCGCCCCCGCCCGCGCGTGGTGATCCTCTCCACGGGCAGCGAACTCGTGCAGCCGGGACGCCCGTTGACGGCCGGTCAGATCCGCGACTCGAACAGCTACATGCTGACCGCCGCAGCCCGCGAGGCGGGCGCGATCGCGTACCGCGTCGGCAATGTGGCCGACGACCCCAAGGCGCTCATCGACACGATCGAGGACCAGCTGATCCGCGCCGACGTGGTCGTGACCACCGGCGGCGTCAGCGCGGGGGCCTACGACGTGGTCAAGGAAGTGCTGACGGAACTCGGCACGGTCGACTTCGACAAGGTCGCCATGCAGCCGGGCATGCCGCAGGGCTTCGGCACGATCGGCCCGGACGACACGCCGATCTTCACGCTGCCCGGCAACCCGGTCAGTGCGTTCGTCTCCTTCGAGGTCTTCGTGCGGCCCGCGCTGCTCAAGATGGCCGGCGCCACGGAGACTGCGCGCACCGTGGTGCAGGCCCGCTGCGAGGCCGCGTTGACGTCGCCGGAAGGCAAGCGGCAGTTCGTCCGCGCCAAGTACACGCCCGCGGAGAGCCCCGCGGCGCTCGCCACCGTCGAACCGGTCGGCGGCCACGGCTCGCACCTGATCGGCAGCCTCGCGCTCGCCGACGCCCTCGTCGTGGTGCCCGAGGACGTCACCGAGGTGCGCCGCGGCTCGACCGTCGACGTCATGCTCCTCTGAACGCGGCTTTCGCGTGCCCGAGGCCCCGCCCCAGTAACGTTGGCTAGTCAGGTCGGCCGGCCGGATCGGCCGGTCGCATCGGCTGGTCGGGGGCAGGGCACGAGAGGGAGAACGGTGCGCGGCGAGACTCTCACGCACATCGACGAGAAGGGCGCCGCCCGGATGGTCGATGTCACAGCCAAACAGGTCTCGGTGCGGACCGGTCGGGCGAGCGGACGCGTGCTGGTCGCGCCCCGCGTCGTCGAACTGCTCCGCGGCGAGGGACTCCCCAAGGGCGACGCGCTGGCCACCGCGCGCATCGCCGGGATCATGGCGGCCAAGCGAACTCCCGACTTGGTGCCGCTGTGCCACCCCATCGCCCTGCACGGCGTCACGGTCGACCTCGCGGTCGAGGACGACGCCGTGTCCATCACCGCGACGGTCCGCACCGCGGACCGGACCGGGGTGGAAATGGAAGCGCTGACCGCCGTCTCGGTGGCCGCGCTGACCGTCGTCGACATGGTGAAGGCGGTCGACCCGGGCGCGGTGATCACCGACGTGCGGGTCGAGGAGAAAACCGGGGGAGTGTCGGGCGACTGGACGCGTGCCGCGGAAGGCGCGCCGTCCCCGTCCGCCTCGCCCGGGCACGGGGACGAGCCCGGAGCCGCGGCCGGGGAGAGCCGCACCGCTCCGGGTCCAGCAGACGGAGGGGAAAACTGATGCGAGCCATGGTCATCACCGCGTCGACGCGGGCCGCGGCCGGAGCCTACGGGGACGAGAGCGGACCCGTCATCGCCCAGGAGCTGACCCGGCTCGGGTTCCAGGTGCGCGGTCCGCAGGTCGTGCCGGACGGCGAACCGGTCGCGCAGGCGCTGCGCGACGCGGTCGCCCAGCACTACGAGGTCGTCGTCACCACCGGCGGCACCGGGCTGACACCGATGGACCAGACGCCGGAAATGACCCGCCGGGTCATCACGTTCGAGATCCCCGGCATCGCCGAGGCGATCCGGCAGGCCAGTTTCGACAAGGTGCCGACCGCGGTCCTGTCGCGCGGCATCGCCGGCGTCGCGGTCGTGCAGGACGCGCAGTGGGTCTACCGCAGCCTGATCGTCAACCTGCCCGGTTCGCAGGGCGGCGCGCGCGACGGCATGGAGGTGCTCGGGAAGTTCCTCGTGCACGCCGTGCAGCAGCTGCAGGGCGGCGACCACGGGCGGGCCGGCTTCGGCGGCGGACCGGCCGGCGGCTACCAGCAGCCCGGCGGGTTCGGCGGCGGAGGCGGCTTCCAGGGCGGCGGCGGCGGGGGCTTCGGCGGCGGCGGAGGCGGCGGCTACGGAGGTGCCGGCGGCTACTCGGCCGCGCCCCCATGGGGCAACTCCTGATCCGCGGCTGGCCGGTGGAGTTGGCCGAAGGACCGGTCGTCCTTCGGCCGATCCGCGGCCGCGACGCCGACGCGTGGCAGGAAGTCCACACTCGCAACCGCGAGTGGCTGCGCCGCTGGGAGGCCACCGTGCCGCCCGGCTCGCCGATCGCCCGCCGGCCGACCTTCCGGCAGATGGCGCGCTACCTGCGCGCCGAAGCCGCGGCGGGCCGCATGCTGCCGTTCGTGATCCTGTACGACGGGCGCCTCGTCGGCCAGGTCACCGTCGCGGGCATCACGTGGGGCTCGATGAGCTCCGCGCACATCGGCTACTGGGTCGACGAACGCGTCGCGGGACGCGGCGTCATGCCTGCCGCCGTCGCACTCGCGGCCGACCACTGCTTCTTCCGCGTCGGCCTGCACCGGCTCGAAGTGTGCATCCGGCCGGAGAACGCGCCCAGCCGCCGGGTGGTGGCCAAACTCGGCTTCCGCGAGGAAGGCATCCGGCCGCGCTATCTCCACATCGACGGGGATTGGCGCGACCACTTGGTGTACGCGCTGAACGCGGAAGAAGTTCCCGAAGGGCTGCTCGCGCGGTGGCGCGCCTACCGCCAGTCCCGAGGTCTCGCCGGAGCCTGAGGCCGAGCCCGCTTCGCGTCCGCTGTGGGCCGGAATCGGGCCCGAATCGCGCCCCGAAGCGGGGTCTGACCAGCCGTTTCGTACCCTCGCCTGCCGTATTCGTATGACCACAGGAGCCACATCTGTCCCAGTAGTCACACACACATCAAAGAAGATCGTGCGACACACCGTCCGTCTTCCGACGATCCGGACGCCGTCCGGCTTAGCGTGTCGGATGTGAGCAGCAGCGGCCTGATCTACGCAGCGATCGTGGGTGCTTGGGCTGCCTACCTGGTGCCCATGTGGCTCCGTCGGCAGGACGAGCTGAACGAAGGCCGGCACACGGAGCGCTTCACCACCGCGATCCGGATCCTGTCCCGGCGCGGCGCTCTGGAACGCCGCTACGCCCGCATGATCGCCAACGGCGACAGCAACCTCGACACCGTGACGAGCGACGTTCCCGCGCGCGTCGAGCACCCGCCTCCCGAGGCCTCCCGCACCGGGCGCGGCGCCCGCGACGAGCCCGCGGCGGCCCCGCCCGGCACCGAGAAGGCGCCGCCCGGGGCGACGGCCGAACACCCCCCCGGCAGTGCGGCCCGGCGGCGCGAGTCGCCGGCCGCGCAGGCCCCGCGCGGCCGCCAGGTGCACGCGCCCGTCGAGCCGACGGGCCGTCCCGGCTCGGCCGACGGGGCCTTCGACCGTTCCCGGGACCCCGAATCCCGCGACGCCGGATCCCGCATCGCCAAGTCGGCCAAGTCGGCCAAGTCCGCCCGCACGCCCGAACCGGCATCCGCCGACGGCGCCCGGCGCCCGGCCGGCCCGCCCGCAGGCAAGGCGCGCGACAACGCCCCGGCAAAGTCCGGCCGCCCGGCGGCCAAGACGCCGCGTCCGGGGGCCGTGCCCCCACCGCGCCGCGGCCTGCGCAAGCTCGTCCTTGGCATCGCCGCCCCCAAGGCCCCGGCACCGCTGCGCCGCCCCGACGGCCGCGCGGCCCTGCTGGCGCGCCGCCGCCGGGTCGTCGTCGGGCTGTTCCTCGCCTTCACGGCCGGGGCGGTCCTCGCCGGTCTCGGCGGCATGGCCTGGCTGTGGCTGCCCGCCCTGCCCGGCGCCGCGCTGACCGTCTACATCGGCTACCTGCGCGTCCAGGAACACCGCCGCTACGAAGCCAACTTGCGGAGCATGCGCGCCCCCGCGGCGCGCCCGCCCGCGGCCCGCCCGGCCCCGCCGCGCCCGGCCGCCCGCAAGCCGGAAGCCGACGAGCCGCGCCGTTCCGCCCCCGCCGCACCCCGCCGCCGCCCCGCGGCCGAAGGCGATACCGCGCGCCGCCCCCGCCCTACCGGGGAGGCGGGTCCGCCCACCGAGCGCCCCGCCGCCCGCCCGGCGCCTGAGGCACGCCCCAAGACGTCCCGCCGCGAGGCCGAGGACCGCGACCACGCCGAATGGATCGCGGCCCTCCAGACCGACACCGCGGACGCTCGCGACCGTGACGCCTGGGACCCCGTCCCGGTGCCGCTGCCGACCTACGTGACGGCCCCGGTGGTCCCGCGCGGCGAGCCGGCGCTCCCCGAGGCCCCGGAGGCCGCCGAGGAGCACCACGCGCCGCCCACGCCGCTGTTCGACCAGTACGCCGAGGAAGCGCTCCCGTCGATCCCCGCGTACGAACCGCACGAGTGGCCGCGCGCGGGCAACGAGTAGGACGCCCGACACCGCATCGGGAGGCGGGCGTTCACCCCACGGAATACCCGTGCACGGAGCACCTCCGGAAGGTGGTAATCTTCTTTCTCGTTGGGGCTGTGGCGCAGTCCGGTAGCGCACCTCGTTCGCATCGAGGGGGCCAGGGGTTCAAATCCCCTCAGCTCCACCAACACGAAGGCCCGGTCCGTGAGGATCGGGCCTTCGTCGTTTCGCCTGCCCCTTCCCGTTCCCTTTCCCGACGGCTGCGCGCCGTCGGGAGGAAGCCGGAACAGCGCCATGTGAGGTAAGCCACAGGGCCGTTCCCGGGAAACCGTGCATCACTTGGGGTGACGCAGCCGTCACTACGGTCGCGTAGCCCGGTCACCGCGTGCCAACATCGCGTGACATGGCCGACGATGAGAAGAACCTCGACGGGCCCCCTGCCGCAAGCTCGTCCTCCGGCGCCACCGGCTCCCCCGTCCGCTCGTATGTCGCGATCGGCGACAGCTTCACCGAAGGCGTCGGCGACCCCGGCCCCGACGGCACCCTGATCGGCTGGGCCGACCGGTTCGCGGTGCGCTTGGCGGAAGCCCGGCCCGGGCTCCGGTACGCGAACCTCGCCGTCCGCGGCAAGCTCCTCCAGCAGATCCTCGACGACCAGCTTCCGGTGGCCGTCGCCGCGGCTCCCGACCTGGTGAGCTTCTGCGCGGGCGGCAACGACGTGCTGCGGCCCGGGGGAGACCCCGACAAGCTCGCCGCCGAGTACGAGCAAGCCGTCGTCGCGCTGCGCGGCGCCGGAGCCCGGGTGATGGTCTTCACCGGCTTCGACACCCGCGAGCTGGGCCTGCTGAAGCTGGTGCGCGGCAAGGTCGCCACGTACAACGAGCACCTTCGGGTGATCGCCGCCCGCCACGACTGCACGGTCGTCGACCTGTGGGCCATGCAGGCCGTGCAGGACCGCCGGGCGTGGAGCGAGGACCGCCTGCACCTGTCGGCATGCGGCCACGAGCGGGTCGCGCTCAACGCGGCGCGGGCGCTCGGCCTGCCGACCGACGAGGACCCCGAGGCGGCGTGGCCGCCCGAGGCGGAGCAGCTCAGCGCGGCGGCCGCCCGGCGCGAACACGTCCAGTGGGCGCGTGAGCACCTCGTGCCGTGGATCGGGCGCCGGCTGCGCGGCCAGTCGTCCGGGGACAGCAGGGAGCCGAAGCGGCCCGATCTGCTGCCCCTCTGAGCGAAGCGGCGAGGCGCCGGGCGGGGGGCGGCCGGGTGCGCGTCAGCCGGCGGCCTGCTCCGCGGCCGCGCCCGCGATCAGCAGGCGGGCGCTGCGGCGCACCACGAGTTCCACGTCGTCCATGCTCATCCGGCCGAACGCCCAGCTGAACAGCGCGCCTTCCCAGGCGACGCCGATGAGGCGGATGAACTCGTCCACGTCCGCGACCTCGTCGGCGACGGCGGCGCGGAACATGTCGTGCATGATGCGGTTCGTCTCGCGGTGGCAGTCGCGCACGCCCGGGTCGGACGAGCCGAGCGCGTGGATGAGGGCCTCCGTGAGCCGCGGCTTGCGGGACATCGCGCGGCAGGTGTCCGCGATGATCGCGGCGACCCGGTCCGCCGCGTCCGCACCGCCGGGGCGGGCCGCGGCGCGGCTGCGCTCGAGCGACTTGATCCAGTCGAGGTGGGTCGCCGCGAGCAGGTGGTCCTTGGACGAGAAGTGCCGGTAGATCGTCGCCGACGACAGCCCGGACATCCGCACGACGTCGCGCATCTGCACGCTCTCGTAGCCGCCTTCCGCGGCCAGGGCGCGGGTCGCCTCGATCGCGCGGCGGCGGATGTCCTCCTCGCGGGCCTGCCCGCGGCCGGCCCCCCGCGCCGTCGCGGGGGGCTGCCCGTCCGTCAGATCCATGTCGTCCACCACATCCGGTCCTGCCAATCGCTGTACGGGATCGTGGTGCCGGTGAAGATCGGATAGAAGTACAGGAAGTTCCAGGCGATCAGCGCGATCAGGCCCACCGCGGCCGCCGCACCCCACGCCCGCCGCTTGTCGCTCGATCCCGGCGGACCCAGGATCGCGCCGATCATCATCGCCACCGCGAGGGCGAGGAACGGCACGAACACGACCGCGTAGAACAGGAAGATCGTGCGGTCCTGCTTGGCCAGCCACGGCAGGATGCCGACCGCCAGGCCGCACAGGATCGCGCCCGCGCGCCAGTCGCGCCGCGCCGCCCACCGGTAGAGCAGGAACAGCACCGCGAAGCAGGCCGCCCACCACAGGAACGGCGTGCCGATCCCGAGGACTTCCTGGGCGCACTTGTCGACGTGGCAGCCGGCCTGCCCGTTGCTCGGGCTTTCGAAGTAGTACGACACCGGCCGGCCGAGGACCAGCCAGCTCCACGCGTTCGACTGGTAGACGTGCGGATCCGACAGGTGGTTGTGGAACGTCCACATTTCGGAGTGGTAGTGCCACAGGCTGCGCAGCGACTCCGGCATCCACGTCATGTCGAACTGCGGCAGGCCGCTGATCTTGACCGGGCCCAGCGAGAAGTGGTCGGGCGACAGGCCGTCCCTGCCGTGCGCCCAGTCCCGGAAGTAGCCGCCGTCGGTCATCAGCCAGCCCGACCACGACCAGATGTAGACGACGAGCGCGACGACGACCACGGACAGGAACGCCCACGGCAGGTCGCGGCGCACCACGGCCGCGTACACGCGCCACCCGGCGGCGCCCGCCGCCCGGCGCGCCCCGGCATCCCAGAAGAGCGCCAGGAGGACGAACCCGAACACGATCGGGACGCCGCTCCACTTGGTGCCGCACGCGAGGCCCAGGCAGATGCCCGCGACGATGCGCCACGGGCGCAGACCCAGGCCCATCGTGAGCGCGCGGTGCGGGTCGATGCCGTCGCGCATCCGCCGGGCGACCGTGGCGCGCGCGTCGTCGCGGTCGATGAGCAGCGCCCCGAACGCGGCGAGCACGAAGAACATCAGCACCAGGTCGAGCAGCGCGGTGCGGCTCATCACGAAGTGCAGGCCGTCGAGCGACATGAGCAGGCCCGCGATGCAGCCGAGCAGCGTGGAGCGGAACAGCCGGCGGCCGATGCGGCACAGCATCAGCACCGACAGCGTGCCGAGCAGCGCGACCATGAAGCGCCAGCCGAACGGGCTGATGCCGAACACCCACTCGCCGAACCCGATGATCCACTTTCCGACCGGCGGGTGGACGATATACGACCCCTGGTCGCTCAGGAACGACCCGTAGTCGCCGTGCACGAACGCCGGATTGGCCTTGTCCGGGTCGGCCCAGGTGCCTTCGTAGCCGAGCTTGACGAGCGACCAGCCGTCTTTGGCGTAGTACGTCTCGTCGAATATCACCGCATCCGGCTGCCCGAGCTTCCAGAAGCGCAGGAAGCCCGCCATCAGCGTCACGAGCAGGCAGGGAAGCCAGCCGCCGCCGGTGTAGGGCGAGGAATCGGTGAACCCGGGGACCAGGCGTTCGCGCAGCGACACGCGCGGCCGCGGCCGGAAACCGAACCGGGCGAGCGTGCGCGACCAGGCGCCCGCGTCGGCCTCGGACACCGCGGTGCCTCCGCCGTCGTCGGGGGGTCGCCGGCGGGTGGGGTTCTCGGTGGCCACGTCGCTCGTCACGCGGTCATCGTATTGACCGCGGCGGCGTGCGGCGGTCAGGACGGCCTACGAGCCCGAGGGGAACCGTCCGCGGGCACCCGCCCGGGCACGAGAAGATGGGGCCGTGGAACAAGAACGCAGCGGGGTCCTCGTCCTGGCCGGAACGCCCATCGGAGACGTCGACGACGCACCGCCCCGGCTGGCCGCGGAGCTGGCCGCCGCGGACGTCGTCGCGGCCGAGGACACCCGGCGGCTGCGCCGTCTCGCGCAGGCGCTCGGCGCCGAGGTGCCCGGCCGCGTCGTCTCCTACTTCGAAGGCAACGAAGCGGCCCGCACCGGCGAACTCGTGCGCGCGCTGCTGGACGGCTCCCGTGTGCTGCTGGTCACGGACGCGGGTATGCCGTCGGTGTCCGACCCCGGATACCGCCTGGTCGAGGCCGCGGTCGCGGAAGGCGTGCGGGTGACCGCGGTGCCCGGCCCGTCCGCGGTGCTGACCGCGCTCGCGCTGTCCGGCCTCCCGGTCGACCGCTTCTGCTTCGAGGGGTTCCTGCCGCGCAAAGCCGGCGAGCGCGCCGGGCGGCTGCGCGATCTGGCCGCGGAGCCGCGCACCCTGGTGTTCTTCGAGTCCCCGCACCGCATCGCCGACGCGCTCGCGGCGATGGCCGACGCGTTCGGCGCCGACCGGCGTGCCGCGGTGTGCCGGGAGCTGACCAAGACCTACGAGGAAATCCGCCGCGGCCCCCTCGCCGAACTCGCCGCCTGGGCCCAGGACGGCGTGCGCGGCGAGATCACCGTGGTGGTCGCGGGCGCCCCGCCCGCCGATCCGTCGGCGGTCGGCCCCGAAGCCCTCGCCGACCTCGTCGCCGCCCGCGAGTCGGCAGGCCAGCCGCGCAAAGAGGCCATCGCCGCGGTCGCCGCGGAACTCGGCGTGCCGAAACGGGACGTGTTCGACGCGGTGGTCGCGGCCAAGAAGAGCCGCTGAGCCGAACGGGTTCCGGCGCGGTCCCGAGCGTCAAGCACCGGCAACGCCCCGGTAGCACAATGGGAGTGTTCGGCCCATGTCCACCCCAACTTGTTCATTCTCCGGACTAGAGCAGACCAAAGGGATGTAAGCGCCGATACGGCAGGCGACTCCACGGGCATCCCATGGAAGCGAAGCCGGGGCCCCTGGGGAGCCGCCGAACCGTTCGGCGGACGGGCCCGCGCGAGGAGGTCGCCATGAACACCTCGACCATCGTGCACGAGGCGTACTCGTTCGTCTGTCTGAGCTGCGGTCACGGCTGGGAGCGCGCGTACGAGATCCACCACGTCACGGACCTGCACGGAAACCAGGTCTGCCACTACTACCACGACGGCGGGCGGGTCCCGTCGCCGTTCACCCGGCCGCGCTGCGAGCAGTGCGAGGGCAACCGCCTCCGCATCCTGCGGGCCGGCCGCGTGGCGTCCGCCACGCCGCCGACCGGCGCGTCCGCTCCCACCTCCGGCCCCTCGGTGCGCCACTGGCACCTGAGGCTGCCGCGCCGCTGACCGCAGCACCGCCCTCGGCACCGTCCGTCCTCGCGCGTCGTCCCTCGCGCCTCACATTCCCCGGCCGGGCCGCCCCCTGATACTCGGGGGCGACCCGGTCTCCGCGGGCCGTAGGATTTCCGGCATGGCGGCCACTGGATCCATCGATCACTCCACGAACCCGGGCGGACACGACGGGGGCAAGGCGTACTACGTCTCCACCCCGATCTACTACGTGAACGACGCCCCGCACCTCGGCCACGCCTACACGACCGTCGCCGGTGACGTGCTCACGCGTTGGCACCGCCAGCGCGGCGAGAAGGTGTGGTTCCTGACCGGCACGGACGAGCACGGCCAGAAGGTCATGCGCACCGCCCAGGCGAACGACATGTCGCCGCAGGAGTGGTGCGACCGCCTCGTGGAGTCCGCGTGGAAGCCGCTGTGGCGGCACCTGGAGATCGCCAACGACGACTTCATCCGCACCACCGAGCCGCGCCACACCGAGCGCGTGCAGGAGTTCGTCCAGGACCTGTACGACAAGGGCGAGATCTACCAGGGCTCGTACGAGGGCCTCTACTGCGTCGGCTGCGAGGAGTTCAAGCTCCCCGGCGAGATGGTGGACGGCACCGGCGAGTACGAGGGCCAGAAGCTCTGCATCATCCACAGCCGCCCGCTCGAGCTGGTGCACGAGGACAACTACTTCTTCCGGATGTCGGCCTACACCGACCGGCTGCTCGCCTTCTACGAGGCGAACCCGGACTTCGTGCAGCCCGCGTCGGCGCGCAACGAGGTGCTGAAGTTCGTCCAGCAGGGCCTGCAGGACCTGTCGATCTCGCGGTCCACGTTCGACTGGGGCATCAAGCTCCCGTGGGACGAGTCGCACGTGCTGTACGTCTGGGTCGACGCGCTGCTCAACTACGCCACCGCGGTCGGCTACGGCGCGGACCAGGCCAAGTTCGACGCGACCTTCCCGGCCGACGTGCACCTGGTCGGCAAGGACATCCTGCGGTTCCACGCGGTCATCTGGCCGGCCATGCTGATGGCCGCCGGGCTGCCGATGCCCGGCAAGGTGTTCGCGCACGGCTGGCTGCTGGTCGGCGGCGAGAAGATGAGCAAGTCGAAGCTGACGGGCATCGCGCCGCAGCAGCTCACCGACCACTTCGGCGTCGACGCGTACCGGTACTACTTCATGCGCGCGATCCCGTTCGGGCAGGACGGGTCGTTCTCCTGGGAGGACTTCACCGCCCGCTACACGTCCGAACTGGCCAACGACTTCGGCAACCTGGCGTCGCGGGTGGCCGCGATGGTCGGCAAGTACTTCGGCGGCGAGCTGCCCGCGGCCACCGCGGACGGCGAGGCCGAGACGGTGCTGCACGAGGCGCTGGCCGGCGCGGTCAAGTCGGCGGACGCCAAGGTCGAGCAGCTCGACTTCCAGGGCGGCCTCGACGACATCTTCGGCTTCGTGAAGCTGGTCAACGGCTACCTCACCGAGCAGGAGCCGTGGAAGGTCGCCAAGGACACGTCCGAGGCCGGCCAGGCCCGCCTCGCCACGATCCTCTACACCGCCGCCGAGACGCTGCGCGCGCTCGCCGTGCTGCTCAACCCGGTCATGCCGGCCACCGCGCAGAAGCTGTGGGAGTCGCTGGGCGCCGAAGCGCACCTGGGTGCGCTCGCCGACCAGCACGTGCAGAACGCGGGCGCGTGGGGCCAGCTCCCCGCGGGCGCGACGATCACCAAGGGCGAGATCCTCTTCCCGCGCCTGGAAGAGAAGAAGGACGACGCCCAGTAGGAACCGGTGCACGGTCCGGGCTCCGACGGGCTCCCACCATCCCTGACCAGCTCCGACCAGCCCTGACCAGCCCTGACCAGCCCTGACCGGCTCCGCAGGACAACACCGGTGGGTGCCCGCCCCGGGGGGGGGCCCCCCCCCCGGCCCCCCGGGAGGGAACCCCCCCCCAGGGCGAGCGGGCGGGGCCGGGCCCCGTGGGGTATTAAAAAATTTA